>CANAAV010000001.1 GCA_947346365.1 uncultured Flavonifractor sp.
GACGCCATGACCGAGCTGCGCCAGGGCATCGGCCTGCGGGCCTACGGCCAGTCCGACCCGGTGGTGGAGTACAAGCGGGAAGGCTTCGACATGTTCGAGCAGATGATCGCCGCCATCCAGGAGGAGACGGTGCGCCGCCTGTTTACGGTGCGCATCAAGACCAACGAGGAGATCAAGCGCGAGCGGGTGGCCAGGATCACCGGCCAATCCGCCGGCGGCGACGGCGCCGTGAAGAAGCAGCCGGTGAAGAAGGCCGTCAAAATCGGCCGCAACGACCCCTGCCCCTGCGGGTCCGGCTTGAAGTGGAAAAAGTGCACCTGCCCGGAATATCATAAGGATGCGTGATCTTGCAGGGGCGGATATCCTCCGCCCGTGTCCACACAAGCGCTCTCTGGTATTTGCGGGCGGAGGATATCCGCCCCTACAGCGAAAAGGAAGTGCCTATGAATATCGTTGAGCAAACCCAAAATGGCGTGACGTTTTACCAGTCCGACGGCATTGCCGCCGCCGGGGGCGCGGTCCATGGCTTTTCCACCCGCCTGGGCGGCGTGTCGGAGGGGATGTGGGAGTCCCTGAACCTGGGCATGAGCCGGGGGGACGACCCCGACCACGTCCGGGAAAACTACCGCCGCTTCCTGGGGGCCATCGGCGCCCAGGGCGGGAAAATGGCCATGACCAATCAGGTCCACAGCGGCGTGGTGCGCTGCATCACCACCGCCGACCTGCACTCAGACCCCTACGACAAGGTGGGCTATGAGGCGGACGGCCTGATGACCGCCCTGCCCGGGGTGGCGCTGGTGATCTATTCCGCCGACTGCATCCCCGTGCTGTTTTACGACCCGGTGCGCCGGGTGATCGCCGCCGTCCACGCGGGCTGGCGGGGCACCGCCGCAGGCATCGCCACCGCCGCTGTGGATCGTATGCGGGATGTGTACGGTTGCAATCCGGCGGACATTCTGGCCGCCGTGGGCCCCGGCATCGGCCCCGACTGCTTCGAGACCCACGAGGACGTGCCCAACGCCATGACCGCCGCGTTGTCCACCGCCGTGCTTCATCATATCAAGATCAAGGAAAACGGCAAGTTTTCCGTGGACCTGAAGGCCATCAACGCCATGCGGCTGGAGCAGGCCGGGCTGGACCCGGACCACATCGCCGTCAGCACCCTGTGCACCTCCTGCAATCCCGACAAGTTCTGGAGCCACCGGAAGCTGGGCACCAACCGGGGCTCCATGGCCGCCGCCATCCAGCTGGTATGAGGCGGTGGCTCTCCCTGCTGCTGGCGGCCTGCCTGGGGCTGGGCCTTTTGGGCTGCGGCCCGGAGGATCCGGCGCCCGCCCCCTCCGCATCGCCGGTCCCCTCCGCCGCCCCCAGCCAGGCCGCCGAGCCCACCGGCACCCCCGAGCCCGCGGACACCCCGGAGCCCGGTCCCACGGCCATCCCGCTGTCCATCGGCGACAGCATTGACAACGACAACTTCCTGATGACTTTTGACTCCATGGAGCTGCTGGATGAGTACAAGTACTCCACCAGCGAATACTCCTCCACCTCCCTGTACATAGAGGACGGTTACAAGCTGGTGGTGGTGAAGGGCCATTTCGAGAATAAGGCCACCAGCGCCATCACCGACAGCGCCTTTTCCCTCTCCGCCCTGGTGAACGGCAGCTATGAGCTGGACGAGCACGATGTGCGCATGAATTTCCAGCGGGACAAGTACTTTGAGATCGACGCCTACACCGACCAGGACTACGTTCTGTATATCAATATCCCCAACAAGCTGGCCGAGCAGTTTGAGACCGCCGAGTTCTCCATCGGCTTCAACGACGACCTGTCCATGATTACCACCGTGTACAACAGCGACGGCACCAAGACCATAGAAGTCGATAACCTGTACACTCTGAGCGCCGCCGCCGGGGCCGCCGCACCCGGCGGCGACGGCAGCGGCGAGACCTCCGCCACCGAGGGCCTGTGGAGCGTGGACCACTACGTGGACGACTTCCAGCAGCCCACTGAGGACTGGTTCATCACCAACAACGCCTACTTCGAGGGCACCTTCAGCAACAGCGCCACCACCAACTCCAAGCTGCTGGTCCGGATGGCGGCGGATGAGTTCGAGGGCGAGACCCGCGTGGCCTTTTTCCTCTACGAGTACGGCCGCAACCAGGTGAAAAACTCCTCCAGCAATTATGTGGATGAGTATACCGTCACCATGCGGGACGCCAGCGGCAACGACGTGGAGATGTCCGGCACCGTCTACTGCGGCGGCGACCGGCTGTTCATCGACGACCAGTATGTGAACACCGTGCTGGAGGCCATGAAGGGGGAGGGCAGCTTGAGCTTCCACATCGTGGACACCCAGTTCGCCACGACCTCCTATCTGTTCACCTTCGAGACGGACAATTTCGGCAGCCTTTACGCTGAGACGGCGGGCTGACTTTTACCACCCCGGTATTGGAGAAGCGCAGGCGGAGGGCAGGACAGAAGACCTGCCCTCCGCTCGTTTCATTGTGAACAGAGAAGGGAAGGATAACAAGATGAAAACATGGAAAAAACGGATCCCGACCCTGCTGCTGGCGCTGGTGATGTGCCTGTCCCTGTTGCCCACGGCGGCTCTGGCATACTCCCCGGGGACTACCAGCTGGAATAACATCTATCGCTCCACCGACTACAACGGCTCCGGCTCCTCCACCGACCGCAGCCAGGTGGTGGTCACCTTCGACAGCCAGGGTGGCAGTCCCGTGGACAGCATCACTTACACCGTCGGGCAGACCTTCGGTGCCCTGCCCACCACCACCCGTCCGGGTTACAAATTCGTGTGCTGGATGACCCGGGGCAACGTGGGCGTCAATGCCAACACCAAGGTGGGTCCCATCGGCGCCCAGACCCTGTACGCTTATTGAGAGGAGGACTCCGGCACCACTATGCCTCCAAATCCAACCACGCCACCACCCCCACGAACCTTACCAACCCGACCATGCCCACCAACCCGGTGACCATCACCGTCTCCGACATGCTCATGGGCGAGTATTTCTCCGCCCCCGTGTTCTGGGCGTAGGAGAAGAACATTACCAACAGTACCTCCACCATCATCTTTTCCCCCAACAAGGTGTGTGATCGGGGAGAAATCGTCACCTTTCTGTACCGCGCTTACCACTGAGGGCAGCGGCGCAGGCCACCCTCCGTCTGGTGGAGTGGGCTCCTCCAGAACTTGGAGAGGAAATAGACCAACAAGACGCATCACAACAAACAAAAGGCTCTTGTGGTCTGTACAAATTTTCTGAAAAGTTTGATCTGGTAAAAAACCATCTGCGTCAAAAAGTGCCGTTGTGAGAGGTGCAAATTGCACCACTGTATTCAAAGAGAAGGGCCGCCAGCGCAGACAAAAAATATGTGTCTGAATTGATAATCCTTCCCGTTTCCAGTAGCTATTCTCGCTGGAGTATGGTATGGTCTGACGTTGCAAAAGGAGGCGGTGCCGGATGGCAAAACGTCGGGCCAACGGAGAGGGCAATATCCGCAAGCGCAGCGACGGTCGCTGGGAGGGCAGGTACACGGCGGGCCGCGACCCGGACACTGGGAAAGTGATCTACAAAAATGTACTGGCGAAAACGCAGAAAGAGTGCAAGGAGAAGTTTCGGCTGGCTATTGAGGAAAACGCCAAAGTGGATGCCATCCGGGCGGGGCAGTACACGGTGAGACAGTGGATGGACGTGTGGTCTGAGAACTGCGCGAAAATCAAGGTGCGCCCATCCTCCCGCAAGACCTACCGGGGCTACATCGACAACCACATCAAGCCCAGCATCGGCAAAATCCTGTTGGAAAAGCTCACTTCTCTGGAATTGCAGAAGTTCTACAAGAAGCTGCTGGAGACGGGCAGAGTAGACCGGCTGGAATCCAAGCATCAGGCCAAGGGCCTGAGCCCAAAGACAGTGCGGAACATCCACCAAATCATCTCCTCTGCGATGAATTTGGCCAGGGAGCAGAAGCTGATCTCTACTAACCCAGCGGAGGGTTGCGCCCTGCCCAGGCTGGAGTACCGGGAGATGCAAACCCTGCCGGTGGAACAGCTCCAATCCTTCCTGAGAGAGGCCAAGGACAGCGGTGTGTTTGAACTCTACTACCTGGAACTGGCTATCGGCTTGAGGCGAGGCGAACTTCTCGGCCTGAAGTGGGAGGACATTGATTTGGAGCGGGGCGACCTCCGGGTTCGGCGGCAGATCGCCCGGATCAACGGGGAGGTGGTGGAGGCGCCACTGAAAACGAAGAACGCCTACCGTACCCTGCCGCTGGCAGAGGATACGATAGACGTTCTGAAAGCACAGAGAAAGAAAACAGGAGACAGCCCGTGGGTGTTCCCCAGCCCCACCGGCGGGCCGATCTCACCGGACAGCGTGATTCAGATGCTGCATCGGGTTCTGAAGCGGGCCGGGCTGCCAAAAGTCAGATTTCACGACCTGAGACACACCTTCGCCACGGTAGCCCTGCAAAACGGGGTGGACATCAAGACGGTCTCCGGGATGCTGGGCCACTACAGCGCAGGGTTCACCCTGGATACCTACGCCCACGTCACCACCCAGGCACAGCGGGAGGCAGCGAAAACTATGGGCAGCGTCCTCTCTGGTGCTCTCTAATCCTTTCCGGGCATTTCCCCGTATGGGTCAAGAAATGGGTCAAAAACAGAGAGTAAAAATCAGCCGCCAAAAAAAGTGATGAAAACAAAAGAAAATCCTCTAATTTCCGTAGAAATCAGAGGATTTTTGGTTGCGGGGACAGGACTTGAAAAGTAAAACCCGTGTTTCGCCTTTTTTGATGAATCGGTGAAACCGTTGATATAAGCCCGTTTCCGGCGTTTTATGTTTCGCTGTGTGTGGTCGTTGGTCGTTGCCTTTTGCCAAAATAACGACCAAACAATGACCAAGATTTACGCCCTCATGCACCGTCCAAACTTCACCGGCAGGGCATTGGCCAGGGCGTCACAGGCACGGGCCTGGGCCGTCTCAAAGGTGTGGGCGTAGATATTCAACGTGGTGGAGGTTTGGGAGTGCCCCAGGGCGGCGGACACGCTGCGCACGTCCTCACCGTTGAAAATCAGCAGGGAGGCGTTGAGGTGCCGGAATTGGTGGATGCCGTAGAAGGGGAGCCCCCTGTCAGCACAGAACCGCTTGAGCCATTTATAAGGCTGTTCCGGGTGGATGGGGGAGCCGTCCGGCTTTGTGAACAGCCGCCCGCACTCATGCCACTGATCGCCTATGGCCAGGCGCTGCATGGTCTGCTCCGCCTGGAGGCGCTTCACCAGGTCAAATACCCACACCGGCAACTTGAGCGTCCGGCGGCTTTTGGCGGTTTTGGTGGGGGCGGTGAATATGCCATCTTTGGCGGTGTAGAGGGAGGCCCGCCGGACGGATACGGTGTGTTCCTCCATGTCAAAATCCTCAAACTCAAACCCGCACAGCTCCTCACGCCGAAATCCGCCGAACAGGGCCAGGGAAAAGAACACCTGCCATTTGAGCGGGGCGTCTGCCAGGGCGTCAAGAAACTGCTGGGCCTCCTCCAACGTGTAGCACACCTTCTCTTTGCCCGTTTCCAGTGGGGGAAGGGTGACCATCCGGCAGGGGTTGACCTGCACCATGCCCATCTTCACGGCATAGGTGAACACAGAGGAAATGAGTGACAGGTGGTTTTTGATGGACTTAGGGGAGAGGCCGTGGCCCGTGGCGTTGCGGCTGGCCCCCGGCTCACCCAAACTGTTGATGAACCGTTGGAGCTGGCGGGGTGTAATCTTGTCCAGATACAAGTGCCCAATGGCCGCATAAATCCTCGGGGTCATTTGGCGATAGTTGTGCCGTGTCCGTTTCCCCAAGGATTTGTCCACATATTCACTGAACCACTGTTCAGAGAATGCCTGGAACTTGATATGCCCATCCGTGGCGGCGATTCCCCGGCATTCCTCATCAAAGAGAACCATCTGCCGGTTCAGCTCTTTTTCAATCTGGCGTTCCGTCATGCCGGGGGTGGGCGTCCACGTTTTGGACTTCATCACCTGCTTGCCCTCTGGGGTATAACCCACAGAGGCCCGGATGCGGTATGAGCTGCCGCGCTTTGTGTAGGTTGCCACTGTGAAAATCTCCTTTCTGATTTGACACAGTGGCGGAAAAAGGGTATAATATACCTGCACTGTGCCATAGTTGACCGCTCTGGTATTTGTGCATATCGCCGTCCACGTTGTTAGCAGCAGCGTGGGCGGTTCTTTAGAAAACTGTTGAATGGTGTGGTTCGATGGAATACCCAGATTTTATAGCTGATGAAAAGCTGACAGCGGCAGCCACCGTTTACAAAGCCAAGTTTGGAGGCCGTTTTGGAGGCGGGGAGCCGGATGGCGGGCTGGTGTATGAAACAGATGATGGTGAGATAGTCTGTGTGCCCCCGGAGGGTGCCACCGTTGACCAGGTGCTCCAGGACATTAAAAGCGGAAGACCGCTCACAGAACTTTGGCCTGAGCTGAAGTATGAGCCGGACCTGCTCTATTGACGGGGCCGTGTTTCGGGGCCTCAACGAAAACGGCGGGCAAGGCCGCTTTGTTTCATGATGGCGTTGGCGGTGTGGCGGGATTTGATTTTCCCATCCACGGTGAAGTGCCGCCTGGTGATAGGGCTGTACCAAATATCATGGTCCCCCTTGCCGTGGCGGACAAAAGTGCAGCCGTGTTTGGACAACTCCGCCCGGACCTCTTTCTCATATTCGGCCATTACATTGCAATCCTCTCACAGCGCTCCGACACCATGCGGAGCTGGACAGAGGCCGGGGCCGTGCCGTTAAGCTCCAGCAGCTCAGGGACCGCAAAACGCACCCGCTCAATGAGGGCGTCAAAAGAGCCGGATTCCAGCACCAGGCCTGGAACATCATCACTCTCTGCAATCCACACACGGGCCTCCGGGTCCCACGTCAGCCTGATTAACAATTCTTGCATAGTTGCCTCCTATTTGTTGAGCCCTGGGCCGCTGGCCTGGGGCTTTTTATTTGCCCTCCTGGGGCCGCTGTGGCGTGTCTGTGGGTGGGGTGGTATCTGTACCCTCCTGTGGTGCTGGCGTTAATTGTGGGGCTTGCTCCTGGTGTCCCTGCTTTGGCCTAAAGCGGTACGGGTGCCTATCTCTGAGCTCTTGCAGTTTGAAACGGATAAAACTGTCCGTGCTTTGGTCCAGTTCCCTCAATTCCTCCTCTGTGACCTCAAGAGTGCCGTCTGGGTAGTTTATCCAGAGGTAAGCATCCTCCTCATAAGTGCCTATGGAGTATCCTACACTTCCCAGCTTTTCTATCAAAGAAAACGCCCAGGGTTGGGAGGGTGTCCTCTGCTTGGCACGTTCCAGCAAATCATACACCAGTGTCCTCTCGTGACCTATGCTATCCAGCTCAAGTGCCTGTTGCGCTCCATGGGCCGAATCAGGGTCATTATTACACTCCCTCCAAATGTTTTCGCTAATATTCCAGTAGGCAGAATCATCATCGGGATGATTTGTCCAACCCATAAGATAAGCAGGGTTAGCCTCCAACACTCTCGCAATTTTTTCTAAACAATTACGGCCATTTTCTACCTTTTCACCAAGAGCGAAGCTGCGGATTGTTTCAATGGGAATCGCAGTTAATTGGCTCATTTTCTCCAAGGGAATCTCTTTCTCGTTCATGGCTGAAAAAATGCGCCTGCTTGAAAAGATGGGGCTTATTCGTGGGCCTGTGCCAAGCAAGTATTCCACAGACACGCCAAAATAGTGAGCCAGCTTCTGAACTGTTTCTACTTTCGGAGTGGAGCCGCGCTTTTTCCATTGGGACACTATGGGCTGAGCAAGGCCAACATCACGTGCTGCTTTTGTGGGGCTAACTCCTCTTTCTGCACACAACACCTCATAATTTTGGTAAAAAGACACAACACCATCCCTTTCGTTTTGTGCACTTAAACAAATAACAAATGGCATATTGACATAATGCCATAAGTAATGTAATATACATAACAGGTGTTATACACACAACATACCACAAAATCGAAAGGAGTGCAAGAAGAAAATGCGAATTAGCAAAAACAAGCTGGGACTGGCCATGCTTAATGCCGGGGTGGATTCCATCCGGGATCTGGCGGCGGCGTCCGGCGTCAGCATCAATACCATCAGCCGGAGCAACAACGGCGGGACTGTGAAGCTGGCCACTCTGCGGCGGATTGCGGAGGCGCTGGGCGTTGACCCGGCGGATTTGCTGGAGGAGGCTTGACCATGACCACCCCGCGCATGAGAACAGCACCGGGGGCACTGGACATTATCCGGCAGGAGGACCCCGGCACCGATGTGACCCTGCACTATCTGCGCCACCTGATTAAAACCGGCGCAATCCAAAGTGTGCCTGTTGGCCGGAAACGGCTGGTCAACGTGGACAAGCTCATCGACTTTCTGAAAGGAGAGGCGTCATGAAAAGCGAAATAACTTTACATCTGCGCCAGTTCCCCATTCTGGCTCGCAACCATAACACGGGCAAGGAGGAGGCCGTCACCCTCACCCTGACAAAGGCCCAGCTCCAGGCGGCCTCCCTGGTGGGCCAGTCCTCTAAGGAGCTGATTGAGCGGCTGTGTGACCGGCAGGGCTATACCGTGCTGGCCACCGGCAAGCCCAGCAAGCTGGCCGTCACCGTGGACCTGGACAAGCTGGTGGAGCAGCAGGAGGAACGGGACAAGTGGAATTATCTGTATGGGGGCGGTGCTGAGTGATTGACTGGGCGCTTTATTATGCGGCTTTGGGGCTAAAGGTGTTCCCCATCAAACCGGGGCAGAAAAGCCCGCCCCTGGTGCCTGACTGGCCCAAGGCGGCAACAGCAGACCCGGCGGCGCTCACCGCATGGTGGGAGAGCTGGCCAGGGGCTAACCTGGGCGTGGTCATGGGCGGCGGCCTGGTGGACATCGAAACCGATGTGAAACCGGGGGCCGATGGGGAGCAGTCACTTGCGGCCTGGGCCAGTGGTGCACGGGTGGTTATTCCGTCCACCTGGAGCTTTAAGAGCGGTGGGGGCGGGGTTCACAGGCTGTTCCGCTGTGCCGGGGACATACCAAACAAGGTAAACATACTCCCCGCCGTGGACATCCGGGGCGGGAGCGGCTATGCCGTATTTCCTCCCAGCGTCCACCCGTCCGGGGTCCGCTATGAATGGCTCCCAGGGTGCTCCCCGGCTGATTTGCCCGGAGGCCCGGCCCCTGTTCCGCCTGAGCTGTTCTTTCTGCTGGCAGAGGATAACAAGGCCCCGCTGGAGGTTCCGGCGGAGATCATTGAAGGCAACCGCAACGACACCCTTTTCCGGCTGGCCTGTAAGCTGCGGCAAGCGGGGCTTGAGGAGGAGGAAATTCTTGGCGCTGTCCGCACACTGAATGAGCGCCGGTGCTCCCCACCCCTGGACGATGCTGAGATTGAAACTATATGCCGACAGGCAGCGGGCTACAAGGCCGGGGACCTGCCTGGGGCAACCCTTTCCACGGCTGGCCCGCTCCTGGTTCCTATGACAACCGTTGAGCCCAAAACCGCAAGCTATCTGATAAGCCCATACCTTCCCCGTGGTATGTTAGCCATTATGGGCGGTATAAGCGGTTCCGGGAAAACGTATCTGGCATTGAGCTGGGCGGCCGCTATCTCCAACGGTCAGCGGCTCCCGTTCCAAGACTGGACAAGCCCCGCTCCGCCGTCCGGGTATGTGTACTATTTCACCCAGGAGAATGACATGAACGCCGTCATACGGCCCCGCCTGGACCTGCTGGGCGCTGACCTGAGCAAAATCCTTGTCATGCCCTGTAGCGGCACAACCTATGACCGGCTGACGCTGAATGACCCACGGCTGGAGGCCATGGCCGCACAATACCCGCCTACCCTGATTATCTTCGACCCCATCCAGAGCTATCTGGGCGGCGGGGTGGACATGAACAAGGCCGAGCGGGTACGGCCCGTGCTGGATTGGCTGGGGGACTATGCCAAGCGGCATGACTGTACCGTTGTGCTGATAAGCCACATGAGTAAACCCGGAAAAGGGGAAAGTTCCGCCCTTGATCGCCTCCTGGGTTCCTCTGATTTTCGCAACGCCGCCCGTTCTATCGTGGTGGTGGGCCGTGACCCGGAGGACCGAGAAACAAGGGTATTCGCCCACGGCAAAAACAGCATAGGCGAACCGGGAGCCAGTCAGAAGTACCATATCAGCGGGGCGGGCGTGACCTATGACGGCCCCTGTGACCTTACGGCGGATGACATCATCAAGCAGAGCGCCGCCGCCCGAAATAAGCCCGCCATTACCCTCTCCAACGCCATGCAGCTCTTGCAAAATCTCCTGGAGCCGGACGGCTACGCCACACTGGAGGACGTGGAGAAGCTGCAAGCTGGGGCGGGTATATCGAATGGCACCCTGTACAACGCCCGGAAAGAGCTGGCCATCAAATCCATTTCCATAGGTCAACCACCAAACCGCAAAACATGGTGGCTGCGCTATGACGTGGACGTTGAAAAGTTCAAAGGGGATAGGTCATTATAACTATTATTATTTTGGAAAGTAGCTCTAACCCTTGCGCCGCAACGGTTCCCAGCTTTCCACGTGGAAAGTTCATCCTGGAAAGTCCAGTAGATTGCAAGATGGACTTTCCACGGGAAAAAGTTGGTGGAAAGTTCAAACCCCTTGCGCCGCAACGTTTTGACCCAACTTTGCAAAATAGACCCCCTATGTAATGACCAAATCTGAAAAAGTTGAAAGGAGAAACAATATGAGTAAATTTTGCCCATTACTGAGCATCAGCAGGGTAGATTTTGCGCCCTGCGCCGGTCCATCCTGTGCCCTATGGATTGCCAGCGGCCCCATTCCTGCGGTTGCCCCCGATGGTAACCCCGCTGGTACCTGTGGCTTGCTGAAACTGGCCGACAGGGGTGGAGCTGCTGTAGTCCAACCCTTTGAGTATAAAGGAGGCCACAATGGGTAGGAGGTTTAACGATGTGCGGAGCAACAAAAAAGCGCTGTTCTACGGCTCCGCCAATGGCCTTGGCCCGTTTCGGCCAAAGCCGAAAAAGAAAAAGCCCGCTGCCAGCGCTTCCAACACTGACAGCGGCAAAGAGGCCCAGCACGACCACTAATCACTACTAAGCCTACCCTTTATTTTACGGGGTGGGGGAAAGGAAGTCAAGATGGATGAGCAAAAAATTGAGAGAATCCGGGGATATATTGACCGAACCGCACGCCCCGGCAGTTTTCCCTCAGCGTATGACCTCAGCGCGGAAGATTTGATTGCAATATCTCACCTGTTTAACCCTGGCCGCCCAGTTAGGGACAATCTCATTGACATAGTGATTCTTGCGTTTTACTATGGCCGGGCCAAGGGAGCCCGGAGCGTCAGAGCTGAACAGAGAAGGGAGGCCCACCCGTGAAAATCTCTATCGCCCATCTGCCAGAGGAGCAGGAATCCGCCGCCGCTGATCTGGCAGTCCTTCTCCAACGCCACCCCGGCGCAAGGGTCCACGAAAGTGACCGCCATACCCCATATAAGCACGTCTATTTGACTACTAAAAAACCCGTAAACCCTTGTGGCTCTAAGGAAAAGGCTTGACAAAGCAGACCCCCCATGGTATGCTGATTAAAAAGGCACAGGAGTACCGCCCTATGGGGTTAGCGTTCAAAGCGCATGGGAAACAGCTTAACGGCTGTCTCCTGTGCGCTTTTTTATTTCAGCCCATCCAGGGCGTTAAATTGGAGGTACATCATGAGCGAAGAACTTAGCACCCAGCAGCAGACCCAGACCCAGCAGGACCCCACGCCGGGGGCAAAAGGCGGCAGGACATTCACCCAGGACGATGTAAACCGCATCGTGTCCGAGCGGCTGGCCCATGAGCGGGAAAAGCTCCAGGCCAGCGCCAAAGACACCGAGCGGGAAAGGGCTTTAGCGGCCCGTGAGGCCCGTCTGGACTGTCGGGAATACCTGGACACCCAGGGCTATCCGGCGGCGCTCCTGGACGTGCTGGACAGCTCTGACACGGACAAATTCAAGACCGCCGTGGAAAAGCTGGTAAAGGCTTTCCCGGCCATCACCGGCAAGAGCTCCCCGCCCCGTCAGTATGTGGGATGGACACCGGGGGAGCGCTCCGCCCCCAAAGACGGCAGCGGAGGCCCGGACCCCATCAGAGCCGCTTTCAAGCCTAAAATCTAAAAATTTTAGGAGTGATTTTTAACTATGGCAATCAATCTTGTCACAAAATTCCAGCCTTACACCGATGAGCAGTTTTCCACGGAGAGCAAGAAAGCCCTCATCACCAATCAGGACCTGAGCTGGACCGGGGCGCATACCATCAAGGTCTACAAGGTGACCACCAGCTCCATGAACGACTACGGGCGGAGCGGCCCCGCAACGGGCAACTGGAGCAGGTACGGCGCTGTTGCCGCCCTGGACGCCACCACGGAGGAGTTCACCCTGACCAAAGACCGCTCTTTTACGTTCGCCATTGACAAGCTGGACACGGACGAAACCGCCGCCCAGCTTGCCGCCGCCACCGCCCTGGCACGGCAGAACAGAGAGGTGGTCATCCCCGAAGTGGACGCATACGTTTACGGCGTCATGTGCACCAAGGCGGGGAATAAACCCGATGCCAAGGCCCTGACCGCCACCAACATCTACGGCGAAATCCTTGCCGCCTCCCAGGCGCTGGATGACGCCGAGGTGCCCGAAACGGGCCGGGTGCTGGTGGTCACCCCCGCCGTGTATATCCTGCTGAAAAAGAGCAAGGACATCACTATGGAAACCGACATCGGCAACGACCTGCGGCTCAAGGGCGTCATCTCCAACCTGGACGGTATGAGCGTCCAGAAAGTCCCCGCCAACCGGCTCCCCAAGGGTTTTGGCTTTATGGTGGCCCACCCCTGCGCCACCGTGGCCCCTGTCAAGCTGGAGGACTACACCGTGCATGAGAACCCGCCCGGTATCTCCGGGGCGCTGGTGGAGGGGCGCATCGTGTATGACGCCTTTGTGCTGGACAACAAGGCCAAGGCTATTTACTACCAGGCCCAGCCTGTTGCCACCCCCACGCCGTCCAGCGGCGGGAGCGGAGAACAGGAGGGATAAATTATGCCCGGAAAAAAGCGGCTGAAACTGTCCACCCCGCAAGACATCCGAAAATCAGCAAACCGTATCGCCAATATGCTGCTGAATGGGGAGCTGGGAGCTAAAGCGGGCCACGCTATCCTATACGGCTGTAAAATTTGCCTGGATTCAATCCGGGTGGATGAGCAGCAAACCAAGCTGGATGAGCTGGAGCGGCTGGTGGAGGAGATGCGCAAGAGGTGAATAGCTTTGACCGGCGCATTGCCCGCATCCGGGAGAGGATAGGGCCGGACGCTCCCCCGGTGGTGCTGATCTGGGAAAACGGGGAGCGCTGCCCCATGACGTTCCTGGAGGCTGTGGAGGCTATCAGCAACACCCCCGGCATCGTGGAGGCTGAGGCGGCTGACCCCACCGCCCAGTCTCTCCTCAATGCCATGCTCCCCAGCGGGCAAGACCTCTCCGGGCTGATAGCTGAGGAATAGCCCCAGCGTCCATTTTAATGCCCCTGACGGGCTTTTATCGGCAGGGGGTATGAAAATATGCGGGGCCACGTTAAAGGGCGTGATTTTTCCAATGGAAAAAGGAGGCTTGCACCATGACCAATAGCGAGAGCAGCTTTTTTGGCCGCTCTCGCTATTGGTTTCTGTTTTTCATCAAAAACGGGCTGTTTTACTGCAAAACGTACTTCATAAAAATGGGGAATTTTTTATAGTTGCCCTATATGTCACTGTACAAGTGAAGGAAAGCCGGCCCTTTCCTTGTACGCTCGGAGCCATTGAGAAAAGGTCAACAGCCACATATGGGCAGAGGTTGCGGCATCAGGTAACCTAAGCCCGCCGGAGGCGTCCCTTGAAAAACATTCCCGTGTACTCCCTTGGCGTTTGCTCAATCGATTTTCGGTTGTTTGCATACGTGGTACTGTGACCACTATATGAGCTATGAGATAGACCATACCTGATGTAATATAGCCCACCTGGTACATAATCCAGGGGGGCTTTGTCATTCCCCTGTAAGACTATGAGGGATATACCTTCATCAGTATGAGGGGGATGTTGGACGATAAATAACGACCAAACAACGACCAAGCCGCAAATCCGAAAAACATGAAAACCCCGCAAACCGTTGCAACACAACGACTTGCGGGATTTTTCGATGGTCCGAGTGACAGGACTTGAACCTGCAACCTCCGGGTTATGAGCCTGAAGGCCTTCGCGCAGCAGGCCTTTGTGCCAACAGGCGCCCGGCAAAAGCCGGACGCCTGTTGGTGTGGAAAACGGAAAGGTGGAAATCCGATTTCGTCTTTCGTCAGCTGCTCTGCCGCGGGCAGGTTATACCCCTGGCTTTTGAGAAGAGGAAACGGTCTTGCTGCTCTGGCACCAGGTGACGGAATAGCCGATTCCCTCAAACAGGGGGCGCACCGCCACATAGTCCACACCGTCCACGCTTTTGATGGGCAGGGACACGGACCTCTCGCTGTAGGTAACGGCGGCCATGCCGTTCTCCTTGGACACAGAGGCGCTGATAAAGCTGGTCACATCGTTCACTGGAACATAAATGGCGCCGGGCGCTTCGATTACGAGCTTGGAGTTAAAGGTGATGGGTTTGCCCTGCCAGGTGACAGTGGGCTCAGCAGTGTTCTTGGTGTAAACCACCTGGCCGCCGGAAACGGTCATCAGAGCTTGAATGTCCTTAATATCGGTCTCAGGACAGGTCATATAATCCCGGTCAATGACCACAAAGTCGGCCAGCTTTCCAACCTCCAGGGAGCCCTTGAGATCCTCCTCAAACTGTCCGTAAGCCGCCCACAGGGTGAAGGCTTTCAGGGCTTCCTCCCGGGTGACTTTTTCGTTGGCGTACCAGCCGCCCTCCGGACGGCAGTCCTTGTCCATACGGGTGACGCCGGCATAGAGGCCGTGATACGGGTTGACCAGCTCCACGGGGGCGTCGGAACCGCCGATGATGATAGAGCCCTTGTCAATGATGGTGCGCCAGGCGTAAGAGGTCTTGATTCGCTCAGACCCCACCCGGTCCTCCGCCATCAGCCAATCGGAGGTGGCGTGGGTGAACTGCATGGCGGGCAGCACACCCAGGGAGATGGCCCGGTCAATGTCGCTGGGCGTAACGATCTGGAAGTGCTCCAGACGCATACGGGGATCCTCCCGGGGATTTTCTTTCATCAGGCGCTCATATACATCCAGCACCTGGTGGTTGGTACCGTCGCCGATGGCGTGAATTCCAGTCTGATAGCCGTTTTCATAGGCCAGTTTGATAACCTCATAGGCCTCTTCATCGGTAAAGCGGTACTCGCCGGTGTAGCCCGCCCGGTCGGAGTACTCCTCCAGCATGGCGGCGGAACGGGCGCCCAGAGAGCCGTCGCCAATGATCTTGACGCCGGCCACATGGAGATGGTTGTCATACAGCATTCCGGTGGGAGCGGTGGTGCGCAGGTAATCGGCCTCTGGGCCCTCGGTGGAGGCGAGCATGATCAGCGGGTACAGGCGCAGCTTCAGCTCACCGCTGGCGTAGAGCTCTTTATACAGGTCCAGCTGGTGGACGCTCACGCCCGCGTCCAGGGCAGAGGTGAAGCCGTAGGAAAACAACTGCTCCTGGGCCAGCAGAGACGCCCGCTTCAGGTCTGCGTCGCTCCAGGGGGGAATAATGCCGCGCACGATGGCGGCAGCGGTATCGGTCAGGCAGCCCAGCACCTCTCCGTCCTCCGTCTTGAGAATCTCGCCGCCCTGGGGGTTGGGGGTGTCCTTGGTGATGCCGGCCATCTCCAGCGCCATGGAGTTAAACCAGAACATATGCGCGTCGGCCCGCTGGAGGGAGACCGGGTTGTTGGGCGCTACGGCGTCCAGCTCCTCCTTGGTGGGGAAGCTGTCATCCTCCCACACGGTGTTCATCCAGCCCCGACCCTGAATCCATTCGCCCGGCTCGGCGGCCTCGGCGGCCTCCTTCACAGCCTGAAGGATGACGTCCTTGGGCTTCCAGAACGCGTCGATCATCAGCATGCTCTGGCCCAGGTTGGGCACGTGCATGTGGCCCTCAATCAGGCCGGGGAGGACGGTCTGCCCACGCAGGTCGTTGACAACGGTGCCGGAGCCGATGTAAGCCTGTACGCCGCTGGCGTCGCCCACATAGACCAGCCGGTCCCCGCTGATCGCCATGGCGGTGGCGTGGGGGTTATCGTCGTCCATGGTGTAGATATTGCCGTTGATGTACACGCTGTCCGCCGCCGGAACGGCGGCAAGGGCGGGTACCGCGCTGAGGAGCATACTCAGCATAAGGAGCGATGCCAGAACTTTGCGCAGCCTTCCTGATTTCATAGTGACAGTCCTTTCTTTTCGCTGCCCGCGCCCTGCGGGCCAGCTGTTTACCCCCTGCATTCCGCACCACCCTGTTCAACAAATGCCGCAACATGCAGAGGCTTCTTGCAATAGAGGATACAAGAGCTGTCAAGAAAAATCTGTAAACTACTTTACAAGCGGCGGGATATCTGCAAAAATAAAAGCAGGACTGTCGGCAATCGCAGGAGGGGGGAGACAGTGTGGACACATCCCAAATAAGATGGGAAAAGCAGTGGCGGCCCACAGCCCGGGACCTGGACGGCGAGACCTGGGACCGGGTATGGGAGGAGCTGACCGCCGGCTACGCAACGTATGCCGTGCCCCGGGGAACCGTTCTCTATGAGCAGGGCGGCCCGGCAGATGGAGTCGTCTTTCTCCACCGGGGCCAGGTGCAGCTGGAGTGCTGCGACAGCAGCGGGAAGAAGCGGGTAGTCTACGCGCTGTTCGACGGGCTGACGGTGGGGGAGGACGAGTGCATGTTCGGCGGGCCCCGGGCTTTCCGGGCCGTCTGCAACACCCCGTGCCAGATTACCCGCATTCCGGCGGCGGAGTTCCGGCGCCGGGTGGAGCATTCCCACGCCCTGGCGCTGAAGCTGTTCCAACTGGCTGCCCGCCGGGCTCAAATGCTCTCCCAGCTGCTGGTCCGGGACAGCTTTCTGGACGCGGGAAAGCGGGTGGCGCGTTTTCTGGTCAGCCAGGCGGAGTATTACGGAAGACCGGAAGACGGCGGCCTGTGCCTGACGGTGCGCCTGACCCACCAGCAGTTGGCTGATTTTCTGGGCATCTCCCGGGTGGCAGTGAGCCAGTGTGTGCGGGGACTGGAAAAGCAGGGACTGATGGAAAAGCGGGAAGGGCGCTTTTTCCTTCCAAATCCGGCGGCGCTGCGGGAGTGGTCCTCTCCGCTCTAATTAATGCTCCCCGGCCCACTGCTGGCAGAGGCCGTACATCAGCTGATAGGGGCTGACCTTGAGCGCCGGACGGAACCACTCCCACACGCCGTTTGACTGGACGCCGGTGACGCCGTCCCGGTCCAGAAAGAGGATCTGGTCTCCGTTTGGCGCGGTACAGCGCACCGCGTTCCCGCGGGGCTCCCCTGCCTCCGCCTTCAGCCAGAAAATGTCCGCCAGGTTCCGGTAGCCGATGCTGTACAGCCCGGTTTCATATTCGTTTTCCGGCGCATGAAAGGCCTGTACATCCACGGCGGTTCCGTCCTCTATACGGAGGGTTTCCAGGAAATCGGACTGCTCCAGCACCGCTCCCAGGCGGCCCCAGACGTTCCCGCCGGGCTCTCCCTCCATCAGAACGGCGCAGGTGTTCAGCGTGTCCTCCTGGAAGGGGTAGTAGCAGTTTTTCAGCCAGGTTCTGGCCGCGTCTAGGGGATGGAGCAGGTCGGGGCGCTCCCCCCGATCCGCCGCGTCCTGGAGGGACTGGTAGTGCTCCGCGGCGGCAATTCCCCGGTCCTGGGGGGTGGGAGTTCCCTCCATGCTGAACACGGGATAGATTCCCCCATAGCGGTCCTGATAGCGCTCCACACACCATACGCCCCCCTCCCCCTGCCTTACCGGCTGGGACAAAGTCAGCATCAGGGACACGTCGATGCTGTCCACCACGAAGCGCACATAGCGGTGCTCCCCCTCATAGGTGAAATCCCGGCTGAAAAAGGCGCTGTCGTCGTAGGGCTCCAGGCCGTTGCGGGCGATGAAGTCCGGCTGAATTCCCTCTATGCCCCCGCAGAGGGCGCCCCAGGGCGCTAAGGCCTCTTGCGTATAAGTCTCCAGACCGCTGCGGTAGAACTGCACGTCGGTAGCGGTCTCCCAGCAGTAATAATATCCCTCGCCATCCCGGGCGAAATGGCGCATGCCGCTGCCGTCGCTGGTGAGAAACTGTTCGTACTGGGCCTGGTCTCTCCGGCTGATGGTGAACAGCCAGCCTCCGCCAAAGCCATAATCGGCCATACTCTCCTCGTAGCTGCGTTTTTCGTATACCGACAACAGGGTCAGCAGTCCGCCGTCCGCGTCCGCGACTCCGGGGAGAATCAGCAGCTGGTCATAAATCTCTTTTGGAAAGGCTACCGTAAAGCCGCCGGTCTCGTAGAGGACCGCGTCTTCCTCCGGCAGGGGGGTGGCGTTGGGATTGAAGGAGTCCACCACCGCCTTCCAATCGCCGCCTTCCGGGGTGGGGGTGGGCCGCGCGTCCCCGATGAGGGCGCACCCCCCCACGGCCAAGGCCAGCACAAGCGATATCAGGGCCGCCAGAGGCCCGTTTTTTTTCACATGCACAATGGACACCAGCCTTTCTTTCAACTGAGATTTTTCTTCGCACAGGGTGGCCCCCAACGGTCCCAGCTCAGCCGGCGGGGCCGCGGCCAGGGCCAGCAGGGTCTCCCCATAGTGCTTCCGCTGGGCAGGGGACATCGGGAGCACTACCGCCTCGTCGCAGGCGAGCTCACAGGCGCGGCTGATCCGGCGGCGCACCAGCGGCATCAAGGGGTTGAACCAGTGCAGGCTGGTCACCGCCGCAGCGAACCATTTATAGAGCAGGTCGTGCCGCCGGGCGTGGGTGAGCTCGTGGGCTAAAATGTCCCGCAGGCACTCCTCCTGTGTGATTCCGCAGGGGAGCACGATGACAGGCCGCAGCGCTCCCACCAGCAAAGGGGTGTTTACCAAAGGGCTCTCCTCCAGGCGCACCTGCCCCGCCGGGTCCATAGTCCACAGCAGGCGCAGCTTCTCCGCCGGGACCCGGCGGGCGGAGCGCCCCAGCGCCCGCCGGAAGCGCCGGTAGCCCCAGATATACCGTCCCAGGCAGGCGAGGGCCCCCAGAGCCCATATGGCGGCCAGCACAGTGGCAGGGGGTACAGGGAATACCCATGCTTCTGGGTCCGGGGACTGGGACGGTATGGACGGCTCCGGCCGCTCAGGCGCAGCCGGGAGGGCCTGTACGCCGGGTTCTGCACCGACAGGGCCGGCCGCAGTTTCTCCAGCGGGGACCGGAGCTTCAGGAACCTGTGGAGCGTTGGGGACAGCAGCGGGCTGGGTGGGGGCCCAGCCGTCATAGGGCGGGGAGAGGAACTGCCCCCCAACGGCTGGCGTTGACAGGGTCAGCCCCACCGGGATGCACAGGCGCAGCAGCACCAGCAGCCACAGATAATAGGCTGTGCGGGCGCTGGCCCATCGCTGCAGCAGGGGATACAGCAAAAGCAGCAGCCCCGCCAGCAGGGAGCCCAGCAGACTTAGGCGCAGTAAGGCTTTCAAAAATTCTTCCGCCACCGTCACTCCTCCTTCCGGTTCCAGAGTTCCTGGAACATGTTGTGCAGATCTTCCACGTCTTGGGAGCCCAACTGGTGGTGCTCCACCAGAGCCGCCACCATGCTGCGGGCGCTGCCTGCGTACAGCTTGTCGATGACCCGCTGGGTCCGGTAGCGGCCCAGCGTCTTTTGATCCACCAGAGGGCGGTAATAGTATACGCCGCGCTTTTCCTGTGCCACCGCCCCCTTCTGGCACAGGCGGCGCAGCAGGGTTTTGACCGTCTCTCCATTCCAGCTCTGGTCCGCCAGCGCGGATTTGACCTGCCCCACAGTACAGGGCTCCCCTGCCGCCCACAGCACCCGCAGAACTTCCAGCTCCGCGTCGGTGATCTTTTCCTCCGTTCCCGGCATACCGGCGCTCTCCTTTCCACAACAAGATGAGGTTACAGTTGTACCTTGCATTTAGGGTACAACTGTAACCTCAAAAAGTCAAGAGAAAAAGAATGACAATTTTTCCGCGGACCCGCCGCTGGGCCTTGGCCCGGTTCCCCTATTTTCCCACGCAGAACCGTTCGAAGATGCGCGCGGTCACGTCCTCCCGGACACAGGAGCCGGTGAGCTCCCCCAGCGCGCGCAGGGCCTCCTCCACGTCGGTGAGCAGCGCGTCAGGGGTCACGGCCCGGGCCAGGGCCTGCTCTGCCCGCTCCACACTCGCCAGGGCGCGCCGGGCGGCCTGGGCCTGCCGGACGTTGGTGAGCAGCTCCCCGGCAGCCTCCTCTGTCCCGCCTTGACTCAGCAGGGCGGAGACGGCGGCCTCCAGCGCCTCCAGCCCCGCCCCCGTGCGGGCGCTGAGGGAGACCTCCGCAACCTGAGGCGGACGCTCCACACAGCCGGCGGCGGCGGGCAGGTCGCATTTGGTCCACACCAGCAGGGTTGGGGCCAGCGTCGCGGCCCGCTCCAGCAGCGCGGCGTCCTCCTCCACAGGGGGGACGGCCCGGTCCACCAGCACAAAAATCAGCGCCGCCTCCCGCAGAGCCGCCCAGCTGCGCTCTACGCCCGCCCGCTCCGCCGGGTCCGTGGCACAGCGCAGCCCCGCGGTGTCAATCACGCGAAGATCAAAGCCCCCCAGGCGGCAGCGGGCCTCCACTGTGTCCCGGGTAGTGCCGGGAAAATCGGTGACAATGGCCCGCTCATAGCCCGCCAGGGCGTTGAGCAGAGAGGACTTCCCCGCGTTGGGCCGTCCCGCCAGCACGCAGGGGATCCCCCCCGCCAGATACCGCCCCCTTTGGTAGGTGGACAACAGGTCCGCCAGCGCCTGCCGGGCCCGCTCCAGCGCGGCGGCGATCGCCTCAGAGCGAAAGGGGTCAATGTCCTCATCCGGATAGTCCAGCACAGCGTGAAAGTGGGCCATCACATCCACCAGACCGTCATAAACAGCGCGTACCCGGCGGCTCAGCGCCCCGGAGAGCTGTCCGGCAGCCTGATACGCCGCGGCGGGGGTCTCCGCGTCAATAAGGTCGGCCACCGCCTCCGCCTGCATTAGGTCCAGCCGCCCGTTGAGAAAGGCCCGCTTGGTGAACTCCCCCGGCTCCGCCTGGCGCACCCCGTGGGCAAAAAGGGCCTCTAATCCTAGAGCGAGCACGGTGGGGGAGCCATGGCATTGCAGCTCGGCGGTGTTCTCGCCGGTGTAGCTGTGGGGGGCGCGGGAGATGGTGGCCAGCACCTGGTCTACAGCCCGCCCATCGGGGCCCAGCAGGGTTCCATAGCAGAGCGTGCGGCTGGGGCAGTCCTCCAGCCTTCTGCCGGAGGCGCTGCGAAACACGGCGGCGGCGGCGGAAACCGCCTCCGGCCCGCTCAACCGCAGGATACCAATGGCAGATGGGGCACAGGGTGTAGCGATGGCGGCAATGGTGTCATTCATGGCAGGTCACCTCGGTAGACGGAAGGAAAAAATTTGTGGATTCCGCCGTGATTTTTTTGCTTGACTAACTTTATGTTAACCTTTTAGTGCATATACGGCCCGGTCATCCGCTGCACGAGGCTGTGGAAAAGCCTGTGGACAATGTGGAAAACCCCTGCGCAGCGGTGGTTTTCCGGAGCAGTGAAAAAAGTTAAGAGTGAATATCAGAATGCATAACCGATATCAAACCGGTTTTATGCCCATTATGCCGGGAAGGGGCGGTGAAAAAGGCCGGGGCGGAAGGAAGGTCCACTCCGCCCCGGCCGACGTCTCATTTTAGTGCGCGCGCCCTTCCAGCCGCGCCGCGATTGTCCGGGCGGCCTTCACCCCTGACGCGCCCGCCTGAGCCAAGCCGCGGGTCACGCCCGCGCCGTCGCCGATGGCAAAGAAACCGGGCAGGGCGGTCTCCAGCTCAGAGGACAGGGCCAGGCGGGAGGAGTAGAACTTGACCTCCGCACCGTAGAGGAGGGTGTCGTAATTGGCGGTGCCGGGGGCCAGCTTATCCAGCTGGTAAATCATCTCAATGATATCGTCCAGCTGCCGCTTGGGCAGGGCCAGGGACAGATCGCCCGGCACGGCCGCGGTGAGGGTCGGCCGCACGAAGGACTTGCCCATCCGGTGGCTGTTGGTCCGCCGCCCGCCCACCAGGTCTCCAAAGCGTTGCACCAGCACGCCTCCGGCCAGCATATTGGACAAAGAGGCGATGTGCTTGCCATAGCGGTAGGGCTCGTTGAACGGAGAGGTAAAGCGGTTGGACACCAGCAAAGCGAAGTTGGTGTTCTCGCTTTGCAGGGAGGGGTCGGAATAGGAGTGGCCGTTGACCGTGTTGATGCCCTCCACATTCTCCGCCACCACATGCCCGTAGGGGTTCATACAGAAGGTGCGCACCTGGTCGCCGTATCCCTTTGTCCGGTAGACCAGCTTAGATTCGTATACCACGCCGGTAATATGCTGGAACACTTGGGCGGGCAGCTCCACCCGCACGCCAATGTCCACCTGGTTGTTGATGAGCTCCAGCCCCAGCTTTTTGCACTGGTTGGAAAACCACTCCGCGCCGCTGCGCCCTGGGGCGGCGATGAGCCAGGAGCAGTCCACCTGGTCCCCATTGGCGCACTTGAGCCGGTATCCCTCGTCTCCCAGATTCTCAATGGCGGTTACGGCGGTGCGGAAGCGGTATTCCCCGTGCTGCCGGACGGTCTCATAGATGCTCTGGAGGATACGCAGGTTATTTTCTGTTCCCAGGTGCTTGCAGCGGGCCTGGAGCAGATGCAGGTCATATTTAAGGGCTTCCCGCTCCAGCGCCCGGGCGGCGGGGGTATCGGTGGAAAAAACTTGGTCGGTGGCGCCGTGTTCCATGTTGATGGCGTCCACATAGTCGATGAGCGCCATAACCTCTTTGGCGTCCATAAAGTCGGTGAGCCAGCCGCCGAAAGCGGTGGTAAAGTTATATTTTCCATCGGAGAAGGCCCCCGCTCCGCCAAAGCCGCACATGGTGTCGCAGACCTTGCAGTGGATGCACTGCTTCACCTTTCCCGCCACAATGGGACAGCTGCGGGTGTAAATATCAGCCC
The DNA here is from genome assembly GCA_947346365.1 of uncultured Flavonifractor sp. Lineage (GTDB taxonomy): Bacteria > Bacillota > Clostridia > Oscillospirales > Oscillospiraceae > CANAAV01. The sequence goes on from CANAAV010000001.1 coordinate 23,207, forward strand.
CCTGATCCAGGGTGACTACCTTCAGGTTTGGACAGCGGCGCATGAGCTCATAGCCGGCAAAAATGCCGGCCTCCCCGCAGCCCAGAATTGCGACGTCATAGCGCTTATTCATGGCAATCTCTCACTTTTGTCGTAGGATAGGGCCCAAAGGGCCTTTGGCAGGACCTATTATAGCAAACGTCCGCCAGCTCTGCAACACGCTTTTCTCAGCGCGGAGGACGGCGGTTACAGCAGGATAAAATACGAGGCCGCTTCCACCGCCGCCAGCAGGCAGAAAAACAGCACGCCGGGATTTTCAAAAAACAGCCGCCACTTGCGCCCCTCCGTCAGGCCGCTGCTCCCCCGGTCAAACCGCAGTTCCCGCCGGATGGCGGCAAAAAAGACGACGCCCAGCATGACCACACCCAACATCAGAGTCCCCAGCAGCTGCTCTCCCCGCTCCCCCAGCCCTTCCAGCAGGGGGACGAGACCGGTGGCAATCAAATTCACCATGGCGTGAAGCGCGATGGTCTGCCACAGGCAGCCGGTGCGCACAACCACATAGGCAAACACCGTCCCCAAAGCGAAAGCGTAGAGCAGCTGATTCACATTGCCGTGAAACAGCCCAAAGCACAGGGCGCTGGAGAGTATGGCGAACTTGTCCCCATAAGGGCGCAGCCGGGACAGCAGCAGCCCGCGGAACATCCACTCTTCCGCCGCCGGAGCGATCACGCAGCCCAGCAGCAGGTTCAGCGCGTCGGGATAGCTCTGGATGTTGTCCACCGGGTTGTCCACCGGCGCGCCCCGAAGCCAGCCCGCCGCCTCCATCAGCAGCAGAGTTATAAAATTGAACAGGTACAGGGCCGCCAGGCCAATCAAATATACCTGAAAGAACCGGGCGGGCCCCAGAGGACGCCTGGTCTGCGCCGCCGGCGGGGCGGGGGAGCGCCGGATGACAAGGCAGAACAGGGGAAAGCCCACGCCGTAGACCGACAGTGTGCTCAGCAGCCAGAGAAATACCGGCTCTTCCAGTATACCGGGGGCCAGCAGCCGCACCGCCGCCACTGCCGCCGCCTGGACGGCCAGGGCCGAGGCGGCCTGGGTAAACAGCGCCCAGCCCAGCTGAGAAAAGTGCTGGCAGTGTCCCCGCAGCGCCCGGGCCTCTCCAATGGTAAGGCGCAGCTCTCCCTCTTCTCCCATGTTCCCACCTCCTGACGTTCTAGGCCTGAGCGTCATCCTCTGTCCTGGTGCAGGCAATGTTTAGCTCGTCCAGCTGCCGCTGCTCCACTGCTCCGGGAGCGCCCATCATCAAATCCTGGGCGTTTTTGTTCATGGGGAAGGGGATGACCTCGCGGATGGAATCCTCTCCGGAGAGAAGCATGACCATCCGGTCCACGCCGGGGGCAATGCCGGCGTGGGGGGGCGCGCCGTAGGTAAAGGCGTTGTACATGGCGGGGAATTTGGCCTTCACGTCCTCCTCCCCCAGGCGGACCAGCTGAAAGGCCTCGATCATAATCTCCGGGTCGTGATTGCGCACCGCGCCGGAGGAGAGCTCTACGCCGTTGCACACCAGATCGTACTGATACGCGGTGATGGACAAGGGGTCTGCCTGCCCGCTGGCCGCCTTTTGCAGGATCTCCAGCCCGCCGTTGGGCATAGAGAAGGGATTGTGGCAGAATTCCAGCTCCCCGGACTCCTCCCCGATTTCGTACATAGGAAAATCTACGATCCAGCAGAATTCATAGGTTTCCCGCTTCATGTGTCCGGGGCAGAAATGGCCCAGCTTATTGCGCAGCACGCCGGCGGTCTTCTGGGCGGCAAGGAGCTTCCCCGCGGTAAGGCCTACGAAGCTGTTGGGCGCGAGACCGAGGGAGCGCACTACCTGATCCTTGCGTTCCTGGAGGAACTTAGAGATGCCGCCGACCAGCTCGCCCTTCTCATCCAGGCGGAACCAATAGGCCTTTTCCCCCGCCTGGACCTCCACGTCGGCGCACAGCTGGTCAATCTGTTTGCGGGTGCCGGAGAAATCGGAAACCACCACGGCCTTGACGGCGTTCCCCTCAAAGGGCGGGAAGCCGCAGGTACCCAGCAGCTCAGTGGCGTCGGCGACGGTCAGGTCAATGCGCAGGTCCGGCTTGTCAGAGCCGTATTTCTCCATGGCCTCCAGATATGGAATGCGCACAAAGGGGGCGCGGGAAGCGGTGGAGTACTTGCCGTACTGGGCAAAAATGGGGGGCAGCACATCCTCCAGCACGGCGAACACGTCCTCCTGGCTGGCAAAGGCCATCTCCATGTCCAGCTGGTAGAACTCGCCGGGGGAGCGGTCTCCCCGGGCGTCCTCATCCCGGAAGCAGGGGGCGATCTGAAAATATTTGTCGAAGCCGGAGGCCATCAGCAGCTGCTTAAACTGCTGGGGCGCCTGGGGCAGCGCGTAAAACTTGCCGGGGTGCTTGCGGGAGGGCACCAGGTAGTCCCGTGCTCCCTCGGGGGAGGAGGCGGTGAGAATGGGGGTGGTAATCTCCAAAAAACCGTGCTCCGCCATGGCCCGCCGCAGAGCGGCGACCACATTGCAGCGCAGGATGATGTTCTGTTTCACCTCCGGGTTGCGCAGGTCCAGATAGCGGTGCTTGAGCCGGACGGACTCGTCCGCCTCCCGGCTGCGGTTGATCGGGAAGGGCAGCTCGTTGTGGCGGCAGCGGCCCAGTACCCGGATGCCGCTGGGGGCGACTTCCACATCCCCGGTGGGCAGCTTGGGATTTTTGCTGTCCCGTTCCCGTACCGTCCCGGCAACCTGGATGGTGGACTCCTTGTTCAGGGTCTTGACGGCGGCGAGCATCTCTTCACTCTCCAGCACCAGCTGGGTGGTGCCGTAAAAATCCCGCAGCACGGCAAAGGCCAAGTTGGCGCCAACCTCACGGACGTTCTCTAAAAATCCCGCCAGTGTGACGGTCTGTCCCACGTGCTCCATGCGCAGCTCTCCACAGGTGTGGGTGCGGTACGCGGTATGCGTTTCATTCATAAAATCAACTCCTGTTTTATCGTTCCGGTTTTCGAACCTGCATGCACAATCAGAGGACGCCGGACGGACGCAGGACCCGCCAAAGCGGCGTTTCATAATTATGGATGCAGGCTTTTATTCTCTCAGTCCGGCCTATGCCCGCTCCGGCTCCCGGATGGGGGTGCAGGCGGCGGCGGAAAGGATGGCGGAAATTTTCTCTGCCGCGCCGTCCAAGGTCAGCAGCTCCTGTCCGCCGGTGCCCATGTTTTTCAGGGACACCTTATTTTGGGCAATTTCGTCCTCTCCTAACAGCAGCACAAAGGGAATTCCCAGCTTACTGGCATAGCTGAGCTTCTGCTTGAATTTTTTCGGCTCCGTGTACAGCTGGGCGCGCACCCCCGCCTGACGCAGGGCGGTAGCGGCGGAAACAGCGGCGGAGAGATCTTGCGTCATGGGCAGCACCAGCACGTCCACCGGCGCGGTGGGCAGCGCCTCATTGAGGTAGCCCTGCTCCTCCAGCACGTAAAAGAGTCTGGTCAGGCCGATGGAAATGCCCACGCCGGGCAGTTTTTTATCCGTATAATATTCCGCTAGGTTATCATACCGCCCGCCGGAGCAGATGGAGCCAATCTCTGGATGGTCCAGCATAACGGTCTCATACACCGTGCCCGTATAATAGTCCAGCCCCCGGGCAATGGTCAGGTCCACCGCGAAATGGTCTGCGGGTACGCCGAAGGCGGACAGGTAGCGTACCACCGTCCCCAGCTCTTCCATCCCCTGGTCCAGCAGCTCGCTGCGTCCCCGCAGTTCCTCCAAGGCGGCCATGGGCTCGCCGGAGCTCAGCAGCTCCAGCAGCCGCCCGGCGGTCTGCTCCGGTACGGAGAAATCCTCTGTCAGGATGGTTTTGACCTTCTCCGCCCCGATCTTCTCCAGCTTGTCGATGGTGCGCATCACGTCCCCGGCGCGTTCCTCCAGCCCCAGCACCGCGAACACCCCGCCCAGCACCTTGCGGTTATTGAGGCGGATCTTAAACCGCTCCAGCCCCAGGGAGGTGAACGCCTTGTAAATCACAGCGGGAATCTCCGCTTCATTGATGATGTCCAGGCTTCCGTCGCCAATCACGTCGATATCGGCCTGATAGAACTCCCGAAAGCGCCCCCGCTGGGCCCGCTCCCCCCGGTAGACCTTGCCGATCTGGAACCGGCGGAAGGGAAAGGTGAGCTCATTGTGGTGCAGCGCCACATACTTGGCCAAGGGCACGGTCAGGTCAAAGCGCAGGGACAGGTCCGTGTCCCCTTTGGTAAAACGGTAAATCTGCTTCTCCGTCTCCCCGCCCCCCTTTGCCAGCAGGATCTCGCTGGCCTCAATCACGGGGGTGTCCAGGGGGGTGAAGCCGTACAGGCCGTAGGTGCGGCGCAGCAGCTGCATCATCCGCTCCATCTGCACCTGCCGCTCCGGCAGCAGCTCCATAAAGCCGGACAGCGTACGGGGTTTTAATCTTGCCATGGCAGAATCTCCTTTGCAGTTTTAAAATAGGACAAAAAGCGCTCTCATCCCAGCCACGGGACGAGAGCGCCGGCGCTTTCGTGGTGCCACCCATGTTCAGAGCGGCGGAGCCGCTCCCTTGAGCCTTCTGTTGCGGGAAGGGGGACCGCGCCCGTCTCCGGGCCCGCTGGTAGAGCCGTCTTTCTCCTCCTCCTTGCCGTGGACGCTTTCAGCCTGCGGCGTCCTTCTCTGTCCGGCGGTGTGCAGGGTACTCATGCCCCGTCATGGCGGTTTTGCCCAATGTATCACAGAAACCGCCGTTTGTCAACTCATGAACAAGGCCTAAAGGCAAAAGCGTTTAAAGAAGACCAAAGAGGGGGCGGGGCCGGGAGCTCCCAGGCGGCGGGAAGCGCGCTTCCATTATAAGGAAAGCATGAGAAACTGAGGTGACTTTTCCGACGGAGAGTGGTACAATATGCCCGGAATCCACAGGAGGCATAAGGAGGGAGAGCGTGAATGATTTTGACGCGCTGCTGGCCCGGGTGGTGGACCAGGCCAGGGCCGCGCGCATTCCGGCGGCCAGGAACATCGATCCCCATGTGCGGGTAAATCGGCGGGCGGTAACCCGTTTCGGCTGCTGTGCCAAACAGGGAGAGCGGTATGTCATTGAGCTCAGCGAGCGGCTGCTCTGGGCCCCGGAGGCGGCCTGTATGCAGACCCTGGCCCACGAGGTGCTGCACACCTGCCGGGGATGCCGGGATCATGGGGAGCGGTGGAAGGAGTACGCCGCCAGGATGAACGCCGCCTACGGCTACCATATCTCGCGCACGGGAACCTGCCAGGAGCTGGGGGTGCCCGATATAAAGCCGGTGCGGTATCTGCTGGTGTGCCGGCGGTGCGGACAGCAGTTCCGCCGGGCGAAGGCGTCCCCGCTGGTGCTGCATCCGGAGCGCTACCGCTGCAAATGCGGCGGCACGCTGGAGAGGCGGCTGTAGCGGCTGCGCCGCTTTTTCGACAGATTAAGGGGGACGCGCTTTTAAGCGCGTCCCCCTCTTTTAAGCTGCCGTTTGAGTCAATTTAGGGTAAACTGCCCGGTATAGAGCTGATAATAGCGGCCGCGCGCTTCCAGCAGCTCCTCGTGGCTGCCCTTCTCTTCGATCTGCCCCCGCTCAATGACCACAATGCAGTTGGAGTTGCGCACGGTAGACAAACGGTGGGCGATGACGAAGACGGTGCGGCGCTCCATCAGAGCGTCCATGCCCTGTTCAATGAGCCGCTCGGTGCGGGTGTCAATAGAGGAGGTGGCCTCGTCCAGGATCATAACCGGCGGATCGGCCACGGCGGCGCGGGCGATGGCTAAAAGCTGCCGCTGGCCTTGGGAGAGGTTGCCTCCGTCCCCGCTGACCAGGGTTTGATATCCCTGGGGCAGGCGGCGGATGAAGGAGTGGGCGTTGGCGCTTTTGGCGGCGGCGATGCACTCCTCGTCGGTGGCGTCCAGCCGGCCATAGCGGATATTGTCCATAATGGTCCCGGTGAACAGGTGCGTGTCCTGAAGCACCGCGCCTAAGGAGCGGCGCAGGTCGTCCTTGCGAATCTGCGTCACATCGATGCCGTCGTAGGTAATCAGCCCCGCGTCAATTTCGTAGAAACGGTTAATGAGATTGGTGATGGTGGTTTTTCCTGCGCCGGTGGAGCCCACGAAGGCGATCTTCTGCCCCGGATTGGCGTATACGCTGACCGTTTTCAGCACGGGCTTGCCGGGGACGTAGGAGAAATCCACGCCGGCGAAGCGCACGGCCCCCCGCAGCTCGGTGTAATAGAACGCCTCGTCCTCCTCCCGGCGCACCGCGCCGCGGATCTGATGCAGGGCGGCCTTGCCCGCGGAGTCGGGATATTTCCAGGCCCACAGACACTCCTGCTGGGGTTGGGGGAGCTCTTCCAAGGCGCCCTGCGCTCCCACGCGGGCGGGGACCAGCTCCAGCGGGGCGCTTTTGGGGACCTTCCAGGCCCAGACGCCGCCCCGCTCGCCGCCGGTGCGTTCATACAGCCGCCCAGCTTCGTCTTTCCCGGCGGGCACCAGGGTTACGCTGCCCTCGTCCACCTCCGGCTGGGCGTCCATGACCTCAAAAATGCGCTCGGCGCCCGCCAGGGCGGAGAGAACGGTGGTCAGCTGCTGGGAAATCTGGTTCAGCGGCTGGCCCACCTGCTTGGAGAAATTCAGGTAAATGACCAGCCCGCCCAGGTCGAACCCGCCCACCACGGACAAAAGGCCGCCGAAGGCCGCAGTTAGGGCATAGCTGATGTTCATTAGGTTGTTGGAGATGGGCATGATGGCGGTGGAGTAGTAGTTGGCCTTTGAGGCGGCCTGGCGGTAGGCCTCGTTGCGTCGCTGAAATTCCTCCTTGGCGGCCTGCTCATGGGTGAAGGCCTTCACCACCCGCAGCCCCTCGATCATCTCCTGGATATTGCCGTTCATGCTGCCCAGGGCGGATTGCTGCTCCTGGTAATTTTTGCGGCTTATGCTGCCCATTTTAGAAAAAATCAGCAGGGTTGCGGCCAGAATAACCAGAGTTACCAAAAAGAGCAGGGGATTGGTAACCACCATAATGGTGATGATGCCCACGAACATCAGCGCACTGGACAGAAGAGAGACCAAGCTTTGCTGAAGGGCCATTTCCGCGTTGTCCGCGTCGTTGGTAAAGCGGCTCATCAGCTCTCCGTGGGTGTGCCGGTCAAAATAGGATAGGGGCAGGTCCTGAAGCCTGTCGAACAGCTCCCGGCGCAGGCGGTTGATCCCCCGCTCCGCCAGGCGCACCATTGTGGACGCCTGGAAATAGGAGGCCGCCGCCCCCAGAACATAAACCCCCAGGAGCTTCAGCAGGGAGACGCCTAGCCCGGCAAAATCGGTGGCGCCGGAATAGATAAAATCATTGATGATGGGCCGCAGCATATACGACCCCGCCAGGTTGGTTCCCACCGACACCAGCAGGCAGAAGATGACCAGCGCCAGCAGCGCTTTCCGGCCGGTGATGTAGGACAGCAGGCGCAGGGCGGTTTTTTTCAGATCCTTGGGCTTCTGGTAGCCGCCCCTGGGCCCGCCGGGACCGCCGCCGTGGGGCCCCCTGGGGCCCCGTTGCTGTGTATTTGCCATTATTCCGCCACCCCCTCTTGCTGAGACTGATAGATCTCCTGGTAAATGTGGTTGCCCGCCAGCAGCTGCTCATGGGTCCCTATTCCGGCGATGTGGTCGTCGTCCAGAATGACGATCTGGTCGGCATACTGCACGGAGCTGATCCGCTGGGCGATGATGATGACCGTGGTGCCCTTCAGACTCCGGTGGAAGGACTCCCGAATCTGGGCCTCGGTGGCGCTGTCCACCGCCGAGGTGGAGTCGTCCAAAATCAGCACCGCCGGCTGGCGCAGCATGGCCCGGGCGATGCACAGCCGCTGCTTCTGCCCGCCGGAGACGTTGACGCCCCCCTGCTCCAGCCAGGTGTCAAACCCGTCGGGCAGGGCCATAATGAAATCGTACGCCTGGGCGTCCTTCGCCGCCTGGACCAGCTCCTCCTCCGTGGCGTCCGCCCGGCCCCACAGGAGGTTTTCCCGGATGGTGCCGGAAAAGAGCACATTGCTTTGCAGCACCATGCCGATCCGCCCCCGCAGCTCCTCCAGGGGGTAATCCCGCACATCCACTCCGTCCAGCAGCACCGCGCCGCCGGTGACGTCGTAGAACCGGGGGATCAGATTCACCAGGGAGGATTTGCCCACGCCGGTGCCGCCGATGACGGCCACAAACTGCCCCGGCTTAATTTCCAGATTGATGTGGGAGAGCACATCGTCCCCGCTGCCGCCGGTGACGTATTTAAAAGACACATCCCGGAATTCCACCCGGCCCTGGGGCGCGGGCAGGACGGCGCTGGAGGCGTGGGGGCCGTCCTGAATGTCCGGCTGGGCGCAGAGTACCTGTGAGATGCGCCGGGCGCAGGCCTGGGCGCGGGAGAGCTGGAGCAGGCTCATCGCCACCATCATCACGCTCATGAGAATCTGAGCAATGTAGGTCAGGAAGGAGGACAGATCCCCCACCAGCAGCTGCCCGCCCATCACCTGCCGTCCGCCGGTCCACAGCACCGACACGGTGGCGATATTCAGGGAGAGCATCATAATGGGCATCATCAGTACCACGCGGGTGCCTACCTTCAAGGAAATATCGGTGAGCGCGTCGTTGGAGCGCATAAACTTGGTTTTTTCGTACCCGGCCCGGACGAAGGCCTTCACCACCCGCACAGCCACCAGGTTTTCCTGGACGGTATTGTTCAGAGTGTCGATTTTATTCTGTACGATTTCGAACAGGCGGGTGCAGACCTTCATCAAAATGGCGATAGCCGCCGCCATGATGGGGATAATGACGACCAGGATCAGCGCCAGGCGGGCGTTGATGGAGAAGGTCACCGCCAGGGCGGCAATGAGCATCACCGGGGCCCGCACCAGCATCCGCAGGCCCATGGCCAGCATCATGGTCAGGGCGTTGACGTCGTTGGTCATGCGGGTAATCAGCGAGGCGGAGGAGAAGCGGTCGATATCCGCAAAGGAGAACTCCTGCACCTTGTCAAACAGCCCCTGGCGCAGGTTGGCCCCAAAGCCCTGGCTGCCCAGGGCGGCGTACTTTGCCGCCAGCACGCCCAGAATCATAGCCAGTGCCGCCAGGCCCACCATCAGTATGCCCATCCGAAGAATATAGGGCACGTCGCCGTTTTCAATTCCCACATCTACAATCTGCGCCATGACCCGGGGCAGCACCAGCTCACAGGCCACCTCCAGCACCACGAACAGAGGGGCCAGCAGGGCGTAGCGCTTATACTGCCCTAGATAGCCCGCTAAGGTTTTGAGCATTGACATTCCATCCTTTCAAAGGGGGTTTCGGGAAACTGCGCGCCGGTGAGGTTGCGGAGCATCCGCCGGTGGAGAGCCTCCAGCTGGGTCCGCTCCCGGGCGGTAAAACCCTCCAGCATGCGCCTGTCGATAGATTGCAGGGCGGTCCAGCACTTTTCTACCGCCGCCTCGCCCAGGGGGGTGACGGTAATCCGCTTGCGCCGCTGGTCGGCCGGGTCAACGCGCTTTTGCACATAGCCCAGCCGCTCCAGAGACTTCAGCGACATGGCCACAGCCGCCGGGGAAACCCTCATGGCGTCCGCCAGCTCCCGCTGGGCGGGAATGTCGCCATTGTCCCGCCGGCTCTGCAAAAGCATCATCAGCAAAGGGGAGCCCAGCCCCTCCAGGTCCAGGGCGGACAGCTCCGCCTGCACGGCGGTGTGGTGGGCGTGGTGCAGCGCGTGAAAGAGGAAAGCGGCTAAATTGGGGTCCTTTTCCATAAAACGCCTCCTTTCGTTAAGCCCTTAATCATTAAGGAATTGCCTATTTTAGCCCTTTTTGCTGGAAAAGTCAAGGAAGAATTTGTGAACGTTTTCCCCACCGGACGGAAACTGTCCGCACCGGTGGGTTTTATTCACAATTTCCCCTTTTTTATTGGCGGGAAGTGTGCTATACTTATAAACTGAATCAGTATCCATATGAGATAACGGCCCCTGGGGCCTGAAATTGGGAAAGGTGAACAGACAGACATGGGACTTTTAAAAAAGCTCTTTGGCACCACCTCGGAAAAAGAAGTGCGCGCCATCCGGCCCATTGTGGACAGGATTGAGGCGCTGGAGGAGGAGTATTCCGCCCTGACAGACCAGCAGCTTCAGGCCAAGACACCGGAATTTAAGCGCCGCCTGGAGCAGGGCGAGAGCCTGGACGATCTCCTGCCGGAGGCCTTTGCCGCCTGCCGGGAGGCCGCGTGGCGGGTGCTGGGGATGAAGCCTTACCGGGTGCAGCTCATCGGCGGCGTCATCCTCCACCAGGGGCGCATTGCCGAGATGAAGACCGGCGAGGGCAAAACCCTGGTGGCCACCCTGCCCGCCTACCTGAATGCCTTGGCGGGAGAAGGGGTTCACATTGTTACGGTGAACGATTACCTGGCCAAGCGCGACAGCGAATGGATGGGCAAGGTCTACCGCTTTATGGGCCTCACCGTGGGCCTGGTGATCCACGACGTGGAGCCCAAGCAGCGCAAGTCCGCCTATGACGCGGACATCACCTATGGCACCAACAATGAGTTCGGCTTTGACTACCTGCGGGACAATATGGCCATTTACGCCAGCGAGATGGTCCAGCGGGGACACGCCTTCGCCATTGTGGACGAGGTGGACTCCATTCTCATCGACGAGGCCCGTACCCCCCTCATTATCTCCGGACAGGGGGACAAGTCCACCCAGCTGTACACCATCGTGGATTCCTTTGTCTCCCGGCTGAAGGGCCAGCGGGTCACCAGCGTGGACACGAAAGAGGAAGAGGACCCGGACGTGGACGCCGACTATATTGTGGACGAGAAGGCCCGCACCGTCACCCTCACCGCCCGGGGCATCGCCAAGGCGGAGCAGCAGTTCCAGCTGGAGAACCTGGCCGATCCGGAGAACACCACCCTCTCCCATCACATCAACCAGGCGATTCGGGCCCGGGGCCTGATGAAGCGGGACGTGGACTACGTGGTCAAGGACGGCGAGGTCATTATCGTAGACGAGTTCACAGGGCGGCTGATGTACGGCCGGCGGTATTCCGAGGGCTTGCACCAGGCGATCGAGGCCAAGGAGCGCGTCGAGGTGGCGCGGGAGTCCAAAACCCTGGCTACCATCACCTTCCAGAACTATTTCCGCCTGTACGGCAAGCTCTCGGGCATGACGGGCACCGCCATGACCGAGGAGGAGGAGTTCGGCACGATCTACGCGCTGGACATTGTGGAGATCCCCACCAACAAGCCCCTGGCCCGGAAGGACAACCCAGACGTGGTATACAAAAATGAGGCGGGCAAGCTGCGGGCCATTGTCAACCAGATTGCCCAATGCCACGAAAAGGGCCAGCCGGTGCTGGTGGGCACCATCTCCATTGAAAAGTCCGAGCAGCTCTCTGCCATGCTCAAGCGCCGGGGCATCAAGCACAACGTGCTCAACGCCAAGTTCCATGAAAAAGAGGCGGAGATCGTGGCCCAGGCGGGCAAGTTCGGGGCGGTCACCGTGGCCACCAACATGGCCGGCCGCGGTACGGACATTATGCTGGGCGGCAACGCGGAATTTCTGGCCAAGGCCGACCTGCGCAGGGCGGGACTCAGCGACGAGCTGATCGCCGAGGCCACCGGCTTTGCCGAGACGGACAACCAGGAGATTTTGGATGCCCGGCGGCGCTATGCCGAGGCCGAGGCCAAATATAAGGCCGAGATTCAGGAGGAGGCCGACAAGGTGCGCCAGGCGGGCGGGCTGTTTATCCTGGGCACCGAGCGCCACGAGTCCCGCCGGATTGACAACCAGCTCCGGGGCCGGGCGGGCCGCCAGGGAGACCCTGGCGAGAGCCGGTTCTACCTCTCCCTGGAGGACGACATCATGCGATTGTTCGGCACCGACCGGGTGAGCAATATGATGGAGCGCCTGGGGGTGGACGAGGATACCCCCATTGACGCCAAGATCCTCTCCGGCGCCATTGAGAACGCCCAGAAGCAGGTGGAGTCCCGGAACTTCCAGACCCGTAAGACGGTGCTGGAGTACGACGATGTGATGAACACCCAGCGTAAGGTGATCTATGAGCAGCGCCGGAAGGTTCTGGACGGCGAAAACCTGAAAGAGTCGGTTCAAAACATGCTTACCAGCGTCATCGCCAACGAGGTGCAGGCCCACATGGGCGAGCAGAAACACATGGACGCCGAGGGCTGGCGGGAGACCTGCGCCCAGTTCCGGGGCGTGTTCCTGCGGCCCGAGGAGCTCAAGTTCACCGAAAGCGAGCTGGAGGGCTACGACGCGGCTGGCCTGGAGGAGCTGCTGCACACCCGCGCGGCGGAGGTATACGCCCAGAAGGAGCGCGCGTTGGGGGAGGCGCTGATGCGGGAGCTGGAGCGGGTGATGATGCTGCGGGTGGTAGACGAGTACTGGATGGACCATTTGGACAACATGACGGAGCTGCGCCAGGGCATCGGCCTGCGGGCCTACGGACAGAGCGATCCGGTGGTGGAGTACAAGCGCGAGGGTTATGACATGTTCGAGCAGATGATCGCCGCCATTCAGGAGGAGACCCTGCGCCGGGTCTATCTGGCCCGGCTCCAGACCGGAGGGAGCGTGAAGCGCGAGCGGGTGGCAAAGGTTACCGGCGAGAGCGCCGGCGGAGACCAGACGGTGAAAAAGCAGCCGGTGAAAAAGGACAAGAAACCGGGCCGCAACGATCCCTGCCCCTGCGGCAGCGGGAAGAAATATAAAAAGTGCTGCGGAATGCACGAGAATGACTGAGCCTGTCCCCTCTCTGTGTGCGGCAGACAGACTGAAACGGCGCGAAGGGCGCCCTGGGAGGACATTTTATGACCATCACTGAGCACAGCGTAAACGGCGTGGTGTATCTGGCCGCCGGCGGGTTTCATACCGCCGGCGGTGCGGTCCATGGCTTTTCTACCCGCCTGGGCGGCGTATCCCAGGGGATCTATTCCTCTTTAAATTTAGGCGCAAACCGGGGGGACGACCCGGAATGTGTGCGGGAAAATTACCGGCGGTTTTGCGCCGCCATCGGGACGAAGCCGGAGAACGTGGTTTTTTCCAGCCAGGTCCACGGCTGCGGCGTACGGGTTGTCACCACGGCCGACAGGGGCAAGGGCCTGGAGCGTGAGGTGGACTACGAGGCTGACGCGCTGGTGACGGATGTGCCCGGTCTGGCTCTGACGGTTTTTTCCGCCGACTGCCTGCCCATTTTGCTCTATGACCCGGTGCGGCGGGCGGCGGGGGCGGCCCACGCGGGGTGGCGGGGGACTTCTCTGGGGGTAGTCACCCAGACGGTGGAGCGCATGTGCGCCTGCTATGGCTGCCGGGCGGAGGATATTTTGGCGGCAATCGGGCCGGGAATCTCCAAATGCTGCTTTGAGACCCATGAGGATGTGCCCAACGCCATGACCGAGGCGCTGGGCGCCAGCGCCCTGCAATTTATAGAAATGCTGCCCACCGGGAAGTTCCGGGTGGACTTGAAAGGGCTCAACGCCAAGCGGCTGGAGGATGCGGGGCTTCTGAAGGAGCATATTGCCGTCTCCCCCGATTGTACGGCCTGCCGGCCGGAACAGTACTGGTCCCACCGGGTCACCTGCGGAAAGCGGGGCAGCCAGGCGGCGATGATCGCGCTGGTGTGACCGGTGAAGCGCCGTGGATACCGCATACTGCCGGCGCTGGCGGTACTGCTGGCAGTTCTGGCCGGATGCGGGGAGAAGCCGGCCCCCATTGTGGAGCCCACGCCCACTCCGGCCCCCAGCGCCGCCCCGGCGCCGGCAGAATTTGCCCTGGTCTGCTACCCGGACAGCAGCTTCCACCCCCTGACGGGGGACAACCGGACCAACCTGAGCCTAGGCGGGTTGCTGTATGAGGGACTGTTTGCCCTGGACAGCCATTTCCAGCCGCAGCCGGTCCTGTGCCGGGAGTTTACCATGTCGGAGGACGCCTGCGTGTGGAGCTTTACCCTGCGCGCACAGGCCGCGTTTTCCGACGGGAGCCCGTTGAGCGCCCAGACGGCGGCGGCCTGTCTGAACCAGGCCCGGACCAGCCCCCTCTACGCCGGACGGCTCTCGGATGTCTCCACGGTGAGAGCGGAGGGGGAGCGCGTGGTGATTACGCTGCGCGCCCCCAACGGAAACCTGCCCGCTCTACTGGACGTACCCATCTGCTTGGGAGAGGGACAGCGCCCCCTGGGTACGGGCCCTTACCGGCTGTCGGAGGAGGGGGACGGGCTGTTTCTCCAGGCCAGAAGCGACTGGTGGCAGGGAGGGACGCCGCCCCGGGACAAAATTCCTCTGCACCCCCTGCGCACGGCGGACGAGATGATTCAGGCTTTTGATACCCGTCTGGCGTCGCTGGTGTCCACCGACCTGACCGCCAGCAACGCCCTGGGCTTTTCCGGGAGCTTTGAGACGACCGACTACCCCACCAGCGTGATGCTGTTTCTTGGCTTTAACCTCCGGCAAGGCCCCTGCCAGGACGCCGTGGTGCGTCAGGCCCTTCAGCGGGCGGCCGACCGGGAGGCCATAGTGGCGGGGGCGCTGTCCCGCCACGCCCAGAGCGCGGCTCTGCCTGCGGCGCCGGGGTCCCCTCTTTATCACGAGGACCTGGCGCGGGAGCTATCGTTTGACCTGAGCGCCGCCGCCGCTGTGCTGGAGGGCGGCGGCTGGCGTACGGGAGAGGACGGAGTGCTAGAGCGGGGCCGGGAGCGGCTGGAGCTGAAGCTGGTGATTTCCAGCGGCAGCGCCGCCCGCTCTGCCGTGGGGGAGCTCCTGGCGGCGGATTTGCAGCGGCTGGGTGCCGCCGTGACGGTGTGCCGGCTGGACTGGGACGATTATCTCTCCGCTTTGGCACAGGGAGAGTTTGACCTGTACTTGGGAGAAGTGCGCATGACGGCGGACTTTAACCCTGCGGCGCTGCTCAGGCCGGAAGGGGCACTGAATTACGGCGGTTATCAGGATGAGGAGGCCCAGGCGCTGCTGAAGGCGTTCCAGGCGGCTTCGGGCCAGGCCAGAAGCCTGGCCGCAAAGACGCTGTACCGCCGCCTGGCGGAGGAGCCGCCCCTTGTGGCGCTCGGCTTTAAAAATTGGTCGCTGCTCACGCAATGGCGGCAGATCTCCGGCCTGACGCCGACCCAGCAGAATATATTTTACCAATTCGCTGATTGGACCATTGTGGAATAGCGTGCCGGCACGCCAAAACGACAGGGGGATTTTGGAATGGGAAGCGTATTGCGCTGTTTTGTGGAAAAGCGCCCCGGATTTGCCGTAGAGGCGGCGGGGCTGTACGGGCAGATGAAAGGCCCGCTGGACCTGAAAGGACTTACCGGCGTGCGGGTGCTGATCCGCTACGATGTGGAGGGGATAGACGCAGCGGCGTACGCCGCCGCCCGTACCAGTATCCTGTCCGAGCCTCAGGTGGACGACATTTGGGAGGAGACGATGCCCCGGCCGCAGGCACCGTGCACGGTTTTGGCTGTGGAGGCCCTGCCGGGGCAGTATGACCAGCGGGCGGACTCCTGCGCCCAGTGCATCCAAATGATGACCGGCGGAGAGCGCCCGGCGGTCCGCTGCGCTACAGTATACCTGCTGGAAGGGGAACTGACCGGAGACGAGGTGGAGCGGGCCAGGGGGTATCTGATCAACCCGGTGGAGTGCCGCCAGGCGTCCCTGGACAAGCCCGCCACGCTGCGCCAGCAGTATGCCGCGCCCCGGAACGTCCCGGTGCTGGAGGGCTTTACGGACCTGGACCGGGGGGGACTGGGGGCGCTTTTGGAGCAATACGGACTTGCCATGGATCTGGGGGACCTGGAGTTTTTACAGGCCTATTTCCGGGATGAGGAGAAGCGGGACCCCACGCTGACCGAGGTGCGGGTGGTGGATACATATTGGTCCGACCACTGCCGCCACACCACATTCTCCACCCATCTGGAGGACATCAATGTGGACGCCTGCATCCAGGACCCCGCCGTTCGGGGGGCCTATGAGCGCTATCTCCTGGCCCGCGAGGAGGTCTACGGCAGGGAGCAGGCCGCCCGGCGGCCCCAGACCCTCATGGACATTGCCACCCTCGGGGCCAAGGTGCTCAAAAAGCGGGGCCTTCTGCCGGAGCTGGACGAGAGCGAGGAGATCAACGCCTGCTCGATCCACGTGCCCGCCCTGGTGGACGGGCAGGAGCAGGATTGGCTGCTGATGTTTAAAAATGAGACCCACAACCACCCCACGGAGATCGAGCCCTTCGGCGGCGCGGCCACCTGCATCGGCGGGTGTATCCGGGACCCCCTGTCCGGGCGGGCCTACGTACACCAGGCCATGCGCGTGACCGGCTGCGGCGATCCCCGCACGCCGCTGGAAAAAACCATTCCCGGCCGCCTGCCCCAGAGGAAGATCGCCCAGACGGCGGCGGCGGGCTACTCCTCCTACGGCAATCAGATCGGCCTTGCCACCGGCCATGTGGCGGAGCTCTACCACGAGGGCTACACCGCCAAGCATCTGGAGTGCGGCGCGGTGGCGGCGGCGGTTCCGGCGGAAAATGTCCGCCGGGAGCGGCCCGCAGCGGGGGATGTGGTGATCCTGTTGGGTGGGCGCACCGGCCGGGACGGCATCGGAGGGGCCACGGGCTCCTCCAAGAGCCATGACCTCAAAAGCCTGGACACTATGGCCTGCGAGGTGCAGAAGGGCAACGCCCCGGAGGAGCGCAAGCTCCAGCGGCTGTTCCGGGACCGGGAGGTCGCCCGCCTCATTAAGCGTTGCAACGATTTCGGCGCGGGCGGAGTCAGCGTGGCCATCGGCGAGCTGGCGGACGGTCTGGAGATCGACCTGGACGCGGTGCGCAAAAAATACGACGGTCTGGACGGCACAGAGCTGGCCATCTCCGAAAGCCAGGAGCGCATGGCGGTGGTAGTGGCCCCCGAGGACGAAGCGGTTTTGATCGCCGCCGCGGAGCGGGAGAACCTGGAGGCCTACCGGGTGGCGGTGGTCACCGGGGAGCCCCGGATGGTTATGCGCTGGAAGGGGCAGAAGATCGCCGATTTGAGCCGGGACTTTCTGAATACCAACGGCGCGGTGAAACACGCCAGAGTCTTTGTGCCGAAGGCGGAGCCCGCGGCGCGGCCGCGCCGCAGGCTGGATTTGCGCGGAATGGCGTCCAGCCTGCGCTGCGCCTCCCGCCGGGGACTGACGGAGCGCTTTGACGGGTCCATCGGAGCGGGCAGCGTGCTGATGCCCTTTGGCGGCAAATACCAGCGTACGCCCGCCCAGGCGATGGCGGCCCTGCTGCCGGTGTGGCCGGAGCAGGAGACCGCTCAGGCCAGCGTTATGGCCTGGGGATGCGATCCGGAGGCGCTGTCCGCCGCCCCCTACCGGGGGGCCTATGATGCGGTGAGCGTCTCGCTGGCCAAGCTGGTGGCAGCGGGCGCGGATTATCAAAAGGCCTATTTAAGCCTACAGGAATTTTTTGAAAAGCTCCGGGATGAGCCGGAGCGCTGGGGGAAGCCCTTCGCCGCCCTGCTGGGAGCCCTGGACGCCCAGCTGGATTACGGCGCGGCGGCCATCGGCGGAAAGGACTCCATGTCCGGCTCCTTCCTGGACCGGGACGTGCCCCCCACTCTGATTTCTTTTGCTATCGCCCCTATCCTGGCGCAGGAGGTCGTCTCCCCCGAGTTTAAAGAGGCAGGGCACCCGGTATACCTGTTCGCCCCGGAGGAGGATTTGATAGGGGAGGGGTGGAAGGCGCTGCACGCCCTGTGCCAGGCGGGGAAGGTCAAGGCCGCCTGGGCGGTGGAGCACAGCGTCGCCGAGGGTGTGATGAACATGTCCTTTGGAAACCGCATTGGCTTTACCTCCGGCGGGACAGAAAAGGACGGCTTCTGGGACGCGGCAGAGCCCTGGCCGGGGGCCATTCTGGCGGAGCTGACGGAGGATACGCACGCCTATGGGGCCATCCGCATCGGCGTTACCACCGCCGAGCCTGTGATCAGCCTCAGCGGCGACAGCGCCCCGATTGACGAGCTGCTGAAGCTCAACGAGGGCGTCCTGGAGGAGATCTATCCCACCCGCACCCCTGCCGGGGGAACGGTGGAGCGCATCTCCTGCCTAGAGCGGTCTCCGGCGGTGTGCAGGCATAAAACCGCCCGGCCCAAGGCGGTCATTCCCGTGTTTCCCGGTACCAACTGCGAGTATGACACGGCCCGGGCCTGCCTGCGGGCGGAGATCGAGCCGGAGATTTTGGTGGTGCGCAACCTGACCGCCTCCGCCCTGGAGGAGTCGGCCCAGGCGCTGGAACGGGCCATCCGGGGGGCGCAGATGGTCGTTCTCCCCGGCGGCTTTTCCGGCGGAGACGAGCCGGACGGCTCGGCCAAATTTATCTGCTCGCTCTTCCGGGGGGCGCGGCTTGCCGATACGGTCCACGATCTGCTCCAGCACCGGGACGGACTGATGCTGGGTATCTGCAACGGTTTCCAGGCGCTTATCAAGCTGGGATTGGTTCCCTTCGGGGAAATCCGCCCCATGGACCGGGACTGCCCCACCCTGACCTACAATCAGATAGGCCGCCACCAGAGCCGCTATGTGACCACCCGCGTGGCATCTGTACGCTCCCCCTGGATGCTCAACAGCCAGGTGGGCGATCTGCACACCATCCCCATTTCCCATGGGGAAGGCCGCTTTGTGGCGCCGCAGCCGGTCATTGAGGAGCTGGCCGCCAGGGGACAGATCGCCACCCAGTATGTGGACATAGGCGGCGCACCGTCCATGGACATTGACGTCAACCCCAACGGCTCTATGGCCTGCATTGAGGGGATCTTTTCTCCGGACGGGCGGGTATTCGGCAAAATGGGCCACTCGGAGCGCCGGGGCGGCTTTGTGGGGCGCAACGTCCCCGGCAGCCGCTTCCAGCCCCTGTTTGAGAGCGGCGCGGCGTACTTTAAGTAAAAAGCGGGAAGCGGTGGGCGGACTTGCGCGCAGCGTTTTCCTATAAATTGACAGGAGGCAGCACCATGGCACTGTTTTTAGAGCAGCCCCTTTTCTGGACCCGCCAGCCCCGGCACTTTGCGATTGAAGACGGCAATCTGCGCGTCACCACCCAGCCGGGGACCGACCTGTGGCAGCGGACCTACTATGGCTTTGAGAACGACAACGCCCCTGTGCTCCAGACCAGGACCCGTCAAGCGTACTTTTCCTTTGTGGTCAGGACCCAGTTTGAAAGCAAACGGCGCTTTGACCAGTGCGGAGTGGCCCTATACCTGGACAGTGAGAATTGGCTGAAGGCGTCTATTGAATATGAAAATGAGGACTATCAGCGGCTGGGCAGCGTCGTGACCAACCACGGCTATTCCGACTGGGCCACCACAGACATTCCCGCCTCGGTCAGAGAGATGTGGTACCGGCTCAGCCGCAGGGGAAGCGACTACTGCATAGAGTGCAGCGCTGACGGCGCGCACTTTAAGCAGATGCGCATCTGCCATTTGTGGGAAGGGGCGGAGGAGATCTCCTTCGGCGTGTATGCGTGCAGCCCAGAGGAGTCCTCCTTTCAGGCCGTTTTTTCTCAGATGCAGGTTACCGAATGCATGTGGAAGGCGCACGCATAAAAAATTTTCCTGCCGCTGAAAGGATTGCCTCCGCTCCGGCGTATTAGAGACGAAGGGCGTTGAAAACGCCCGCTGCATAATAATGAGGTACGGGAGGTTATTTTAGATGAAACACACACGCAAGAGCTGTACGGCCGTCTTTGCCGCAGTCGTGCTGGCGGCGGCTGTATCCGTCAGCGCCCTCGCCGCGGGGCCCTGCGCCCTGGACCACCGCCACAGCGCTTACTGCGGCGGTGGGGGCTGTTACAGCGGCAAGGTCTGCCGCCATTACAGCGCGTATCCCGCAAAGGGGGAGATCCCCGTGGCTCAGGGCTGGCTTGCCGCTGAGCGGGAGCCCGCCGGCCAGGCCTTGACACAGGTCCAGCCGGCCGCTGGGCAGCCCGCCCCCAGCTATGCCTGCCCCAACGGTCCGGACTGCCCCTACGGCGGCGTATGCGATCAGGACGGCGTATGCGTTTACGGCGGGAGCACCTGCCTTCCCAGCCCGAGGGGGCACCACGGCGGCGGCCATCACGCAGGTCATCACGGTTACGGCTGGGGGTGCTGAGCGGAGGACCTGAGACAGGCTGGAGGGGGAAGTGGTCGTTTGCGGACGGAAGAGCAGGCCAATCAGGCGGTGGAAGAGTATGCCGATTTGGTGCGGCGGCTGTGCTTTATGCGCCTGAAAAACCGGGAGGATTCTGAGGACGTGTTCCAGACGGTGTTCCTGAAATATCTCCTCTATGACGGAACGTTTGAGAGCGCTGAGCATGAGAAGGCGTGGTTTATCCGGATTACCATCAATTCCTGCAAGGATTCCCTGCGCAGCGTGTTCCGCCGCCGGACCCTGCCCCTGGAGGTGCTTTCAGAGGAGGCTGCCGCCGTGCCGGAGGAGCACGGCGCCCTTCTGGAGGCGGTGCTGTCTCTGCCGGACCACTATAAGGACGCGATATATCTATTTTACTATGAGGGATATTCCGCCGTGGAAATTGCAGAGATCCTGGGCCGGAAGGAGAACACGGTTTACACCTGGCTTTCCCGCGGAAGGGCGCTGCTGCGCCGGCGGTTAGGGGGTGATTGCCTGTGAACCAGCTGCAAGAGGCCCTGCGGGGCGTCGCCGCCACCCAGGAGCTCAAGGAATGGACCAGGCGGCGCCTGGTCCGGGAGCGCACCCGCCGCAGGAGCGCCGGAAGAAAGGGACTGGCTGCCGCCGTGTGCGCATGTCTGCTGTGCCTGCTGCTGGGGGCCGGGGGTTACCGCTTTTACATGTCCCCGGTGTCCTATATCAGCATTGATGTCAACCCATCCCTGGAGCTGGGGCTGAACGCCTTTGACCGGGTGGTGCAGACCGTGGCGTATAACGATGGCGGCGACGAGATTGCCGCACGGCTCTCCCTTCAGAATATGCCTTACCAGCAAGCGGTAGATGAAGTGCTGTCCGACCAGGTTTTTCAAAGCTACGCGGCCCAGGGGAACGGGGTTGTTTTTACGGTGGTGTCCGGCGACGGAGCACGCCTACAGGCAGGACTTGAGGGATGCTCTGGCTACTACGCCAGCGGAGGTCATTCCTATCTGGCGGACGCCCGCTGTCTGGACGAGGCCCACACGAATGGTCTCTCGGTGGGCAAATACCGGGCCTACCTGGAGCTGAGTGAATACGACCCCAGCGTCACGGTGGACGACTGCCACCATATGAGCATGGGGGAGCTCCAGCAGCGGCTGGAGCAGTGCCATGAGGGCGCGCAGTCCACCCAGGGCCATGGGCACGGTGAGCACCGGCACGGCCACAGTTGAAAATCCGAATTTTAAATGGGACCAACGCCCCCGAAGGACTGGAAATTCCGGTTTTTTCGGGGGCGCTTTTCCCGTTCTAGCGGAATAGCTTTGGGCATTTTCACAATTTTCAGGCGGGAGAGAAACATACCCTATGCACCCGCCCCGTTTTGGTGTATACTGTTCGCGGTACGCATAAAGCTATATTGAGGAGGCATCCTGTCATGTTTGATTTAAATCTGTCTAATTTGACGCCTTTCCTGCCGGAGGACTGGCTGAGCAGCCGCGCCGGGGCCTTGGAGCAGGCCCGGACCATGCTGGAAGAGGGCAACGGCCCCGGGGGGGATTTTACCGGGTGGGTCCATCTGCCCCGGGACTATGACAAAGAGGAGTTTGCCCGCATTCAGGCTGCCGCCGGGCGAATCCGCCAGGACTCCCAGGCCCTGGTGGTCATCGGCATCGGCGGCTCGTACCTGGGGGCCCGGGCGGTAGTGGAGACGCTCCACTCCCCCAGCTTCAATTTGACGAAAAAGGACGGCCCCGCAATCTACTTCGCCGGCTGCGGACTGTCCTCCGACGCCCTTGCCGAGGTGATCGGCCAGGTCAAGGACGTGGATTTCTCGGTCAATGTCATCTCTAAATCGGGAACTACCACCGAGCCCGCCGTGGCCTTCCGCATCTTTAAGGCCCTGCTGGAGGAAAAATACGGGAAAGAGGGAGCCCGCAGGCGCATCTATGCCACCACCGACGCCAAGCGCGGGGCCCTGAAGGGTCTGGCCGACGGGGAGGGCTATGAGGAATTCGTGGTGCCCGACGCAGTAGGCGGGCGCTATTCGGTGCTCACCGCCGTGGGACTGCTGCCTATCGCCTGCGCGGGGATTGATATTGCCGCCTTGATGGACGGAGCCGCCGCCGCCATGGAGGAGCTGTCCAAGCCGGGCTTGGACAACCCGGCCTGGCGGTATGCCGCCGCCCGGCACGGCCTGTACTGTTCCGGTAAAAAGGTAGAGCTGCTGGCCTGCTATGAGCCGGCCTTCCGGTTTTTTGCCGAGTGGTGGAAGCAGCTCTACGGCGAGAGTGAAGGCAAAGAGAATAAGGGCATTCTACCCGCCAGCGTGGAGTTTACCGCCGATTTACACTCCATGGGTCAGTATATCCAGCAGGGTGAGCGGATGATTTTTGAGACGGTAGTCCGGTTTGCCCATTCTTTGGAGGAGATCAAAATTCCCAACGACCCGGAGAATGTGGACGGACTGAATTTCCTGTCCGGCAAGCCCTTGTCGTTTGTGGCGGAAAAGGCTTTCCAGGGAGTGGTGCTGGCCCATGTGGACGGCGGCGTGCCCAATATCCTGCTGAGCGTGGACCGGCGGGATGCGCGCACTCTGGGCGCTTTGATTTATTTCTTTGAGTATGCCTGCGGCCTGTCCGGCTATCTGCTGGGGGTCAACCCCTTTGACCAGCCCGGCGTGGAGGCTTATAAAAACAACATGTACGCCCTGCTGGGCAAGCCCGGGTATGAAGCGCGCAAGAAAGAGCTGGAGGAGCGCTTAGGGTAAAGGGGAGGCAATGGAGCCCCGCTTGCCCAGCGGGACCCGCCGCAAGGCGGGACGGCGCGCAGCGCCGGAGGGCGGCGGAATTGAGTTGCGCCGCCCGCAGATGAAAAAAAGGGGTCCCCATGAAATGGAAGATTTCATGGGGAGGCAAGCCCGGATATGAAGCGCGCAAGAAAGAGCTGGAGGAGCGCTTAAGGTAAGGCGGCCGGTAAGCCGTTGGAGCGAATCTGGACGTGAATTTTTCGTTAATTTTCACAATCCGGTTGCAATTCCGCGTCAAAAATGGTAACATGGAAGCATCGGACCGGAGAATGCTCCGGCGGACTAAGAAGGAGTGATAACTATGGTGAGAGTGATCATGGGCGTCAAGGGCACCGGCAAGACCAAGCAGATGATCGAACTCATTAATTCCGCTGTTCACAGCGAGGACGGCAGTGTTGTCTGCATTGAGCGCGGGCCTAAGCTGACCTATGACATCCATTATAAGATCCGCCTGGTGGAAGCCAGCCATTACGATATGAAGGACTTCGAATTCTTGAAGGGCTTCATCAGCGGTCTGTATGCGGGCAACTATGACACCACGTATATCTTTATTGACAGTCTGACTAAGATTGTCCCGTCCGACCCCGGCGACCCCGCCGTGGAGGATTTCCTGGACTGGCTGAACCGCTTCTCCGACAAAAACAATATCAAGTTTACCGTTACGATCAGTGCCGACGCCTCTTTGGCGACCGACGGCGTGAAGAAATATTTTTAATTCCAGAGACAGCCTGAGGGCCGCGGCATATGCCGCGGCCCTCAGGCTGTCGAAAAAGGCTTTGCCTTTTTCGACAGCGGGGATGCAGCCCGGCCGCGCGCAGTCGCTGTCCGCCATTGGCGGACAGTTCCCACACTTGCGGGCTGAGAGGTGTTTTCTCCGACGCGCATGCCGCCGGAGAAAACGGATTTTAATGTTTTCCCGCCTGCGGGCGGGAACTCTGCGAGGTTTTTTCGACAAGCTGAGGGCCGCGGCATATGCCGCGGCCCTTTCATTGTGAAGAAGAAAACCACGGGCTATGCCCGAGGAGCCAAAAAGGCTATGCCTATGCGGAGAAAAAGGATGTAAAGAAAGTAATATGGTTGAGTATAGGCATAAATATAGGGATTAAGAGCTAAAGAGGCGATTTGAATGGGAAAAAGTCTCGACGAGACGAAAAGACTGCACCCCGCCGCCGATTAAATCGGCAGCAGGGCACAGATGCAGTAGAAATAAAATTCAGGAGCCTTTAGGCTCTGCCAGTAAAAGCCCCTTATAGGGGCAGTGCAAGCCACCCGTTATACGGGTGGTCTTGACTTAAGTGCTGTAGCTGCCGGAGACAATGAGGTACGGCCTCGCAGGACCGCCAGAGGTAGGAGAGAGATTGTATTGACAGCGCGCGAATTCGTGGTATAATAGTTCGAAATTAAACATTTTAATTTTGAACGAGTAGAGGTGAATGCTATGCAGAAAGGGTCCGATTTTTTTCATTTGGTCCAGCTGGCAAAGCGCCGCTATGCGGATGCGCTGCGCCCGGTAGAACAGGCCCATGGCCTGACCCGCAATGAAATCGACGTGCTGCTCTTTTTGGCAAACAACCCGGGATATGACACCGCGCGAGATATTGTAGAGCTGCGCGCGCTGACCAAATCCCACGTGTGTAAATCTGTGGACAGCCTGGTCCGCCGGGGATTTCTGGCCGGGAGGCAGGATGGACGGGACAGGAGGTGTGTGCGATTGTCTATTCTGCCCGCCGCAGGGGGCGCGGTGGAAGAGGCCAGACAGGCGCAGCAGCATTTTTTTCAGATGCTTTACCGGGGAATTCCGCCGCAGGAGTGCAGGGCAATGGAGCGGATGCTGGAGCGGCTGGCTGACAATCTGAAGGAAGGAGGCGAATGACAATGGTAAAGCTGATCGTCTGTATGATTGCCGGGCTGGGGGCCGGTGTGGGAACAGGGTTGGCCGGTCTTTCCGCCGCCGCGGTGATTTCCCCCATGCTGATTACCTTTCTGGATTTCCCTGCCTATGAGGCGGTGGGCATCGCTTTGGCGTCGGATGTGCTGGCCTCGGCGGTGTCGGCCTATACCTACGGAAAAAATAAAAACCTGGATGTGAAAAACGGCCTGATTATGCTCTGTGCAGTGCTGGTCTTTACCGTGGCGGGCAGCTTTGTGGCGGACCTGATGCCCAACACCGCCATGGGCGGTTTTTCGGTGTTTATGACCCTGCTGCTGGGCATTAAATTCATTGTCCGCCCCGTTATGACAGCCAGGGAGGTTCAGGCGGAAAAAACCAGGCGGCAGAAAATAGTACAGTCTATCCTGTGTGGGAGTATGGTGGGCTTTATCTGCGGTTTTGTGGGCGCGGGGGGCGGCATGATGATGCTGCTGGCGCTTACCAGCGTGCTGGGCTATGAGCTTAAGACCGCCGTAGGGACCAGCGTATTTATCATGGCTTTTACCGCCTTTACCGGCGCGGTGTCCCATGTGGTCATCGGCGGGATGCCGGACCTGTTTGCCCTGGGCGTGTGCGTCGCGGCTACCCTGGCTGGGGCCAGGGGATCGGCAGTGTTTGCCAACCGTGCCGCGCCGGCTGCGCTCAACCGTATTACCGGCGTAGTTCTCGCAGTGCTGGGTGCGGCTATGCTGGCGGTGCGAATTTTCCTGTGAAGGCCAGACGGACCGCTAGGCCTTGTTTGAAAATGGTTAGCACTTCCAGACGACGGCGGGCCTTTTTCCGCCTGGACAGCGACAGTTCTCCTTGGAATCCGTCAGGATTCCTGCGTCAAAACCCCTTGCCAGTCGAAAAAAATCCTCGCCGGCGGCCATATTGCTAATGGTGAAACAAGGTCTAGCGGGAACAATAACTTTTCCGCCAAACTCTTTCCTTTCAGCGCGAATGTACCGATAATATAAAAAAGAGCAAAAAAGGGAGGGGACGGCAATGGGCGCAATGGCGGTTTCCGGAGTGGGGCAGACGCCGCCCCAGCCGGTGGTGGAACAGCGGCAGGCATACGCTGCCGTGCCTTTGAGCGAGAGGGAGAACGCGTATAAAAGCCTGCCTGAAATGATGCAGGAGGCCAGGGAAAAGGCGGAGGAGCAGAGAAAGCGCCTTCAAGTAAAGACTCCCGTCCGGTATGGGGATGCGCCTATGGAGGCCTATGCCCGCCTGTCGCGGGCCAGGAACGCGGCGGAGGTCAATGCGGCCGCTGGCTATGCCCGGCGCAGGATGATTCAATTCAAAGCGGCTAAGGGCCGGGACAAGGAAAATGCGGAACAGATTCAGGCCGCCATCAACCAGCTGCAAAAAGCGGTAACGCGGGCGGGCCGGAAGAAGCGGGATTTAGAGCGGGAAAAGCTGGCCGACGTCCGGCGGACCAAGCTGGAGCGGGAGAACCAGACCCGTCAGGCCCAGCGGTTGCGCCAGGAGCTCAGCCGTAAAAAAACCATGCGCAAGATTCGAGAGGGAGGATATCTCCGGGAAGCGGAAATTGACAGCCGCCAGCAAACCCAGCTTGCCGCCACCCGGATGGAGCTGCGGGCGCAGGCGCAGGCGCTGGCAGAGGCTGTGGGCCCCTCAATAGATGCGGCCGTGCAGCAGTATACGGTCCAGGCGGCGGCTGCGGCGCCGGTCTCCGGAGGAGAGATCAGCGTGCAGGCGTAGTGGAAGCAAAGCAAGAAACCGGCCCCCTGCGGTATTTCGCAGGGGGCCGGTTTTGTCACGCTGCCGGTTGGTGAAAAGGCACAGGGGGCGTGGGCGGAGAGATCAGCGCCTTGCCCGTAAAACGGGTCAGCTGCTCTTTCCCCGGACAATGCAGGTCAAGGTTTGTCCATCTACCGTGCAGGTGAGGGTGGTGCTGCCGGGACCGGCATAGGTGACCGTGCCGTCGCTGGATACGGTGGCGACAGAGGTGTTGCCGATACTCCAAGAGGGCGTACCAGAATTGCCGCTGACTTTGATCCGGTAGCTCTCGCCAGGCACCAGGGTAAAGTCGCTGCGGCTGAGGGACAGCGCGGCGCTGCCGCTGCCGGAGGAGCCGGCGCTGCTACCGGTGTTGCCGCTGGGAGCGGCTGTGCCGGAGCCGCCGTTTGTGACCGTATTATGTACCCGGCAGGTCTGGGACACACCGCCGGCCATAGTGGCAGTGATGGTGACAGTGCCGGTTTTGGAGCCGTGGCTGACAGTTCCGTTGCTGTCTACCGAGGCGATATCCGGGTTGCTGCTGGTCCAGGTGATGGTGCCGGTGGTGCCCGCGGGGGTGAAGGTAACTTTAAGAGTGATCGGGGCGGGCCACTGGTCGCTGAGGGTGAATTCACTCTTGTTAAGCGTAAAGTCCGTGGCCGTTTGACTGGCGGGGACATTGGGCGTAGGCGGCGCGGAGGGCGGCGCGGAGGGCGGTGTGGAATTGGCGGGGATGGGGGGCGCCGTGCTGTCCGGCGTACCGGAAGCGTCCGGCGCGGCGGTCGGCGTATTTGCCGGGGTAGGTGAGGGGAGCCGGGCGGGCTGAGTGCTGGCAGGCGGCGTGGGGCCCTCCGGAAGAGTGGTCTTTCCCCGGTCTACCAGGGGTTTGATGATAGAGATGACGATGATGACCGCCGCGACAATAAGGGCCAAAGAGACTACGGTGAAAAAGATATTCAGAGGAGAGGGGCTGCCGCCATAGCCGCCGCCCCGGCTGTTGTTAGGGCGGGGGGAGCCCACCAGGCGCTTCCCGCCCCGGAGGCGGATGGTCTCCTCATCGTCATAATAGCCGCTCTCGTCGTCTGCCTCGTCGCAGAAAGGACAGCGTTTATAAGAAGAGGCGTAATCTTCCCCGCAGTGCTCACAGTGGATCATCCTGGGCCGCTGCCCATCAGTGCGCTTGGTTGCCATAAGGGTATCCCTCCAATTTGACATGCTTCGTGACCATTTTACACGCTGAGACCGAAACAGTCAACGGCAGAAGGGAAAATTTTTATGTTTACCTGTATATTATGCCGCCCACTGGGCCTTGAGGTTTTTCAAATTCCCCCGGTAGACAGTGCGCAGGCCCTGCACCGCGCAGAAATCCGCCGGCCGCAGCAGGGCGGGAGGCTTGGGCAGTTCTACAGCGCCGCACTCCTGAAGCAGAGCGGCGACAAACTGGGAGCAGAAGTAATACCGCTGCCGGTGGAACGGCAGGTTGAAATGACAGGCCAGAGCGCCCAACAGGCTGTAGTGGTAAATGCCGCGCAGGGCGTACATGGACCTCAGCTGGTGCCGGAGCCGGCGGTGGGCGGACGGAGACACCGTAAGGGCGTACAAACAGCAGGGGACGTCTTCCCCACTCAGCCGCCAGCTGCGGTCCAGCTCTTCCTGAACCAGTCCGGCAGGCAGGGCGAACCGGGGGTATTTTCGGCCGAAGCTGTAAAAGGGTCCCATAGGCCCCTCCAGGCTGATGGAGGCGTGCGTGTAGTCGTCTCCGGTGGCCAGATGGATGATGCGGGAAAAACAGGTCCTGGAGCGGGTAAGTAAAATATAGACGGTGCACTGATGCAAAAGGCTCCCTCCCCCCTCAGAGCAGTCTGTCCGGCGGTGTGCTGCACTGTAATGTAAATAATTATATCATAGTATTTTGAAATACGCTCTAAAAAGAATATTAAGATTTTCTTTAAGCCGCCGGTCCGCCGCAGCGCCGGGGAACGCAGCCGCGTGGGGAGGGCCTGTAGCAGACAAAGTTTGCCGGTGTGCGTCCGCATGTTTTCGTGCAAATCGTCTCTTGCAAATCCGCAGGAAGACGCTATGATATTTTGTACAAAAGATTTACGGCGTTATGCGCAGGAGGGCGGCCGGTATGTCCTATCACTATTTGTTGGATCTGGCGTTGATTTTGCTGAGCACAAAGCTGCTGGGAATTGTCACAGGAAAATTTCAGATGCCGCGGGTGGTGGGCGCGCTGCTGGCGGGACTGGTGCTGGGTCCCGCTGTGCTCAACGTCTTGTCGGAGACTGCGTTTTTATCCCAGCTGAGCGAGCTGGGCGTGATCGTCATTCTCTTTACCGCCGGCATGGGCACCGACGTGCGGGAGCTGCGCAGCGCCGGGAAGGCAGGATTCCTGGTGGCCATGTGCGGCGTGCTTGTGCCCCTGGCCATGGGGACAGGGTTTGGCTGGCTGGCGGGAAAAGCTGGCTGGCTGCCGGGGAATACCCTTTTGGAGAATATTTTTTTGGGCACGGTGCTCACCGCCACTTCCGTGAGCATTACGGTGGAAACCCTCAAGGAGCTGGGGCGTCTGGACACGCGGGTTGGCAGCACGATACTGGCCGCCGCCCTGATCGACGATGTGCTGGGCCTGGTGGCCCTGACGGTGGTGGCCAGCATGGCGGGGGACGGGGCCGGTTTGCTGCCAGTGCTGCTGAAAATCGTGCTGTTCTTTGCCTTTGCGGTTGCCGCCGCGGCCGGAGGCATCAAAGTGTTCCGCATGATGATCGCCCACGCCCATCAGAAAAACCTCCGGCGCTACCCGGTGTTTGCCTTTGTACTGTGTCTGCTGCTGGCTTACTGCGCGGAGGAGTTCTTCGGAGTGGCGGATATCATCGGGGCTTTTGTAGCGGGGCTGGTAGTGGCCTGCACGCCTAAGGCGGGCTATATCCGCTCTAAATTTGAACCGGTGAGCTACCTGCTGCTGACTCCGGTGTTTTTTGCCGGCATCGGCATTAAGGTGGAGCTGCCCCAGCTCAATGGCGGACTGGCGCTGTTCTCCCTGCTGCTGCTGGCCTGCGCCGTTTTGTCTAAAGTGATCGGCTGCGGCCTGGGGGCCCGGCTGTGCGGATTCCGGGGGGCGGAATGCGTACAGGTGGGGACAGGCATGGCATGCCGGGGCGAGGTGGCCCTGATTGTGGCTAACCGGGGACTGTCCATGGGGGTGCTCAGCCAGACGATAATGACGCCGATTGTTATCATGGTGGTGGGGTGCGCGGTGCTGACTCCCGTGTTGCTGAAGCTGGCCTTTGGCCGGCAGCCGGCGGCGGCGCAGCAGCAGAGCACTCTGGCGGAACGCTATCACAAGGCAGAGCAGCTGGAGTTGGTGTCCGACGAGCTGCTGGGAAAAGAGCAGCGCTGATACGGACGGGTTCGAGGAATACGGATGGGCCGCGCCACAAAATGGCGCGGCCCATAGGAGACTGTCGAAAAAGCGGCAAAGCCGCTTTTTCGAGTCAATTGCGGCCTGTGGCGCGCACCGATTGTCCGTTGTAAGCGGACAATCGGTGCACTGACAGCCCGAAAAGTGTTTTCTTCGACGCACATGTCGCCGGAGAAAACAAAATTTTACTTGATTCGCGCCCAGCGGCGCGAACTCTGTGAGACTTTTTTGATAACCTGGGATGGGCCGCGCCACAAAATGGCGCGGCCCATAGCGGTTTGCGGATAAATGAGATTACCCCAGCTGGGCGATGCCCTGCCGGATGCGCCGCAGGCTCTCCTCACGGCCCAGAATATGGCACAGCTCCACGGCTCCGCCAGGGGTGACCGCCTTGCCGGAGAGCGCGGTGCGCACGGGCCAGAGGATACGTCCGTTTTTCAGCCCCAGCTGCTGGGCCAGGCCCAACAGCGCCTCGTGCAGGGAATCGTAGCTCCACTGGGGCAGCGCTTCCAGCACCGGCAGCACCTGCTCCAGGGCCTGCCTGGAGTTTTCCTCGTTGGTCTTCATTTTTTTGTGGCAGTACAGCTCGTTGGAGTAAGCGGGCAGGGCGTTGAAAAAGTCTACCTGAGGAGCAATGTCCATCCAGGTGTCACACCGGGGCTGCACCAGGGGGGCCACCAAGCTCAGATCAACAGCGGGATTTTGAATGGCCTGCTCCAAATAGGGCCTCGCCCCGGCGAAAAAGTCCGCGGGAGAGAGGGCGCGCAGATAATTGGCGTTGAAATATTTCAGCTTTTCCAGGTCGAAAATGGCGGGGGACTTGGAGATGCCGCCGGTATCGAAAATCTCAGAGAGCTCCCGAAGGGTAAAAAATTCCCGCTCGGCATATTCGCCCCTGGGCGACCAGCCCAGCAGGGCCACATAGTTGACCACTGCCTCGGACAAAAAACCCTTGGCCAGCAGGTCCTCATAGGAGGGGTCCCCGTGGCGCTTGCTCATTTTGTTGTGCTGGTCCCGCATGACCGGAGAGCAGTGGATATAGGTGGGCACCTGCCACCCGAAGGCCTGGTAGAGCAGGTTATACTTGGGGGATGAGGACAGATATTCCGAACCGCGGACGACGTGGGTGATGCCCATCAGATGGTCGTCAATCACGTTGGCAAAGTTGTAGGTGGGCAGACCGTCGGATTTGATGAGCACCTGGTCGTCCAGGGTGGCGTTGTCTACCGTAATGTCCCCAAACACCGCGTCGGAAAATGTGGTCTGTCCGCTGCGGGGAATGCGCTGGCGGATGACATAGGGGACGCCTGCGGCCAGCTTTTCCTCAATTTCCGCCTGTGGCAGGTCCCGGCAGTGGCCGTCATAGCCGCCCAGGCCGTCCTCGCCGTGGAGGGCCTCCAGCCGCGCTTTGCCGCAGAAACAGCGGTAGGCATGTCCCTTTTCCATCAGCAGCTGGGCGTATTTCCCATAGAGGTCCCTCCGCTGGGTCTGGATGTAGGGTCCTACGGGACCGCCTATGTCGGGCCCTTCGTCCCAGTCCAGCCCGCACTTGCGCAGGGTGCTGTAGATAATGCCGGCGGCGTCCTCTACCAGGCGCTCCTGATCGGTGTCTTCGATGCGCAGGAGAAAAGCACCGCCGCTGCGGCGGGCGATCAGCCAGGTGTACAGAGCGGTGCGCAGATTGCCCACATGCATATACCCGGTGGGGGAAGGGGCGAAGCGGGTGCGCACGCCGCCCTTGGGAATGCGGGCCTCCATTTCGTCAAACCATTTCATATCCATTGCAAAAAGCTCCTTTTCATAACGGTTGCCACCCTATTCTATTTTTTTAGGGAAGGATTGTCAAGGGGCTTTAAATATGATATCATAACAGACAATGCCTCCACCGTCTAAGCGGGGAGGCGTACATGGGAGACGAAACTCATTCGAGGTGTCAATTTTATGGAGAATCAAAAGAAAGTGATGGTCTCCGGCATTCAGCCCAGCGGAGATCTGCATCTGGGCAATTACCTGGGTCCCCTGCGCCACTGGCCGGAGATGATTGAAGAGTTTGACTGCTACTTTTTCATGGCGGATCTGCACACTATCACGGTGCGGCAGGATCCGGCGGCCCTGCGCCGACGCACGCTGACCCAGATCGCTCAGTATATTGCCTGCGGCTTGGACCCGGAGAAGTGCGTGCTGTTTGTGCAGTCTCACGTGCCCGCCCACAGCCAGCTTGGCTGGGTGCTGGATTGCTATACGATGTTTGGGGAACTCTCCCGCATGACCCAGTTTAAGGACAAGTCGGCGAAAAATGCCGACAATATCAACGCAGGACTGTTTACCTATCCCAGCCTTATGGCGGCGGACATCCTGCTCTATCAGCCGGACTTTGTACCCGTGGGGGAGGATCAGAAGCAGCATGTGGAGATCTGCCGGGACATTGCTGAGCGCTTTAATGGCGTTTACGGCGACGTGTTCAAGGTGCCTGAGCCGTATATTGCCAAAGTGGGGGCCCGGATTATGGGTCTGAGCGCCCCGGAGTCCAAGATGAGTAAATCAGCGCCCGAGGGCTGCGTATTCCTGATGGAAAAGCCGGAGGATATCATGCGCAAGTTCAAGCGGGCGGTGACCGACAGCGATACGGAAAATCCCGTCCGCTACGATCCCAAGGCCAAGCCCGGTGTGTCCAACTTGATCCAGATCTACGCCGCCGCTACAGGGAAGAGCTACGAGGCCGTGGAAGCGGAGTTTGCAGGCCAGGGCTACGGGGTGTTTAAAAGCGTGGTAGGGGAGGCCGTTATAGAGTGCCTGCGGCCCATCCGGGAGGAGACCGAGCGGCTGCTCGCCGATAAGGCCTATTTGGAGAGCATATGGCGCGCCGGGGCCGAGCGGGCCGAGCGGACCGCCATAAAG
Organism: uncultured Flavonifractor sp.; assembly: GCA_947346365.1. GTDB lineage: Bacteria > Bacillota > Clostridia > Oscillospirales > Oscillospiraceae > CANAAV01. The sequence goes on from CANAAV010000001.1 coordinate 56,182, forward strand.
ACCCTGCGCAAGGTCTACAAAAAGGTGGGCTTTTTGCCCCGGTAACATAGAGAGAAGGGCCGGATCGGTCTTCGCACCGGGCGGACGCTCCGGCCCGGCAATAGAAAAGGAGCTTTCCCCATGCCAATGAAATTGGAACCATCTCTCGTCGGGGCGGTGGCGGCGGCGCTGGCGGTAGCGCTGCTTGTCTCCTTGATTTCCACCCCGGTGGTCAAGAGTCTGGCGACTAAGATGGGCGCGGTAGATGTGCCCAAGGACAACCGGCGTATGCACGACCACCCCATTCCCCGCATGGGCGGGCTGGCGATTTTTTTGGGCTTTCTGCTCAGCGTACTCCTCTTCTCGGAGATGACCACCCAGCTGCGGGGAATGCTTTTGGGGGCGGTCATTATTGTCGTGCTGGGTATTTTCGACGATATCTACTCCCTGAAAGCCATGTTCAAGTTTGTAGTGCAGATCATTGCCGCCCTGGTGGCAGTGTGTTCCGGTAATGTGATTGAAACGCTGTCAAACCCCAATGTGTTTTCCGCCGATCTGTATTGGGAGCTGGGCGCTTTGTCCATCCCTTTTACGGTACTGTGGATTGTGGCGATTACCAACGCCGTCAACCTCATCGACGGCCTGGACGGTCTGGCCTGCGGCGTGTCCACCATCAGCTCCATGACACTGCTGGTCATCTCCCTGGTGGTGGCGGACGGTCCGGCGGCGGTTCTGATGGCGGCCCTGGCGGGCGGGTGCATCGGCTTTCTGCCCTACAACCTGAATCCGGCAAAAATCTTTATGGGGGACACCGGCTCTACGTTTTTGGGCTACGTGCTGGCAGTGGTGTCCATCCAGGGGCTGTTCAAGTTTTACACGATTATCTCTTTTGCAGTGCCCTTTTTAATGCTGGGCCTGCCTATTTTTGATACCTGCTTTGCCTTTGTCCGCCGTATTGCCCACGGGCAGAGCCCTATGCACGCCGACCGCAGCCATGTGCACCACCGGCTGATCGATATGGGGTTTTCCCAAAAGCAGGCGGTAGCGGTGCTGTATATCATCAGCGCAATTCTGGGCCTGTCCGCCGTGGTGCTCACCACTGCCGGGGCGGAGAAGGCCATGGTGCTGCTGCTGGCTCTGTGTGCCGCCGGAGCAGTGTCCGCGCGGATTTTTACCGCTAACAACGGTAGGCGGAGTCCCCATGGGGAGGAGTCCCCGGAAGACGGCGGGGATTCCCGGTAATCATTTATATTCCTGCGGGCCGGTCAGGCATTTTGGTCCGCAGGCGGCCCAAAGAGGCTTGGGGAGGTGGGCGCTTGGGGGAGAAGAAGGGGAACCTTGTGCTGCTGCTGACGGCCGCCGTTATTGTGGTGGCGGTAATCTCCAGCTTTGGCATGGGCCTATTTACCCAGGAGACGGCCAGGATTGTTCTGCCCACTCCGGCGGCGACCCAAGGTCCGTCCGACGGACCGGAAGAGGCGGATGTGGTGCGGATAGAGGTGACGGCGCAGACCGTACAAAATGTCATCCGCACGCTCTCCCGCCCGGAGAGCTATTACCGGGAAGTGGCGGTGGAGGATATTTGGGGCGATGGGGAAGCGGAACGCGGGAGCACCCGCGCTCAGGTCTGGGTGGATGGCGGATGGACGATGACCTATGCGCTGGGCACCGGCACGCCCCGCTGGTCCATTGTGGGGGACGGGACCCTCTGGCTGTGGTATGAGGACAGCCAGGAGGTGTACAGCGCCCCGGCGGACGAGTATTCCGCCGACTTAGAGGGCCAGCGCATCCCCACCTATGAGGATGTACTGGCCCTGGATACCGGCCATATCTCGGATGCCGGGTATATGGAGCAGGGGGGAATGCCCTGTATTTATGTAGAGACCGCCCCGGACCAGCTGGAGTACTGGGAGCGGTATTGGGTGGCGGTGGACAGCGGCCTTTTGGTGTGTGCCGAGACGTTGAAGGGGGAGCGGGTAGTTTACCGCATGAGCGCCTATGACGTAGAGCGTCCGGCCCCGGAGGGGACCCGCTTTGCCCTGCCGGACGGCACGGTGCTCCATGCGCCGGGAGAGACTACTCCAACCCCAGAACCAACAGGAGGCCCAGAGTAATCAGCAGTTCGGTATCGTCTCCCTCCAGAAATAAAAAGAGAAGGATCAGCAGAAGCAGCAGGTCGCCTGTGTCCAGATCGTCCAGCTTCAGCCCTTTTAGCAGGGAGGAGAGCCCGGATTTTTTCTTTGGCGCGTTGCCGCCCGGCGCTTTTTGGGCCTGCGGCGGCTCTGGAATAGGGGGAACCTCCGGCGGCGGGGACTCTGACGCCGGGGGCGGTTCCGGCGGGGGGACAGGATGGGCCTGCGGCGGAGAGAGCGGGGGGCCGTCGTCTTCCAGCACCCTGGTATAGGAGGCACCGTTGGGTATGTAGCGGTTATACATCCGTCCCGCCCTCCTCTCGGCTGGACTGAAAAAGCCGGAAGGCCGTTCGGATCACGCGGGAAAGCCGGGCCAGCTCCATAGCCCGGTCCACTTTAGCCTGACGTTCGGGTTTTAAAAAGGGCTTTAGGGCGGCGAGCAGTGCGGTTTTGCGGTCGTCTCCGGCGGAGTACTCGGAAAAAAGAACTGCGGCGCTTTGAAGCAGCTTGGGGTCCAGCTTTCCCAGCGTGGAGAGGGGATTGTCCCCCGTGCTGCCTCCTGCGCCGCCCAAGGCCCCCAGGACGGCCCCCCAATTGGGCTGACTCTCCTGGGGATTCGGCGGCAGAGCGGCGGGCGGGGTGGAAGCGGCGTCCTGCGCCGGGGAAGCCTCTGCCTCCTGTGCAGGCGTTTCCGGTTCAGAGGCAGGTTCCCCGCCCTCCCCGGTAAGGGCCTTTGCGATGGAGACGATCTGCCCCATAGCCTCCGGGTCCCCGAGAATGGCGTTGAGACGATCCTCAAACTCCGCCATGCGGCAGCTCCCCCCTTTCTTTCCGGCTTACGGCGCGGCTTTGCTATCGTTGGTCCTGTGGGACCGCCCGGTTGATGCGCTCCACCAGCTGGGCACCCTCTTTGCTCTGCATCACCTGCTGGAGCAGGCCGGTGAGCTGTCCGGCGTCCCCCTTGGCGGCGGCGGAGGCGGCGCTTTTCAGGCCGTCTCCAGCGTTTTGGCTGAGCATCTGCATAAGGCGCTGGGTGTCCGGGGACTGCATCAGGCTTTTTAGCAGATCTTTCTGCTTGAGGAGTCCGGCAGCCTTCGGGTCGCGCATCAGCTGGTCCAGATTGTTCTTGGGTTCCTGCATAAAAATCAACTCCATCCCATCATTGATAATTTATGATAGCAATGCTCATTCCATTCTATGTTTCAAGGGCAGAGGGGTGCATCCGGTGAAGATTTTAGTTTTCTCTGATTCTCATGGAAATGTGTCAAAAATGGCCGCCGCGGTCCGCCGGGAGGCGCCTGACCAAATTCTCCACCTGGGAGACGTCTCGCGGGATGCGGCGGATTTGAAAAGGCAGTTTCCGGACATTCCCCTGGCCTGTGTCTGCGGCAACTGTGATGGGCGCAGCGACCTGCCGGAGCAGCGCATTTTGACCTTTGAGGGCAGGCGGGTGCTTATGTGCCACGGACATACCTATGGAGTCAAAGCGGGGATAGGGGGCGCGGTGGCGGCGGCCCGGGAGGCGGGAGTGGACGCGCTGCTGTTCGGGCACACCCACAGCGCCTGCTGCGATCTGCTGGGGGAGCTGTGGGTGATGAATCCCGGCAGCATCGGCAGCTTGTATGCGGCCAGCTACGGTGTAATGCGCATGAGCGGGGATGGAATGGTCTGCTATACGCAGGGTGATGGAGGGGGAGCAGAGAGATGCTGCTGGTAATCGACGTAGGGAACACGAACATGGTTTTTGGACTATTTCGGGGGGATAAGCTGGAAGGCAGCTTCCGGCTGACAACCGACGACAACTGCACCTCGGACGAGATCGGACTGCATATCTGCGCCTATTTTACCCGTTTTGGGCTGGAAGTGGGCCAGGTGGAGGACGTGGTAATAGGCTCGGTGGCGCCCCAGGTGATGTATACCCTCACCAGCGCGGTGGTGAAATATCTGGGCAAAACGCCGCTGGTTTTGGACGAGGATTTGGACCCGCGCCTACCCTATGTCCCCTGTGCCAGTGAGGAGCGCCTGGGGCCCGACCGGGCGGCGGCGGATGTGGCGGCTCTGGTGAAATACGGCGGACCGGCGGTGGTGCTGGATTTTGGCACCGCCACCACGCTGGACGCCCTCAGCGGGGAGGGAGTTTACTTGGGTGGGTGTATCACCGCTGGAGTGCGGGTTTCAATCGACGGGCTGTTTCAAAAAACCGCCCTGCTGCCCAGGGTAGAGCTGGTAAAGCCGGACACCGTTCTGGGCACCACCGCCGTAGGACAAATTCAGGCCGGAGCGGTGCTGGGTTACATCGGGGCCATGGAATACCTCATCCGCCGGGCGAAAGAGGAGATGGGCGGCGGAGCGATTAAAGTGGTGGCCACTGGAGGTTTGGCCCGGATGGTAGCGGAGAACACGGTAATGATCGATGTGGTAGACCCCCAGCTGGTGCTGGACGGCCTGCGGATTATCTATGAACGGGAGCGTGGAAAGCGGTGAGCTTTCCACACCGGCGTATATGGATTTGAGAAAGGAATGAGCGGCAAGCGTTTATGAGCCAAGTGATAAAACGCGCTCATGGGGCCATGGATATGACTCAGGGCTCCCCTGCGAGACTGATTGTCACGTTTTCTCTACCGCTGCTGGTGGGAAATATTTTTCAGCAGCTGTACAATATGGTGGACTCCATTGTAGTGGGCAATTACGTGGGCGCTTCCGCGTTGACTGCCGTGGGCACAGGCTTTCCAGTGGTGTTTTTGCTGGCCTCTTTGTTCATCGGCTTTGCTATGGGCGCCACAGTGATGATCGCGCAGTACATTGGGGCCGGAGACCAGGCCAGCGTAGCCCGGACGGTGGACACCCTGTACAGCGCCCTGCTGATACTGATTCTACCGCTGAGCCTGCTGGGGGTGGCGCTTACGACCCCCCTGCTCACCCTGATCCGGGTGCCCGGGGAGGCGTTTGACCAGGCGAGAGTTTACTGTATCGTCATTTTTGCCGGCGGAGTGGGATCGCTGGGGTATAATGTGAACGCGGGCATCATGCAGGGCTTGGGGGACAGCAAGACGCCGCTGCTGTTTCTGGCGGTTGCGTGCGTGCTCAACATCATCCTGGACCTTTTATTCGTGCTGAGCTTCGGCCTTGGAGTATTCGGAGTGGCCTTGGCCACAATCATCGCTCAAATCTGCTCTTGGGTGTTTGGTATTTTCTATATCAACTGGAAATATCCGTTTCTGCACATCCGTTTTCTTCAGATGAGGATTGACCGGAAGCTGCTGGGCCAGATTGTACGCCTGGGTGTGCCTTCTGCTATCCACCAATGCCAATTTTCGGTGGCGATTCTCATTATGCAGGCGTTGATTAACGGGTTTGGCAACGATTTTGCCGCCGGATTCAGTGCCGCCAACAAAATTGACTCCTTTGCCTTTATGCCCATCCAGTCTTTCTGTACTGCGACGACGACTTTCGTAGGGCAGAATATGGGAGCTGGGCAGTTGGACCGGGTGAAACAGGGGACGCGCAGCGCCCTGCTGGTGAGTACGGCGGTCTGTCTGGTTATGACGGCCATTGTAATTCCCCTCCGCCGCCCGCTGCTGATGCTTTTTAACCGGGAGAGCGCTGTAGTGGCGGCCGGAGAGGCCTATCTGCTGCGGGTGCTTACCCCGATGTTTGTGCTGGCGGTGATGTTTATTCTCAGCAGCGTCCTGCGGGGCGCGGGGGCTACAATGGTGCCCATGGCGGCCTCTATCGTGTCCCAGTGGGGGGCGCGCCTGCCGGCGGCCTACTTGCTGGCCCGCTGGTTTGGACCGGAGGAATTGTATTGGTCCTATCTGATCGGCTGGATTCTGGGTTTGGCAATCTGTCTGGTGTCCTATGGCCGGGGCCGGTGGAAGGACAAATGCGTGGTGGTTCAGCCCCGGGAGAGTTGCGGGGACGGATGATAAAAAGCCAGGCGCGCCCATGGAGCGGGTGCGTCTGGCTTTTTAGGGCTGAGTTTGGACGCGGCCGGTGAAAAGAGGTCAGCGTACGGCGTCCTTGACGCCGTTTCCAATGTCTCGGGCGGCGTCGCCCACGCCGTCCACTACGCCGCGGGCGATATCGCCGGCGCCCTCAGCGGCGTCCCGGACCATGCGGCCCGCGCTGTCCGCCGCGCCGCGGGCGGCGTTGCTGCCGTTCATGCCGGGAGCGATGCCCCGGATGTTGGTGCTGTCGCCGCTTAAGCCGGAACGTGCCGCCGCGCCTGCGGAACCCACAGAGCCGGACACGCCGGGGTTTGCGCTGTTTTGGGGAGCGCCGCTCTCATTCGGGAGCACGCCGCCGCCGTTTTCCAGTCCGCCGGGAGTGGCGGTGGGCTCCACATTGCCTGCGGGTGTGGGTGTGGGAGTCACATTGGGTGCCTGCGTTTTGGAGCAGCCTGTCAGGGCGGCGGTCAGCGCCAGCCCCAGGCAGAAAAGGGTTAAAGGCTGTTTCATTGCGTATCCTCCTGTCTCGTTGTGTGCCGAACAGCAGATGTCATCCATCCGTTGTGTAGTATGCGCTGGTGGATATGCTTTACGCCCGGAAAAATTTTAACAGAAACACACACCGGACCGCGTGTATAAGAGCCCAATTTGATAGAGTGCGGCCAGAATCAGTGTTCCATAAATCCAAACCGTTTTTCCTATGTTTCGTGAAAACTTTTGCAATAATCTGTTGCCGGCTTCAGCGGCGGATTATATTTTCCATTTTTACCAATCGGGCGGGAGGCTGAGAGTGAACAGGAGTTGATAAAAAAGGGTTGCGCGAAAGGGAAAAGGATGCTATATTAATAACAAGAATGATTATCATAAATTTGAAATACAGAGGAATGACCCATGAATGGTAAGCGCTATTCCCGACAGCGGGAATTGATTTACGAGGCGGTGCTGGGAAGTGACCAGCATCCCACTGCGGAGATGGTCTTTCAGTGGCTGAAGCCTGAAAATCCCAGCTTGAGCTTGGGGACGGTCTACCGCAATCTGAATTTACTGACGGAGGAAGGGCGGCTGGTGCGTATGCCCTTCCCAGTAGAGCGGTATGACGCGGATACCCGGCGGCATGTGCATTTTCACTGCGACAAGTGCGGCGGCGTATTTGACATGGAACTGCCTTATGACCCGCGGCTGGATGAGCAGGCCTGCCGGGAGAGCGCGCACCAAGTGACGGGGCACAGGATGATGTTTCACGGTTTATGTGTCCACTGTAAGCAGGTGCATTGAAAAATAGGCCGGGAGGGCTGCCCAGTAAAGGCAGCCCTCCCGGCAGGCATGTTGAAAAGGTCTTCAGCTTTTTTCGATGAAACTCCCCCACAGGGGAGTTTTTTTGATGGTCTGGCTGCAGGGAGGGAAGAAGGCTAACACTGCACCGGAGTGTGGGTCCAGTCTGAGCCGCAGGGGGAGGGGACGGGAGCACACAGGGCGTATAGGTCGCTGGCGCGGGCTTCCAAGGCAAATAGGGCCTGGGCCTGGGGTGAAAGCCGCTTTACGTGGGCGGGTTTGGTGATGATGGGAAGAGAAGCGGCCGTTTTCATCCGCCGCAGAAGGCGTTGGCCCTTTTGACGAAAGCCCAGCACCCGGATATAGAGGGGGGCGGGAGGGCGCTCCGCCTCTGTAAGTCCCAGAAAGGCGCTGACAGCCAGCCGCCGCAGCCGGGCATGGGAGCAGGATTTGGTTTTTGCCAGGGCGTAAAATTCCTCCAGGCCGGCCGCCTGCCGCGCGGCGCGGAACAGCCGGGCGGGAAGTCCGGCGGCGGCGCCGCTGTCGGGCAGAGCGGCGAATTGCTCCACAGTCATCGTCCGCAGCCGGGCCAGAATGGCCCGCTCCACTGGGACGAGGCTGGCGGGTTCTCCCAGGGTATTCAGGCTGCCGGGGGGCATCAGCTCTGTCGCCGTCTCCCGCGCTCCGGAGCGCAGCAGGCGGCGGATCTGGGTGGCGGAGGCAAAGCCCCCGTGCGCTTCCCAGCTATGGTGCTGCGCCCCGCGGCGGGGAATGGCCAACGCCTGGAGGGGCAGACGCTGGGCTTGGATGGCCCGTAGGTATTCCACCCCCAGATTGTTGTTGGGATGGGCCAGGCAGCTCCCGGCCGGGCCCAGGCAGGCCTCGGCCGCCGCCTGTCTAGCGGCGGCGAAGGGCGTACCCTCCGCCAGACGGAGAGAGAGGGCCGCCCGAAAGGCCGCCGTGTCCAGACACTCCGCCGCGGCCTGAAGGGGAGCGAGATCGCCCGCCTCACTGCCAAAGGAGAGCGTGTCCACAACGCCGGCCGCCGCCAGCGTGGCGGTTCCCCCCTGGGCGAAACGCTCCGCCGTAGACAGAGCCCAGGGGAGGGGAAGCTCAATCACCAGGTCCGCCCCGCCGGCCAGGGCCAGAGCCGCGCGGCGCCACTTACTGGCGCAAGCGCAGTCCGCCCGCTGGGTCCAGTGACCAGACATGCAGCACACCACGGCGCAGTCCTCCCCCAGCCGCTGCCGGGTGGCGGCGATATGCCACGCGTGGCCCAAGTGAAAGGGATCGTATTCACAGATAATGCCGGCTGTCTTCATCGTGTGCCCTCCAGAGCGGCTGGTGCGAAATAAGAATAAAAAATTTCCGCTGATTTGCAAAATTGTGGGTTGTTCTTTCAGGAAAAAAGTACTAGAATGAAATACAGAGTTTACCTTCCCATTTTACTATGGGAACGATGGGGATACAAGAGCTATCCCACAAATCTAAAGGAGAGATTATCAACATGAAAGTTCTGGTCATCAACGCAGGCAGCTCCTCTCTGAAGTATCAGCTGATGGATACCGATACCCGGGACGTGCTGGCCAAGGGCCTGTGCGAGCGCATCGGCATTGACGGGCGCCTGACCCATAAGGTGCCCGCCAAGGACCTCAAGCACGAGGCGGAGATCCCCATGCCCACCCATGCAGAGGCCATCCAGTCGGTGCTGGACGCTCTCATGAGCGAGGCGCACGGGGTGATCCGCTCGGTCTCTGAGATCGACGCAGTAGGCCACCGGGTCGTCCATGGCGGCGAGGAGTTTGCCGGGTCTGTGTTCATTGACGGCGCGGTGATGAACGCCCTGGAGAAGTGCATTCCTTTGGCTCCTCTGCACAATCCCGCCAATATCACCGGCATCCGGGCCTGCCAGAAGGTAATGCCCAGCGTGCCCATGGTGGGCGTGTTTGATACGGCATTCCACCAGACTATGCCTGAGCGGGCGTATCTCTACGCCCTGCCTTATGAGTACTATGAGAAGGATCAGGTCCGCCGCTACGGCTTCCACGGCACCTCCCACCGCTATGTGTCCGGCCGGGCCGCCGCCATGCTGGGCCGTCCCATTGAGGAGCTGAAGATCATCACCTGCCACCTGGGCAACGGCTCCTCTATCGCTGCTGTAGACGGGGGAAAGAGCGTGGACACTTCCATGGGATTCACCCCTCTGGCCGGCCTGCCCATGGGCACCCGTTCCGGCGATTTGGACGCGGGCATTATGGAGTATCTGATGAATAAATATCATATGGATATTAAGGAAATGCTCAATGTTCTTAATAAAAAATCCGGTGTGCTGGGCATCTCCGGCGTGTCCTCCGACTTCCGGGATTTGGATGACGCCGCCGCCAAGGGCAACTGCCGGGCGGCTCTAGCTGTGGATGTGTTCAACTATAACGTGAAAAAGCTCATCGGCGCGTATGCCGCTGCGATGGGCGGGGTAGACGCCATTGTCTTTACCGCTGGTGTGGGTGAGAACGCCGCCTCCAACCGGATGGCGATTGCCTCCGGCTTGGAGTTCATGGGCGTGGAGATGGACGAGGCGGCCAACAATGTCCGGGGGAAGGAGACTGTGATTTCCGCCGCCGGCTCCAAGGTAAAGGTGCTGCTCATCCCCACCGACGAGGAGCTCATGATCGCCATGGATACCGCTGAGATCGTCAGCGGAATGAAGTAAGCAGGGGACGGCGCGGGCCGCGCAGCTGCGAGCGGTCCCAGCAGGGTGAGCTTGCAGGTCTCCGGAATAGGACGTAAAACAGCCCCAGATTGAGTTGCCCGCTCAATCTGGGGCTGTTTTACGTGCATATAAGAGCCCAGGCCCTATCTGAAACAGGCCAAAACGCCCAAAGACGGGTTCAGCAGTTTTAGGTTGGAATAAACACCGCTATTGAGCGATCTGCCGGCAGAAACGCATGAGAATTGCCGCAGCCTGGGAACGAGTAGCCTGTCCCCTGGGAGAGAGCGTTGTAGCGCTGGTGCCGGTGATCAGCTGCTCGGCATTGGCCCACTGCATGGCCTGCTGGGCGTAAAGCCCGATCTCCCCGGCGTCGGCATAGCCGGACAGGCTGGTTCGGGCGCTGGCGCTGTAGTGCTTATACTGGACATAGCGGTGGAGGATGACCGCCATCTGTTCCCGGGTAATCGGGTCGTTGGGGCCGAAGCGCCCGTCGCCATAGCCCTCTATTACGCCGCTGGCGGAGGCCCAGGCCACGGCAGAGGAGTAGTATTCCCCCTCCGGTACATCCAGGAACCGGGACAGACTGGCGGCGGGGCTGCCCTCCAGACGGTAAAGAATCGTGACAATCATACCGCGGGTAACAGGCTCGCCGGGACCGAAATACTGCGCCCCGATGCCATTCATCAGTCCCTGGTGGTGGGCATAGAACACGGCCTCCCAGAACCAGTCGTCTTCTTTTACATCCAGATAGGGCAGACCGCCCCAGGTGTCGTAGTCCACGCCTCCGGACTGATCGGGAAACGTCTCCGGGCGGTGGAACTCCGCCTGGATTTCTACCCGGGCGCGGGGCATCGAGAAGGTGAAAATGCCGTCCCCACGGTTTTGGAGCTCCAGGTCCGTCCCGGCGCTGTCCACGACCGTTAGCCGGCCGAGGATATAGCCGGAGTCGGGGGTTGTAGCGACCGTGACCGTCTCGCCACGTTGGGCGCGGGAGGGGGAGACCTGTACGCTGCCGTGGTCCGCGCCGTTTACGTCTATTCGGTGGTAATCATTCTCTCCGGAGCTGGAGCCGCCGGAACCGGAACTGCCGGAGCTTCCGGCAGTTCCACCGGAGGAGCGCTCCTCCAGATCTACTAAGGTACGGTCGGCGCCGGAATAGGGTCGCAGGCCGGGATCTAAGAGAGTCAGCCGGATTTGGTCCGGCAGGTCCAGCGGCGTTTCAGCTTCCAGAGTTCCCAGCGCTGCCCGGCCTTTGTCCCCCAGGGGGCGACCGGCGCCGGGCAGCAGGTAGATGCGCACGGTGGTCCGCCCGCAGTCTGTCTCTGTCTGGCACAGGGCATAGGCTTCTGTGTCCCAGGGAATGAAGTCAGCTTCTGGATATGTGCTGGGGAGAACCAGCTCCAGCTGTACGCCATATACCCGGCTGTCCAGCCCCTCCAAAGTCAGTGCGGCGGAGCTGTCACCGGAAAAACGGCAGGCGACGCTGGGGCCTGCCGCGGCGCTTGCCGCCGGGAAAAGGCTGGAGAGCAGGCAGAGGGCCAGCAAATACCGTATAGGCTTGATCATTGGGCCGTATCCTCCGTGCGGATCACCACAGCGGGCAGGTCCGCGCCGCCAGGGCTGGCGATCCAGCGGGTGGAGGCGGTCATGTGCTGGCTGTCGGGATTTTGAGGATCGGCGGTGCGGAAGATCTGCGCCTGAATTTGGCTGGGCAGCAGGTTCACGCCGCTACAGCTGCTCTGCTGCTGCAGCTCGGCCTCCTGCTGGACATTGGGCACGAAAAGGAAGAGACCGTCGCTGATGTCGCTGACCTGCTGGTCGGCGGGGATTTCGGCAAATAGATAGGTGTCTCCGGAGAGGTAGCGCTCCTCCTCGGTGGGAAGGGCACCGTCGTCTTCGGTGATGGCGGTTTGTGTGAAGCGGCCCAGGATCTTAATGGTGCAGAACAGCGGGTCGCCCCGGTAGTTGCCGGCGATTACCAGCGTGCCGGCGGGAAGGACCCGGTCGCCCACGTCCAGGGGCGCCGCCAGACGGCCCACGCCGCCGCCTTCCAGGAAGGAGATGTCGTCCTCGGCATAGCTGACCAGGCGGATGTCTCCGTTTGGCACGGAGGAGGGAATTCCGGTGATGACGACGCTTTTGGCGTCATAGGTCCAGATGCGGGTGTCCTGGGTTCCGGCGGCGCCGGGCTTGTTGAAGTAGGTGAGATAGCCGCCGTCTGTGGACAGATTGTCCGCACTGAACGTTCCGGTGCGGGCGGTGACGGTGCGGGTAACGGGCTGACCTTGTTCTCCGGTGAATGCAGCGGTGATGCTGATGGAATACGCTCCGGATGTGGGACGGCCTGTCCCGGTGAGCTTCAGGCCGGAGATGGGGGTGGCCTGGGGGAAGGTGATGGTCACGGTATCTCCGCTGCGGGTCATCGTGTAAGCACTGGCGTCCACCAGCTTATCATAGGCCACCCGGAGCTGCCCGGCTGAACCCACTGCAATCTGATAGCCCAGGGTATCGTATGCGGCCACAGTGTACTCATACGTCCGGTGGTTGGCCGAGCCGATGACATCGGTATAGGTGGCTTGGGTGGTAAAGCCGATGGGCACGCCGTTGCGGCGGATCTCGTAGCCCTGGACCTGCCCGGTAATGGAGGGCGTGATGGTGAGAAGCACCTGGTTATCCCCTTGGAGGGCGGCGCTGACCGCTACGGAGCCGACAGAGCGGCTCTTGCCCGACAGGGCGTCCCGGCGGCTCTGATCGCTGAGATACCAGACGGCCCGCTCCTCCTTGGGATAGGAGGCCAGCTTTGTGCGGGCGCTCTGGCTAAGGACCATGCCCCAGCGGGTGAAGAAGCCGCTCAGGTCTTTTCCGGCCACCCCGGCGGCGGTGAGGGCCACCTTGTCGTCATAGGAAGACGCGCCGTTAAAGTATGTCCCCGCTTTCCAGGCTTTGAAGAAGCGGTTGTAAAAATCCATGGGATTTTGGTCCAGGTCATAGGCCAGGTGAAGCTGCCAATACATGCCCAGCTGTACAAATACGTCGTTGGACGCGCCGGGATAGCCCTGAGCTGTCTTAGTGAAGATGCGCTCGTATTTGCCGCTGGTCTCCAGGCGGGAGGGAAGAATTCCAAGGCCGCCGTCATAGGTCTGGACCATAATGGCATAGATGTTGTTAGTGATCTCCGCCCTGCCTAGCTTGTCCATGTTGTGGCCGATTTCGTGGGCGATACCCCAGCCAAAAAGCTCATTGGCACGGGCGCCCGGCTTCAGCTGGCTGATGGGCCTGCCGCACACCATGCCGCCGCAGGAGCCGTAGCCGATGCCGATGTGGTTCCCGGCGGCGTACATGAACGCGCCGGAAAACATCGTCATGCAGCGGATATTCTGGCGGGACTGCATGTCGTTTTTTTCATAGGTATTGTCGATACCCTGGGTGGTTTTGCAGATGTGCATCACATCCTCCCAAGCCAGGATGCTGTTGTAGATGGTGTCTACCTGTTCTTCCACGCCGCTTTTTCCAGCGCTGCCCAGCACCGCTGCGGCGGGGAGGGAGAGGAGCACCGTGGGCGTGGCGATTTCGGTGACGTTCAGACATTGGGTCAATTTATTGTGGCCGGAGATGCCAATCTGGATGACGTATGACTGCAGTTGCTGGACGTAATCCTGGATGGCCTGCCTGCGGGCGGCCTCTTCCATGCCGTACCAGCGGGACAGGTCCAGCAGGGGGATGTCTACGGCCCGCCGCACGTGCAGTCTAATCCCCTCAGGGCTGCCGCCGCTGTAGGTAAAGTAGAGGCTGCCTCCTCTAGAGGCGGTTCCATTGCCGATTTGAGGGACAATGAGCACGTTGCGCCCATTCTCAACCGTGCCGATCTCAGCGCGCCAGGCGGAGGCCTCGGCGTTGAACTGACTGGCATAGAGGGTCACTTTTTGTCCGGCTGGGATACCGCTGGCGTAGAGGGTGATTTCCTGTCCGGCCCGGGCGGCCACCCCCAGGGGCTGAAGGTCGCTGCCACCCTGCTGATAGCGGCTGTCGGCGCCGCTGCTGCGGGATTCTACGCCGTTGAGGATCACGCCGGCGCTTTTGCCGCCGTTGAGCAGCTCTTCGGCCAGGGTGAGCTCATCTTCCATGGCCTGGGGATAGAGGTAGTAATTTCCCTCCTGGCCGAGCCGGGTGCGCAGGGTGTCGATCCGGGCCTGATCCACTCCGGCGGAGAGCTTGGTGCGCAGGCTATCGGTGAACAGGGCGGAAATATCCCGGTCCAGGGTCCGGCTCTCATCGTAGGGCAGGAACATCAGCTCCGACAGGCTCACCGCGGTATAGGCCCGCTGTTCGATAGTGACGGCGATTTTCACCACGCCTTTGACCGGTTCGAAAGGGAGCACGGCAAAGCGGGTGGCGGCGGGGTCGTTGCGTACGCTGGGCCAGGTGTGGGTATCGGCGGATCCGCCCCAGTTTCCGTTAGGGGCAATGAGGGTGCCGGGGCCGTTCAGATCCTCTCCCTGGGTCCAGACTGTGACGGAATACAGGCGCAGATTATTGCGGTAGCTTCCATCCAGCCGGGGCACCCAGATGACGGCGCTGAGGTCCTGGGGGCGCTTGAAGGTGCACAGCACCTGCTTGTTGTTCCACCAGTTGCCGTCGTCATAGGAGTGGGAGGTCCAGTGGGTGCTAAAGTCTCCGTCTGCCATATAGCGCTCCTGGAAGGGGGCGGAGGCGGAGTAAGAGCTGGGGGAGACGTTGTGGGGGTCTGCCAGCCAGACCCGTTCGATGTCGGTATATTCCAGCACACCCTCCGGGATGCCTGCGGGCCGGGAGTAGTCGGCGGCCTGGGGAGTCGCGCTGTAGATCTGAGAGGGGGCGCTTGTGCCGGCGTTGTTTCCGGCGATTACATAGAGATAGTATGTGACGCCGTTGGACAGCCCGTCAAGGGTGGCGCGGGCGTCCGCAGTGGGTTCCCCGGCCCGCTGGTAGGCGGAGATGGGGGCGTTTTCCTGGGCGGTATAGTAGAGCTCATAATAAGTGGCGCTCTTACAGGGCTTCCACGAGAGATTCAGGGCCCCGTCCAGGGCGGTGATGGACACCATGTCCGGACTCGCGGGAGCTTTTGCGGGCTGGGGTGTGGCGAAGACGGGGGCGGAGGGCTTCCCCTCCCAAGAGCCGTCTGTGGGTGTGACGGTAAATTCATAGGCGGTCAGATCGTCCAGGCCGGATATGACCGCCTGCGCGGTGTCCACATAGAGGTACTGCCAGGAGGCGCCGTCCCGATTTGCTTCCCGCCAGGCGGCTTTATAGCCGGAGATGTTGGGCAGTTCAGTCCAGGAAAGGCGTACCTGTCCGCTGCCCGCCGCGGCGGTAAGGCCACGGATGGCAGTATGCGGGGCGCTGGGGGTTTCGGGGACGATGTCTTTTAAAAATTGAATGGTCTCAATCACTGCGTATTCCCCGCCGCTGGTGCGGGTGATGGAGAGGGTGAGTTTTTTCACCGCTACCCGTTTGCCCAGGGAAATTGTGATGATATTGGTTCCAGGTGTGCGGGTAATGCCGTGGAGGTCTTCGGGCAGGCTGTTGTCGAAGGAGAACAATTCCTCGTTTCCGGCGCTGTCCGTAACGGAAAGGTTTCCGGCAAGCACTTCGCCGGCGGCGCTGGGAGTGGTGATGAGCAGCTGAGACAGATCAGCCGGACGCTCAAGGGGGATGGACAGTTCCAGAGGGGCCTGCTCAGTGATCCGCGCGCCGTCTTGAGCGGGGGAAAGGGTGACGGCAGGCATGTCCGCGCGGAATAAATCTGCGGTTTCCCCGTCCAGAAGGACGCCTCCAGCGGTCAGGGCGGCCTGCATCCCCAGCAGGTCCACAGGCGGACGGAGCATCGTGGTGTCCAAAATTTCCGCGCTTCCCTGGGCGTCCAGCTGGCGGTCCACATAGGCCAGATCTATGATATCGATTTCTCCGTCTCCGTTGAGGTCATAGCGCGCTAAATCCTCCTGCCGGGCGGAGCCCAAAGCCTGGGTCAAAGCGGTGCGGTCGGCCTGTGTGATTTTACCGTCTCCTGTCACGTCGCCCAGAGTAAAGGTGGCGTCTCCCGTGCCCAAAGTGACATGCTGGGCATATTCGTCCAGGGTAACCGCCTGGGAAAAAGTCTGATAGCCGACGCCCTCAAAAGTGAGGGTGTAAGCGCCCAAGGGGAGTTGGCTGACGGTCAGGTCAATATACTCCGGCCAGGAGCCGTGGCCCAATGGGCCGCCGTCGCCGTTGCGGTGGGATACCTGGACAGGATGTCCGCCCAGGCTGCCGGAGCATTCTTCATATAAAGGAACGCTTCCCAACTCCGCGCTCCCCTGGAAGAGGGTAAGACGGATGTTCCTCTGTTCCAGTTGAGACAGATTTTGGGCATAGTCAATACGCAGAGTGGCTGAAATGCTTCCTGTGAGTGTGTACGTAGTATCCGCAGAAGACTCCGCCGCGTGAACGGCGGGGATGGTGCAGAGCAGCAGGCACGCCGCCAGGCATGCAGATAGTATCCGTTTGAATTGTCTCATGGGTAGCGCTCCTTTCTTGTGTGCGGTTATAGTATAATTCCTTTTGGATAAATTGGCAATATCTGATCTCCACCCGCAGCTCCGCCGGAGGGTGGAGTGCTGCTGTGGATTCTATATGCGGGTATAGCACAGCTGCGTTATCCCGAAGCTGGTCTGCGCATGCGTCAGCCTGAGTTTTATTTCGTTTGGAAGCGCGCCAAAAAGGGGAATGCCGGCCCCCAAGATGGTAGGTATGATGGAAATACGGTATTGATCGATCACCCCCTCCCGCATAAGGGGATGAATGATCGTTCTTCCACCGCAAATCCAGATGGATTTTCCCGGCTTATGCTTTAATCTCTGAACAATGCTGCATGGATCACTGTTCACAAAATGGATGCTGCCGGTTGGGGGCAGGGGCCGGTGGGTAATGACGTAGCTTGTCAGTTGGGGATAGGCCCACGCGCCAGGCGACAGCTCGGTTACGATCTGCTCATACGTGTTCCAACCCATGACGACCGTATCGACCCCGTCGATAAAGGCAGAATAGCCGGCGCCGTCCGCATCGCCGCCGGCTGCGCTGAGCCAATCTACCCTTCCGCCTGCGTCTGCGATGTACCCATCAAGACTCATGGCGATGTATAAAACTACGTTTCTCATAAAGTCCTCCTGCAAATTCTTGCCTGTCAAGTTTAGCACGAATGGCAGTTTTGGGCAAGAGCTGCGGGCCAAATCCCGGCCTTTTGCGCAGAATGCGTCCGGCCAACCGGCCGGACGCATTCTTACACAGGT
Organism: uncultured Flavonifractor sp.; assembly: GCA_947346365.1. Lineage (GTDB taxonomy): Bacteria > Bacillota > Clostridia > Oscillospirales > Oscillospiraceae > CANAAV01. The sequence goes on from CANAAV010000001.1 coordinate 73,526, forward strand.
GACAGGGAGGAACAATCATTAAATGAGCTTGGCGGCGTTGATCTTCACGCCGGGGCCCATGGTGGATGCACACACGCAAGAGCGGATGTACTGGCCCTTGGCGGCGGAGGGCTTGGCCTTAATAATCGCGCCCATCAGAGCGTTGAAATTTTCACTGAGCTTCTCAGGGCCGAAGGAGACCTTGCCAATAGGGCAGTGGATGATGTTGGTTTTGTCCAGGCGGTACTCCACTTTACCGGCTTTAATCTCGGTGACAGCCTTGGCCACATCGGGGGTGACGGTGCCCGCCTTGGGGGAAGGCATCAGGCCCTTGGGGCCCAGGATCTTACCCAGACGGCCCACAACGCCCATCATGTCGGGGGAGGCCACGACGACATCGTAGTCAAACCAGTTTTCCTTCTGGATCTTCTCCACCATGTCCATCTCGCCCACGAAATCGGCGCCGGCGGCCTTGGCGGCCTCCGCCTTGTCGCCCTTGGCGAACACCAGCACCCGCTGGGTACGCCCGGTGCCGTGGGGCAGAACGATGGCGCCGCGGACCTGCTGGTCGGCATGGCGGGAATCCACGCCCAGCTTGACGTGCAGCTCGACAGTCTCGTCAAATTTAGCGGTGGCGGTCTTTACCACCAGGGCCATGGCGTCGGTGGTATCGTACAAAGCGCCCTTGTCGATCTGCTTGGCGCTCTCCTGATATTTCTTGCCTCTAAACATTGCTTTTCCCTCCTTCGCCTTACTCGCCGACTACGACGCCCATGGAGCGGGCGGTGCCGGCAATCATGCTCATAGCCGCCTCTACGCTGGCCGCGTTCAGATCGGGCATCTTGGTCTCGGCGATCTTGCGCACATCCTCTTTGCTGATGGTGGCGACCTTGGTCTTGTTGGGCACGCCGGAGCCGGATTCGATGCTACAGGCCTTTTTGATGAGCACGGCGGCGGGAGGCGTCTTGGTGACAAAGGTAAAGGAGCGGTCGGCGTACACGGTGATGACCACGGGGATAATGAGACCCGCGTCATTTTTGGTGCGCTCGTTGAATTCCTTGGTAAAGGCGGCGATATTCACGCCGTGCTGGCCCAGGGCGGGGCCTACAGGGGGAGCGGGAGTTGCCTTGCCGGCAGGAATCTGCAATTTGACATAACCAGTAACTTTCTGTGCCATTTGAAACAGCACCTCCTACGATAAATGTGGTTGGAAGCGGAACTGCCCCCAAATACGAGGCGGTCCCTCCCACTTCGTGCACACGCCGGATAAAAGCGGTGCGTTCAGCTTAAAGGCTCCACCTGGTCGAGCTCCAGCTCCACCGGGGTCTCGCGGCCGAACATGGAGACCACCACCCGGACCTTGCTGTGGTCCAGGTCAATCTCCTCCACAGTGCCCAGGAAAGACTCCAGGGCGCCGTCGGTAATCTTTACGCTGTCGCCCACCTGGTAGTTGACCACAACCTCGCGCTTTTCCACGCCCAGGGAGGCAATTTCGTCGTCGGTCAGGGGAATCGCCTTGTTGCCGGAGCCCACAAAGCCTGTGACGCCGCGGACGTTGCGCACCAGGTGCCAGGTCTCGTCAGTCATCACCATCTTCACCAGCACGTAGCCGGGAAACACCTTGCGCTCCACGGTCTTAGGGCCGTTGTCGGTGATCTCCGTCACCGTCTCCAGCGGTATATTGACCTCGTGAATCAGATCCCGAAGGCCGCGGTTTTCCACGGCCTTCTCAATGCTGGCGGCTACGGTGTTCTCATAGCCGGAATAGGTGTGGGCCACATACCATTTCGCGTTGTCAGCCATTGCGTCGCACCTTATGTCTTGCCGAACAGGGCCAGCAGCGCGCTGATTACAGAACCTGCGAGCCAGTCGAACAGCCAAATGCAGAGGCCCACGACGATACAGCAGACGATCACGATTACGGTGTTGTTGAGGGTCTGCTTGCCCGTGGGCCAGACGACCTTCTTCAGCTCGCTCTTCATCTCCTTAAACCATTTGCCGGCACGGTCAAAGAAGCTGGGCTTGGCGTCCTTTTTTTTGACGTCCTTCTTTTTTTCCGCCTTGGCAGGCTTCGCAGGGGCGCCCGCCGCGTCGTTGACGGCGGCCTGCTCGATCTTCTCGTTTTCAGACATTCCGTTTAACCCTTCTTTCTTCTCAGCCATCGCGGCGGTCTTACTTCGTCTCGTTGTGGACCGTGTGCTTCCTGCAGAAGGGGCAGTACTTGTTCAACTCCAGACGGTCGGGGGTATTCTTCTTATTCTTGTTGGTGACGTAGTTTCTCTGCTTGCACTCCGCGCAGCGCAGCGTGATCTTCACCCGGGAACCTGCCTTTGCCATGTGTCCGGCACCTCCTTTAAATGTTGGCCGCGGGGCAGAAAAAAACCGGACGCGGCCTTTCGGACCGAATCCGGCAACGCACAAACGCCGATCAAGGGCGCGTTTTTCTGCGTCACGGTGCGGATTCGGCAAGTTTGCCTCCCTATGTCTCTTAAAAACGAGGAAAGGGTTCCTGCGTCATCACACCGTAAAAATGCGCACGAAAAAAAGCCCTTTTTCATAGGTGGTTGTAGTTTATCACAGGATCCGGTCCGAGTCAAGCTTTTTTCAATGTTTTTGCTTTTTCACGTGGGAAATAAGACCGGACGGCGGGCTCGGAGAGGGGAGCGCCGCTATCGCCGCGGCGCAGGCCCGCGGGGGGCGGGCTTGCGCTGCTTCTGGTAGCACACGTTGCACAGCCGCCCCCGGTGGTGCAGGGGCAGCGCCTTTCCGCAGCGCTCGCAGAAGCGGATGTTGCTGCGCAGCCGGTGAAGCAGAATTTCGTTGATCTCGTCGGCAACCCGTTCCCGGGTATCGTAGAGCCTGTCCTCATTCACCGGACAGCCGAAGGCCTTGGCGAAAGAAAAATAGAGGTCCAGCTTTCTGTAATACTGCTCGAAAAGCGGCAGAGTGGGCGTTTCCTCCGGCAGGCCGGGCTGCTCAATGGCTTCTCCCCGCTGCCAGCGGTGGAGGAACTGAAAAAACAGGTCCCGCAGGGCGTCTTCAGTCTCGTCAAAAGGGATATTGGCGGCCCGCAGCTCCTGCTCTTTCGAGAGGAGAAAACCCATCTCCCGCATTTTGGAGATAATTGCGATATACCGCGAGATGTCTAGCTTGCGGTAGGGCTGCGCCGTGGGCATTTCGTTCCACTGGGTGAGCACCTCCAGCAAATCGAAGTCCACCTGAAGCACCAGCTCGGAAAATCCCACTACGGCGTATGAAAGGGGCGCAATCGCCGCCTCCAGCCCTGAGCGGATGGTCTCCAGATTCTGCGTGGCACCGACATAGCCCTTGTTGTACATCCCGAACCGCCCGGCCCGGCCGGCAATTTGGCGGATTTCCTCGGGCTTGAGCTCCCGGCGCTCTACGCCGTCAAATTTTTCAGTCTCCATGAAAATGATCCGCCGGATGGGGAGGTTGAGACCCATGCCGATGGCGTCGGTAGAGACGATATACTCCATTTTCCCTGCAAGGAAGCCCTCCATTTGCTTCCGGCGGGTGGAGTAGGGCAGCGCCCCGTAGATAATGGCGGGTTCCTTGCCGCTCTGGCGCAGGTCTTCCGCCACGCTGAGCACACCTATCTTGGAGAAGGTGATGAGGGCGTCCCCAGGCTGTACGCGCTGATAGTCCACTGTGCGGGGCATACAGATCAGCGGGGTTGTCCGCTGGTGCTCGACGATCTCACAGCTGTCGCCGCAGCTGTGAATCAGGCGCACAAGCAGCTGCTTGGCCTCCGGAGCAGCGCACAGGTGGACCTCGGGGGCCAGGATGCCCAGGACAGCCCTGGTCCAGGCGTATCCCCGCTGCCGGTCGGCAATCATTTGGCACTCGTCGATCACCGCTACATCATAGCGACGCTTGAGGTCCAGTTTTTCCGCCGTGGCGGCGATGTGGGTGTCTCCTTCCCGAACATCCTCCTCCTCGCCGGTGGAGAGGCTGCAGTCTACCCCGGCGTCCAGCAGAGTTTCCTGGGCCTCCAGGGCCAAAAGGCGCAAAGGAGCGAGATAGACGCCGTTTTCGGCGCGGATCAGGCGCTGAAAGCCGGCGTAAGTTTTGCCGGTGTTGGTTCCGCCCAGGTGGAGAATAAAACGGCGGTGCATGGCCCTGGCCTCGGGGTATTCGTCTTTGGGGTTCAGGGCGGTCAGAAGGGACAGGCTGGTGCGGATGGCCTGGGGGACGTACCACACCGACCAAACGGCGCCGAGTCCCTCGCGGAGCAGCTGCGCTGCCGGAAAATTCTCGGCTTGCAGCAGGGCCTCCAGATCTGCCTCGGGCTGAGCGGCCGTGAAATCTGCGGCGGCCTGCCGGGCAGCATGAAAAAGGACCTGGGGATAGCGGGCGAGGACCTGTCCGGCGAGGGTGTGCCCATGGGATTCCCCCAGCCAGGCGCCTGCCCGGAGGAAGTTTTTCAGGATTTCCGACAGGCGGCGGCTGTCGCAGCGCTGCTCCAGGGCGAGAAATTCACTGAGCCAGGCCGCGGCCTGAGAGGCGCGCAGTCCCCGGACCTTTGCGGCGGCGGGGAGCTGGGCGAGAATTGCGCTGTGATAATACCCCGCCAGGCGCCAGGTTTCACAGGCGTCTGTCTCTGCGGCGTCCCATGCCTGCGCTAAGGCGGCGCAGGCGCGTTTTATGCCGGGTGCGGGGACTTTGACGGCGGGGTCCCCGGCCTGTGCCGGATCGGCGCCGCGCTGGGAAAAACGGGGCGTGCGCTCCGCCTGGCGCACAGTCTCTTTGTCCCAAACGCGCGTGGGACCACCGTCCTCGGACGGGAGATAGCGGGGCTTTGGGAGAAGCTCTTGGATCAATTCACGCGTCCAGCCCCGCCGCTTCAGCAGGGAGGCGGACCAGTATTTTCCACGGCTGCGTCCGGACACAGGAATTCCCCCTTCAGATTGGTCGTTTAAGCGGATGCGCCCGGACTCGCTCGCGCCCAGGCGGCGTACTATAGTATAGCCCAGAACGGCGAAATCTTCAACGGCCGGCTTGAAAAGGCGTCCGTTTGACGGGCACAGGAAAAATGCTTGGGCACAACCGCTTGACCCTGCCCGGTTTTGATGGTATCATAGCCGTGAAAACAGCGGCGGCGCTGGAAGCCGTTTTAAATGTCAGAGCGATTTTATTTTAAGGAGGAGCAGAGCGCATGAAACAGTTTACCTATACCATTACCGATTCCGTGGGCATCCATGCCCGCCCTGCCGGACTGCTGGTTAAGGCCGCTAAGGCGCTGGACAGTACGATCACTATTGCCAGGGCTGACGGCAGGTCTGCCGGAGCCACCAAGCTCATGGCCCTGATGGGCCTGGGTGTGAAGCAGGGGGAGACGGTTACAGTCACTGTTGAGGGCGGAGATGAGGAGGGCAATTTTGCCACCATGTCCAAATTTTTCTCGGAAAATTTGTAGAGACTCCGGCTTGTGAAAAAGCGGCGAAATCGGTTTTCGACAGTCCCGGAGCATCCGGCCCGGCGGGCGGACGGCTTCAATTGTATTTGGGAGGGATAGCCTGTGGTTGTAATGCAGGGAAGCGGCGTTTCCAAAGGTGTGGCAAAGGGCCCTGTCTACTTCTACCAGCGCGCCGCCGCCGCGGCGGTTCGGCTGGACGCGGCCTGCTTTGAGGAGGAGAAGCGCCGGCTGGACGCGGCCTGTGAGAAGTCTGTGGAGCAACTGAACGCCTTGGCGGAAAAGGCGAGGAAAGAGGCGGGGGAGGACGCCGCCATGCTTTTTGAGACCCACGCCATGTTTGTGGAGGACGAGGACTTTACAGACTGCATGACCGCCGCCTTGGAGAAGGGCTGCACCGCGGAACGGGCGGTGGAGGCCGCCGGAGAACAGTTTTCTGCCATGCTGGCGGGGATGGACGACGAGTATATGCGCGCCAGGGCGGCGGATATTAAGGATGTGGCCCGGCGTATTTTGAGCAATTTGATGGGAATTGCGGAGGGCGGTATTGACTTAGATGGGCCAGTGATTTTAGCGGCGGACGACCTGGCGCCTTCCGAGACGCTCCAACTGGACAAGCGCAAGATTTTGGGCTTTATTACAAGAGGGGGCTCCGGAAACAGCCACACCGCGATTTTAGCCCGTACCATGGGTATTCCCGCCATTTGCGGCCTGGGGGACGCCCTCAAGCGGGAAATGGACGGATGCGTGGCCTATATCGACGGCGAGACAGGCCGGGTGGCCGTCGAGCCGGATGAGAGGACTCTGGCGGCGTTTGAGGAAAAATACGAAAAACAAAGGGAAATGAAAACCCTGATGGAGACCATGAAGGGCCAAAAGGATGTGACGCTGGACGGCCGGGAGATAATGGTTTACTGCAACATCGGCTCCCCGGAGGATGTGGCGGCGGTTCAGGCCAATGACGGACAGGGTATCGGTCTGTTCCGCTCGGAATTCCTCTATCTGGCCTCCAGCGATTATCCCACTGAGGAAGAACAGTTCCGGGCGTACAAGCAGGTGGCCGCCGCCATGGGCGGCAGGCGGGTGGTTATCCGCACGCTGGACATCGGCGCGGACAAGCAGGTGGGCTATTTCGCGCTGCAAAAGGAGGAGAATCCGGCCCTGGGGATGCGGGCCGTGCGAATCTGCCTCAGCCGTCCGGAGGTATTCCGCACGCAGCTGCGCGCCTTGTACCGGGCCTCGGCCTATGGCAGGATAGCCATTATGTTTCCGATGATTACCTCTGTTTGGGAGGTCAGAGAATGCAAGCAGGCCTGCCGGAAGGTGATGGCGGAGCTGGACGCCGAGGGCGTGCCCTACCGCCGGGATACGGAGATTGGCATTATGGTTGAAACGCCGGCCTGTGTATTTGTGGCGGAGGAGCTGGCGAAAGAGGTGGATTTCTTCTCGGTAGGAACCAATGACCTGACCCAGTATACCCTGGCCTGTGACCGGCAGGCCAATGATCTGGGCAGATTTTTCGACCCCCGCCACCCGGCGGTTCTGCGAGCGGTGAAAATGGCCGCCGACGCCGCCCACCGGGCGGGCATCTGGATCGGAATCTGCGGTGAGATGGGGGCGGATTTGTCCCTGCTGGAGACTTTCCTTGCTATTGGGATTGACGAGCTGTCGGTTTCGCCGGCGGCAGTACTTCCGCTCCGGGCGGAAATCAGGAAAACCACTGCGGGGGCGTGTACCCTGGAGCGGCTGAAGTGTTGAGCAGAGGGCGCGGGCGAAACGCGCGGCAGTCCCCCGGAAGAGCGTTTACCGCTCCTCCGGGGGACTGTGCTTTCCGTCTGTGTTCCGGCGGGGGGCCGACCGTGTCAGGTTCTCCGGTAGGTCCGGGTGATGTGGCGCAGCCGTCCGGCTACGTCAGGGTTGAGCGCGGCTTGGCGCACCCGCCAGCTCCAGTTTTGGCCGCCCTGGGTGCCGGGAGCGTTCATGCGGGCGTCGGCCCCCAGGCCCAGCAGATCCTGCATCGGAGCGACTGCCAGGCGGCAGGGAGACATCCAGGCGCCGGACACAGCCCCCCAGCCAAAGCCCTCATCCTCCCGCAGGCGCAGGTAGTCAAAGGCGTACTGCCGCTCCTCGGGAGAGGCCTCTTCAAATAGCCATTGGACAAAGGTGGGCGTATCGTGGGTGCCGGTGTAAGCGACAGCGTTGACAGGGCAGTTGTGGGGGAGGTAGGCGCTTTCGCCCACCGGGTCAAAGGCATAGACCAGGATCTTCATGCCGGGCAGGCCGCTTTTAGCGATAAAGGCCCGGGCCGCGTCGTCTAAATCTCCTAAGTCTTCGGCAATGAGGCGAAGGCCCTCCACCTCCTGCAGGGCCTTCAGCAAAGGCATGCCGGGCCCCTTTTCCCAGTGCCCCTCCCGGGCGTCCTGGGCGCCGGCGGGAATGGACCAATAGGTGTGAAACGCGCGGAAATGGTCGATGCGCACCGTGTCGTAGAGCCGGGCCATATGGGCGCAGCGGCGCTTCCACCAGGCAAAGCCGGTCTTTTTGTGATAACGCCAGTCATACAGGGGATTGCCCCAGTGCTGGCCGGTGGAGGAAAAGGCGTCAGGCGGGACCCCCGCCTGGGCGGAGGGGACCAGGTCCCGGTCCAGCTGAAAGAGATGGGGATCGGCCCAGACCTCGGCGCTGTCCGGGGAGACATAGATGGGCAGGTCTCCGATAATCGAAATCCCCTTTTCATTGGCGTAGGCCTTGAGGGCCGCCCACTGGCGGAAAAAGAGGAATTGCAGGAAGACGTAATAATCCACTTCCTCCGCCAGCTGCTCCCGCAGCTGCGAGAGAGCCTGGGGTTCCCGCTTGCGGACAGGGCCGGGCCAGTCCTTCAGCTCCGCTCCGCCGAAATGGGCCCGCAGGGCGAGAAACAGGGCAAAATCGGGCAGCCAATCCCGCTCTTGTTCCAAAAATGCCTCCAGCTCTTTGGAATAGGTATTCTTCCCCCGCTCCCACGCCTTTCGCAGCAGGGCGGGGCGGGTGGCGTGGAGCCAGGCGTAGTCAACCCGGTCAGGAGAGCCGGGATAGCGGGCCTGTTCCAGCTCTTCAACGGTGAGCAGGCCGTCCTGCGCCAATTGTTCCGGGTCCAAAAACAGGGGGTTGCCGGCGAAAGAGGAAGGGGACATATAAGGGGACTCCCCGCCGCCTGGGGGAACCAGGGGGAGAATCTGCCAATAACGCTGCCCAGCCTGGGCGAGAAAGTCGATGAACTGCCGGGCGCTTTTGCCCATTGTGCCCCCGCCATAAGCGCCCGGCAGGGCGGAGACAGGGAGCAGGATGCCACTGGAACGGCCCTCCATAGTGATTACCTCCGATTGACGAAACGTAAAGAGTTGTGCGCGCAGGGGCAAAAGAGCGTCCGGGCGGTCCTTTGCCGCCTTTTACAAGTGGGACACGGGTACTGGTGCAGGGTGGGGGAAGGTCTATCAGCGCTCAGTGAAAAGTGGGGGGAGGGGCGGCCGCATCCCGTTCAAAGCCCAGGTAGCGGGTGCCCTGGAAGGTGAGCGTTCCCTGATCCCCCTCCGCCAGAAGGCCGTACTCCTGCCCGGAAAGGCTCAGTTCCATGCGGTCTCCGCTCTCCACCTCAAAGGTGGCGTAATAGCGGGTGCTGGTGTGGTGATGCATGGAACTGCCGCTGTGGTGGCGGCTTATGTTGGTGCGCTTGGCGGCAATCCTGGCCCAGACGGTCAAGACCGGGGAGCGGTTGTTGCGGCGCCACTGCCCGACATTGTGGACCAGAGTGACGATAAACAGGACGAAGATGAGCAGGAACACTGCCGTAAACAGGATGGGAAACAGGGAGGACATCACTCCAAAACCCATAGGCATCATAGAAAAACTCCTTTCCTCCGAAACAGCCGGAAAACGATCTGAGGTAAAGCCATTGTATCACAGGCTGCCCGGCGGCGCAAGAGAAACGGAGCGCAGGTCAATACCGGTTAAAGCAGGCGAAAATCTCTTGCACGCGCGGCAGGGCCAGCCCGGCGGGGACAGACCCGCCGCCGCAGACGCCGCCAAGCCCTTTTTCCTCCAGGACCTTTTGCAGCGCCGCCGCCACGCCGCTGACCGGACGGCCCGCTAAATTTTCCCGCGCGTAGCGCACCATATAGGCCAAGGCCTGGGTCTGTCCCGGGTCCACCAGCTGTTCCACATAGCGCAGGTCCAGCTCCCGGTCTCCCACGGAGAAGGCGGTCTTTCCAAGCCGCTTGATTTTCAGCCGCTCCTGCACATAGCCGTCCCCGCGGTAATTCTTGCGGGTCTGGCTAGAGCTGGAAAGATCAATCACCCGTGCCCCGGCGGGCAGGTGGAAGCCGGGAGCGGACAGGGCAGGGGCCGGACGTCCCTCCAGCGCGGCCTTGGCGCGGGCGGTGATATCCCTGGCGTGATAGGCGTCCATCTGCACCACCTGGCCGGCGGTGTGAAAATAGGCGCCGCAGCTGCCCACCACCAGGATCAGGGACACGCCCGCCTTCCGCCACAAATCCAGCGCCCGCTCCAGAAAGGGGGTGATGGGCTCCTGTTCCCTGGCGATGACGGCCTGCATCAGCTCGTCCCGGACCATAAAATTGGTGGCGGAAGTGTCTTCATCCATCAGCAGCAGCCTGCTGCCCGCCTCCAGGGCCTCGGCAATGTTGGCCGCCTGGGAGGTGCTGCCGCTGGCGTCTAGGGTGGAAAAACGGGTGGTGTCCCGGCCGCTGGGCAGATGGTTGATAAAAAGGGAGACGTCCGTGCCGGTGACCTTCCGGCCGTCCTCCGCCCGGATTTTCACGGCGGTGCGGTCGGTGAGGACATATTCCCGGCCATCCCCGGCGATGTGTTCGTAGACGCCCCGCTCCAGGGCCTTGAGCAGGGTGGACTTGCCGTGATACCCGCCGCCGGCAATCAGAGTGACGCCCCGCTTGACACCCATGCCCCGGAGGGGGCCCCGGTGGGGCAGCTGCAGCGTCACTGCCATGGAATCTGGAGAGCGGAAGGGAACGGCGTCTTTCATAGGCCGGTCGGAGGCGCCGCTCGCCCGCGGCAGGATGGAGCCGTCCGCTACGAAAGCGGCCAAATCCAGCCGGGCGAGCTCCCGGCGGATAAACTGCTGGTCCTCCGCCAGGGCGGCAGTCTGCATGACCTCCTCTTTGGGGGCGTTTGTATAGAGCAGGCCCTGCTCTACGCAGACGGGGATAAAGTCGAACAGGATTTTCTCCAGCTCGCGGGCGTTAATGGTCCGGCCGTTGGCGGGAAAGCCCACTTCGAAGCGGACGGTGACCGCGCCGGCGCAGATTTGGCAGTCTGTCCGCTGCAATACCTCCTGGCCGGGGCGGGTGACGGAGAGGACGCCGCTTTTTCCGGAACCCCTGGCCTGGCGGGAGAAGCGGTCCGCTTGGCGGCCGAAGCGCCGGAGCAGATAGTCCTCTAGAGCCGTCCGGTTTTCGGGGGAGCGCCAGCATACGGCGGGAAAGCCGGCCGCGTGAGCTTCCACAGTAACGCTGAGTTGAGAAGGGGCGGCAAAGGGATCGCCCTGGACGTGTTCAATATTCAAGCTGTATGTGCCAAAAGACCAGCGGCCCGCCAGGGATTTATAGGCGGGATAGCTTCGGCGGTCGATGGCGCGCAGGTCGGCGCGCAGCTGTTCCGATGATTGCATGTGGAACCTCCGTTTTGTATTTGATGGGTAATAAAATATTTTACCTCTTCAGAGGGCGGCTGTACAGTGTTGGGAGGGCGAAATGAAAAAATATTTATAGGCGGTGGGGGGAGACAGGCCCGGCCGGAAACGCTGTTGCCTGCCGCCGCCGCTGTGGGACAACAGGCTGATGGTTGGATGGACGGACACACTGCATGTCCCTGTTGAATACGCTGCAATTTATCCGGAAACACTCTGCAGAATTCCGTTAATTTTGCAATTTTATAATTTTGACTTGCATTTTGCGGATGGGGGTATTATAATAGGTGCGTAGCCAGCAGGGCGGTGAAGACGCGGGCGGAAGAGCTTGCGTTTTCCGGAAAAAACAGGCGGCTGTATCCGAGCTGGGTGGGGCCGCGGCAAGCAAAGGGGTTTGACAGATATGGCGTTTCATTTTACTAATTCCTATGTCCAGGGCGTCTATGACACGGTCTGCCGGAAGAATTCCCACGAGCCGGAATTCCTTCAGGCCGCGGGGGAGGTGTTGGAGTCCCTCCAGCCTGTGATGGACCAGCGGCCGGATTTGGTCCGTTCCGGAGTGATGGACCGGATTGTGGAGCCGGAGCGCACCCTGCTTTTCCGCATTTCCTGGGTAGACGACCATGGACAGGTCCAGGTCAACCGGGGTTACCGGGTGCAGTTTTCTACCGCCATCGGCCCCTCCAAGGGCGGTCTGCGCTTCCATCCCAGCGTCAACTTGTCCATCATTAAATTTTTGGGCTTTGAGCAGATTTTTAAAAACAGCCTGACCGGTCTGCCCATGGGCGGCGGTAAGGGCGGCTCTGACTTTGACCCCAAGGGCAAGAGCAGCAATGAGGTTATGCGCTTCTGCCAGTCCTTTATGACCGAGCTTCAGCGCCACATCGGTCCCGATACCGACGTGCCCGCCGGCGATATCGGCGTGGGCGCCCGGGAGATCGGGTACCTCTTTGGCCAGTATAAGCGCATCCGCAACGAGTTTAACGGCGTGCTTACCGGTAAGGGCCTGAGCTACGGCGGCTCCCTGGCCCGCACGGAGGCCACTGGGTATGGTCTGTGCTATTTTGCCGACGAGATGCTCAAGGACGCGGGAAAGTCCTTCCAGGGCCGCAGCGTGGTCATCTCCGGCTCCGGCAACGTGGCCATTTACGCCAACCAGAAGGCCACCCAGCTGGGGGCCAAGGTCATCGCTATGAGCGATTCCAACGGCTATATTGTGGATGAAAACGGCATTGATTACAAGGTGATGCAGGAGATCAAGGAGGTCAAGCGGGAACGCATCAAGACCTATTTGGACTATGTGCCCGGCGCCAAGTATGTGGAGGGCTGCTCCGGCATCTGGACGGTGCCCTGTGATATCGCGCTGCCCTGCGCCACCCAGAATGAGCTGGACCTGGAGGCCGCCAAGACCCTGGTGGAGCACGGTTGCTTCGCCGTGGCGGAGGGTGCCAACATGCCCTGCGTGCCCGAGGCGGTGACCTGGTTCCAGTCCCATGGGGTACTCTTTGCCCCAGCCAAGGCCAGCAACGCCGGCGGCGTGGCCACCTCCGGACTGGAGATGAGCCAGAACTCCATGCGCCTGTCCTGGAGCTTTGAGGAGGTAGATCAGAAGCTCCATGCCATTATGACCAACATCTACCACAACGCCGCGAAGGCCGCCGCTGAGTACGGCATGGAGGGCAACCTGGTGGCGGGCGCCAATATCGCCGGGTTCCTGAAGGTGGCGGACGCTATGATCTGGCAGGGCGTCAGCTACTAAGCTGTCTGCGGAAGGCGTCTGTCAGCGCAACGAAAGGAAGTAAGCGCCCGGACGGGTTCGAATTTCGGACCGTCCGGGTGCTTTTTGCACATAAGGCTCAGATATATGATATACTAATAAATTATCATTACCAGCCGGGGGAGGCTGAATCCACTGGAAAAGGGGATGCCCCACATGATCCGCATACAAAATCTCTCCCTTCCGCTGGACGGGGACATGGCGCAGCTGAGGAAGAAAGCCGCCCGCATCTTGGGCATTCGGCCGGAAGAGATTGAAGAAATTTCCATGGCCCGGCAGTCTATCGACGCCCGGAAAAAAAGCGAGATTTGCTACCGCTGTGCCGTCTATGTGAGCGCTCCCCGGGAGGCTGGATTGGTCCGCCGCGCGGGCAGTCCCAATGTAACCTTGTTTCAGCCCCAGCCCTATGTGTTCCCCCCGGTGCGCCGGATCTCCACGCTGCCTCCGGTGGTGGTGGGCATGGGCCCGGCAGGACTCTTTGCGGCGCTGTTTCTGGCCCGGAGCGGCCTTGCGCCCATTCTTCTGGAGCGGGGGCGTCCGGTAGAGGAGCGCAGCGGAGATGTGGCGCGCTTTTGGCGCACAGGAGTTTTGGATTGCGCGTCCAACGTCCAGTTTGGCGAGGGGGGCGCGGGAACCTTTTCCGACGGAAAGCTGACCACCGGCACCCATGATCCCCGCATTGCCGCAGTGCTTTCGACTTTGGCCGGGGCCGGAGCTCCGGTGGACATCCTGTGGCGGCAAAAACCCCATATCGGCACCGATGTCCTGCGCCAGGTGGTGCGCAATCTCCGGGAGGAACTGCTGCGCCTGGGGTGCGAGGTGCGCTTTGGGCACAAGCTGACGGGGCTGGAGCTGCAAAACGGCAGGCTGAAAGCCCTGCGGGCCGAGGGGCCCCAGGGAAGCTATTCCATGTCCTGCGACGCGCTGGTGCTGGCGCCGGGGCACTCGGCCCGGGATACCTTTGAGATGCTGCTGGAGGCGGGAGTGCCTATGCAGAGCAAGGCCTTTGCCATCGGCGTGCGCATTGAGCACCTTCAGCGGGCCGTGTCCCAGGCGCAGTTTGGGCAAGCCTGGGAGAAGCTCCCCGCCGCGGACTACAAGCTGGCGTGCCATCTGCCCAATGGGCGCAGCGCTTTTACCTTCTGCGTCTGTCCCGGCGGACAGGTGGTAGCGGCGGCTTCGGAAGCTGGGGGCGTCGTGACCAACGGCATGAGCTGCCGGGCCAGGGATGGGGAGAATATCAACGGCGGATTTTTGGTGGGGGTGGGTCCCGCGGACTTTGGGTCGGACCATCCTCTGGCGGGGGCGGCGTTTCAGCGGCGCTGGGAAGCGGCCGCTTGGGCCTTGGGGGGCGGGGGCTTCCGGGCTCCGGTTCAGAGTGTGAAGGATTTCCTGGCGGGCCGGAACTCCAGGGAGCTGGGGGCGGTGCGGCCCACCTACCGCCCCGGCGTTACGCCGTCGAACCTGGAAGGGTGTCTGCCCGGCTATGTAACGGAGACTCTGAGAGCAGCTTTGCCGCTTTTTGACCGGAAACTCCGGGGCTTTGCCGCGCCGGAAGGGGTGCTGACAGGGGTAGAGACCCGCTCCTCCTCCCCGGTGCGCCTGCTGCGGGGGGAGGATTTCCAGTCCCCGGTCCGGGGGCTGTATCCCTGCGGCGAGGGGGCCGGTTACGCAGGGGGCATCACCAGCGCCGCCGTGGACGGCATCCGCGTGGCGGAGGCGGTGGCGGCGCAGGAGTAAGGACGAAAGCGGGGCGGACAGCTGATGCTGTCCGCCCCGCCGGGCTGTGACCGGACATTATGCGCGCCGGGCAATCTCATGGCGTTTGGGTCCGGTGGAGACCATCTTGATAGGGCAGCCGATGTGCGCCTCAATGAAATCCACATAGTCCCTTGCCGCCTGTGGAAGGGCGCTGTAGCTGGTGATCCCCCGGATGTCACATTTCCAGCCGGGGAAGGTGGCGTAAACGGGTTTAGCCCGCTCCAGCAGCGCGGGAACGGGGAAGAGGCCGGTAACCTGACCGTCAATCTCGTAGCCGGTGCACACCTTGATCTCGTCCAGATAGCCCAGGCAGTCGATGGCGGTGAGGACCACTTCAGTGGCCCCCTGGACCATGCAGCCGTATTGGGTGGCCACCGCGTCGAACCAGCCTACCCGGCGGGGACGGCCGGTGGTGGCGCCGTATTCTCCGGCGTCGCCGCCCCGGCGGCGGAGCTCCTCGGCCTCGGCGCCGGAGAGCTCGGACACAAAGGCTCCCGCCCCTACTGCGGAGGAATACGCTTTAGAGACGCAGATTACGTCGGTCAGGGCCGTGGGAGGGACGCCGCCGCCCACCGTTCCGAAGCCGGCCAGGGTGTGGGAGGAGGTGGTAAAGGGGCAAATGCCCAGAGAGGGGTCCTTCATAGAGCCTAACTGGCCCTCCAGCAGAATGCGTTTGTCCTGGGCCGCGGCCTGGTGGACGAAGGCCACCGCATCTCCTACATAGGGTTCCAGAGCGGCGCGGCAGTCCAAAAGCTGTTTCAGCAGAGTCTTGGGCTCCAGCAGAGGCCTGTGGTAGAGATGCTCCATAAGCACATTTTTCAGTACGCAGATGTGCTCCAACTGTTCCTGCAGCCGCTTTTCGTCCCATAGATCCGCCACCTGAATGCCGATTTTGGCATATTTGTCAGAGTAGAAGGGGGCGATGCCCGAGTGCGTGGAGCCAAAAGCGGCGCCGGCCAGACGCTCCTCCTCATAGGTATCCAGCAGTATGTGGTAGGGCATGAGAAGCTGTGCCCGCTGGTCCACAATGATCTTGGGGGCGGGCACGCCGCCGTCGGTGAGGCTTTTGACCTCCGCGGTAAATTTGGACACGTCCAGCGCGACGCCGTTGCCGATGACATTAGTGATGTGGGGATAGAACACGCCGGAGGGGAGCTGATGCAGGGCGAACTTGCCATAATCACAGATGATGGTGTGGCCTGCGTTGGCCCCGCCCTGAAAACGGACCACCACGTCGGATTTTTCCGCCAGCAGGTCGGTGATTTTACCCTTGCCCTCATCGCCCCAGTTTGCGCCTACGATTGCTTTGACCATGTTGTTCCTCCTGACGCGGGGATTCGCGCATTGGCCTTTTCCCGCGTGCCTGCGCCGGCGGAAGGCGGAGCGCCGGTGCAGCTTTATTATAATCCGATGAAAACCGGGCTGCAAGAAAATTGACCGGATTTTTTTCATAAAATCCCAGCGGAAAGAGAAGGAACATTTTACAAATCTGTTTTTAAGGCGTATAATAAGGGCTGGCAAATTGTGTACAATCAGAAAGGAAACCCCATGAGACATCAAAAAACTACTCTTTTGCTGGCCTGTGCGCTGCTGAGCGTCCTGACCGCCTGCGCTGGGCCCGCCGGGGGCGGAGAGGGCGAAAAACTTCATATTTTGGCCACTACCTATCCGGTGTATCTGTTCACCACAGCCGTAACAGAAGGGGTGGAGGAAGTGGAGGTGGACCTGCTGGTCAGCCAACCCACCTCGTGCCTGCACGATTACACGCTCACCGTCAACGATATGAAAGCCATCGAGCGGGCGGATGTGCTGGTGCTCAACGGCGGCGGGCTGGAGGAGTTTATGGAGGACGCCCTGGCGGCGTCGGACGCGGCGGTGATTGACTGCTCGGAGAAAGTTGAGCTGCTCAGCGCCCAGGGTCACGAAGGCCACCACCACGATACGCAGTACGATCCCCACTTCTGGATGACGGAGGAGGCCGCGGCTGTGATGCTCGGCAGTATTGCCCAGGGGCTGTCCGCCGTGGACCCGGCGCACGCGGAGGATTATACACAGCATATGCAGGCGGCGGTGGATCTCCTGCCGGGCGGCCGGCTGGATGGGGCGGAGCTGTCCTGTCCCTATCTGATCACGTTCCACGACGGGTTCCAATACTTTGCCCTGGACAACGGCCTGACCCTGCTCAAGTCCATTGAGGAGGAAGAGGGCAGCGAGGCCAGCGCCGCGGAAATCCGGGAGATTACCGCCCTGGTGAAGGAATACGGCATTCCCGCTATTTTTACCGAGAAAAACGGCTCTGACGCCACAGCCCGGGCCATCGCCCGGGAGACCGGCGCGGCGGTATATGAGCTGGACATGATAATGAGCGGCGAGGGCGAGGGCATACAGGCGTATATTGACGCGATGAATGATAATATCAGCACCGTCAAGGAGGCCCTGGGATGAGAGTGAGAAAGCATGAACAATCGGGCCCCGGCTGCGCCGGGGCCTGCTGCCTGCGGATTGAAGATTTAGGGGTGCGCTTGGGAGGGGAAGAAGTGCTGCGGCACGTGTCCTTCCACCTGCACTGCGGGGAAATTGTGGCCCTGATCGGCCCTAACGGGGCGGGGAAAAGCTCCCTGTTCCGCACCATACTGGGCCAGACCGCCCACACGGGGAGCATCCGGTTTCAGCGGGCGGACGGGGACAAGACCCGGCCTTTGATCGGCTATGTGCCCCAATCTCCGGTGTTCGACCGGGGGGACCCGGTGAGCGTATTCGACTTTTTTTCCGCCGCCATTTCCACTTGGCCGGTCTTTTTGCCCACCCCCGCCAAGCTGCGCGGGCGTGTGGAGGGGTGTCTGGAGCGGGTCCACGCAGACGGCCTGATCGACAAGCGCATGGGCGCGCTCTCCGGCGGAGAGCTGCAGCGGGTGCTGCTGGCCCTGGCGCTGGAGCCTCTGCCCCACATTTTGATGCTGGACGAGCCCCTGTCCGGCGTGGATATCGACGGGGAGCAGCAGCTGCTGGATATGCTGGATGAGATCCGCATGAAATATGACCTGTCCATTCTGCTGTCCACCCACGATTTTGCCACATTGGACCAGTACGCGGACAAGGTGATTCTGTTGAAAAACCAGGTGCTGCGGACCGGTACTCCGGAGGAGGTGCTGGGCTCGGAGGAATTTCGCTCGGTGTTTCACCTGGATTTGGGAAGGGGGAAACGGGCATGAGCTTTTGGTATGCCATTGTGGACCTGCTGCCCTTTGAGTGGGCTCAGCCAGGGTCCATGTTCTTTATGAAAAACGCCCTGCTGGCGGTGCTGGTGATTTCTCCGCTGTTCGGACTGCTGTCCACGATGGTGGTGGAAAGTCGCATGTCCTTTTTTTCAGACGCTCTGGGGCATTCCGCCTTTACAGGCATCGCCATCGGGGCGCTGTGCGGTTTGGCCGACCCGATGTGGAGCGCGGTGGCCCTCTCCCTGGCGTTTGCGCTGCTGTTCACTTATGTACGCCGGAATTCGGGTATTGCCAGTGACACGGTAATCGGGGTGTTTTCCTCTACCGCCGTGGCCCTGGGAATTTTCATCGCTACCTTGGACGGCGGCAGCTTTACCAAATTCAACAGCCTGCTGATTGGGGACATCCTCAGCGTGGAGCCGGGGAAGATTGCCCTGCTGGCCTGTATCCTCTTGGCGGCGGCGGCGCTGTGGGTGTGCTGCTTTAATCAGCTGATGCTTTCCTCGGTGCATCCCGCTCTGGCAAACAGCCGGGGGATCGGCGTGTTCTGGCAGGAGGCGGTGTTTTCCGCCGCCATCGCCGTGGTGGTAACGGTGTCCATGACCTGGGTGGGCCTGTTGGTCATCAATTCGCTGCTCGTGCTGCCCGGCGCGGCGGCGCGGAATTTGGCCCGGAATATGCGGCAGTACAATCTGCTTTCGGTGCTGGGGGCCATAGCCGCGGGAATTGGAGGGCTGATGACCTCCTATTACATCGGCGCTTCCGCCGGCGCGTCGATTACCCTGTATCTGGCGGGGTGGTTTTTGGTGAGTTTTTTGCTGCGGAAGCGGCGGGTGTGACGGTTTGCGTTTTACAAAAAGGAGAGGGGGTCCGTCAGCCGGGATGCGGTAACGAATTTCTATAAAGCGGTTTGAAGCCTATTTTCTAGCCGCTTACGGCACATGATGCGGCGAAAAATTATTTATGCCGGAGGGGGTAACGTGTTAAAGGTAAATTTTTATGAGTCTGTAAATGATAAATTCTTAAAGTTTGCGGTAATTGTTTCAAAACACAATGAGAAGTGGGTATTTTGCAAACACAAGGAGCGCAGTACGTACGAATGTCCCGGTGGACATAGAGAAGAAAACGAGCTGATTTTTGATACGGCGAAAAGAGAATTGTGGGAAGAAACAGGCGCCGTGAAATATCATTTAGAACCTGTTTGCGTTTATTCTGTTGAAGGAGACGGAGAAAAATCATTCGGGATGTTATATTTTTCCGATATAATTGAATTTGGGAAGTTACCCCCTCTTGAGATAGAAAAAGTTGAATTATTTGATGAGCTGCCCACAAAATGGACCTATCCTCTGATTCAACCTTTCTTGGTAAAGCAAGTTGAAAAACTACGCGATGTAAAGTGAGCATAATCTCCCGTGCAGGTTACATGCATTGGGAACGGTAAGAAATCGAGGTGCAGTCAACAAACTGCACCTCGATTTCTTAATTCTCGTTGCGGGACCGGCCTATCCGTTTAATATGCGGTGCGCTGTGGGATTTTGGCACAGGCTTCCACCGCCGCGCGAAGAAAAGCGGCGCAGCCGGGCAGGTCCTTGTCATAGTAGGCGGTAAAACGGGGATCTTCCGTGTACAGAACGGCCAGGCTGGCGTGGGCTTTGGGGTCCTCCGTACCGGGCCAGGTGAAGGTACACCACTGCCGGTGCAGCCGGGCCAGGGCGCGGCCCTCCTCCCCGGCAGGCTCTGCTCCGGCGCGGACCAGCTCCTCCAGCCGGGTCTGAATGGTCTCTCCCAGGGCGGTCCACCGGCTGTACTCCTGGCGGCTTGCGCCCATCAGGCGGGCGTTGGCCTCATCCAGGGCATCGCCGCCGTATTTGGCGCGGACTTCCGCTCCATAGCGGGCCTCATTTTCTTCAATGATACGGGATTTGAAGCACTTGAATTTTTCTGGATCAGACATCGTAATTCCTCCTTGCTGTGCGTCCAGGGTTTTGCGTACCGTCAGAATGAGGGCGTCCAGCCGTTCCCGTCTGGCCTCCAATTCCACTAAGTGGCTCTGCAGCGCCGCCTGGAGTTGGAAACCGGGGCTGTCCAGAATGCTCCGGATGGCGGACAGCTCGAACCCCAGCTCCCGGTAGAATAGAATCTGCTGCAAACGGTCCACCTGGGCGGGACCATAGATGCGATAGCCCGCCGGGGTGGTCCGGGCGGGGGTGAGCAGGCCGATCTGGCCATAATACCGCAGGGTACGGCGGGTGGTTCCGGACAGCTTTGCCAGCTGCTGGATGGTGTATTCCATGGTCGCTTCCCTCCTGACAAGGGCGAGTATACCGTATGACGCAGGGGCAAAGTCAAGGGGGAATTTTATTCCTCCCAGCTGTTTTCGGTATAAATCAGGCCGCTCAGGTCCAGGTGCACTCCGTCATAGGATACGTCCCCCGTCAGATTGCCGGCGTATTCTGTGCGGTGGGAGGCGTTTTGATTGAGTAGGCCGATTTGAACGGCAATATGCCCTTCCCGAACCCGGTAGTGAACCTGCTGCCCCGGCTCCATCCCCGCCGGCACGGTGAGGCCGTGGTCACTGGAGGAGAGGCCTAGGCCGGAGAGAGAGTCGGCCACCCGGAAGCCGTTTCCGTCCGGTTCCAGGATGTGCAGGTCCCATACGCTGACCTCTGTTCCGCCGCCCTGATAGATCAGGATGGCCAGCTCCCGGACGCCGTCTGCGTCATAGTCCTCCAAAAACATCTGAGCGCCAATCATCTGGGGAATTTTCCAATATGAAATGGGCAGAATTTCCAGGCGTTCTCCTGTCTGGAGAAGCAGGCGGCTTTCCCTTCCGCCGTCTTCCGCCGCATAGGTTTCCAGCACATAGAGGGCGATATCCGTCCCCTGTACCGCGCCCAGATTGGAGATCGGCGCGTACCAGTAGGGAAGCAGGTCCACATAGGGCTCGCCTCCCCCGTAGGGAGTCTGCCAGCGGACAGGGGGCAGCTGCTCCAGAGGGATATGTTCCGGCGCTTGCGTATGGCTGAGAAGCTTCCAGCTTTCTCCCTGGTCCAGAGAGTAGAGTGTATAGCGCGTGCGCCCGTCCGGACCGCCGGAAAAAACCAATTCTGTGTCGGAGACAATATTTACGCATTCGCCGGCATCCTCTGGCAGGGGGAGCTCCAGCTTTTCCCAGGTAATGCCGCCGTCGGCGGTGCGGTAGACGGGGGCTTCCTCAAAACGGGAAAAGGCCAGCAGAGCGGCGCCGCCGTCGGCGCGGGCGTAAAATTGACAGGGAAACCAGTTAGTGCCGGGGCCCTGGGGGGACTGGACCTCCCGCCAGTTGA
Organism: uncultured Flavonifractor sp.; assembly: GCA_947346365.1. Classification (GTDB taxonomy): domain Bacteria; phylum Bacillota; class Clostridia; order Oscillospirales; family Oscillospiraceae; genus CANAAV01. Next base: position 94,722 of record CANAAV010000001.1, read on the forward strand.
AGCCGCCGTTGGAGGTGCGGTAGACATAGGTGTCCGCATTGCCGGCGCCCCGGCCGATGGAGACGGCGGCCCAGCCGTTTTTGGCGCCGGAGAAGCAGACAAAGGTGTGCTCCGGAGAGAGCAGGTCCTGCCAGCTCTCTGCCTCGCCGCGTCCGGCCGGTTCCTCCTCCGACCAGGAGGCGGGGGCGGGCAGCAGGGCCCCCAAGTCCTGCCACCCCTCAAAGGGAAGCCGGATGCGCAGATGCTCCAAATCCAGCTGTGGCTGGTTCAGGTGGGCCCGGAGGGTGAATTCATAGATGTCCTCTCCGCCGCCGGCCCAGGTGTAGGTCAGGGTATACCACTGAAACTGAACGTCGGGGTAGAGCGGATATGCGCCGGTTTTTACGCCCAAAGGCCCGACGGGGAAGGAGGTGCTCCCCGCCCCTCCGGCGGACACGTCTCCCCCGGAGATGAAATAGGTCTCTGAGCCAAACTGGGAGCGTTGAGAGCTTCTGTTGCTGACCCGCGCGCTCAACGTGTAAGAGCCGTCCCGCCCTCTGGGATGGTTGACGGTGACGCGCTCTTCAAACAGCACGCCGCACCCCATCTCGTCGTCCAGGGGGATACACCGGCTGTCAGAGGATACAATAGGCTGCGCCATGGGGCCGTCTGCCGCGGAGGGGAGGAGGGTGATAACGGCGTAATTCTCCTGGGTCTGCTCCCGCCCGTTGTCCCAGACGCAGCGCAGGACCAAAAGGCGGTGCTCCATCCCCTCTCCGGAGGAGTCCGGCCGGCGGTCCAGGAGGGCCCAATACTGCCCGTCCGCGCCGCCGAAGCTCTCTGCGCCCCGTATGAGAGGGGCGCTCCAGTTCAGGTTCTGGTCCAGCAGGTATTCAGTGCATTCCACCTGAGACGGAGGCAGTTCCCCTTCCAGGCGAAGGTCCAGAATGGGGGTTGCCAGTCCGGTCTGGAGGAAGGGGACAGCGGCAGTAGCTTCCGGCAGAGAGAGGTTCAGCCAAGAGGAGTCCTCCGCCGGGAGCTGCGCGGCCTGGACATAGGAGCCGTCCAATCCCACCGTCAGGGCGGGGGGCTGCTTTGGCAGATCACGGTAGACCGGGTCGCACCCCAGGCAGAAGGCCAGCAGCGCCGCTAGCGCCGCCGCCAGAACGAGCAGGACCCGCCCCGGCTTCCGGTAACCCAAGGCCCGTTTGATGCGGTCCTTGACGGCGCACTCGGCAAAACCGGGGGGCAGCATGGGCCTCCGCTGCGGAGCGGCTAAACGGAGCAGGGCGGCGGAATAGTTCCGCTGCCCGCCGGGTTCGGCACGGCGAAGGACGCTTTCATCACAGTGCAGTTCCAAGTCCCGGCAGAAAAAGACCCACGCCAGCCACAGGATGGGGTTGTACCAGTGCAGGCCCAGAGCGAGGAAAAAACAAAGCTTCAGCCAGTGGTGGCCAAGGCGGATATGGGCTCGTTCATGGCGGAGCACCCAATCCAGGGTTTCTTTGTCCAATCCCAGAGGGAGATAGACCCTGGGCCGGAGCAGACCCAAAATAAAGGGGGAAAAGATCCGGTCGCTCTCCCAATAGGGGCCGTACGAACTCTCCCGCCGGACGGCGGCACGCAGCCGCAGGTGCAGGAAGAACCAGGATGCCGCCGTGTATCCCCACAGGGCCAGGACGCCCGCCAGCCATATGGCAGGCAGCAGGTTGCCCCAGTCTGCTGGGGAAGAGGGCGGAGGGGCAGGGACGGCTGACGTGGGAACAGGGCGGTAGGGGGCGCCGGACAGGGGAGAACTCTCCCCAGCGGCCGGGCCGGAGGCGGCCGGCTGGAGTTGCGTCTGAACCAAAGGCGGCTGTTCCGACTCTAAAGCCTGGACGATGGAAGCGGCCTGCCGTTCTGCCGCCGGAGCGGCCCAGCCCATGAGGCTGAACGGAGAGGCGGCGGTACCTGGCGGCAGGAGCATCCGGACCAGTACCACCAGCCACAGCGACACACACAGCAGAGCGGGCAGACGCAGCCGCCGGAACAGCCAGCGCAGCGGAAAGACTGCCAGGACCGTGACACAGGCCATAAGGCCTGCATAGAGCAGGGAATAGAACAGTTCAGTCATCCCGCACCCCGCTCTCCTCGATAAGCCGGCGCAACTCTTCAGCGTCCGCCTGGGAGAGGCGGCGTCCCGTTAAAAAGGCGGATACAAAGGCGGGCAGGGACCCGCCGAATGCCCGCTCTACCACCGCGCCGCTCTCGTACTGGCGCACCTGCTCCCGTTTGACCAGGGCGGTGACGGTGGCGTGTTCATTGCGCAGAAAGCCGCGCTCCGCCAGCTTTCGGATGAGATTGAAGGTTGTGGGCTTCTTCCAGCCGAACCGCTCCAGGCACAGGCGGGAGAGCTGGGTGGAGTTCACCGGCTCCAGCGTCCACACCAGGTCCATCAGGCGCAGCTCCGCGTCATAGAGCTTGTATTCGTCCACGTTAATCCCTCCTTAAAGATTTGTTCAAAGAAACCTACTTGAGGTTAGTTTATCAGAACAAACCAATTCTGTCAATAAAAAATTCCCTGGGATTTACTCCCAGGGAATTTCGGGCTGGGAAAAAGCTTCACAAAGTTCGCGCCGTCCGCTCCGGAGGGGGCGGCGTATGTATCACCGCCGCCGCCGTCCGCTGTAGCGGGTGCGCCCGCTGTAGGCGTAACCGCCGCCCCGGCCGCCCCGCCTGCCCCGGAACAGGAGCCGCCGGAGCACAAGCGCCGCCGCCAGTACCGCCAGCGCGGCCAACACGAGTCTGACCCAGGTTTGGCCAAAAAACTGCTGAATCTGATCCAGGCGGTAGAGCAGCTCAGAGCGAGAGACCGAGGCGTTGGCCACCAGGGGGAGGGAGCCGTAGTCAATGCCTTCGTAGGAGACGGTGATGGAGCCCAGCGTTTGTCCCTCTTCCACGGGGGCGGGGATGCTCTGGCTGTCCAGGACCGGGGTATAGGTAAAGCCAGCGGGGTCCAGGTCGTTGGGCAGAGTGGCCTCCAGCACGCCCTCCGGGCGGACCGCGACATAATTGGCGTCCTTGGACAAGGTAACCTCTACCTCAGCGATGTCCAGACGGGTGTTGTCCAAAATCACCTGATGGGTGAAATGCTGGAAGCCCCATTCCAGCAGGCGGGAGCTCTCAGTAAATTGCAGCCGCTGGCGGACGTTGTCCACCACAGGGTTTTCCGCGTTGAGCACGACCGCCACCAAATGCCGCCCGTTATGTTCGGCGGAGGAGGCCAGACAGTAGCCAGCCTCGTTGGTGGAGCCGGTTTTGATTCCGGTGGCGTACTCGTAGAGGCAGTCGGTGATGCTCCAATTGGAGAGCAGGGCGTTGGTGCTGCGGATGACCCGCTGGGGGTGCTCGTTGGTAGCGGGGAGGGTATAATTCCGGGCGCAGGCCATGGCGCGGAAGGTTTCATGCTTCATGGCCTCTATGCTCATCAGGGCGATATCATAGGCGCTGGTGTAATGGCTGTCGTCATGATAGCCATGGCTGTTGGAGAAATGGGTGTCCTCCATGCCCAGTTCCGCCGCCCGCTGGTTCATCCGCTCCACAAAGACCGCCACACTGCCGCAGACCGCCTCGGCCAGGATATTGCACGCCTCGTTGGCGGAGGGGAGCATAGCGGAATAGAGCAGGTCCACCACCCGCATCTGCTCGCCTGCCCGAATGTCGGCGTTGGACGCTCCTTCGCCGATGCCGGTGTGGAGGTTGGCGCTGGCGGTGACGACCTGCTCCATGCTCAGCTCGCCCCGGTCGATGGCCTCCAAGGTGAGCAGGGTGGTCATTACCTTGGTGATGCTGGCGGGGTACATGTGCTGATGGGCGTTCTGCTCATAGAGCACCTGCCCGTAGTCGGCGTCTACCAGGATGGCGGCCTGGGCCTGAATGTGCATGCCGGCCAGGACGGCGCTGCCGCCGGAGGAGACGCTGGGGTCGCTGGCATAGCGGGTCAGGGAGTCCGCGGCGGCGGCGGGAAGGGCCAGCGGGAGCAGCGCCAGGACCAGGGAGAGGAAAAAAGAAAGCAAACGCGATTTTTTCATAGGAAACTCCATCTCAATATGTTATAATATCTCTCAGCCGCCGGATAAAGCGGCCCATCCGGCCTGCGGGCGGCGCCGCCCGGTCCGGCAGATGAATTTGTTTCATTATACCAAATACGTCCGGTGGGCGCAAGCGGGAAGGCGGTTACAAATTGTGAAGATTTTCAGACCGGAGGGAATTACGGTTCTGCTGGCGGCGGTATTTCTAGCGTTCTGTGCGGGATGGTTTCTGCGGGGAAGCGGAAACGCCCAGCCGGTCCGGGTGGAGACGGCCCGCACTCTGCGGCAGGAGGAGCCTGTGGTACTTCCAGCGCCGTCGCCCACGGCGGGACCGCTCTCCAGCGGGGAGAAAATTAACATCAATACCGCCGGAGTGGAGGAGCTCACCGGTCTGCCGGGCATCGGAGAGGTCCGGGCGCGGGCGATTATTGAGGACAGGCAGGTCAACGGTCCCTTCCGCATACCGGAGGATTTGGACCGGGTCAGCGGCATCGGCGCGGGGACCCTGGAAGAAATTTTGGAGTATATCACGGTCTCTTAAGCCTTGTCTGAACATAGGTCGGATGAACGGCGGCGGGGAAAAATCCGCCCTTTGGGCAGTTTGACGTGATTTAGGCAAGGCCTGAGTAAGGAGGAGCGCATGAAAATATTGGTAGTGGACGACGAGCGGGTGCTGGTCAAGGGGATCAAGTTCAATCTGGAGAGCGAGGGCTACCAAGTGGAGGCCGGCTATGACGGGGAAGAGGCTGTGGAGCTGGCCCGGAGCGGGTCTTTTGATTTGATTATTCTGGATTTGATGATGCCCAAGATCGACGGCCTTCAGGCCTGTATGCGCATACGGGAGTTTTCCAACGTGCCGGTCATCATGCTTACGGCCCGCAGCGAGGACACGGATAAGATCATTGGCTTTGAGTGCGGGGCGGACGACTATATTACAAAGCCCTTTAACATTCTGGAGCTGAAGGCCCGGGTGCGGGCGCTGCTGCGCCGCGCGGGCATGGCGGCCCAGAAAGAGGGCGGCGGCGTGCTGGCGGCGGGCCACATTACCCTGGATGCGGAAGCCCGCTCCGCCTGGAAGGACGGCGCGGCGGTGGACCTGACCGCCAAAGAATTTGACCTGATGGAGCTGCTGATGCGCAATCCGGGGCGGGTGTACTCCAGGGAAAACCTGCTTAACGTGGTCTGGGGATACGAGTATGCCGGGGATTACCGCACGGTGGATGTGCATGTGCGCCGCCTGCGGGAGAAGCTGGAGCTGGACCCGGCAAATCCCCAGTATATCCTCACCAAATGGGGCGTGGGGTATTATTTGAAGCGGTGAGCAAAAAGGACGGAGGAGCAATGAGAAATCAGGCGGCGGAGGCTGCCGGCAGAGACTTTTCCCATGGAAGCGTTTCCCGCAGCATTCTGCATATGGCGCTGCCTATGACGGCGGCGCAGCTGATTAATATTTTATATAACATCGTGGACCGGATGTATTTGGGCCGTCTGCCGGGGCACCTGGCCCTGACAGGGCTGGGGCTGTGCCTGCCGGTTATTTCTATTATCATGGGCTTTGCCAACCTGTGCGGCACGGGGGGCGCGCCCCTGTGTTCCATCTGCCGGGGGCGGGGGGAGCACAGCGAGGCGGAGGCCGTCATGGGAAATTCCTTTACGCTGCTGTTGATTTTCGGGGTGGGTGTGTCCCTGTTCTGCCTGGCGTTTCAGCGGCCCATTCTCTACCTGTTTGGGGCCAGCGGTCAGACCTATCCCTATGCGCGGGATTATCTGACGGTCTATCTGCTGGGCACCGTATTTGTGATGATCGGCCTGGGTATGAATCCCTTCATCAACGCACAGGGATTTTCCGGCATGGGAATGCTCACTGTGGCCCTGGGCGCGGTGGTGAATATCCTGCTGGACCCGATTTTTATTTTCAAGCTGAATCTGGGCGTCCGGGGGGCGGCGCTGGCCACGATTATCTCCCAAGGGTGTTCGGCGGCGTGGGTGCTCCTGTTCCTGACGGGAAAGCGGGCCGCCCTGCGGCTGCGGCCCGGCGCGCTCAGGCTCCAGGCCCGGCGGGTGGGGCGGATATTGAGCCTGGGCCTGTCCGGCTTTGTGATGGCGCTGACCAACAGCCTGGTTCAGATTCTGTGCAACGCCAGCCTTCAGCACTACGGTGGAGACCTGTACGTGGGGGTCATGACGGTGGTCAATTCCGTGCGGGAGGTAATCTCCATGCCGGTGAGCGGCGTTACCCACGGCTGCCAGCCGGTGCTGGGCTATAATTACGGTGCAGGGGAGTATGAGCGGGTACGCAGGGGTATCCGTTTTACCGCCGCGGTTACGGTGGGCTATTCCGTGGCGGTGTGGCTTTTGACTGTTTTGTTTCCGGAGCCGCTGATTCGCATCTTTAACGATGAGCCGGACCTGATTGCGGAAGGAGTGCGGGCCTTCCGGCTGTATTTTGCGGCGTTTTTTTGTATGTGCTTTCAGTTTATCGGGCAGTCCACGTTTGTGGGACTGGGAAAATCCCGGCAGGCGGTGTTTTTTTCCCTGCTGCGCAAGGCGTTTATTGTAGCGCCGCTGACCCTGCTGCTGCCGGCGCTGGGGCTGGGGGTGGACGGAGTGTATCTGGCGGAACCCATTTCGAATGTGGTGGGTGGAGTGTCCTGCGCGGTTACAATGTATGTGATGGTTTACCGGCCGCTGGGCCGGGTGCGGCGCAGCCCCGGCAGGGCGGAGCCCGATTTTAAAACAGCAGAAAATGAGGTGGAGCAGATTTGAAGCTCATGGTCATTGACGGCAATTCGATTATCAACCGCGCCTTTTACGGCGTAAAGCCCCTGACCACTCGGGATGGGCAGCCCACTAACGCGGTGTACGGCTTTTTGACAATTGTGCAAAAGCTGCTGGACGAGGAGCAGCCGGAGGCCCTGTGCGTCACCTTTGACATGCGGGCCCCCACCTTCCGCCACCTGGCCTATGAGGGCTATAAGGCCCAGCGGAAGGGGATGCCGGAGGAGCTGGCCAGCCAGATGCCCCTGCTCAAGCAGGTGCTGGACGCCATGAATATCCCCCGGTATGAGCTGGAGGGGTGGGAGGCCGACGACCTGATCGGCACCATTGCCGCCAAGGATGCCGCCGCCGGGTGGGACACGGTGGTGGTTACCGGAGACAAGGACTCCCTGCAGCTGGTGGGGGAGCACACCCGCGTAAAGCTGGTCTCCACCCGCATGGGGAGGACCGCCGCCAAGGAGATGACCCCGGAATCCTTCCGGGAGGAGTATGGCTTTGCTCCTGTCCATATCATTGACCTAAAGGCGCTGATGGGGGACGCCAGCGACAACATCCCCGGGGTGAAAGGAGTGGGGGAGAAGACCGCCATGGCCCTGGTGCAGCTCTATGGGTCCATTGAGCGCCTGTACAGCCACATGCCGGAGATCTGCATGGCTCCCGGCGTCCCTGCCAAGCCGGGGGTGGTAAAAAAACTGGCTGAGGGAGAGAGGGACGCCCGCATGTCCTACGACCTGGCCACCATCCGCTGCACCGCGCCGCTGGCCTTTGATCCAGAGGAAAACCGCCGCAGGGCCGTGAATGCTCCGGCGCTCTATGAGCTGTTTTTAAAGCTGGAATTTTCTAAGCTCATTGAAAAGATGGGCCTGACCCCCGCCGGGGCGGGAGCCGGCGGAGCGGCGGAGGGAAAGCTGAAGCTGCCGGCGCTGGAGACGGTGGCGGATCAGGGCCGGATGGAGGCGCTGCTGGAGCAGTGGGAGTCCGCGCAGCACGTGGGTGTGCTGGCCCTGCCCGGCCTGGACCGGGTGGCGGTGTCCTGGACGGACCCGGAGAGCGGGGAAGGCCGGGCGGCGCTGTGCGCGGCGGAGCGTCTGGAGGGATACAACGCCATGCTCCGGCGGCTGTTTTCCCAAAGGATTCAAAAGGTAGCCCACAATGTCAAGGATCTGATGCGCTCCCTGCTGGAAGAGGGAATCGCGCCGGGCGGTTTTCTCTTTGACACGGCGGTTGCGGCGTATCTGCTCTCTCCTACCGACGGCAGCTATGACCTGGAGAAATTGAGTATGTCATACTTTAACCGGGAGGCGCCTAAAGCGGCGGAATACCTGCGGGAGGACGCCTTTAGTCCCCTGTCCGGCTGCGCCGGAGCCGGACAGGCTATGGCACAGCACCTGAGCGTGATCGAAGGGCTTTATGAGACGCTTGCCCCTAAGCTGGCCGAGCTGGGTATGGAGAGGCTTTACCGGGAGGTGGAGCTTCCCCTGTGTCTGGTGCTGGCGGAAATGGAGCAGGCGGGGATGCTGGTGGACCGGAAAGCGCTGGCTCAGTTCGGCGTGATGCTGGAGCAGCGGCTGAAAGACGGTGAGGCCGCCATTTACGAGCTGGCCGGGGAGAGGTTCAACATCAACTCTACCCAGCAGCTGGGGCATATTTTGTTCGATAAGCTGGAGCTGCCTCCGGTAAAAAAGACCAAGACCGGCTGGTCTACCAACGCGGAGGTGCTGGAAAAGCTCCGGGGACGCCACCCCATTGTGGATGCTATTTTGGAATACAGGCAGTACGCCAAGCTCAAAAGCACTTACGTGGACGGCCTGACGAAGGTGATCGCACCGGACGGGCGGATTCACACCTCTTTTCAAAATACCGTTACCGCCACCGGGCGGCTGTCCTCGGCGGAGCCAAATTTGCAGAACATCCCTGTGCGTACCGAGCTGGGGGCACGGCTGCGGGAGATGTTCGTGGCCCCGGAGGGGCATGTACTGGTGGACGCGGATTACTCCCAAATTGAACTGCGGCTGCTGGCCCATATCGCGGGGGATGCGCATATGATCGGCGCGTTCCTCTCGGGGGAGGATATCCACACGGTCACCGCCGCCCAGGTATTCGGCGTGCCCGCCCAGGAGATCACCCACGAGATGCGCCGCCGGGCCAAGGCGGTGAACTTTGGCATTGTCTACGGCATTTCGGATTTCTCCCTGGCCCAGGATATCGGGGTTACAAAGGGTGAGGCCAAGACTTATATAGAGAAATATCTTGAAAAATACTCCGGCGTGCGGGCGTATATGTCCGGTGTGGTGGAACAGGCCCGGGCGGACGGCTATGTCAGCACACAGATGGGCCGGCGCCGCTGGCTGCCGGAGCTGCGCTCCTCTAATTTCAACCTGCGCTCCTTTGGAGAGCGGGTAGCCCTGAATATGCCCATTCAGGGGACCGCGGCCGATATCATCAAGCTGGCGATGATCCGGGTGCGGGACAGTCTTAGGGCGCAGGGACTGAGTGCTCGGCTGGTGCTTCAGGTCCATGACGAGCTGATCGTAGAGTGTCCCCAGGAGGAGGCAGAGCAGGTCAAAACCCTGCTGGAGCAGGAGATGGCGGCGGTGGCGGACCTGGCGGTTCCCTTGATTGCCGACGCCCATGAGGGGCGGAGTTGGGCGGAGGCAAAAGCGTAAGCGTCTAAAATAGGCGGAGAGGAACCGAGTATGGAATTTCGTGCAATGACCCGCGCAGAGCTGCCCGGCTGGTATACCCAGGAGCTGTGCGAGGCGTTCCCACCCAATGAGCGCAAGCCTCTGGAAACCTTTTACGCGCTGATCGACGCGGGGCGGTACGACCTGTTGGGCCTCTACGGGGGAGAGGTTCTGCTGGGATATGCCGGCATGTGGAGTAATCCAGATTGGCCGGACTATGTTCTGCTGGACCAGCTGGGTGTTACCGCCGCCAAGCGGGGATGCGGACTGGGCCGGGAGATTCTTGCTCAGCTGGAAGCGCGCTGCCGGGGGAGGGTCTGTATCATCACCGAGGCGGAGTGCCCCGTTCCCGGCGCCCCGCCGGAGGAGAACGACCTGCGGCGGCGGCGGATTGCGTTTTATGAGCGGGCGGGATTTTGCCGGACCTATGAGATGGGGGCCTGCGGCGTCCGGTTCCAGACGCTGGTTTTGGGTCCGGCAGGGGAGGAAAGGGCGCTTATGAAGGCCCACCGGGCGATTTACGGGCCTGAGCGCACCGATGTCAAAGTGCCGGTCCGGCCGGATGAGGCGCTGGAGGCGCCTTATTGGATGAATGTGCGCGCGGATTAAGGAGTTTCGCTGTAGTTCGCGCCCTTGGGCGCGAACTAGGCCGTAACCGGTTCGGAAAAGCGGCGAAGCCGCTTTTCCGACAGACGACAAAGGCCCCGCCGCAGAAAAACTGCGGCGGGGCCTTTGTGCGGCGTTATGCGGCGGCCTCGATGGCGTCCCGAATGGCGTCAAACACAGTGTCCTGCTCCTGGACCATGACCATCAGAACGGTGCCGTCCTCCAGGGTTTCCAGCCGGGTGTTGGAGGCGGTCTCATATTCCTCCTCCAGATACTGCTGAAAGCTCTCTTTCTGGTTGTCGATAAAGCCGTTGAGGGCTTCTAACACGTCGTCCTCTTTTCCTTGGGCGGGATAGATGGCGGCGATGCCGTAGGCCTGGACGTTGACCGGGGAAATTGCCAGGGCAAAAGCGCTCATGTCCTCCGCCTCCAGGCCCAGCATCATCAGGATCATCTCCGCCATCTCGTCTTCAGAGGAGGTGACAATCTCCACAAAGCTGTTAGCGCTGGGACCGGCGGCATCCTCAATAGCGGTTTGATAGAGCTGGGTGCGCTCCTGGGCGGTCAGCGGCGGTTTTTCCGGCTCTTGCGGAGAACAGGCGGACAGAGCGGACCCCAGGAAAAGGGCCGCCAGCAGCAGGGACAGAATGCGTTTCATAACTCAAATCTCCGTTTCATTTAGATTCAGCGCCTGAACAGCGGCATTTTGAGGATGGAGGACCACCTTTGCGTCCTCCACGCAGGCCAGGGCGCTGCCGCCCTGCTCCAGCGCCCCGGTGAGAAGCAGCTCGGCGGCGGGGTCCTCCACTTGGGCGCGGATAGCCCGGCGGAGGGGGCGCGCCCCGTAGTCCGGGTCAAATCCGGCTTCGGCTAGCAGGTCCACCGCTTCTTCGGTAAAGGATAGGCCCACCCCCAACTGCTCCATCCGCTTTCCCACCTGCTCCAGCATCCGCCGGGCAATGGAGCGGATTTCGCTCTGCCCCAGTTGGGTAAAGACGATGGTCTCATCCAGGCGGTTGAGAAATTCCGGGCGGAAGACCTTTTTTAAGTCGCTCAGCACGGCCTCCCGCAGTTCTGCCTGGGGACGGGTGCGCCCGTCGGTGTGCTCCTGGGCGGAAAAGCCCAGCCGGCTGCCCCGGGCGGTGATGCGGGCGGCGCCCACGTTGCTGGTGAGGACGATTACAGTGTTGCGGAAGTCGGCCTTGCGGCCCTGGGCGTCGGTGAGCACGCCGTCCTCCATAATTTGAAGAAGGATGCCCCAGATATCCGGATGGGCCTTCTCAATCTCATCGAAGAGAACCACGGCGTAGGGCCGGCGCCGGACCTTTTCGGTGAGCTGTCCTCCCTCCTCGTGGCCCACGTAGCCTGGGGGCGAGCCGATGAGCCGGGAAATGGTGTGTTTTTCCATATACTCGCTCATGTCAAAGCGCAAAAGCGCCTCTTCGCTGGTAAACAGTGCCTGGGCCAGAGCCTTGCACAGCTCGGTTTTGCCTACGCCGGTGGGGCCCAGGAAGAGGAAGCAGCCGGTGGGCCGGTCCGGCTCCTTCAGACCTACCCGGCCCCGGCGGATGGCCTTGGCCACCGCGTGGACGGCCTCCTGCTGGCCCACTACGCGGCTGTGCAGGATGTCCTCCAGGCGGACAAGCCGCTGGCTCTCCGCCTCGGTAAGGGTGGTAACCGGCACGCCGGTCCAGTCGGAGACTACCGCGGCTACGTCCTCGGCGGTGACCGCGCCGGTGTTCTGTCCGGAGTTCCAGGCGGTGCGGTGGCGCTCCAGCTCCCGGCGAAAATCCCCCTCGGCGTCCCGGAGCATGGCGGCCTTTTCAAAATCCTGGCTGCGGATGGCCTCCTCTTTCTCACGGCGGGCCTGGGTGACCTTTTCCTCCAGGGCCCGCAGGCCGGGCGGGAGACCCAGCCGCTCCATCCGCACCCGGCTGGCGGCCTCGTCAATGAGGTCAATGGCCTTGTCCGGCAGCCGCCGGTCACAGATGTACCGGGAGGAGAGGGCCACGGCGGCGTCAATGGCCTCGTCGGTGATGTTGAGCTTGTGGTGGGCCTCATAGCGGTCCCGCAGGCCCAGCAGAATGGAGCGGGCGGTGTCCTGGTCGGGCTCGCCCACCTGCACCGGCTGAAAGCGCCGTTCCAAAGCGGCGTCTTTTTCGATATATCTGCGGTATTCATCGGTGGTGGTGGCCCCGATGACCTGTAGCTCTCCCCGGCCCAGGGCGGGCTTGATGATATTGGCGGCGTCGATGGCCCCCTCGGCGGAGCCCGCGCCCACGATGTTGTGCAGCTCGTCGATGAATAAAATCACATCCCCGAGCCGCCGGACCTCGGAAAGGATGTTTTTGACCCGCTCCTCGAATTCTCCCCGGTACTTGGTGCCGGCCACCATGGAGGACAGGTCCAGGGAAATCAGGCGCTTTTTGCGCAGCTCCTCCGGGGCGTCCCCAGAGACCAGCCGGGCGGCGAGACCCTCCGCCACGGCGGTCTTGCCTACGCCGGGCTCGCCGATGAGGGCGGGGTTGTTTTTCTGCCGCCGGGAGAGAATTTGAATCAGCCGGTCAATCTCCTTTTCGCGGCCCACTACCGGGTCCAGCAGGCCGGAGGCCGCCATGCGGGTCAGGTCCCGCCCGAACTGCTCCAGCAGCTTGCTCTCCGCCGCGTACTCCCGCTCACGGGGTTTGCCGCCGCTGCGGAAGGGAGGGGGAGAGGCCTCTCCGCCCATGGCGGAGGTGAGCTCGGCGTACAGCCGCCGGGGCTCTACGCCGGAAGCGCTGAGCACCCGGACCGCCACCCCGTCTCCCTCTCGGAGGATGCCCAGCAGCAGATGCTCGGTGCCCACATAGTGGTGGCCCAGCCGGGCGGCCTCGCTGAGGGAGAGCTCGATGATTTTTTTGCAGCGTGGGGTGAGGCCCTGAGAGGGGCGCTCGCCCGGCGCGCCGGAGCCCACCATGCGCACGATGGCGGCGCGGATGCTCTCCGGCTCCAGGCCGGCGCCCCGCAGAACCTTGGCGGCAACCCCCCGGCCCTCCCGGGAAAGGCCCAACAGCAGATGCTCGCTGCCCACGTAGCCATGGCCCAGTTCACAGGCGGCCTCCTGGGCCAGCCGGAGGGCGGTCTGGGCCCGTTCGGTAAATTTGGTCTCGTTCAAAGGATCACCTCGTCTGTGTTTCCTCCAAAAGGAGAATTTTTTTTGCTTCTTGACTGGTTCCATCGGCGCATCCACGTCCCTTTTCCTTTGTCCTCCGGCGGTGGCAGGCGCTGTGGGGCGCACCCTCCAGTCCGGGCGTCAGGCTTCCGGCAGTCTGTATGCGGAAGCGGTTTTCTTTCGTATTCACATGCGTTTTCCCCTTTTTCTCCGTGCAAACGGGAGAAGCTGGAGCAAAAGAGCGCCGCCGCGGGAAGGCGCTGGCGGAATTGATCTGCGGCGTTGGGGTGTAAACGCTGAAATCCGGCGGGATCTGCGCCGTATTTCGCCCAGTCCAGGTCGGCGGTTTTCCAACAGGGCGCATACGGCGCTTTTTCCGGCGCTTCCCTAGCTTTTCCCGCTGCAAGAAAATATACCCGCTTTCTCATCAAATTAGCATTGCATTTTTGAAAAGTTGTGGTACAATACGAGTGTAGTTTTGTAATGGAGGTGTTCCCCATGGCCTATGTGATCAGCAGCGATTGTGTCAGCTGCGGCGCTTGTGAGGGCGCTTGCCCCGTCGGCGCTATCTCCCAGGGCGACGAGCATTTCGTGATCGACGCCGGCAGCTGCATTGACTGCGGCTCCTGCGCTGATACCTGCCCCACCGGCGCTATCTCCCAGGGTTGATTGTTACATGTGCACAAAAACAGCGGCGCGCCCGTCTCGGGTGCGCCGTTGTTTTTGCCGCAGAGGAAAGAAATATCTTGCGGTGTGAGGGGCGTGAGTGTATAATATCCCATATCTGTGCACTGGGCAGTGAGAGGAGAGGGACGTTATGGAATTTTTAGGGACAGTTGTGGGGCTGATCGAGCGGTTTGACGGATTTTTGTGGGGGATTCCCATGATTGTGCTGCTCTTGGGCACACATATTTTTATGACCGTCCGTACGGGCTTTATTCAGCGCAAGACCTTTACCGGGGTCCGGCTCTCGGTAACCCGCGACCCGGATTCCCCGGGCGACGTCAGCCAGTTTCAGGCGCTGACGACTGCCTTGGCCTCCACCATCGGCACCGGGAATATCATCGGCGTGGGCACCGCCATTTTTATGGGTGGACCCGGCGCGGTGTTCTGGTGCTGGATTACCGGCGTATTCGGCATCGCGACCAAATATGCCGAATCCTTTATCGCCGTCAAATACCGGGTTAAGACTGCCGACGGCAAAATGCAGGGGGGCGCGATGTACGCTTTGGAGCGGGGGCTGCGTATGAAGTGGCTGGGGATCCTTTTCGCCGTGCTGGCGGTGGTGGCCTCTTTCGGCATCGGCTGTGGCACCCAGATCAACGCCATTGCCGAGGTGATTGAAAATAACGTGCCTGTGCCGGTTCCTACGCTGGCCATCGGCATTGTAGGGGGGATTCTTACCGCGATTGTCATTATCGGCGGCATCAAGTCTATCGCCAGCGTGTGTGAAAAGCTGGTACCGCTTATGGCGGTGTTTTACGTAGTGGGCTGTGTTGCCATTTTGATTGTCAACCGGGATTACCTGGGCGCGGCGCTGGCGGCTATTGTAAAAATGGCCTTTGTCCCGGGCGCGGTGGCCGGGGGGTTGGTGGGCCGCGGAATCATGATGGCGGCCCAATACGGCGTGGCCCGCGGCCTATTCTCCAATGAGTCCGGTATGGGCTCGGCGCCGCTGGTAGCCTCCGCCGCCCAAACCCGCAACCCTGTGCGCCAGGCGCTGGTATCCGCCACCGGGACCTTCTGGGATACAGTGGTGGTGTGCGCCATGACTGGGCTGGTGCTGGTGTCCACCATTATGAAAAATCCTGATATCAATATGGATTCCATCGCCAACGGCGGACAGCTGACCACCGCCGCGTTCAGCCAAATCCCCGTACTGGGCCCCGTGATTCTGGTGGTGGGCATTATTACCTTTGCCTGGTCCACCATTCTGGGCTGGTCTTACTATGGAGAGCGCTGCGCCCAGTATCTGTGGGGCGGTAAATCGACCCTGATTTATAAAATTATTTTTGTCGCTGTGGTGGTGGTGGGGCCGGTCATTGACCTGAACCTGGTTTGGACCATTTCCGATATTCTCAACGCCTTTATGGCTGTGCCCAACCTGGTTGCTGTGCTGCTGCTCTCCGGCGTAATCGCCAAGGATACGAAATACTACCTGAGCCATCTGGACGAGGTTGACACGACAGAGATTCCCGTGGTAGACCGGTAACTGGGCGTCTATACGCCTACAGTCCACCGTATGGAGGTTCTCATGCAAGAACAAGACCCTATTCGAATGAAGCTGGCCCATCCCACCTCAGAGCAGCGCCGGGAGGCCGAGCAGCGCCGTCTGGCCCCCTTTCTCCGGGCTCTGCGGGCGATTCATACCGCCGCCACGCCGGAGACAATGGACCCGGATGATCTGGATAAGCAGCGCAAGGGGCAGGAGCTGCTGGGCCGCTTAATTGCCCCCATGGCCGGCATGAGCTGGGAGCCCTTTTCTCTGGAGGGGCTGAACGCCTCCTGGGTGCGTCCCCAGCGGGGGCACGACCGGCGCAGGTGCATTCTCTACTGCCACGGAGGCGGCTATACCAGCGGAACTTTGGGCTATTCCCGCATTTTAGCCTCAAAGATGGCCCATGTGTCTGGGTATCCGGTGTTCGCGTTCGAGTACCGCCTGGCCCCGGAATTTCCCTATCCCGCCGCCGTGGAGGACGCCGTGAAGGCCTGGGATTACCTGATGTATCAGGGGTATGGGGCCCGGGACGTAGTGGTGGCAGGGGACTCTGCCGGGGGGAATTTGGCTCTGGTGCTGACCCATCTGCTGAAGCAGGCGGGGCGGCGGCTGCCCCGTGCGCTGGTTCTGTTTTCCCCCTGGAGCGACATGACCGCCAGCGGGAAGTCCTATCAGGAGCGGGCTGAAATTGACCCGGTGCTCACCCTCAACTATATCTACGCCGTACGGGACGCCTATGCCCGGGGGCAGGACTGGTCTGATTTCCGGTTTTCTCCGCTGTTTGGCGAGTTGGAGGGGTTCCCGCCCACGCTGATTCAGGCGGGAACCCATGAGCTGCTGCTGTCCGATTCCATTCGCCTGCGGGACCGGCTGGTGCAGGCCGGGGTGCCCTGTAAGCTGGAGGTGTGGACCGGCCTGTGGCATGTGTTCCAGATGTTCCCTATGAAAAAGGCCGGCGAGGCTATGGAGAGCGTGGGGCGGTTTTTATTGGAGACGCTGTAAATGCTCCGCGGGGGGAGGCGGAATTTACCGGACCCGTGCCTGTGGGCGCGAACTCCTGCGGAGAGCTTTTGGGCAAGTGGAAGCGTCCCCCGGCACAGCCGGGGGACGCTTTTGATAATATATAGAATACGTATTCTAAGAGTCAACCGGCGGACTGCTCTGCCTGGACGAGCTCAATGGCCTTTTTTCCCGTGAGGGAATCAACGCTCATCTCCAGCAGGCACAGGTTTTTCCACTCCCGGCGGATGATCTCCTGATGCCGCTCCGGCGAATTTTCGGGCGCGTACCGGGCGGCCAGACGCTGGGCCGCCGCGCGTTTTTCATTTTCGTCCTCAAGCTCCCGTACCTGTCCGAACACAATTACGCTTCTATAATAAGTGGTATACTCCTCCGGCACGACCTGGTCTTGGCCGGTTACGCAGAAAGAGGCCTTCGGGTGGCTGCGGATTGCGTCTATTTTATGTCCGGCTTTGGCACAGTGAAAATAGAGCTTTTCACCGTTGTAAACGTAGCTTAGTGGGACGGCGTAGGGATATTCTCCGTCCCACAGGGCCAGTACGCCGGAAGTTCCCTCATACAGGATGGCATCGGACTCCGCTTTGGAGAGCAGCTGTTTTTTTCTGCGCATTTCTGGAAACATAACATGACCTCCTAATTTCAGATAAGGCGCCGACGCCCCTTGCCTTGACGGGCGGGAGGAAGAGCGGCAGGCGTGTTTTAGGCGTCTGTTTGAAAACCGGCAGAATGTTGGGCTTCAAACGAACTCTAGTGTAGCAGAGGTATGGGAAAAAGTCAAAGGGCAGCCTTTATTGCCGGGCCGCGCAAGGCCGTGCAGCCCATGGGCGCGTCTGCGGGAGAAAACATCCTTTTGAATTTATACATCACTTGGGATCGAAAAGATCCTGCTTTGCGATGATTTGCTGGCCTTTGATGATTGCCTGCCCAATTTCCTGATCTTCCGGGTCAAGGGCGGGGCGTTTGCTTAACGCCTCAACCACGCATAGATATGCTTCCCGGTAGCCGGCCGCCCGGTTAGAGGGGCGGATGACATATACGCTTAGAGACAGCACCAGGGACAGCATCGAATAGACCAGCACATGGACCTGATCCCACGCGCTGCCGATGGAGCTGCCGCTGATGTAAATTGTGGCGCAGGTACAGTACAACGGTGTGACGGTCATCCAGACGCTGATAATTTCCCAGCAGAAATTGGAATGCAGCCATGAGGCCTCCAGCTGGGCCGCTTTATCCCGCAGGGAATCTGGCGGTTCAGAGCCGGGCCGATAATTATAAGCGTGGGAGCAGATAACTGCAATGGCAAAGGCCGCAAGGGTCTCTCCATACAAAAGTGCGTCATAGACTAAAAGGTTGCCTGAGAGCACCCAAAAGGCCAAAAAACCGCAAAGGACCAATGTGCCTGCTGCGGTGATTGCCTGGATGGCTCCGTGTCGATCCTTGAACTGTTTTTTACTTACCGGTATCCGCGGGGTCTGCGGCGTATGGTCCTGCTCCTCCATGCTTTGGCGCCCCCTTCTTATCGGATGGTCATAGTTTAGCATAATTCGGCAAATACTGCAACGATTCTAAGAACTTGTATGCACCCAGGCGCGCTTTTTGCATGAAAAGAGATTTCCAAATAGTCGTTTATATGGTATAATAGGCAAAACACACATTCCAGGGGGAGTTTGGGCATGATAACTGCCGGACAGAAGGCGGCGGCAAAGCGGTTTGCTGCGGATTGGAAGGGCCGGGGCGATGAAAAGCAGGAGACAAGCTTATTCTGGATTGCTCTGCTGCAAAAGGTGTACGGCGTAGAGGAACCGGACAAGTACATTTCCTTTGAAGTCCCGGTGAAGCTGGACCACACCAGCTTCATTGACGGCTACATCGAATCCACCCGTGTCCTGATCGAGCAGAAGGGCCGGGACATTGATCTGCGTAAAGGGTACAAGCAGTCTGACGGCAGTATGCTGACCCCTTACCAGCAGGCGAGAAGGTACGCCGGGTATCTGCCCCATGACCAGAACCCCCGCTGGATTATCGTCTGCAACTTCCAGGAGTTCCAGATTCACGATATGAACCGCCCCAACGACGAGCCGGAAGTGCTCAAGCTGGCGGACTTGGAGAAGGAATTTCACCGCCTGCAATTTCTGGTGGACACTGGCAGCGAGCATATCAAAAAGGAAATGGAAATCTCCCTCCAGGCCGGCGAGTTGGTGGGCGTACTCTATGACGCACTCTTGAAGCAGTACAAAGACCCCGGCGACCGGTCAACGCTTCAAAGCCTGAATAAGCTGTGCGTCCGGCTGGTGTTCTGCCTCTACGCCGAGGACGCCGGGATTTTCGGAAACCGGAGTATGTTCCATGACTACTTGCAGGGGCATGAGCGGGAGGCCCGCCGTGCCCTGATTGACCTGTTCAAAGTCCTGGACACGAAGCCGGAAGAACGTGACCCGTACATGGACGAGGACTTGGCGGCGTTCCCTTACGTCAACGGCGGATTGTTCGCAGATGAAACCATCGTGATTCCCCGGCTGGATGAAACCATCGTTGACCTGATTCTACGAAAAGCCAGCGAGGACTTTGACTGGTCTGCCATCAGCCCTACCATCTTCGGGGCCGTCTTTGAAAGCACACTGAACCCGGAAACCCGGCGCTCCAGCGGGATGCACTATACATCCATTGAGAACATCCACAAAGTGATCGACCCGCTGTTTCTGGACGGGCTGAAAGAGGAGTTTGCGAGTATACAAAATGAATCGGTGCTGACTAGTCAGCACCGGAAGTTGCGCAACTTCCAAAGCCGCCTTGCGGCTTTGACATTCCTTGATCCCGCCTGCGGTTCCGGCAATTTCCTGACGGAGACTTACATCTCCCTCCGGCGGTTGGAAAACCGGGTGATCGCCCTGCTGAACCGGGACCAAATTGTGCTGGATATGGACAACCCCATCCAGGTCTCCATCAGCCAGTTTTACGGTATCGAAATCAATGACTTTGCCGTGACTGTTGCAAAGACGGCGCTGTGGATCGCTGAAAGCCAGATGATGAAGGAAACCGAGGACGTAGTGCATATGTCCCTGGACTTCCTGCCGCTGAAATCCTACGCCAACATCACCGAGGGGAACGCCCTGCGGACGGAGTGGACGGACGTGATCCCCAAGTACGAGTTGGACTATATCATGGGTAATCCGCCCTTTGTCGGCGCACGGATGATGGGTGCCGGGCAGAAGGACGATATAAACGCCATTTTCCCCGGATGGAAGAACGCCGGAAATCTGGACTACGTTTCCTGCTGGTATAAGAAAGCTGCGGACTTGATGGCGGGAACGCCGATCCGGGCCGCTCTGGTGTCCACTAACTCCGTGACCCAGGGTGAAGCCGTGGCGAACCTGTGGAAACCGCTGTTTGAATCGGGCGTTCACATTGACTTTGCTCACCGGACATTCCGCTGGGACAGTGAGGCCAAGATCAAGGCCCATGTGCATTGTGTGATTGTCGGATTCAGCACGGCCCCCAACGCCACGCCTAAGACGCTGTTCACATCGGAGCGGGCACAAGTAGTTCAGAACATCAACGGGTATCTCTTGGACGCTGACAATGTGTTTGTGGAGAGCCGCAGTAAGCCCCTTTGCGATGTACCGGAAATCGGAATCGGCAACAAACCGATTGACGGCGGCAACTACCTTTTCACCAAAGAGGAAATGGACGAATTTCTGAAAATCGAACCGGCAGCGGGGAAGTGGCTCAAGCCCTGGTATGGTTCCCAGGAGTTTATCAACCGTTGTCCTCGCTACTGCCTGTGGCTGGGGGATTGCCCGCCGAATGAGCTGCGGAAAATGCCGGAGTGCATGAAGCGGGTGGAGGCGGTGCGGCAATGTCGCCTTTCCAGTACAAGTGCCGGAACAAGAAAACTTGCTGATAAACCAACTCGCTTCCACGTTGAGAATATGCCAGAAGGAACCTATATTCTTCTTCCCAAAGTTTCATCTGAACGGCGGCGGTACATTCCTATGGGCTTTATGACCCCTGATACACTGTGCAGTGATCTTGTGTTTATTATTCCCAACTCCACGTTGTACCATTTCGGTGTGCTGACCTCTAACGTACACATGGCCTGGATGCGTGCAGTCTGTGGGCGGCTGAAAAGCGACTATCGCTACTCCAAGGATGTGGTCTACAACAACTTCCCCTGGCCTACCCCTACGGACGCACAAAAGGCCAAAATCGAGCAGACCGCCCAAGCCATTCTTGACGCCCGTGCCCTCTACCCGGACGCCAGCCTTGCCGATCTCTACGACGAAACCACCATGCCCCCGGAGCTGCGGAAGGCCCACCAGCAGAACGACAAGGCTGTGATGGTGGCTTACGGCTTTTGGGGTAAGCTAAACTCCGAACCAGCCTGTGTGTCGGAGTTGATGAAGATGTACCAGGAGTTGACGGAGAAGCAGCGTGCCATATAAGGGGCGGCGTGACGGCCGCTCCCCGGCGGAAGACGGGACCTGGGGATGGAAAAGAATTCCTTGGAACTTTTCCTAAGGCAGTCCCGTCTGGAATATGAGGAACATCGTGCCGCTTTGTCCTGCGGTATACAGAAGAGAGGAAGGTTTCCATGGCTGGAATCATACGTTCACTGGTGTCCCTGGCTTTAGCGGGACTTTTAACGCTGCCGGGGACGGCCGCAGTTCAGGCCCGGAGCGCCGGCGCGGGAGAGGAATTCCGCGCCGTGTGGGTGGCTACCGTATATGCCCTGGATTTTCCGTCTAAAGCCACTGCCGACCCGGAGGAGCTGCGCAGTCAGACCGATGAGATTTTGCGCGGCTGTGCGGACATGGGGATGAACGCGGTGATTTTGCAGGTGCGTCCCACCTGCGACGCCCTGTATCCCTCCAGCGTGTTCCCATGGTGCCGCTATCTGACTGGGGACCAGGCCCGCCCACCCGCCGATGGGTTTGATCCGCTGGCCTATTGGATCGAGCGCGCCCATGCCCTGGGCCTGGAGCTACACGCCTGGATCAATCCCTACCGGGTAACGCGGGGCGGGGAAGAGGAGTTTAACGCTTTGGCGCCCAACAGTCCGGCGGTGCTCCATCCCGAGTGGGTGGTCAAGCACGAGGAGAATTACTACCTGAATCCCGGCCTGCCCCAGGTGCGGGAGCTGGTTATTCAGGGGGCGGAGGAGCTGGTAAGTCGGTATGATGTGGACGGCGTGCATCTGGACGACTATTTTTATCCCGGCTCTGATTTTGACGACGCCGCGGCCTTTGCCCAGTACGGGGCGGGATTTGGAGACGTCGGGGACTGGCGGCGGGAGAACGTGAACCGTCTGGTGAAGGAATTAGGGGAGCGCCTGCACGCGATAGACCCGGAGCTCTCCTATGGAATCAGCCCCTCCGGGGTCTGGGCCGATCGGCGGAACAAGCCGGAGGGCTCCGACACCACCGGCGGGTATGAAAGCTACAACGCTGCCTACGCCGACAGCCGCAAGTGGGTCAAAGAGGGATGGATCGACTACATATGCCCCCAGATTTATTGGTACATTGGCCATAAAAGCATGGATTACGCCGCAATTGCCCGCTGGTGGTCGGATACTGCCGCCGGGACGGGGGTCGCGCTGTATATTGGCATGGCGGATTACCAGGCGGGAAACAGCGATCCTGCCAGTCCTTGGTATGGCGTCCAGGCCATTCAGGCGCAGCTGGACTTCAATGATACGCTCCCCCAGATAACGGGGGAGGTTCACTTCCGCTATAAGCTGCTTGCGGGCAATCAGCAGCTCAGCGCCCTCTACCGCCAGCGCTACGCCCGGCCGGCGGAGGAGCCCATCCCGCCCTCTGCGCCACCAAGCCCAACCCCTGCGCCCGTCCCTACTCCCGCGCCCGTCTCTGGGGGGGCGGTGGCGCTGAACACTGCGGAGCATAACGCCTATATCCAAGGGGCGAACGGATGCTTCCGCCCGAATGACTCCCTGAGCCGGGCGGAGGCGGTGGCCCTGCTGGCCCGGCTGAGCGTAGATGCGCAGGGACAGGCCATAGCGCTGGACGCGGCTGGCTCCGGGGGATTTTCCGATGTGGAGGCCGGCGCCTGGTACGCCCCCTATGTGGCGTTTGCCAGACAGTATGGCGTTGCCAGCGGATACACGGACGGGACCTTCCGGCCGGACCGCCCTGTCTCGCGGGCGGAGCTGGTTAAGCTGCTGTCGGGTTATTTTGACCTGTCCGGTGGGAATACGCAGACAGGCTTTCCGGATGTGCCGGAAAGCCATTGGGCGGCCCCGGCGGTGGCCTATGCCGCCGGAGCGGGCTGGGTGTCCGGTTATCAGGACGGAACCTTCCGGCCGGACCGCCCTGTCTCGCGGGCGGAGGCGGTCAAGCTGCTCAACCGTGCTCTGGGCCGCAGCCCCGACCCGGAGTGTCCGGCGGCAAACCCCTTTGCGGATGTGGAGGAGACCCATTGGGCCTGGGGCGAGATTTTAGAGGCCGCCTTTTCCCACACCTTTGCCCGCACGGAGGAGGGGGAAACCTGGATTGAGGTGCGGACAGAGGGATAAGGCCGCCGTGCGCCCTGTCTGTAAAAGCGACACGCTGGAGGAGAAGAGAAATGCGCCCTGCTGTGGATGATTTTTCCTTTTCTGTATTCCCAAATGAAAATTTTTTGGACCTGCGGCTCTACCAATACGGGTGGGAGCAGTGCGCGCCCCTGCACTCTTTCGGCCCCTTTGTGCGCAATCATTTCCTATTTCACTATGTCATTTCGGGGCAGGGCCATCTTGATTCCACAGGGCAGGACGGAGTGACCCGCGGCTATGAGCTACAGGCAGATCAAGGTTTTTTGATCTGCCCCGGTCAGGTCAACACATACTGGGCCAGCAAAAGCAACCCCTGGAAGTATGCGTGGCTGGAATTCGACGGGCTGCGGGTGGCGGAATACCTCAACCGTGCCGGACTGGGCCTATCCCAGCCGGTCTATCAGCCCCAGACCCCTGTGCAGGGCCACCCGGTGCGGGATACCATACTCTATATTGCCAGCCATTCAAATGCGTCGACCCTCCATTTAATCGGCCATCTGTGCCTGTTTTTGGACGGATTAATTCAGTCTTCCGCTACCCGGAGGGAGCACCACAGCGGTCAGCTCAAGGATTTTTACATCCAGGAAGCGGTTACCTATATGGAGGAGAACTATCAGCGGGAGCTCTCTGTAGAGGAGATCGCCGACGTCTGTAAGCTCAACCGCAGCTATTTTAGCAAGCTCTTCAAAGAGAGCATGGGCTGTCCGCCCCAGGAGTTTTTGATTCGCCTGCGCCTGTCGAAGGCTGCGGAACAGATGAAAACCACCGGCGCTTCCATTGGGGACATTTCGATCCGGTGCGGCTACCCCAACCAGCTCCACTTTTCGCGGGCCTTTAAAAAGCGCTACGGCGTTTCTCCCCGGGAATGGCGGACACAAAATAAGTATTGATGGGTTCGCCAGACTTAAGGCGGGAGGGCATATGCCCTCCCGCTTCACGCTGTTATTCTTCTATGGCGCAGAGATGCAGCTGGAATGCCTGGTAATCCCCCCAGGGCAGAGGCAGCGGATAACCCGCCTGCATCAGCGCGTCGCCGGGCCAGCTGCCCGCGCCGTTGATCTGATAATGCTGCGCTGGGTCCAATCCTTTCAGCTTTAGGGCGGTGAAGGGAGGAGCCGCGTGGACAGTGCCATAGACGGCGGATACCAGTGCTTCCCGTTTGTCCTGGGATACATGGGCCCAAGCGGTGAGGGGGTCGCGGAAAGGGTCGCTCAGACGGTAGTAGTCCCCCTGGTGAATCAGGCTGTAATAGGCCCGATAATCTGCTGTCTGCTTCTGTATGACCGCCCGGTCCTGGGGAGTGGTCTGGCTTAAATCCATCTCATAGCCAAAAGCGCCGGACATGGCGGCAATGCCGCGGGTCTCCAGGGGAGTCACCCGGCCGTTCTGGTCGTTGGGGACGGCGGACACGTGGGCGCCCATGGTGCAGGGAGGGTAGCAGAACGAGGTGCCATACTGGATGCGCAGGCGGTCGATGGCGTCGGTGTTATCGCTGCACCAGATTTGAGGCGTGTAGTAGAGCATCCCGGCGTCAAAACGTCCGCCGCCACCGCTGCAGCCCTCAATAAGCACATGGGGGAAGTCCCGGCGGAAGCGCTCCAGCAGCTCGTACACGCCCAGGACATACCGGTGGTAAACCTCCCCTTGGCGCTCCGGCGGCAGGGCGGCGGACCAGACGTCGGAGAGGCTGCGGTTCATATCCCACTTGACGTAGGTGATATCGGCGCTGGCGAGAATGGCGTGCAGAGCGCCGTAGATATGCTCCCGAACGTCCTGCCGGGAAAAATCCAGTACCAGCTGGCTGCGGCCCCGGGCGCAGGGACGGCCGGGGATTTTCAGCGCCCAGTCCGGATGGGCTTGGTAGAGCGCGCTGTCCTCGTTGACCATCTCCGGTTCAACCCAGATGCCGAATTTCATTCCCAGGGCCTTGATGCGGGATACCAGCGCCTCCAGCCCGCCAGGGAGCTTTTCAGAATTGACCTGCCAGTCTCCCAAGCTGCTCGAATCGCTGTCCCGCCGGCCGAACCATCCGTCGTCCATGACAAACAGGCCAATGCCCAGGGGGGCTGCGGCCTGAGCGAGCCGTACCAGCGCCTCACTGTCAAAATCAAAATAGGTGGCCTCCCAATTATTGACCAGTACCGGTTTTTGCGTTCCGGCCATCGGGTCCCGGAGCAAATGGGTGCGGATGGCCCGGTGGTACTGACGGCTCATCTGCCCAAAGCCGCAGGGAGAGCAGATTAAAGCCGCCTCCGGCGTGATAAAGCTCTCACCAGGGGAAAGCGTATAGCAAAAATGATAGGGGTTGATCCCCATGACCAGGCGGCTGTCCTCAAACTGGCTGCGCTCTGCCTGGGCCTGAAAGTTTCCGCTGTAGAGCAGCATGGCGCCCCAGCACAGGCCGTAGTCCTCCCCACAGGCCGGCTCGCAAAGGATGACAAAGGGGTTATGCTGGTGGCTGGAGGCGCCTCGGATGCTGCCGACCCCCTGGACGCCGGGGCGCAGGGGAGCCCGGCTAGGACAGCGCTCCATAGCGTGACGGCCGTTAAAGGTCATCATTTCCAGATCTCCCCGCTGAAAATCCAGACACACAGAGGCCGCCTGGCGCAGCCGGACAGAGGACTTTCCCCGGTTGAGGATGCGCACGGCGCGGGTAATTAGATCGTGTTCCTCTAGCACGCCGTAATAGAGTTCTACCCGCAGGTGGGCGGCAGCATCCTCTAAAAAAATAACCAGCGTCTGCCACTGTGCACCGCCAAAGAAAGCGGGCAGACCCTCCAGGGCGTATTTTCCGTTCCAGCGTTCAAAGCCCGTGTAACGCAGGTCGCAGGCATGGCTGCCGTCGGTCAGCTCCGGCTCCAGCGAAGGAAGGCGAAAATCTCCTACGCCGCAGGTAGAGTATTCCTGGGGAAGGGTATCCAGAGAATAGGTGCGGCAGTGGCCTGTTTCATTTGGATTGGGAGAAAAGCCCCGGTCGGCGCCCCGGATCAGGTAGGATAAATCGCCGCCGGAAAGCCTGGGGCCGTAATAGGTATGCAGCAGCACGCCGTATTCGTCCGCCTTCATCTGATAGGTGGTATTTTGAGTGTGCAGGGTGAAGAGCCGGCTGGCGGCGTCGTAGACAATCATAAAAACTCCCCTTGCTTTTCTAAGTGTTCTGCGAACATTGTAAGGGATTTTTCATTGAGATGCAAGTAGATGGAATAATATAGTCAAACAACATTTGATGGTGAAATCCAAATCAAGGCCGCTTTCAGCGGCCTGTTATGGAGCGGCGCCGTAACGCTTAAAAGGAATTTTGATTTTTTCCAGCTGTTTGATTGTGGAAAACAGCTGGAAATCCTAGTAAAAATTACAGCCCCAGCGCACAAAGTGAGCGCCAGGGCTGTGAAGGAGGGGGAAGGGCGCTTATTTACCGCCAGTGGAAGCGATACCCTCAATAAACTGGCGCTGGAAAATGAGATAGAGAATGACCATAGGCAGCATCGCCAGCAGGGACCCGGCCATCAGTACCGGGAAGTTGGTGCTGAATTGGCCCCGCAGGGTGGCAAGGCCGGAGGACAGGGTCATCATTTTTAAATCGGAATTGACCACCAGGGGCCACATCAGGTCGCTGTACGCGAATACGGCGGTGAAAACGGTCAGAGCCGCTACAGAGGTGCCTGTCAGGGGAAACATGACCTTTGTAAAGGTCTGCCATTGGTTGCAGCCGTCCAGATAAGCAGCCTCGGCAATCTCATTGGGAATGCCCAGATAGGTCTGCCGCAGAAAGAACACGCCGAAGGCGCTGACAATGCCGGGAAACACCAGGGCAAAAATTGTGTTGGCCAAGCCCATTTTGGCTACCATCTGATACTGGGGGATGATAAAGATCTGGCTGGGCAGGGACATCTGCACCAGCACGACGGCAAAGAGAATGTTTTTGCCCCGGAACTGGAGCTTAGCGAACGCGTATCCGGCCATAGAGCTGAACACCACCGCGCACAGCACACGAAAGACGATCATCAAGGTGGTATTGAGGTAGAGATTTGCAAAAGGCAGGCTGGCAACCGCTTCCTTGAAATTGTCCAGCATAAGCTGGGCAGGGAAAATGGTGGGCGGAATCTGCATACTCTCCGGCACTGTTTTGGAGCTGGTGAGGAGCATCCACACGAAGGGGAAGATCATGATGACGGCGCCCAGGATCAACACCACATAGGTGAGGATAATCGTTATTTTTTTCGATTGCTCTAAAGAACTGCGTTTCATCTGTGCACCTCCTTATACGTCGTAGTTGACCCACTTTTTCTGGCCGACGAACTGAATGATGGTCACAAGGCCGATGAGTACAACGGTCCAGATGACGATGGCAGAGCCGGAACCGCGGCTGCCGGCTACGAAGGATTCCCGGTAGAACAGGTACATCAGGCTCTGTACGCTGGTCACGGCGGGGTTTGTGTCCTCAACCATCATATAAATCAGGTCGTAAACCTTAATGGAGGCCATCAGGCGCATGATCATGACGACGAACAGGGTGGGGGAAACCATCGGCAGGGTAATGCTGAAAAACTGCCGAACCTTGCCGGCACCGTCGATAGAGGCAGCCTCATAGTAGGATTTGGAGATATTTTGCAGGCCCGCCAACAGCAACACTGCGTCATAGCCGATATTGCTCCAGATTGCCACAATGGCGCAGGAGATCATAACAAAGTTGGGATCGGTAATCCATCCCACGTGGGCGCCCAGCAGCTGATTCAAGATGCCGTATTCACCGTTGAAAATCCACCGCCATACCATAGTGACGGCGGCAGGGGCGCAGACCATGGGGAGAAAGAAAATGGTGCGGAAAATGCCTTTGCCCTTGATTTTAGCGTTCAGGAGCATTGCCACGAGCAGCGAGAGAAACAGGCCCAGGGGAACGGTGAGGATGCAGAAAAGAACAGTGTTCCAGGTGGCCCGCCAGAATTCGGCGTTTTGGAACATTTCGATGTAATTTTGCAGGCCGATAAATTTATAGTGTCCGAAGCCCAGGTGCTCGCAGAAACTGGTGTACAGCGTCTGGATAAAGGGCCACAGATTGAGCACAATCAGGCCGATAATAGTGGGGGCCACCATGATCCAGCCCCAGTGCTCCTCCTGCCGGGCAGTGAGGGACAGCTTTATGCTTTTGTTCATGGGAAAACCTCCTTTCAGTTGCCCGCCAGCTTTTTGGCGGTCTCGGTGTCAACAATTTGCTGCATATTAGCTAGGGCGGAATCCAGGGACTGCTGGCCGTTGTATACCTTATTCATCTCGTCCAAAACGGGGCTTTTCCACTTGGGGCGGGCGGCGTTGTTAACATTTTGAACGCCGTAGTCAAACTGGTCCATTACAATGCTGACGTTCAGGTCATAGCCTGCCTTTTCAAATGCATCGAAGTAGGGCTGCTCGGTGCCGTTGTAAGCAGAGATGGCGGCCCCATAGGAGCTGGCGATGAGTTGAGCTTGCTCTGTGCCGAAGAATTTCAGCACATCCAGAGCGATCTCCAGGGTTTTGCCTCTGGCGGCGGTAGAGTAGCAAAGGCCGTTAGAGATAGTCGCCCGTCCGTCGCCGCTGACGGGATCGGGGCACCGCGGCATAACGGCGATGTCCCATTTGCCTTCCATGTTGGGGAAGTTAACCGCTTTGTTCATCAGCTCCCAGTTGCCCTCAATATACATGGCGCCCACCTCGGAGAAGAAAGCGGTGCCGGGGGCTGTCTCGGCAAAATACGCTTGGTTAGGGCACCAGTCATAGTTTTGAAGACCTACATAAAACTCCATACCCTTTTTTGTACCCTCCTGATCGAAGCCGGCCCGGGTCTTATCTTCGGTCAGAATGTAGCCGCCGGCCTGATAGACGAAGCTCCAATATCCCATCTGGTCGTCGTTGTAAGCCATGTAGCCATATTTTCCGGTTTTATCATAAATCTGCTGGGATGCGGAGACCAAATCATCCCAGGTCCAGCTCTCATCTGGGTAAGATACGCCGGCTTGGTCGAACATCTCTTTGTTGTATACCAGAAAAATGTTGTCCTTGTCCTTGGGCACGCCGTACATCCGGCCGTTGCTGCCCTGGGCGTTTGCAATGGAGATCTCGGAGAAATGGTTGGCATAGTAGTTGGGGTCCTCGTCGGCGTAGAGGTCGGTTACGTCGGCCAGCATTCCAAAGTCGGAGTAATATAGGATTTGATTGGTGTGCATCCAAAAGATGTCCGGCATGGTGTTGCTCTCGGCGGCGGCCTCCAGCTTGGTCCAGTACTCGTTCCAGCTGGTCACTTGAACCTCAATGACCACGTCGGGGTGTTGGGCTGTGTAGGCGTCGCAGATTGCCTGCATTGCGTTGCGCTGGGCCACATCCCAAATTTGGAAGGTCAAATGGGTTTTGCCATCGGATGCGCCGCAGCCAACTAAGGATAGCAGCAGCGCTATGGTCAGAATGATGGCAGCTATGCGGGAAACTCGTTTCATAACTCCACTCCTCTACTTCTACTTCATGGTCCCCTGCATGGAATTCGTTGGCAGTCCTATAATAATCCCAGCTTTCCCCATCTGTAAATGCACTGGAATTCGTAAAATATACCAAAATATTGGATAGAACGCTTTGAGTGCAAGTCAGGCGATATTTAGACATAAAACGCGAAGATTCATTAATATTCAACAGAAATTTAATGGTATATTTGTGCAAAACAAAAAATATTTAATGGGAATAGGTGGAATATATTCTTGTTTTATGCTGTGGGAACTGAAATATGCCAATATGTGAACATTTCTCCGCCTGGGAGCAGAACCTAAGGCTTGCGTACCTGCCGCAGCCGTGTTATACTTCCTGGTAAAGAGGAGGAGCGCCCATGTTTTTCCCCAAAGATATTATCAAAGCGGGAGAGAGTCCAGCCGCCCCTGAAAAAATCGGCCTGTCCCGCTTTATCGAAATCTTGGCTGCCGACAGTGTGAATCTATTCAAATTAAACCTGTTGTTTTTGGTTAGCTGCATACCTATTCTGACCATCCCGCCTGCCATTTTTGCTATGAACTGCGTGGTCCGGCGGATGATTTTGGACGAGCCGGTTCAATGCGTGTCCAACTACCGCATAGCCTTTCAAACCTATTGGAAACGGAGCTATGGGGCTTTTTTCTTGACGGTTTTTCCGCTGGTGTGTTCCAGCTATGGCGCTTGGTTTTATTTGAGCCGTGCTCTGGACCAGCCGCTGTTTTATCTGCCTTTTGCATTTTGCTCCACAGTTTTTTTGGCGGTGCTTTTGTCTTCTACCTATTTTTACGCTCTGCTGGCAGGTGGGCAGAGCGTCCGGGAAAGCCTGCGTCCGGCTGTGTTTTTGGGATTGGGAAAGCCTTTGCGGGCAGTTTTGGCCGCGTTAGCAGTTTATGGGAGCCTGGTGGCCTGCGTGCTGGCGTTTCCCCTCAGCGGGGCCTATCTGCTGATGATTGGGTTTTCGGTTCCGTGCTTGGTGGGGAGCTTTTTTGTTCGGGTTCCTTTGAAGCGGTTTTACGGGTAACCTGAGCGTTTTCTGCACGTACTGAGAATGGTCCGGCCGGTGGAAACCGGCCGGACCATTCTCGCGGAAAAAAGCCCGCCGTTTGGGCGCATTGACAATTTGCAAACAGGGCCTAACCTCTCTGCATAAAATTTACAATTCCCGGCCGGAATCGCGTTTTCGAGGGAAATCAAATGGAAAAATTTTTGAGATTGAGGATGAATGCGGCATCCGAAAATTTGTTGTTAATCTTTATCTGGCAAAGAGGAAAAGGTTTGGTTGGGCACTCCCTATTACCGCCTCTGTCTTGACACATCTCCAACCGTTATGTTACAATTAGCGGGCAATCCGTCCAACCGTTTTACCGCGAACCCCTAAAATTCATACCATCAGGGAGAATGTTATGCAAAATATTACTTTGCCGCTCTGCATTGCTTCTGCTCCATGCAAAGTTTGAGGACGCTGCATGGAGCATAGAGACTAAGAGGCCCACCCCCTGTCAGTCCTCAGACTTTGCTTGTTTGATTTCATTCCATTCAAAGGAGCAAAGTCAAATGAAAAAATATAGATTTCTAAAGCCCTATTTACTGCTGTGGAGCACCCAATCCCTTTCTTCTCTGGGCAGCGCCATGACCGGCTACGCCCTGATTTTGTGGCTCTACCGGCAAAGCGGCTCCGCCCTGGTGACGGCCATGCTTTCCATCTGCTCCTACGCGCCCTATGTGCTTGTGAGCATCTTCGCCGGGGCGCTCAGCGACCGCTGGAACAAAAAACGCACCATGCTGGTGTGCGACCTGTTGGCCGCTATGGGTACAGTTGTGGTGCTGGTTCTGCTAAAAAACAGCCTGCTGGCGCCGTGGCATATGTATGTGCTCAATGCCGTAAATGGCTTGATGAACACGGTTCAGCAGCCGGCCAGCGACGTGGCGGCTACACTGCTGGTTCCCCAAGAATACTACCAGAAAACCAGCGGCCTGCGATCCTTTTCGTCGTCGCTGAACACCATCCTGCACCCGGTAATCGCCGCGGCGCTGTTCGGATTTTTCGGCATAGAGACTGTGATTGCCGTGGATCTTGCCACCTTTACCCTTGCTTTTATCACCCTTTTGTTCTTCATCCGCATTCCGGAGGTCTCTATAGAGGATAAACCCCGGGAGAAGCTGCTGGAGGCAGCAAAATCCGGGATGGATTGGCTGCGGGCCAACCGGCTGATTTTCCATCTGATCCTATTCTTGGCGTTTATCAACCTGGTGGCCTCCGCCTATAACGCCGCGCTGCCTGCTATGCTGCTCAGCCGCGAAAACGGCGGAGAGGCTGTGCTGGGTCTAGTGAACGCTGTGACCGGCGCCGCATCTCTGGCGGGCGGGTTGGCCGCCGCCCTGTTGCCCGCGCCGAAAAACCGGGTGCGGGTCATCTGTGGCTGTCTGATGGTATCCATGGGTACGGAAAACTTTTTGCTGGCATTGGGGCGCACGCCATGGATATGGTGTGTTGGCGCAGTTCTGGGATGGTTGCTGATCCCCCTGATAAACGCTAATATGGACGTTATTTTCCGTTCCACGATTCCTGTGGATATGCAGGGGCGCGTCTATTCCTGCCGCAATACGCTGCAGTTTTTCACGATACCGCTGGGCTATTTTCTGGGCGGGCTGCTGGTAGACCGAGTCTTTGAACCGCTGATGGCCGCTGTTTCTCCCGGCGGCCTTCCGGCCTTTCTGTTCGGGTCGGGGAAGGGGTCCGGCGCGGCGGCGCTGTTCTTTGTGCTGGGCTTGGCGGGAGTCCTGATCTGCTTCATTTTTTACTATGTTTTGCGGCAAGACCGATGGGTAAATCCAAATATCCAAGCTGCCGGTAACCACAAGATATGAGCATGTAAAATAATGGATTTTAGGCAGCTGAGCAGAAGGGAAAATCGGGAACACATGAACGGACAAGGAACAAATAAGTAGCAGAGAAGGCCGCTTGCCGACGTTGTCTTTTTATACTCTCCTTATCAATCGATAAGGAGAGTATTTTTATACACAAAGATATGGATTTTCAAAATTTAAGCCTATACTATCAATATTTGCGTATACATCACAGCTTCCTGATTGCCACACGCTGTCATGTCCTGTTGCAGGATTTTTTTGCCCTTGCTTTTGCTTTTATGAAAACCGTCTCATTGCGTCAGGGGAAGCGGCCTGTTATACTAAAGAGCGGAGGTAACGATTATGGCGAATGAAAGCAAAAAAGATTTTAACGCTATGCTGCGCGATAGCAAGGATATGCCAAAGATCCAAATGGTCACAGATCCTAAGACCATTCAAAAGTACGGGGGTGCCAGGATGTATTTTGCGCCCCCGATGGACTATGACAAAATCATGCGCCAGGTGCCCTTTGGGCGGGTGATTACAGTGGGGGCTATCCGGGAACACTTTGCAAGACGGAACGGGGCGGATTTTACAGAGCCGGTTACCGCAGGAATTTTTGTGTCGATTGCGGCTTGGGCCAACTGGCAGCGGGAGGCGGACGAGACGCCGTATTGGCGGGTGTTGAAGGCAGGCGGCGAGCTGAATGGAAAATTTCCCGGCGGAGTTCAGGCGCAGAAGGCGCGGCTGGAAGAGGAGGGGCACGCCGTTGTGCAGAGAGGCCGGACCAATCTGAGGTATTTTGTAAAGGACTATGAGCAGGCGCTTTTTGTGCTGGAATAGCGGAGGACTGCGGGATGAGCCGCAATGAGAGATTGGATCAAGGAATTTGGCGGCAGGAGTGTCGAAATTTGAAATTTTGAGGGGTTTCAACGGTTGAAAGTCAGAGCGGATTTGATTGAAACGGGAAATTTGAAAAGATGCCGTTGCTTTTTCTAAAAATATAGCGTAGGATAAACACGACATGAATTCCAGGAGACAGCAGCGATACCCGAGCTGATAAAAAGTGCGCGGATCCATAATTTGAAGAATAGCGCCGGCTGCGGATTTTGCACGGATACCGGCGTAAAATTGGCAGATGGGAGGCGCGTGGTGGCGAAGGATAACAAGAGCGGCAAGCCGGAATGGTATCCATTGGATAACGCAGGGGTGCTCTACTCTGCCATTCAGAAGGAACGCTATTCTGCCATTTACCGGTTTTCTGCGGTCATGGAGGAGCGGGTGGATTCCGCCGCGCTCCAGCGGGCGGTAAACCGGACGATGCCACGCTTTCCCTCTTTTGGGGTGCGCATCAAGAAAGGGGCTTTTTGGTATTACTGTGAGCCCAACAGTTCACCGGGACCGTTTATCAGGGAGGATATCTCCAATCCATGCCAGCCTGTGCGCTTTCGGGAAGACGGCGGGTGGCTGGTACGGTTTTACTATTATGAAAGGCGGATCTCCATTGAGGTGTTCCACGCCATCAGCGACGGCGGCGGGGCTCTGGTGTTTTTTAAAACCTTGCTGGCGGTCTATCTGCGGGAGCTGGGCTATGCGGTCCCTAACGAGTGCGGCATTTTGGACGTAGACCAGCCGCCCAAAAAGGAGGAGCGGGAAGACGCTTATGCCCGCTATGCCGGCAAACGGGTGCTGCGCGCCCCACTGGGGGAAAAGGCGTATCCGAATACCGGAACGCCGGAGCCCTTTTACAGCCTCAACGTGACTATGGGTTTTCTTCCGCTTGACATACTAAAAGAAAAGGCCAAAAGTTACGGCGTGTCTATCACCGAATACCTGACGGCGGTGCTGATGAAGGTCCTTGTGGAGAAGCAGCACCGGGAGCGGCCCCGGCGGGAGCGGCCGGTGGCTCTGGCCATTCCCATCAATCTGCGGGCCTGGTTCCCCTCCAAAACCCTGCGCAACTTTATTCTCACCGTACGGCCCTGCATTGATCCCTCCCTGGGGAGCTATACCTTTGAAGAGATTTTGAGCCAGGTTCACCACTATCTGCGGCTGAATATCAACCGTCAGCAGATGCAGGCCATGCTGACCGGGAACGTGCGCTTTACCACTAATAAGATTCTGCGGCTGATCCCTGTGGCGCTGAAGGACCCGGTGATGTCCCTGAGCTATCATCTGGCGGGGGTGCGGCCCTATACGGGCACCTATACCAATCCTGGCGCCTTCCTGGTGCCTCAGGCTATGGGCCGCCACATCCGGCGCATGGAGGTTATTCTGGGCCAAGCGACCCTGCCGCGGGTCCACTGCGCATCTATCAGCTACGGCAATGAGATGGAGATTACCTTTGCGGGGACCTTGAAGGAGACGGACACCGAACGGGATTTTTTCCGCTTTTTAGTGCGGGAGGGCATTCCTGTGAAGGTCGAGAGCAACCGGACGGCTTGTTCAGAGCTGATGTTTTAAGGAGGCGGCGCGAGATGTCCTACTGTGTGAATTGCGGCGTAGAGCTGGATGATACCGCCCGGTTTTGCCCGTTGTGCCATACGCCGGTGGTCAATCCCAATCAGCCGGTGAATGATGCCTTACCCACTCCGTTTCCGGAAGAGCGGGGGGAGGTGCCGCCCGCTGCCAAGCGGGAGGCCGCGATTTTGCTTAGTGCCATGCTGGCCTCGGCCGCAGTGTGCTGCGGCGTGCTCAACCTGTTTCTGCATCCGTCGCGGATGTGGTCGCTGTATGTGATTGGGGCGGCGGTCATGCTGTGGATCTGGCTGGTGCCGCCTCTGCTGGACCGGGGAATGCATTTGCTGCTGCGGTTGATGCTGGATGTTGGGGCGGTGGCGCTGTACGTGTTTTTTATCTCGCTGGATCTAAACGGCTGGACCTGGTACGCGGGGCTGGCGCTGCCCATTATCTTGTGGGGCGGGTCGCTGGTGCTTCTGCTGGGACTCCTGCTGCGGGTGAACCGGCGCAGCCTGCTTACCACAGTGACCATCCTATTGGGCAGCCTGGGGGCGTTTTTGGTGGGGGTGGAATTTTTCATCGACCACTGGATTGCCCGCGCTTGGGAGCCTACGTGGTCCATCATCGTGCTCGCCATCTGCGCAGGACTGATGATTCCCCTGTTGGTGGTGCGGCGGGTGCCCGCTCTGCGGGAGGAGGCCCGGCGGAGGTTCCATCTGTGAAGCTGGAGGGTTGGCATGACATTCAAAATAAAATGAATATTATGCATAAAATCGTGAAAATATACCAGTATTAACAGGGGCAATTCGCATATTTATGCGAATTGCCCCTTGCTTTTTCCTCCGCTCCGTGGTACACTGTCTGCAATATTAAAAAGGGAGGACGTTTATCATGCCCGAGGTAAAAAAAGTTGTGCTCGCCTATTCCGGCGGCTTGGATACATCTATTATTATTCCTTGGCTGAAGGAGAACTACAACAATCCCGAGATCATCGCCGTCTCCGGCGATGTAGGGCAGAACGATGAGCTGGAGGGTCTGGAGGAAAAAGCCCTTAAGACCGGCGCGTCTAAGCTGTACATTGAGGACCTGGTAGATGAGATGGTGGACGAGGTCATCATCCCCTCCATGCAGATGGGGGCCAAATATGAGGATTACCTGCTGGGCACTGCGTTTGCCCGGCCCATCATTGCCCGGCGGCTGGTGGAGATTGCCAAAAAAGAGGGCGCTGACGCCATCTGCCACGGCTGCACCGGCAAGGGCAACGATCAGGTCCGCTTTGAGCTGGCCATCAAGCGGTTTGCTCCGGACATGAAAATCATCGCACCCTGGCGGGAGTGGGACATCAAAGGCCGGGATGAGGAGATTGACTATGCCGAGGCCCACAACGTCCCTTTGAAGATCTCCAGGGAGACCAACTACTCCAAGGACAAAAACCTGTGGCATTTATCCCATGAAGGCTTAGACTTGGAGGATCCTGCCAGCGAGCCCCAGTACGATAAGCCGGGGTTTTTAGAGATGGGCGTTTCTCCAGCCAAGGCTCCCGATCAGGCTGTGTACGTGACCCTGGAGTTTGAAAAGGGCTGGCCTGTGGCTGTGGACGGGGAGAAAATGAAGGCCAGCGATATCATCCGCAGGCTCAACCGGCTGGGCGGGGAGAACGGCATCGGCCTGCTGGATATTGTGGAAAACCGGCTGGTAGGCATGAAGGACCGGGGCGTGTACGAGACCCCCGGCGGCACCATCCTCTACCGGGCGCACGAGGTGCTGGAGATGATCACCATTGACAAGGACACCAAGCACATGAAGCAAAAGCTGGCGGTGGACTTTGCCGATCTGGTCTACAACGGCAAATGGTTCACCCCCCTGCGGGAAGCCCTGAGCGCCTTTGCCAGCCAGACGCAGAAGCACGTGACCGGTACGGTAAAGCTAAAGCTCTACAAGGGCAACATCATCACATCCGGCGTCACCTCGCCGGATACGCTGTACTCAGAAAACTTGGTGACCTTTGAGGAGAGCGACTACGACCAAAAGGATTCTCAGGGCTTCATCAACCTGTGGGGCCTGCCGGATAAGGTTCAGGCGCTGCGGGAGCAGGGCAAGCTGTAAACGAGAACAGTTTATAGGGGGGTCCCTTTGCGGCCCGCTGTGCGCCGGTTGGCACGGCGGGCCCACTCCCTTTTTATATAGGATAGGTAGGAGCGATTTCTATGAAACTCTGGGCGGGACGGTTCCAAAAAGAGACCGACACCCTGGTAAATGACTTTAATTCCTCGATTTCTTTTGACGCGAGAATGTATCAGGAGGATATTGCCGGCTCCATGGCCCACGCCGCCATGCTGGGGCGGCAGGGGATTATTGAGGCGCATGAGGCCGAGAAGATTATTGACGGGCTGAAAGCTATTTTGGCGGATATCGAGGCGGACAACGTGGAGTTCTCCTTGGAGAACGAGGATATCCACATGAACATTGAGACGATGCTCACCCAACGCATCGGGGAGACAGGCAAGCGCCTTCACACTGCCCGCAGCCGCAATGACCAGGTGGCGGTGGATTTCCGGCTGTTTGTGAAAAAGGAGATTCCGGTCATCATCGGCATGGTGCTGGAGCTGGAGAAGGTGCTGATCAAAAAGGCCAAGGCGAATTTGGAAACGGTTATGCCCGGCTATACCCACCTTCAGCGGGCTCAGCCTACGACGTTTGCACACTATATGATGGCCTATGCCAATATGTTCAAGCGGGATGTGACAAGGCTGGAGGACTGCCTGGAGCGCATGGACGAATGTCCTCTGGGGGCAGGCGCCCTGGCGACCTCGACCTACCCGGTGGACCGGTTTCAAACCGCTGCGGCATTAGGATTTGCCCGGCCTACCGCCAACTCCATGGACTCGGTGTCTGACCGGGACTTTGCGGTGGAATTTCTCGCGGCGTGTTCAATTTTGATGATGCACCTGTCCCGGTTTTCCGAGGAAATTATTCTGTGGTGCTCCTGGGAATTTAAGTATGTGGAACTGGACGACGCCTATTCTACGGGCTCCTCCATCATGCCCCAAAAGAAAAATCCCGATGTGGCCGAGCTGGTCCGGGGTAAAACCGGACGGGTATATGGAAGCCTGATGACGTTGTTGACGGTGATGAAAGCCCTGCCGCTGGCCTACAACAAGGACATGCAGGAGGACAAGGAATGCGTCTTCGACGCCATTGATACTGTGGAGATGTGTCTGCCGGTATTTGCCGCTATGCTGGATACCCTCGCGGTGCAGGCCAAGAACATGCGCAGCGCCGCCGCCGGGGGCTTCATCAACGCCACCGACTGCGCCGATTATCTGGTTAAAAAGGGGATGCCTTTCCGGGAAGCCTACATGATCGTGGGCCGCCTGGTGAACATGTGCATCAAAACGGGGGAGACCCTGGACACCCTGCCTTTGAAGGATTTCCGGTCGGTGTCCAACGTATTTGACGCCGATGTATACCGGGCCTTGGAGCTGAAGACCTGCGTTAATGGGCGCAAGGTCTACGGCGGGCCCGCCAAGGAGGCCGTAGAAGCGCAGATTGCCGCCATTGAGGAATTTGTGGAGGCGCGGAGCCATGGACAGACCTAAGATCTACATTGACGGGCAGGAGGGAACCACTGGCCTGCAGATCTATGAGCGGCTGGAGGCACGGGAGGACATAGAGCTTCTGCGCATCGCCCCGGATAAGCGCAAGGATGTTCAGGAGCGGAAGAAGCTTTTAAACGCTGCGGATTTGGCGTTCCTCTGCCTGCCGGACGCCGCCGCCAGAGAGGCGGTGGCGCTTGTGGAAAATAGCCGCACCCGCATAATCGACGCCTCCACCGCCCACCGCACAGCGGATGGATGGGTATATGGCTTTCCAGAGCTTGCCGGGCAGCGGGAAAAGATTAAAAGCGCCCGGTTTGTGGCCAACCCCGGCTGCCACGCCACGGGCTTTTTGGCCTGCGTGGCCCCGCTGGTCCGGCTGGGGGGCATTCCCGGGGATTATCCGCTGACCTGTGTTTCACTGACCGGCTATTCCGGCGGGGGTAAGGGGATGATTGCCGAGTATGAGGCCCCCGACCGGGACACCAGGCTGGACAGCCCCGCCCCCTACGCCCTTGGCCTGACCCACAAGCATCTGCCGGAGATGCAGAAGATTGCCGGATTGGACCTGCCGCCGGCTTTT
The DNA here is from genome assembly GCA_947346365.1 of uncultured Flavonifractor sp. Taxonomy (GTDB): domain Bacteria; phylum Bacillota; class Clostridia; order Oscillospirales; family Oscillospiraceae; genus CANAAV01. The sequence continues at coordinate 133,750 of CANAAV010000001.1, forward strand.
CTCCCGGTGCTGGGGGACTTTTATAAGGGAATGTGCACCACGGTGCTGCTCCACAACCGGGGGCTGAAGGATAAGCCGCCCGCGGAGGAGATCAGCCGGCTGCTCTGCACCTACTATGGGAACGAGGCAATGGTATGGGTGGCTCCCTTTGGGGAAGCTCCGGTCCGGCTTTACGCGGGTGAACTGGCGGGCAGCGACCGCTTGAAGATCACCGTCTCCGGGGGCCGGGAGCAGACGCTGATTGCCGCCCAGTTTGACAACCTGGGCAAGGGAGCCAGCGGCGCGGCGGTGCAGAATATGAATCTGATGCTGGGGTTCCCAGAGACACGGGGTCTGAATATTTAACGGTGCGATTAAAAAGAATACGAATTCCCACAAAAAGGAGTGCGCGATATGAAACAAGTACCCGGCGGTGTGACCGCCCCCAAGGGTTTCCGGGCGTCCGGCGTCCACTGCGGCGTGAAGAGGGGGAAGGGGGACGGCAATCAGCCCCCTATGAACAAGATGCCGGAGGTGCTCACGGATAAAAAGGATTTGGCCCTCATTGTCTCGGCGCAGCCCTGCGTGGCCTGCGCCGTGTACACGATGAACCGGGTAAAGGCCGCGCCCATCTATGTGACCATGGATCACCTGGAAAACGGCGAGGCGCAGGCGATTGTGGCAAATTCCGGAAACGCGAATGCGTGTGCTCCGCTGAGCCATGAGCACGCCGAGGAGATGTGCGCCCTGGCGGCCAAGGCCACCGGACTGAAAGCGGAGGATTTTGTGGTGGCCTCTACCGGCGTGATCGGACAGGAGCTGAATATAGCCGCCATTGAGGCGGGGCTGCCTGCGGCGGCCGCGGCTTTGTCCCGGGATGGCTCCGGCGATGCGGCAAACGCCATTATGACCACCGATACGGTGAAGAAGGAGCGCTCGGTGACCTGTACGCTGGGGGGGAAGACTGTGACCATCGGAGCCATTGCCAAAGGCTCCGGCATGATTCACCCCAACATGGGCACCATGCTCTGCTTTGTCACTACGGACTGCGCCATCACCCACGAAATGCTCTCCGACGCCCTGCATGAGATTGTTCCCCGCACCTTTAACCGGGTAACGGTGGACGGGGACACCTCCACCAACGATATGTGCGTGGTGCTGGCAAACGGCATGGCCGGCAACGAGCTGATTGAGTGGAAGGACGATGGATATACCGTCTTTTATAAGACGCTTTCTTACGTGTTTGAACAGCTGGCCCGGGAAATTGCCGCCGACGGCGAAGGAGCGGGTAAGCTGATTACCTGTACAGTCCGCAACGCGCGCAGTGAAGAGAGCGCCGAGCGCCTGGGTAAGGCGGTGGTGGGTTCTTCCCTGGTGAAGGCCGCCATGTTCGGCTCCGACGCCAACTGGGGGCGGGTGCTGTGCGCCATGGGATATTCCAAGGCCCCCTTTCGCCCGGAGTTTGTGGATCTGCGCTTCTGCTCCGCCGTGGGCGAGGTAGAGGTCTGCCGCCAGGGGGCGGGACTGGACTTTGATGAGGAAGCGGCAAAGAGCATTCTGGAGCAGGATGAAGTAATCATTGACGTCAACCTTAACGAGGGGGAGCATGAGGCCACCTGCTGGGGTTGCGATCTGACCTATGACTATGTGAAAATCAACGGGGATTACCGGACCTGAGCGAGGAGGGCGGCGATATGTCAGATTCCCATGTAGAACGGGCCCAGGTTCTGGCGGAGGCCCTGCCTTATATCCAGGCGTTCAACGGCAAAACTGTAGTGGTCAAATACGGCGGCAACGCCATGATCTCTGAGGAACTGCGGCAGGCTGTTATTTCGGATATTATCTTACTCCACCTGGTGGGGATCCACGTGGTTGTGGTCCACGGCGGCGGGCCGGAGATCACCGCTATGCTGAAAAAGACTGGAAAGCAATCCCATTTTGTGGACGGCCTGCGCTACACGGACCAGGAGACCATGGATATCGTGCAGCAGGTGCTCTGCGGCAAGGTGAACAAGGATCTAGTGGCGACGCTCAACCGTATGGGCGGCAAAGCGGTGGGACTGTGCGGAATGGATGCGGGGCTTTTTCAGGCCAGACAGCTGAACGAGCAGTACGGCCTGGTGGGGGAGATTGTCCAGGCAAAGCCTCAAGTGGTGGAGGACGCGCTGAAAAATGGATACATTCCAGTGGTGTCCACCGTGGCCCAGGGGGTAGATGCGGATACGGCCTATAATATCAATGCCGACACCGCCGCCGCTAAGCTGGCGGTGGCCCTTCAGGCGGAAAAGCTGCTTCTGCTCACCGATGTGCGGGGCCTGCTGCGCGATCCCGAGGATGAGAGCACCCTTCTCCCCGTGGTGGAACTGGCTCAGGTGCCCGCGCTGATCAAGGACGGGGTGATACAGGGGGGCATGATTCCAAAAGTGGACTGCTGCGTGGAAGCAGTGCGCTCGGGGGTAAAGAATACCGTCATTTTGGACGGGCGGATTCCCCACTCCGTTCTAATTGAGCTTTTGTCCGACGAGGGCGTAGGCACCATGCTGATGTGACGCGCCGGCGGCCTGCTGTTCCGCCGGACTGCAAAAGGAGGCGGGTCGAAATGACCCATGAGGAGTTAAAGGCCCTGGACGGGCAGTATGTGATGGGGACTTATGGCCGTTTTGACGTGGATATTGACCGCGGGAAAGGGGCGACCCTCTACGACTTGGCAGGGAAAGAGTATATTGATTTTTCCTCCGGAATCGGGGTGTGCTCCGTGGGGTATGGAGACCCCCGATGGGTGGAGGCGGTCTCCGGCCAGGCGGCAAAGCTGGCCCATGTCTCCAACCTGTTTTATACCCAGCCCTGCGCCCAATTGGCGCAGGTGCTGTGCCAGCGCTCGGGCATGGCGGCGGCTTTTTTTGCAAACTCTGGGGCGGAGGGCAACGAGGGCCTTATCAAGCTGGCTCGAAAATACAGTTTTGACAGATACGGGAAGGGGCGGGGAACGGTCCTAACGCTGAAAAATTCCTTCCACGGCAGGACCATCACGACGCTGACCGCCACCGGGCAGGAGGTATTTCACAATTACTTTTTCCCTTTTGACGAGGGCTTCCGCTATGCGCAGGCGGGGGATATGAATTCGCTCCAGGCGGCGGCGGGGCACGACGTGTGCGCGGTTTTGCTGGAGCTGGTCCAGGGGGAGGGCGGCGTGCTGCCCATGGAAAAAGCCTATGTTCAGGCGCTGGCGGAGCTGTGCCGGGAACGGGATTGGCTGCTGCTGGTGGATGAGGTACAGACCGGCGTTGGCCGCACAGGGACGCTGTTTGCCTTCCAGCAGTACGGCATAGAGCCGGACGCCGTCTCCTTTGCCAAGGGAATTGCCGGAGGGTTGCCCATGGGGGGATTTCTGACCCATGCCCGCTGCCGGGATGTATTGGGTCCCGGAACCCATGCCAGCACGTTTGGCGGCAATCCCATCTGCGCCAGCGCCGCCTTGGCGGTGCTGGAGATCCTGGATGGGGAACTGCTGGACGCTGTAGCAGAGAAGGGGAAATACCTGCGCCGGCGGATTGGGCAGATGAATCTGGACTGCTTGGGAGCCACCCGGGGGCTGGGTCTGATGATCGGCGTGGAGGTCAAAGAGCGCTACAGCAATAAGGAGCTGGCGGCGCGGCTGATTGGAAACGGCCTGCTGGTGCTGACGGCGGGGCGGGCCCTGCGCCTTCTGCCCCCGCTGACCATCAGCCGGGAGGAGATTGACAAGGGGCTGCTGATTCTGGAGCGCACGCTGTCCTAATATATGGTCCCGGCGGTCTGCCGGAGCTGCTATGAGGTGATGAAGATGCAAAAAGATTTGCTCAAACTATTGGACCTGTCCGGAAAAGACATCGCAAAGATCCTGAATGTGGCGGACCAGATGAAGTACAACCAGAAGCACGGTTTGGCCCATGGGTATCTGGCAGGTAAGACGCTGGCAATGATTTTTGAGAAGAACTCCACCCGTACGCGGGTCTCCTTTGAGACTGGCATGTTCCAGTTGGGAGGTCATGCGGTTTTTCTGTCCGGGAAAGAGAGCCAGATTGGCCGGGGAGAGCCGATTGAGGACACCGCGCGCGTGCTTTCCCGGTATTGCGACGGGATTATGATCCGCACCTATGGCCAGGACGAGGTGGAAAAATTGGCTCAGTATGCCTCGATCCCGGTGATTAACGGCCTGACGGATTTTGCCCATCCCTGTCAGGTGCTGGCCGACCTGATGACAGTTCGGGAGCATATGGCCCGGCTGGAGGGCCTGAAGCTGTGCTTCATCGGGGATGGCAACAACATGGCCAATTCCCTGATTGTGGGTGGATTGAAATGCGGCATGGATGTGTCGGTGGCCTGTCCGGAAGGATATGATCCGGACCCCAGGGTGCTGGAGTTTGCCAGAGGGGCGGAAGATGCTGTGTTCCAGCTGTGTCGGTCGCCGGAAGAGGCGGCGGTGGATGCCGACGTGGTGATTACCGACGTATGGGCCTCTATGGGGCAAGAGGAGGAAGCGCAGCAGCGCCGGGCGGCGTTTGCCGGATATCAGGTAAACGCGGCTCTCATGGCGTTGGCCCACCCGGGGGCGATGGTGCAGCATTGCCTGCCTGCCCACCGGGGCGAGGAGATTACTGCCGAGGTCTTTGAGGCCCACGCGGAGGAGATTTTTGACGAGGCGGAGAACCGCCTTCACGCTCAAAAAGCGGTGATGTACCTGCTGATGGGCGGCGGAGAATAAATGCGCCTGACGCCCTCGCCGGGCATATTTCCGGCGGGGACGGTTTGAGACGTATGGGCGGCGGGCCGGCGCAGTGTAGTATTTTTTAGAAAGAAACGCTTTTCATTTGAATGAAATTTTGATACAATAAAAGTAAATTAGGCCGCGCGGGAATTGCGGGGGGGAAAGAGAGGGCTCCGGATGGGACTGTTTGACTTTCTAAAGAAGAGAAACGCCGCCGAAGCAGCGGAGAAACCGGACAAAGATGAGGAGCTGGAGCGGTATACAGGGCTGCGGGCAGAGGTAACGTCCTCTGACGATGGACGGCTGCTGTTTATAGCAAAGCTGCTGGGCGTCCGGGGAGGCCGGGCGGAGCTACATCAGCAGTCCGGCGGGGATATTGATCCGGAGACAGAGGCCCTGCATGTCAAGATCCGCGGCTACAGCGAAAAGGATAAGAAAGCGGTGTACTTACAGGGGATGATTTCACCGGACAGGACGGGGGTTTGGAAGGTAGAGGGGCTGGCGCTCACTAAGCTGAGCAACGAGCGGACCTTTTTCCGTCTGGATACCAATAATGTCACGGCAGAACTGGTTCCCATGGGCAGGACGCGGGGCAAGGGAGGAAACTGCGAGCTGGTGAACATCAGCGTAGGGGGCGCGTGCGTAAGCACCGGGGCGGTGTATGAGATGGGAGATCAGCTCCGCCTGACCGTGAAGCTCCACCCGGAGCGGGAGCCTTTTGTGCTGTTTTGTCAGATATTGCGCATCATGACCAGAGGCGAAGGGCTGTACGCCTACGGCTGCCGGTTTGTGAACTTGAAGGAGGCCGACGAGGAGAAAATTACTCAGATTATCTTTGACCTCCAACGCAAAAGAAATTTTTGAGCTGGAGGCAGCAGGACCGGCCGGCCGCGTAGAGGTAAATCCGAAAATGTTCAACCCCCATCCGCCATATGTACAGCGGATGGGGGTTGAACTGACTGTCAGGCCGGAATTTAGAATGCAACTTTTAAAACCAGTGCCACCGCGCATAAAATGACGGCGCAGGGAACGTAGATATACCGGCCCAAATTGTACCATAAGCGGGCGGGAGGGCGCTTGGCGCCCAGGCCGACCTCCTCCATCAGGGACTTGCGGTCCATGACCCAGAACCAGGAGACCGCTCCGAGGGTGGCGCCGATGGGGATGATATAGATGGATACAATGTCCATCCAGGGGCCCCACTTAAAGATGGCCTCCATATGAAGGCCAATGCCCAAGCAGACGGCGCACAGCAGAACCAGCACAATCCGGCGGTTGAGCCGGGGGAAGCGGTGGAGCAGGGACTCTCCCACCGCTTCAAACATATTCTGCAAGGAACTGACCCCGGCAAAGACCATAGCGGTATATAGAATAACGGCAAACAGGCGGCCCAGGGGAATATCCTGTAGGATGCGGGGAAGGGTGACAAAGAGAAGGGAGGGCCCCGCTCCGATATCCAGCCCATAGGCAAAGCAGGCGGGGATGATAACCAAGGCGGCCACCAGAGCGGCGATGGTGTCAAACAGGGCGGTCTGTCTGGCCAGGGCTGTCACGTCCTCCGCAGGGTCCAGGTATGCGCCATAGACGATCATGCCGCTGCCGGTGATAGAGAGGGAGAAAAAGGCCTGTCCCATAGCCCAGATCCAGACCATGGGGTTGAGCAGATCGTTCCAGCGGGGCGTGAACATATAGCGGTAGCCCTCCGCCGCGCCGGGCAGGAACGCCACTCTTACCGCCAGCACGGCGAAGATGACAAAAAACAGGGGCATCATGATTTTATTGCTTTTTTCAATACTTTTTGCGCCTAAGAGCAGGGTGAGCAGGGTGCCTACCACCACTGCGACGTGAAAGGGCACTACGGAGTAGTCCGTCAAAGAGAAGGAGTCAAACCAGACGGCGGTGTCCAATGTCATCAGGGACCCGGTAGCGGAGTGAAAAAAGGCCTTGAGCACATAAGCGATAATAACCGCATAGCCGATCGCGATGCACATGGACCCGGCGAGTGGGAGCCATCCCAGCAGCCCGCCTGCTTTACCGAGGTCCACCCTGCGGCTGGCCCAGGCCATGCGGTAAGAGCCCAAGGTTCCGGTGCGGGCGCGGCGGCCTACGGCGTACTCGGCGGAGAGCCCTACTGTGCCGAAGAGCAGGATAAACACCAGGTAGGCCAGTAAAAAGGCCCCTCCACCGTTGCTTCCCATTTTGGCGGGGAAGCCCCAGACATTTGCCATGCCCACAGCAGAGCCGACTGCCGAAAGCACGAAGCCCCAGCTGCTGGAAAACCGGCCTTTTTTTCGGTCAGTACTCATATGCGCCTCCTTAACTGCCTGTCGTCAGTAGCTACTATTATAGGCTCCATCACAAGCCTGTGTCAAGTTTCGCGGGCGTTGCAAAGGCGAAAAGTTCATGGTATAGTAGACATAGAGCAGCTCTCGCATGGAATTTTAAGAGGTGGAACGCCCTATGAGAATGAGAAAAAAACCCAATCTGCTCCCGCGCATGGAGCGGTGCGCCGGGGTATTAATTACTGACCCGACCGCGCATCGGGGGAAGTGGAGGGCGCTGATGCCCGAAGCGGAAGAACTGCGGTTGGAGCTGGGCTGTGGAAAAGGCCGCTTTACGGCTGAAACGGCGGCGCAGAACCCGCAGATCCTCTTTGTGGCGGTGGAGCGGGTGCCCGACGCCATGATAATCGCCATGGAACGGGTGTGCGCGCTGGAATTGACCAATGTGTTTTTTGTTGACGCCGATGTGTCGGCGCTGTCCGGATACTTTGCCCCCGGCGAGGTGGGGCGGATCTACATCAATTTTTGCGACCCGTGGCCCAGCAATCGCCACGCTAAGCGGAGACTGACCCATGTGGACTTTTTGACGCGCTACCGGCAGGTCCTCAAGCCGGAAGGAGAAATCCACTTTAAGACTGACAACAGGGATTTGTTTGAGTGGTCGCTGTTTCAGTTCTCCAAGGCGGGCTTTACACTCAGTCAGGTGACGCGGGACCTGCACGCCGGCGGTATCTGCGGTGTTATGACGGACTATGAGGAGAAATTCCATAATCTAGGAACTCCGATTAACCGTTGTGTTGCGGCCATAGGGCCGGAGCCGGCGGCTTTGGCACAGACGCTTCCCTTCCCGCGCAGCGGGGAATAATCCCCGGAAAGGAGACCGGCAATGCTCACCCCAATTTTGGACAGCGCCGCGCCGCAGCCTTTGTATGAGCAGCTGTACCGCCATATCCGCGGGGAAATAGAGACAGGGCGGCTGACGGCGGGAGAGCGCCTGCCCTCAAAGCGGGCGCTGGCCGCCCATTTAAAGATCAGTGTGGTGACTGTAGAGGGAGCCTATGGGCAGCTTTTGGCGGAGGGATATCTCTATTCTGCCCCAAAACGGGGATTTTTTGTCCAGTCCAACCTGCGCCGCCCGCCTGAGACGGGGCTCAAGCCTGTCCCTGTGTGCCCGTCGGCGGCTCCCGCGGCGTTTCGTTATGATTTTTCCACCGGTGCGGTGGATACCGCGCTGTTTCCCTTTTCCACCTGGGCCAAGCTCATGCGGGAGGTGCTCTCCGGCCAGGAGGCCGAACTGCTCAGTTCCACCCACCCGCAGGGGGCGGTTGAGCTGCGGCGGACCATAGCCCAGCACCTGTACCGTTTTCGGGGCATTCAGGCCGATCCGGAGCAGATTGTAGTAGGCGCGGGGTCGGAGTATTTGACTGGGCTGCTGGTACAGCTGCTGGGCCGGGAGGGGCTGTACGGAGTGGAGGACCCCGGTTATGCCAAAACACACCGCATTCTCGCCAGCTGCGGCGCGGCGGTGCTCCCTCTGCCGCTGGATGAGCAGGGACTGCGGGTGGATGCCTTGGAGGCCAGCTGTGTCCGGGTGGTTCATGTGACCCCTTCCCACCATTTTCCGCTGGGTATTGTTATGCCGGCGTCCCGGCGCAGCGCCCTGCTGGATTGGGCGGCCGGGCGGCCGGGACGGTATATTTTAGAGGACGACTATGACAGTGAGTTCCGCTTTTCCGGCAAGCCGATCCCCGCCCTTCAAAGCCTGGACCGGGAGGAGCGGGTGATCTATCTCAATACCTTTGCCAAGAGCCTGGCACCCTCGCTGCGGGTGAGCTATATGGTCCTGCCGCCCCATCTGCTGAAGCGATGGCGGGAGGAGTTTTGGTTTTATTCCACCACCGTGCCGTCTTTTGAGCAATATGCCCTGGCCCTATTCATGGAGCGGGGGCATTTTGAGCGCCACATTGCCCGGGCCCGCAACCAGTACAGGGCCCGGAGGGAAGCGCTTCTGCGGGCCGCGCGGGAGAGTGGGCTGTTGGAAGTGGGCGCCTTTGCGGGGGGAGACGCGGGGCTTCATCTGCTGCTATGGATGGGAAAAGGGCGCAGCGAGCAGGAGCTTGTGCGCCAGGCGGCGCGGGCGGGCGTAGGCGTAGCGCCGCTGTCCGCCTGTGATTTAACGCCGCCGCCGCCTGGCCGCAGTCCGGCGCTGATTATGGGCTACACCCGTGTATCTACCGGCGATATGGCGCCCGCTCTGCTGCGGCTGAAAGATGCCTGGGGATTTTAGAGCTTGGATTTCACAATTGTGGGACAATGGTGAAATGCGGCCTTGGCGGCGCAGCCCCGTGCCAATCCGGCCGGGAGATATGGATTTTTAAAGATTTGATTAAAACGACGGGATTTATTTGACAAGAAAACCGCGGCGGTGCTATAGTGGGCTTACTTTAATGGACAAAGGAGTTTGCTATGGACAAAAAGCTCTTTCGGAGCATTTTGCTCATCATTACCTACGCGGTGCTGCTGATTATGGCCTTGGTGCGGCTGGAAGACCTGGGAAGCGGAGCGGTACGCGTGCTGAGAATGTTTCAGCCGCTGCTTTTGGGGTTTGCCATCGCCTTTGTGCTGGACCGGCCCTGCCACTTTTTTGATCAGCTGTATGCGCGCCTCTTGAAAAACAGCTCCGCGCAGAGCTTAAAGCGGCCCTTGGCGGTGGTCAGCGCGTATCTGGTTTTTCTGCTGGCGATCGTCGGAGTGTTCTCCTTTGTGGTGCCCAAGCTGGTGGAGAGCATTCAGCTTTTTTTAGGAAGCTTGAACGGATATATGGAGAATCTCCAGGGGTGGCTCAACCAATTTTTGGAATACCTGAGACTGGAGGAGCTGGACCTGAGCAGTTTGAATAACATGCTGAAAAAGCTGCTGGATCAGGCGCTGGCGTTTTTGTCTGGACTAGGGCCGCATCTGCTGGAGCTTACCAGTGGACTGGTGTCCATTGTGGTCACGCTTGTGCTGGCCCTGGTATTTTCCATCTATATGCTCTCAGGCAAGGAGCGCCTGCTGGGCCAGTGCCGCCGGGTGCTGCGCGCGTATGTGCCCGCTAAGTTTGCCACCCCTATTCTGGAGGTGACTCATCTGGTGTCGGATACCTTTACGCGGTTTGTGACAGGACAGCTGATTGAAGCGTGCATTCTGGGCGGGCTGTGCGCTTTGGGGATGCTCTTTATTCAGGCGGATTATGCCCCGCTGATTGGGGTAGTGATTGGTTTTTCTGCGCTGGTGCCTGTGGCAGGCGCTTACATCGGCGCGGTTTTGTCCGCGCTGCTGCTGGTGATGGTGTCGCCCCTGAAGGCCGTGACCTTTTTGATTTTCCTGGTGATCTTGCAGCAAGTGGAGGGTAACGTAATTTATCCCAGGGTAGTGGGCTCTTCCATCGGTCTGCCCGGCATCTGGGTCTTGGCGGCGGTCACGGTGGGCGGCAGCCTGCTGGGGCTGGCGGGGGTGCTGTTCAGCGTGCCGGTGGCCTCGGTGGTATATACCCTGCTGAAGCGGGATGTGCGCCGGAGGCTGGCGCGGAGCTGATTGCGCGGAGGCGGCGTAAGGCAAGAGCCGTGGACGAAAGCAGTTTCGTCCACGGCTGCGTTTTACTGGGCATAGATTGCACATATGCGGGGGAGAGTAGGCGAGGTGAAAATGCGCCGGTCAGAGGGCCAGCACCCAATGAATCATCAGAAGAAGTCCGAATCCGGGAACGCCCAGAAGTCCCAGAACCAAAGCGTTTGCCAGGTTAATTCCCAGGTGGATTCCCAAAAATCCGCCCAGCCCATTCAGCGCATAGAGGGCGGCCAAGCCGATTCCGGTGCGCAGAAAAAGTCCGGCTAAATATTCCAAGGGCCGCCGCAGAGCGGCCAGAGCGACCACCAGCATCAATCCCCCGGTAATCCAGGGAAGCGCGTTCAGCGTTGCGTCCAAAGAGCTGCCACCTCCTAAAAGAATTCGTATTCCAGCTCCTTGGAAAAGCGCGGCGGGCAGGAGGGCGGCGCCCTAAACTGTGGTCAGACGCGCTGGCTTATCGCTGTGGCCTTGGGGGCGGCGGCAGAGGGCGCCCGTTCCAGCTCTTTCACCCGCCGGAGCAGATAGCCGTACCGGGATTGCAGGGCGTTGATTTCAAAAACATAGGATTCAATGAGATCCGTATCCTGTGTGCTGTTAAAGCCTGCATAGGCCTGTGCGATAAGCGCACGGGTCTGCTCCAGGCTTTCCATCAGGCCCTGGCGCTCCTGATCCTGGGGCCGTTCCCGGCGCCGTCGAAAGAAAAATCCCCTGGTTGGTTCGGTCATGGGAAATACCTCCTTCTTTTGTTGATGTAATTCCAGTGTATGTACAGTGTGGACAAATATGACAGGTCTTATACCAGACTTTTCCGGGGATGACGGCTGCGGCCCGGGGCATACTGAGCTTGGACAGACAAGGCGTCTCCTTTTAAGCCGGTGCCGGGCGCGCGCGCCCTCTGGCGAAAGGCGAAAGGATGCGCTGCTTTGAAAGGCGGCGGCACAGATAGAAGCTATTTGTTTGCTGAACTCAAAGCAGAGCTGTCCAAGGACTCAAAAACCGGGAGCCGCGGCAGACGCCGCGGCTCCCGGGAACAGGGAAGGGGAGCGCCAAAAGGCGCTCCCCTTTGTACTTTGATGCGTTAGACCTCCATGATGACAGGCAGAATCATGGGGTTGCGCCGGGTCTTTTTGTAGAGAAAGCCGGACAGGGCGCTTTTCATTTCGGATTTGATAGAGGCCCAGTCGGTGCAGTAGTCCAGCCGGCAATTTTCCAGAGACCCAGCTGCGACCCGGCGCAGCTCTTCCATCAGGCCTTCGGACTCTTTTACATATACAAACCCGCGGGTGATAATATCGGGACCTGAGACCACGCTGCCGTCCTGGCCGGACATGGAGACCACTACGACAATCATGCCGTCTTCGGCCAAATGCTTGCGGTCCCGCAGCACGACGCTGCCTACGTCTCCCACGCCGTAGCCGTCCACGAATACCCGCCCGGCAGGTACGGTGCCGTTGAGCTTGGCGGAATTGGGGGTGAGTTCAATGACCCGCCCAATGTCGCTGATGATAATCCGCCTGGGATCCATACCCATCTCCTGGGCTAATTTGGCGTGGGTTTTCAAGTGGCGCTGTTCCCCGTGGACGGGGATAAAGAACTTGGGCTGCACCAGGGCGTGGATAATCTTCAGCTCCTCCTGGCAGGCGTGCCCGGAGACGTGCAGGGGAAGCTCGCGCTCGTTGACTACTTCAGCGTCTTTGCGGTAGAGCTCGTTGACCACGCTGCCGATAGCGTTTTCATTGCCGGGAATGGCGGAAGCGGACAGAATGACCCGGTCGCCTGCCTGGATGTCTACCTGGCGGTGGGTATTGAAGGCCATGCGGGTAAGAGCGGACATAGTCTCGCCCTGGCTGCCGGTGGTGATGATGCAGATTTTGTTTTTGGGCAGGCTTTTAATGTGGTTGATGTCCACCAGCACACCGTCGGGAATTTTCATATATCCCAGCTCAGTGGAGACCTTCATGGCGTTTTCCATGCTCCGCCCGGTGACGGCGACCTTACGCCCGTAGCGCACCGCCACGTCGATGATCTGCTGAATGCGGTCCACATTGGAGGCGAAGGTAGTCACAATAATCCGCTGCTCACAGCCGCGGAACAGAGCGTCAAAAGAGGCGCCTACGCTGCGCTCGCTTTTGGTGAAGCCGGGGCGCTCCACGTTGGTGGAATCCGCAAGCAGGGCCAGCACGCCCTCCTTGCCCAGCTGTCCCAGCCGCCCTAGGTCCATCATGCCGCCCTGAATGGGAGTGGGATCAATTTTAAAATCACCGGTGTGGACCACGGTGCCTGCGGGAGTTTTGATGGCAAAGCATACCGCGTCGGCAATCGAGTGGTTGGCGTGGATAAATTCTACGCTGAATTTGCCGGTGCGGACGACCTCTCCCGCTTCGCAGGTAATGAGTTTAGTTTTATCCAGCAGGCGGTGCTCTTCCAGCTTGAGCTTGACCAGTCCGGCGGTCATACGGGTGGCGTATATGGGGGCGTTAACGTCCCGCAGCAGGTAGGGAATGGAACCGATATGGTCCTCGTGCCCGTGGGTGAGGAAAATGCCGCGGATACGCTCGCGATTTTTAATCAGATAGGTAAAATCGGGGATGACTACGTCGATGCCATACATGTCGTCGTCGGGAAATCCCATGCCGACATCAACAAGAATCATCTCGCCGCCGTATTCGTACACGGTGAGATTCTTGCCAATTTCGTTGAGTCCGCCAAGGGAAATAATTTTTAATTTTTCAGCCATAAAAGTATTGAAACACTCCTTTTTGATTTACCAGCTTATCTGTGTGTGAGATGTGCACAGCGTCTAATGCTGTCAAGCGCTGAAAAGGGATATGTAGCCCGGACGCTTGCAGGCGGACCGGGATAAAGGACACAGGGAATCTCCGCACAACAAAAGAAAGCGGTCTCCGCACTCTCTCTTCCCGGCCCTGCCTCGCCGGGAAAAGAGGAGTGCCGGCATCGCTGAGCGCTCCTGTTCACACTGTGTCCTGCCTTATTAAAAGCGCAGCCGACTGCGCATAAAGCCGCAACTAATATTTTTAGTATAACACAGTTTGGAGGAAAAGTACACCATAAATCTTTGCATATTTTGGCCGAACAGGAGCGTATTTGCTGTAAAAATGACCAAGAGAGCGCCGGTCAGCCCTGGCAGTCCAGCTCATGGGCGGTTTGGGTGCAGAAAGCACAGAGCTCTTCGGCAAGCTCGGCAGTAACGGCCTCGCCCACCACACGCAGGGCGCTGCGGCGGGTTAAGGGAACCAGATAGGCCGAGCCCTCCCCTCGGTACAGCCGCAGCCCTTCTCCGGCAGGCTCCGCGCCGGGAAGCCGGCGCAGCAGCGCCTGCATCAGCGTCCCGCGGTCCCCGTCCAGAGGGAGCTCCCGGCGGCGCAGTGTAAAGGCGGGGATTTGGCCGGACAGGCCGCGGAGCCGGGCTCCGGAAAGGGCCATATGGGAGCAGATGCGGCAGGCGGCGAAGAGTGCGTCCCGCAGCCAGGGGGCGGCGGCATAGCGCGCTTCGGCCTCCTGACCGTCCCGGCCCAGGCGGAGGGTGGCGCAGCCGTATTGAGCGGCCAAAGTGTCGAGGGCGGCCGGAGCGGACGCAGGGAGCGCCACCGGGCCGCAGGCGTGCTCGTAGTCGATGAGAGTGACAATGGCCAAAAGTAATTCGGGGGAGAGGGGGTCCCCCTCTTCGTCCCAGGCCAGTAGGTGAAAGCCCCCCCGCTGTGTGCGGAAAGAGGGAATCCCGGGCCGTGGACTGCGGGCTACCGCGCAGCCCAGTGCAGAAAGCGCCTCCGCCAAAGCGCGGTCTGCCGCTGTGCGCCCGGTGACCGCCACTTCAAGCCGCTTGAGGGGCGCGGGGGAGAGACGGCTCCGGCGGGCGGCGTCCCTGGCGTAGGCGCCCGGAACTCCGGTGACAATCTCACACCGTCCGACTCGGTGGGCGGGCACTCTCATCTGTTCTCCCCGCAGCACAGCGCCCTCCAGCTTACGCTCCCGGTTGCGGCCCAAAGGCAGGCCCCGCTGGTCAAACAGGTGCAGAAAAATCCGCTCTCCCTGCTGCTGAACATATAGGGTGGCCGGCAAGCGCCAGGCCTCCGCCAGCCAGGCTGCGGCGGAAGGGGAGGGGGCGTCATGAGCCAGGACCTTGGCTCCGGCGGAGCAGGCGCCGCAGCCTGCGGCCTGGGCCAGCATTCGAGCCCCTTCGCCGCCGCCGTGCGCGATGCCGACGCCGCCGCTGTTGCCGCCGTTGCCGCCGCCTAAGGCGTTTCCCAGCAGCATGAGGAGCTCCGCGGTCAGCTCCTGGCCGATCTCCCCCTGGATAATCCCGCCGTCAGAGAAGTGCACGGGCTCCTGCAGGCCGCCGGCGGTGAGAGAGGCGGTGAGACGTCCGCCGGCGGGAACTGTCCGGTTGGGCCAGACTTTAACGCCTTCCATCAAAATGGAATCCGGTCCGGCGGAAGCGCCCTCGCCCAATACGGCGCCCTCGTTGAGCACGCAGGCATTTTGTGCGCGGGAGCCCCGGCACAGGACGGCTCCATAAAGGGTGGCCCGGTCTCCCACAGTGGCGCCGTTGAGCACCGAACGCTGAACCAGGCTGTTCCGGCCCACTGTGCTTCCACGGCCCAGGACGGCATATGGGCCAATCAGGGAGCCCTCGCCGACTTCAGCGCCGGGGCCCAAATAGCAGGGGGGCAGGAGCTGGATGCCCTGAGGGATAGGACCGGCGCACCAGATGCCGGGAGCGGCCTGGGGTATGCCAAAATCCAGCCGGACCTTTCCGGAGAGGGCGTCGGCAATGCACTCCAGATATGCACTGCAGTCTCCCATGTCGCACCAATATCCCTTTGGAGAAAATCCATAAAGCTCATCACCTTTACATAAAAGGGCGGGAAAGAGGTCACGGGCAAAATCGAAAGGACGGTCTTCCGGAACCAAATCCATGGCGCGGCGGGTGAGCAGATAAATGCCGGTATTGACCATGTTGGTGAGCACCTGTCCCCAGCCGGGCTTTTCAATAAACTGCTGGATCCGGCCGTCTTGGCCGGTAAGGACCAGGCCGTATTCCAGCGGCTTGGGGTGGCGGTATAAAAGCAGCGTGGCTGCGGAACGGCGGGTGGAGTGGAAGGCCATGGCGGCTTTTAAGTCTAGGTCGCATACGGCGTCTCCGCTGATGACAAGAAAATCCTCTTCTCCTAAAAATTCCATGCACTGCTTAACGCTTCCCGCTGTGCCGCGGGGCTCGTCCTCGGTGAAGTAAACCAGCCGGACCCCCAGCGCGGAGCCGTCGCCGAAATAATCGGTAATGCACTGGGGCATATATTGGAGGGTGACGGCGATTTCCGTAATGCCATTGCGGCGCAGCAGAGTAATGATGTGCTCCAACACAGGCTTATCCAACAATAAAGTCATGGGCTTGGGCTGTCCTAAACTCAAGGGGCGCAGCCGGGTGCCCTCCCCTCCGGCCAATATCACTGCTTTCAAAGGAAGAACCCATCCTTTCCAAAGGCTTTTCGGTATTATTGCCAGAGGCTCAAAAAATTACACATGGACGGATGGACTTGTTTTTCCTGCCCCGGGGCACAGCATCGGACGCCCTGAAAGGGCTATCAGGTAATTGCAGATTGTGCAAGCGGCTCCCGGAGGAATGCAGAGAAAAGGAGGCTTAACAAAAAAAATCGAACCAGATACAAAAAAAGACATTGTAACAAGGGACTTTTTTGTTATAATGAAAAAAGTTATAGAAAAAACCGGCTGGGCTAAGGGTGTAAAAATTTCCGGAAACGTCGCCGGACAGGAAAAAGCGTTTGTATTGACCGGGGACGCCTGATGGATTCGGGGGGATTGTCAATGCAGGAAGAATCCAAAAAATTGTCGGATTATATTGATGTCGAACTGCTGCAGGCCATACAGGACGACTGTTCGAAAGCCATGGGGCTGGCGTTTGTTACGGTGGATTACCGGGGCAGGCCGATTACGAAGTACAGCGGATTTACGCCTCACTGCAATTTAGGGCGAGACATTCAGGGATTTTCAGAGATGTGCGAGCAGTGCGACGCCCACGGAGGACTCCATGCGGCGATTACCGGACAGCCGTACATCTACCGCTGCCATGCGGATCTGGTGGATTTTGCAGTGCCGCTGATTTTCAACGGCAGCTTTATGGGAGCGGTAATGGGAGGGCAGGTGCGCCTGAAGGACGAGGAGGAGCGGGAACTGGAACGGATACTGCCTCAACAGACCAACTGGCACAAAAATAACAAAGCGCTGGATGAGGCGTACCGCCAGGCGGAGACGGTTACATATGAAAAAGTGGAGTCGGCGGTGAAGGTTCTGCGGGATATGATTCTCTACACTCTTCAGGACAATTACAACCGGACCATGGTCAATCGAGAGCTGGATGGAAAGGACAAGGAGCTGGCGGCGGAGCGGGCGGTCCGCTCCGATCTAGAATACTCCATCCAAAAGCAGGAGCTCAATAATATCCAGCAGCAGGAGGGATTTCGGTATTTCTTTTTTGTCATGAATGTTATTACAAGGCTAGCCTTCCAGGAAAAGGCGGTCCAGACTGAGGCGGTAGCCTATGATTTTGCGGATATGATGCGCTACAGTACGGACCCGGACCATAAAATATCCACGTTGGGGGAGGAGCTGAGCTATGTGGGGGCCCTGCTGCGCATCCAAAAGGCGTGGCTGGGGGAGGCGCTGGATTATAGAATTTCCGTGCCGGAGCGTTATTTAGGGACAAGCTGTCCCTTTATGGTGTGTCAGCCTATCATTGAACTGGCGATCCAGGGCTGCGAGACCGATCCGGAACCCAGAAAGTTGGATATTTTTGCCGAGGAAGAGGGAACGGATCTGCTGATACAGATTCTCAGCAGCAGCGAGACTTTGACGATAGAGGAGATAGAAGCCCAGACAAGCGGTCCCTTTGAGCGCGAGCATTTCTCCCTGCGGGATTCCGACCGGAACTTGAAACGGACTTTTGGCAAGCGCTACGGACTGTCGGTAGGGGAGCGGAAGGACGGACGAGGGGGATATGCCGTGCGCTTTAAGCTGCCCCTGAAGCGGGAGAAATAAAAGGTGCGGCGCCATATGCGGGAGGAGGCGGATGCAGGATGAGCCGTATCCTGGTGCTCAATGAAAACCGGCTGGAGCGTGAGGTTACGCAAGATATTTTGACGAAGGGCCTGCCCGGCGTAGAAATCCTATGCGCCGCCAGCGTGGAGCAGGCGGTCAGCCTGCTGCGGGACGGCTCTATCGATTTGTTTATTGCAGACGTGCCGTGGTTTGATTTGGCCCACTGCAACATGATGACGGAGACTAAGCGGGTAGCGCCAGACACGCCGATTTTGGTTACGTCGGTAGGAAAACGAGAAGACATAGCCGCTCATATTTGGCGGCTGGGAATCCAAGATTATCTGCTGAAGCCCTGCCGTCCCTCCTGGCTGCTGGCGGCGGCCAGCACCTTGATGCGGGGGGCTTCCCTGGCGGCGGACAGCCGGGAGGAGCAGCGCCGGGAGCGCTATTTAAAAATGACCTCCGACTACATGAGGGCGTTTCGGTACAAAAAATGCACCGAAGCCGCAAAAGAATATCTTGATTCTCTCTATAAAGATACGGATAATATGGGTATCATCCGCGCCAGCGCGGTGTCCTTTGCGGAAGGGCTGGTGCATCTGGGAGAGCCGCTGGGACCTACGGCTCAGCTGAAGCTGTCCGGCAGCTTGGAGCGGTTTAAGGCCCGATTTGACTTGCAGGGCCGCAAATATGACACCTTTCTTGTGTTTGAAAAGATGCTGGACGTTATTTTTGCTGTAATTGATGAGAGCAGATATTATCAGGTCAGCGACGAGCAGCGGGTGCTCAACTACATTGACCGCAACATCAAGGGCGGCATCAGCCTGGACGAGGCGGCGGAATATGCCAACATGAGCTCGTGCTATTTCAGCAAGTTCTTTAAGAAGATCACCGGGATGAATTTCATCACCTATGTGACCGACAGAAAGATCGAGGCGGCCCAGGAGATGCTGCTGGATACGGACATGCCGGTCATCAATATCGCCTATGAGCTGTCTTACAGCGAGACGAACTATTTCAGCAAGGCGTTTAAGAAAAAGGTGGGCGTCACGCCGACGGAATACCGGGAGGGGCGGACGCAGGCAGACTGGAAGAGGAGCGCGGGATAGCGGCGCTTTCCTGGACGGAATGGGCGAAAAGCGGAGGTTTTTATGCAGGAGTTCAGCTTTAGTACCAGAATATTTTTTGGAGAGGGCGCGTTAGAGCGCCTGCGCCGGGTTGAGGACCGGAGGGTTTTGATTGTCACAGACCGTTTTATGGCGGAGCTGGGCGTGCCGGACCGGGTGGCGTCCCATTTGACCCGGTGTACCGTGACGGTATTCGACGGCGTGGTGCCGGACCCTCCGATTGAAGTGGTGACTGCCGGCGTGCAGAAGTTTAAAGAGTGCCAGGCGGAGACCGTCATTGCGGTAGGGGGCGGGTCTACCATCGACGCGGCTAAGGCGATTCGAGCTATTGCCAAGCAGGCTTTGCAAATTGAGACGGATAAGATGGAGTGCTTCGCCGTACCTACTACCAGCGGCACCGGTTCTGAGGTGACCGACTATGCGGTCATTACCGACAAGGCAAAGGGATTGAAATACCCCCTAGACAGTCAGGCCCTGCGGCCCCCGGTGGCGATTTTGGATCCGGAGCTCACGGTTTCCGCTCCTCCCGCCGTTACTGCGGACGCGGGCATGGACGTGCTGACGCACGCGCTGGAGGCCTATGTGTCCACTGGGGCTAACGACTTTTCCGACGCGATGTGCGAAAAGGCGGTCTCCCTGGTGTTCCGTTTTCTGCCTTTGGCTTTTCAAGAGGGGACGGACCTGCTGGCCCGGGAGAAGATGCACAATGCCTCCTGTATGGCGGGGCTGGCGTTCAACTCTGCCGGACTGGGCCTCAATCACAGCATGGCCCACGCCATTGGCGGAAAGCTGCATATTGCCCATGGGCGGATTAACGCCATGCTGTTGCCTAAGATTCTGACCTTTAACGCGGATCTGACCAATGTGCAGAAAGGAGAGCACACCCTGGCGGCAAAAAAATACCAGCGTATCGCAAAAGTTTTGGATTTGCCGGCCTCTAGTGTGCGCCTGGGTGTGAATAACCTCATTCGAGAGGTGGAACGCTTGAACCGGACGCTGAAGATCCCGGCGACACTGAAAGAATACGGCGCGGACCTTGGAGAGGTAAGGACTTTGCGTGAGGAGCTGATCGCCGCAGCTATGTCCGATGTGACGATTACTACGAATCCCCGCCCGGTGGAGGAAGGGCAGATAGGCAAGCTGCTGGCCCAGGTGGCTGGAGGCCCTATCGCTTGAACGCCAGGCCGAAAGACGGTAAAAAAGGTAGCCGCCCAGTGGGGCGGCTACCTTTTTTACATAGAGCGGTAAGCAAAAATAGTCCGCCTGGCCTTGTTTGATCATTGGCAATATGGACCGCTGGCAAGGAATTTTTTCGTCAGGAAAGGCGAATTTTTGCCGGAATCCTTTGTGGTGTATTGCAAGAAAATTTCACGCGGTATGGCGGAAAAGGCTCGCCGTTTGGGCGCGTTGATAATTTTCAAATGAGGCCGAAAGACCGGGAGATTTTATCCCTAAAATGAGAGCCTATCGTCAATGAGGGAAAAGGAGAAGGATTTCGGGATGATTTTGTGGATGTTTGACAAAAAAGTATCAGAGGGGGCCAAGAAAACAGGGTGCTACATCTAGTATAATGCTTCGTAGAAAGCGTGCGTATGCCACAATCAGAGCAAATACAGGCGCGCCGCGGACCATAAACAAGGAGGTAGCGAAATGCAGAAGGAAGCCCTTGGTATGGTGGAAACAAAGGGCCTGGTCGGCGCCATTGAGGCCGCCGATGCCATGGTCAAATCCGCCAACGTCTCCCTGGTGGGGTATGAGAAGATCGGCTCCGGCCTGGTCACCGTCATGGTGCGCGGCGATGTGGGCGCTGTCAAGGCGTCTGTTGACGCGGGCACGATTGCGGCCGAGAAGGTCGGAGAGGTCGTCTCCAGCCACGTCATCCCCAGGCCCCACACCGATGTGGAGAAGATTCTGCCCCACATGGAGTAATTCCCGCAGCCCCTGAAAGAACCAACCTTTAATTAAATTTTGGAGGGAAAACAAATGGATGAACTGACCAGCAAGATCATGGATGAGGTCATGAAGAAGTTGGGTACCGCCGCTCCCGCCGAGGAGTGCTGCGAGAAGCCCGCCGCCACCTGCAACCTGACTGAGTTCGTCGGCACTGCCGGCGGCCATACCATCGGCCTGGTAATCGCCAACCTGGACCATCAGGTTCACGAGAAACTGAACATCGACCCCAAGTACCGCGCCATCGGTATCATCAGCGACCGCGTAGGCGCCGGTCCCCAGATCTTCGCCGCCGATGAGGCCGTGAAGGCTACCAACAGTGAGTGCCTGCTGGTTGAGTGTCCCCGCGATACCGAGGGCGGCGCCGGCCACGGCTCCCTGATTATCTTCGGCGCTGAGGACGTATCTGACGCCCGCCGGGCCGTCGAGGTCTGCCTGCGTGAGCTGGACCGCACCTTCGGCGACGTGTACGGCAACAGCGCCGGCCATCTGGAGTTCCAGTACAGCGCCCGCGCTTCTTACGTGCTCAACAAGGTCTGGGGCGCTCCTCTGGGCAAGGCCTTCGGCATCACCGTAGGTGCTCCTGCCGGCATCGGTGTGGTTCTGGCAGATACCGCTTCCAAGGCCGCTACCATCGACGCCGTGCTGATCGCTACCCCCGGCAACGGCGGCACCAGCTATTCCAACGAGGTTAACTACTTCTTCTCCGGCGATTCCGGCGCTGTGAAGCAGGCCATTATCGCCGCCCGCGATGTGGGTCTGCAGTTGCTGAAGACCCTGGCCCCCGATGAGGAGCTCAAGTCCACCACGACCCCCTACATTCTTTAATTTAATCCGGGAAGGAGCAGTAAGCTATGAAATCTAAGCGTTTTGAAGTGCTGGCCGCCCGCCCGGTCAACCAGGACGGTTATGTCAAGGAGTGGCCCGAAGTAGGCCTGATTGCCATGAACAGCCCCTTCGATCCCACCCCCAGCATTAAGATTGAGAACGGCCGCGTGGTTGAGCTGGACGGCAAGCGCCGCGCCGACTTTGACATGCTGGACACCTTCATTGCCGACCACGCCATCCGGCTGGGCAACGCGGAGAAGGCCATGGCCATGGATTCTCTGGACATCGCCCGTATGATCGTGGACATCAATGTCTCCCGTAAGGAAATCCTGGACATTACTCTGTCCATTACCCCCGCCAAGCTGACCGAGGTTGTTGGCAAGCTGACCATCGTGGAAATCATGATGGGCATGACCAAGATGCGCGCCCGTCTGATGCCCGCCAACCAGTGCCATGTCACCAACGTGAAGGATAACCCCATTCAGATTGCCGCCGACGCCGCCGAGGCTGCCGTGCGCGGTTTTGCTGAGATGGAGACCACCGTTGGTATCGCCCGTTACGCCCCCTTCAATGCCATGGCTCTGTTCGTAGGCGCTCAGGCCGGCCGTCCCGGCATTATGACCCAGTGCGCTCTGGAAGAGGCCACTGAGCTGATGCTCGGTATGCGCGGCTTTACCACCTATGCCGAGACCATTTCCGTCTATGGCACCGAGCCCGTGTTTATGGACGGCGACGACACCCCCTATTCCAAGGCCTTCCTGGCCAGCTGCTATGCCAGCCGCGGCCTGAAGATGCGCTTCACCTCCGGTACCGGTTCCGAGGTCCAGATGGGCTATGCCGAAGGCAAGTCCATGCTGTACCTGGAGGCCCGCTGCCTGGCCGTCACCAAGGGCGCCGGCGTACAGGGCACTCAGAACGGTTCTGTCTCCTGCGTAGGCGTGCCTGCCGGCGTGCCTGGCGGTATCCGCGCCATCGCTGCTGAGAACCTGATCGCGATGCTGCTGGATCTGGAGTCCACCACCTCCAACGACCAGACCTTTACGCACTCCGACCTGCGCCGCGTAGCCCGCAGCGTGCCTCAGTTCTTCTCCGGCACTGACTACATCTGCTCCGGCTACTCCGCCACCCCCAACTACGACAACATGTTCGCCGGCTCCAACTGGGATGCCGAGGACTACGACGACTGGAACATCATCCAGCGCGACATGAAGATTGACGGCGGCCTGCAGCCTGTTAAGGAAGAGGACGTCATCAAGGCCCGTAATAAGGCCGCCCGTGCCCTGCAGGGCATGTTCCGTGAGCTGGGTCTGCCCCCCATCACCGATGAAGAGGTGGAGGCCGCTACGTACGCCAACGGTTCCAATGATATGCCCAACCGCAACGTGAATGAGGACCTGAAGGCGATTGAAGACATGATGGCCCGCAAGGTCACCGGTGTTGACTTCGTGAAGGCTCTGGACAAGGCCGGGTTCTCCGACATTGCTCAGAATATTTACAACATGCTGCGTCAGAAGGTGGCCGGCGACTATCTGCACACCGCCTCCATCTTTGACGAGAACTTCCATGTGTATTCCGGCGTGAACGCCCCCAACGACTATCACGGGCCCATGACCGGCTATCAGCTGAGCGATGAGAGATGGGAGCAGATTAAGAACATCCCCAACGCCATCCGGCCGGAAGACATCTAATCAGGAGGGGTGACAGAAATGACTTTTGATGAAAAGACGCTGCGCAGCGTAATCGAAGAAGTTCTCAAAGAGATGGGCGGTTCTTCCGCTCCCGCGGCCGCACCTGCGGTCAGCCAGCTGCAGGCCGGCAAGATGACCCTCACCGAGAACGGCGACGCCCCCAAGGGCGTGGCTCCCGACGAAGTGGTGATTGGTCTGGCTCCTGCCTTTGGCGTGTATCAGCATGAGACCATTATCCATCAGCCCCATGACAAGGTGCTGCGCGAGATTATCGCCGGCATCGAGGAAGAGGGCCTGAAATGGCGTCTGGTCCGCGTATACCGCACCTCTGACGTCTCCTTTATTGCCCATGATGCCGCTGAGTACTCCGGTTCCGGCATCGGCATCGGCATTCAGTCCAAGGGCACCACGGTCATTCACCAGAAGGACCTGCCCCCGCTGAGCAACCTGGAGTTGTTCTCTCAGGCTCCTCTGATCGAGATGGATACCTTCCGTCAGATCGGCAAAAACGCCGCTAAGTATGCTAAGGGCGAGGCGCCCACGCCGGTGCCCGTCCGCAATGACCAGATGGCCCGTCCTACCTATCAGGCTATCGCGGCGCTGCTGCACATTAAAGAAACCGAGCACGTAGACGGCGACAAGCGGCCCCAGGCTGTCACCGTATCTTTCAACTAAAGGGAGGCAGGAACATGGATCAGGAACTCTTGATGAAGCAGATCGTGGAGCAGGTCATGCACGCCATGAATAACGGCGCCGCCGCCCCCACCGCTCCCACCGGCAAAGTGACTGCCGCTAATTATCCTCTGGCCGAGAATATGGCCGAGAAGATTTCTACCCCCACTGGTAAGCCTTTTACCAGCTTGAGCTATGACAAGGTCATCTCCGGTGAGATCACCGCTGAGGACATGCGCATTTCTCCTGAGACGCTGGAGATGCAGGCTCAGGTAGCCGAGTCCGTCAATCGTGAGGCTTTCGCAGGCAACCTGCGCCGTGCGGCCGAGCTGATTGCCGTGCCCGACGAGCGCCTGCTGGAGATCTACAACGCGCTGCGCCCCTACCGCTCCACCAAGCAGGAGCTCATTGACATCGCCAACGAGCTGGACCAGAAATACGGCGCGAAGACCGCTGCCGGCCTGGTGCGCGAGGCTGCCGAGGTCTATGAGCAGCGCGGCCGGCTGAAGAAGTTCTAAAATCCCGCAAAAGTCAGGAGGTCCCGCAATGAGAATCGTTGCAGGCATTGACATTGGCAATGCAACAACGGAAACAGCCCTGGCACGGATTGATGGCAATAAGGCGGAGTTCTTAGCCAGCGGTACTGTGCCGACTACGGGAATCAAGGGGACCCGGCAGAATATCAACGGCGTGTTCCACTCTCTGACCAGCGCGTTAGAAAAGGCGGGTTTGGAGGTGAAGGATCTCGCGGAGGTGCGTCTGAATGAGGCTGCTCCGGTAATCGGAGATGTGGCTATGGAGACCATCACGGAGACCATCATCACGGAATCCACCATGATTGGTCACAATCCCTCCACGCCCGGCGGAATGGGCGTCGGCGTGGGGGAGACCATTCTGGTCACTGAGCTGGATGAAGCCGAGGGGGGCAAGGACTATATCGCAGTGGTCCCCGCTTCGGTGGATTTCGAGGAAGCTGCCCGGCTTATCAACGAAGGCAGCACTGGCAGCGTTCAAGTCACCGCCGCTATTGTGCAGCGGGATGACGGCGTGCTGATTCACAACCGCCTGCACCACAAGATCCCCATTGTGGACGAGGTTGCTCTGGTGGACAAGGTCCCCTTGGGTATGCGCTCTGCAGTGGAGGTGGCTGGAGTAGGCGGGGTGGTAGAAGTCCTGTCCAACCCCTATGGCATCGCCACCCTTTTCGGACTGTCTTCGGAGGAGACCCGCCAGGTAGTGCCTATTTCCCGGGCGCTGATTGGCAACCGCTCCGCGGTGGTAATCAAGACCCCCGCGGGCGACGTCAAGGAGCGGAAGATCCCCGCGGGCGTCATTGAATTCCATGGACAAAACCGGACAGTAAAGGTCGATGTAGACGCCGGAGCCGAAAAGATTATGAAAGCTGTGGAGTCCGTCCCTGAACTGGAGGACGTCCGGGGTGAGCCAGGCACCAACGCCGGCGGTATGCTGGAAAAGGTCCGCCAGGTTATGGCGAATCTGACCAAGCAGCATCCCAAGGACATCCACATCCAGGACCTGCTGGCAGTGGATACCTTTACTCCCCAGAAGGTCCGGGGCGGCCTGGCCAACGAGTTCTCCCAGGAGAACGCCGTGGGCATCGCCGCTATGGTCAAGGCAGACCGTCTTCAGATGGAGGCCATCGCTAGGGAATTTTCCGAGCAGATCGGTGTTCCGGTACAGGTCGGGGGCGTGGAAGCCGACATGGCAATCCGCGGAGCCCTTACTACACCGGGCACGAACAAGCCCCTTGCCATTCTGGATATGGGGGCAGGCTCTACAGATGCGTCCATTATCAGTGCGGAGGGAATGATTCACTCCATCCACTTGGCTGGCGCGGGCAACATGGTTACCCTGTTGATCCAGTCGGAGATGGGCCTGGACAATTTTGACACCGCAGAGGATGTGAAAAAATATCCCCTTGCTAAGGTAGAGAGCTTTTTCCACATCCGGCATGAAAACGGTACGGTAGAGTTCTTCCCGAAGCCGCTGGATCCCAATGTCTTTGCCAAAGTCGTCATCCTAAAAGAGGGGAAAATGATCCCCCTGGAAGGCGACTGGTCGATGGAGAAGATTCGGCTCATCCGGCAGCAGGCCAAGCAGAAGGTATTTGTTACCAACGCTCTGCGTGCCCTGACCCGCGTGAGTCCCACGGGGAATGTCCGCGACATCCAGTTTGTCGTATTGGTGGGCGGTTCCGCCCTGGATTTTGAAGTGCCTCAGATGGTTACCGACGCTCTGTCTCAGTACAAGGTGGTCGCTGGCCGGGGCAATATCCGGGGTTCGGAAGGCCCGCGTAATGCGGTGGCGACCGGGCTGGTGCTCTCCCTGACAGAAGGGGGAGGCTGAAATGGCCGCCATCATTGATATGCCAAAGCCCACAATTCACATTCTGTATACGCCGAACGTTTCGGAAACTGTGCTTCGGCAGATGTTTTATGGAATGGAGGAAGAGGGCATTCCTTGGGAGGCAGAGGAGAGAGAGGGCGCAGACGCGCTGGCGCTGGCCTGGGAGGCCGCACAGGCTTCCCGGCTGGAGGTCGGCATAGGCGTAGATAACAGCTCTGTTATTTTACAGACTCCCAAGATGGAACGGGAACAGCCTTTGTACCGAATCCCCGCCCGGTCTATAGGACTGGTGCGTGTCCTGGGGGCTAATGCGGCGCGGCTTGTGAAAAAGCTGCCGCTGAAGCCTCTGGACGGGAGGTGAAAGTATGCAGAAGAGTTTGGGACTCATAGAGACCCAGGGCCTGGCGGCCGGCATCGAAGCTGCGGATGCGGCGGTGAAGTCGGCCAATGTGGAACTGATTGGCTATGAGCTGACCAAAGGCGGCGGTTGGACTACCGTTAAGATCCAGGGCGACGTAGGCGCGGTGAAAGCCGCGGTAGACGCGGCCCGGATGGCGGCGGGCAAGGTCAACCGGGTTGTGAGCACGAAAGTGATTCCCCGTCCCGCCGGCGGTCTTGACATGCTGGTCCACAATCCGGACACTGTAGGAGACGAGCAGCCGGAGCCTCCGGCACCGCCCGCACCCCCGGAGCCGCCCAAGGGGCCCGATGAGCCTGAAAAAGAAGCGGACTCTCAGCCGCCTGAGGCGGTGGAAGAGCCCGAGCAGCCAGTTCCCCCGGAGCCGGCGGCGGTAGAGGCTGCCGAAGCCCCTGCGCTCCAGCCGGAGGCCGGAGAAATTGGAAAAGCGGTCCCTCCTGTAGAGGAGAAGGCGGAAGTTGAGGACGTCCCTCCAGTGGAGGCGGCAGACCTTCCGCCTCTCCCTGACGAGATGGAGGCGCAGCAGGAGGCTGTCCCTGAAGCTCCAGCTGCGGAAGAGCCGGAAAAGCCTGCGGATTCCCAGCAGCCTAAAAAAGGCCCCGCCAAGCGAGGCGGCAAGGGGAAACGCGGTAAATAATTCAGGCTGGCCGCACGTAAATTTTAGGAGGTTATTATTATGGGTGAAGCTCTCGGCATGATCGAGACCAAAGGTCTTGTGGGCGCCATTGAGGCCGCCGATGCTATGACAAAATCCGCAAATGTGACTTTGATTGGGTATGAGAAGATCGGCTCCGGCCTGGTGACCGTCATGGTCCGCGGCGATGTGGGCGCGGTTAAGGCCTCTGTGGATGCAGGTGCCGCCGCCGCCGAGAAGGTGGGCGAGATTGTGTCCCAGCATGTGATCCCCCGTCCTCACACCGACGTGGAGAAGATCCTGCCCAAGACCCTGTAAGAGGATTAAGCCGTGGAGAGGAAACAATATTCCCAAGAGGAGTTCATTCGCCTTGTGGTGCGGATGGTGGTGGAGGAGTTGCGCAAACGGGAGCGTTCCGTTCCCATCGGCGTGTCCAACCGCCATATCCACCTGGATCGGGCGGACATGGACGTTCTGTTTGGGCCGGGCAGCGAGCTGACCAGGAAGAAGGATTTGGGACAGCCTGGACAGTACGCGTCTGAAGAGACCGTTACCCTCCATGGGCCCAAGGGGGAGCTGAGCCGCGTTCGCGTGCTCGGCCCCCTGCGGAGCGAATCTCAGGTAGAGATTTCCATTGCGGACGGGTTTTCTCTGGGCGTGCATCCCCCAATCCGGGAATCCGGGAAACTGGAGGGTACGCCTGGAGTGACTCTCATCGGGCCCAAGGGGACAGTGGAGAAGGAAGGCGGCACCATTGCCGCCCTGCGCCATATCCACCTGGACCCGGACACCGCTGCGCGGATGGGTTTAAGCGACAAGCAGATGGTCCATGTGGAAATTGGAGGCCTGCGGGGCGCTGTGCTGCATAACGTTTTGGTACGCGTATCCGAGCAGTATGCGCCGGAGATGCATATCGACGTGGAAGAAGCCAACGCTCTGGGCGTGAAAAATGGCGACCGGGCGTATATCGTCCTGGACGGCGGCAAGTGTTGAGGATTGGACATGAGTCATGATATGACCCAGAGCAATGCAACGCTGCTGGAATTTGAACGCTTGATTCGAGAGGGTACGTTTAATCCCTGGGAAGGGACGTTGCGCACCGGCGTAGATTTGGGTACCGCCAATATCGTGCTGGCTGTAGTGGACGAGGAGAACCGGCCTGTGGCCGGAGCTACGTTTCCATCTACTGTAGTGCGGGATGGAATTGTGGTGGACTATATGGGCGCTGTGCGGGCGACAACCCGTCTAAAAGGGGAATTGGAGAATCTGCTGGGTGTTACGCTGGATGCGGGGGCCTGCGCGATTCCGCCGGGTATTTTGTCCGGTAATGTAAAGGCGATTGGCAATGTGGTGGAGTCGGCCGGTTTCCGGCTGACCGAGGTGGTGGACGAACCCACTGCTGCGGCTTCCGTGCTGGAGATTACAGACGGGGCGGTGGTAGATGTGGGCGGAGGAACCACCGGCATCAGCATCTTAAAGGACGGAAAAGTAATTTTCGTTGACGACGAGCCCACCGGAGGCACACATATGACCCTGGTATTGGCGGGTTTCCATGGCTGCTCTACCCAGGAGGCTGAGCTGCTCAAACGGGATCCTGCTCAGGAGAGCAATGTGTTTCCAGTTGTGAAGCCGGTGGTGGAGAAGATGGCATCCATCGTCCAACGCTGTCTGGCAAAGCACCCCGTGGATACGGTATATGTAGTGGGCGGCGCATGCTGCTTCACACAATTTGAACAGGTATTTGAAAAGGTTCTCGGCATCCCGGTGGTAAAGCCAGCGGCCCCGTTGCTTGTGACTCCGCTGGGAATCGCTATGAACTGTAAGATGTAAGGCGGGTGACGGCCATTGACAGAGAAGGAACGATACGCCATCGCGGAATCGGTCCTGGCCAGTGAACTGGCTGAGCGGGTCGTTCAAAAGCTCTTGGAGCGGCAAAAGCGGGCCCTGGTGGTCTACACTGGCTCCAATATGAGCGTAGAGCCCGGACTGGAGTGCCTGCGTGCCCTGCGGGAGGACGGTTTTACTTACCGTGTGCTCTTCTCCCGGAGTGCTGCGGGAATGCTGGACGTACCGGCAATCCGCTGCGCCCTTGAGCCGGAAGCGCTTTGGGTGGAGAAGCCGGAGGAAACTCCGGAGGCACTGACAGCCAAGTATGACACTATTTTGGTCCCCACTCTGACGGTAAACACTGCCGCGCATGTGTCCGCCTGCATGGCAGATACTCCTGCCGCCGCCATTATTTTGGATGGCCTGATGCGGGGGAAAAATGTGGTGATAGCCGTCGATGGGTGCTGTCCGGACAATCCGGAGCGGACCCGGCGGGGCTTCCGTATGACGGAACCCCTGAAGGGAAAGCTGCGGGAGAATAAGGATACCCTGCGTGCCTATGGAGCGCATTTGACTACGGCGGACCAACTGCGTACGGCAGCGCTTAAGGCGATCCGGGGGTTTGTGCCCAAGGGCGCGGCCCCGGGCGCATCTAAGCCGGGGGCCGAGTCCGTGAAGTCCTGCGCCGCCGGCGGTGGGCGGCCGGAAATCCGGCCTGCCTTGGAGGGACGCGTGATGAGCGCCCGATATCTCCAAAGCTGCCCGCCCCACAGCCTGGTGAAGGTTCCCAAGGGGACCATCGTGACCCAGTTGACCGTGGACAATGCCCGCAGGCGGGATATTGTGATTGAAATTGAACCGTAAGGCAGGTGGAGAAATGTATTTAGGCAGAGTAATCGGGACCGTGGTCTCCACCAGCAAAAATGAGAGCTTGGTGGGAATGAAGCTCCTGGTAGTGGAAAAGCTTACGGAGCGCCTGGAACGGGAGGGCACCAGCGAGATCGCCGTGGATTCCGTAGGAGCGGGTACCGGTGAGATTGTGATTGTCTGTAAGGGCAGTTCCGCCCGCTATGTCTTCGGAAATGGTTCTGCTCCGGTGGACACCTCTATTGTGGGTATTGTGGATACCGTGGAGGTAGGCTGATGGCGAACCTGTACACAAAGACTGGCGACAAAGGGCAGACCAGCCTGGTAGGCGGCTCCAGAGTGAGCAAGTCCAGTCCGAGAGTGGAGTGCTACGGCACTATTGATGAAGCAAATTCCATGTTGGGATTGGCTTATGCCCAGACTAATCAGGAGTATATCCGTACCACAGTGCACGCCATCCAGGGGAGGCTGTTCTCCCTGGGGGCGGAGTTGGCCAGCGATGCGGAAGGTGCGGCCAAGCTCAAGGGAATGATCTCGGAGAAAGACGTGGCCTTTTTGGAGCAGGTGGTGGACACCTGTACCGAGACCACCGGAAAGCAGACCCATTTTGTGATTCCAGGCGTAGATCCGGCGTCCGCCGCATTGCATGTAGCCCGCACCATTGTCCGCCGCGCGGAGCGCCATATGGTGGCTCTGGCGGAGGAGCAGCCGGTACGCGAAGTACTGGCCCGGTATGTAAACCGCCTTTCTGACGCCATTTATGCTATGGCCCGCCTTCAGGAGGATTTGACAGCACAGGCGCAGATGCGGGAGAAGGTGACCGGTATGGTAAAGGAAGCGCTGTCCAAGCAGGCGGGCGGCCTGCCGCCCATGACGCTGGAGGTCCTTCAGCACATGATGGAGCGGGCAAAGGAGAAATCCCAGGAGCTGGGTGTTCCGGTGGTGTTTTCCGCTGTGGACGGCGGCGGCAAGCTGGTGATGCTCCAACGGATGGAGGGCGCCCTTCCCGGCAGTGTGGAAGTCTCGGCTGGGAAGGCGTATACCGCTTTTGCTTTCCATATGCCTACCCACGAGCTGGGCCAGGCGGCCCGGCCGGATGGGCCTCTCTACGGGATCGGAAACGCGGATCCGGGAAGAATCGTCCTGTTCGGCGGTGGTTTCCCCTATCTGGTCAACGGCCAGGTGGCGGGGGGCATCGGCGTGTCCGGCGGAACGGTGGAACAGGACATGGAGATCGCGCGTTACGCGATGTCTATTTAAGGAGGAACAGCAAATGAGCATTGATGAACATGTGGTGGCGAGCATTGTCAAGCAGGTGTTGAACCGGCTGGACGAGGGAAGCTCCGACCCACGTGCCAGCGCGGCCGGCGGGGACTGGGGTGTATTCGACAGCATGAACGATGCTGTTGAGGCCGCCGCTGCAGCTCAGAGGGAATATTTGGACCGCTCTATGCGCGACCGGGCCGCCTATGTGCAGGCGATTCGCGACGTGGTGCTGGACCAAGAGAATCTGGAGTATATCTCTCGCGTGGCTGTAGAGGAGACCGGGATGGGCGGCTATGAGTATAAGCTCGTGAAAAACCGCCTGGCTGCCACTAAGACCCCCGGTATTGAGGATTTGACCACTGAGGCGATGACCGGCGACGACGGCCTGACTCTGGTGGAGTATTCCCCCTTTGGGGTGATTGGGGCTATTACGCCCACCACTAATCCCACTGAGACCATTATCTGCAACTCGATTGGTATGCTGGCAGCGGGCAACTCCGTGGTGTTCAGCCCTCACCCCAGAGCGAAGGTGGTCTCCTTACATCTGATCCAGCTGATTAACCGGGCTCTGGCCCGGGTGGGCGCACCTGCCAACTTGGTGGTGACTGTGGCGGAGCCCTCGATTGAGAACACCAACGCCATGATGAGCCACCCCAAGGTGCGGATGCTGGTGGCCACCGGCGGTCCGGCCATCGTGAAGACGGTGCTTTCCAGCGGCAAAAAGGCCATCGGCGCCGGCGCAGGCAACCCGCCTGTGGTGGTGGATGAGACTGCCGATATTGAGAAGGCCGCCAAGGATATCGTGGACGGGTGCAGCTTTGACAACAACCTGCCCTGTATCGCCGAGAAAGAAGTCATCGTGGTGGATTCCGCCGCGGATTTCCTGATCTTCAATATGAAGAAGCACGGCGCTTATGAGGTAAAGGATCCTGCCCTGATTGACAGGCTGGTGAAGCTGGTAGTCAAGGCGGATGGCAAGCATCCGATCACCGATTTCGTGGGCAAGAGCGCCAAATATATCCTTGAGCAGGTTGGCGTGAGCGTGGGCGACGATGTGAAGGTTATCATGATGGAGACCGGTGAGGAGCACCCCTTCGTGCAGGTGGAGCTGATGATGCCCATTCTGCCGGTGGTGCGTGTGCCCGATGTGGACGCGGCAATTGACATGGCAATCCGCGTGGAACACGGCAACCGCCATACCGCTATGATGCATTCCCGCAACGTAGATAAGCTCACCCGCATGGCGAAGCTGATCCAGACCACTATTTTTGTAAAGAACGGCCCCTCCTATGCCGGTATCGGCGTGGGCGGCGAGGGCTACACCACGTTTACCATCGCCGGTCCCACCGGAGAGGGATTGACTTCGGCCAAGTCCTTTGCCCGGCGGCGCAGATGCGTGCTGGTCGGAGGCCTGGACGTCCGCTAATTAGGAGAGGTGGGCTTTATGCAAGAAAATCTGACCGCCCTTGTGGAGCGCGCCGGCATTGTCGGCGCTGGCGGCGCGGGCTTTCCCACCCATGTGAAGCTCAACGCCAAGGCGGACACCGTGATTATCAACGGGGCTGAGTGTGAGCCGCTGCTG
Source organism: uncultured Flavonifractor sp. (assembly GCA_947346365.1). GTDB lineage: Bacteria > Bacillota > Clostridia > Oscillospirales > Oscillospiraceae > CANAAV01. The sequence continues at coordinate 166,667 of CANAAV010000001.1, forward strand.
CGTGTTGACCAGCAGCTGATGGCACAGCAGGCGGACCGCCTGCTTCAGGCTCTGAATATGATTGTGGAGCAGGTGGGAGCAGGAGAGGGCGTGGTAGCGCTGAAAGAGCACTACCACGCCGCCGTGGCGGCCCTCCAGCAGGAACTGCCCCGCTATCCTAAGCTGCGGGTTCACCAGATGGGTGCGTTCTATCCGGCGGGCGATGAGCAGGTGATCGTCTATGAGGTCACGGGCCGCGTCGTTCCGGAGGGCGGCATTCCGCTGAACGTGGGCGTGGTGGTGACCAACGTGGAGACGGCGCTCAATGTGCTGGAGGCCACGGAGGGACGCCCGGTCACGGAGAAATATGTAACCCTGACCGGCGCTGTGCGCACGCCCAAGACCGTTAAAGTTCCTCTGGGCATCACTGTGGCGGAGGCGCTGGCCCTGGCTGGCGGTCCTACGGTCGCAGAGTACCGGATTGTAAACGGCGGTCCTATGATGGGACAGCTGGTGGCTCCGGAGAGCGCGATCACCAAGACCACTAAGGGCTTGATTGTGGTCCCTGCGGGCCATCCGCTGTTGAACAGCCTAGAGCGTCCTCTGGGTGTGTCTACCCGGCAGGCGGCTACCGCCTGCATGCAGTGTTCCCTGTGCTCCGAGGTCTGCCCACGCGGCCTGCTGGGGCACCGTATTCAGCCCCACAAGCTCATGCGGCTGGCAGCTTACGGCAGCATGTGCGATCCGGCGCAGACTCCCATGAATGCCTATCTCTGCTGCGGCTGCCGCCTGTGCGAGTATGCCTGTGTGATGGGACTTCAGCCCTGGAAACTCAATTCGAATCTGAAGGGAATCTTGGGGAAGCAGGGGATTCGAAACAGCCTTAATAACAAGCCGGAGCATGCTGCGCCCTTCCGGGAGTTCAAACGCTATCCGGTCCACAAGCTGATCCATCAGCTGGGCCTCGACGCCTATGACGTGGATGCGCCCATGGATGGAAATACGCCTGCATTTGGGAAAGTGACTCTTCCTCTGCGGCAGAATGTCGGCGCACCGGCGGAGCCGGTTGTCAGCGTAGGCGACCAGGTACAAAAGGGAGACCTCATTGCCCGCATCCCGGAGGGAAAGCTGGGGGCCAATCTCCATGCCAGTATCTCCGGTAAAGTTGCCGCTGTGGACGGCGGCAGCATTACGATCCAGGTCTGAGTACTCGGCTTCCATAGACCGCGGATCTTGTGCGGTTGTAGAAACCGCACAGAAAAACGGATGTTTTGCGCCTTGTTATGGTAGGATTGACAAATAAAGCATCTTATGGTATGATCTTTTTGTTCCCTTTCACCATAAGTGTTGAACGAAGAAAGCGAGGAAAAGAGTATGGATATCCTGGCATTAGTAGCAGCCTTTGGCGGCGGTGTAATTGGCGCTTACATGGGCGCTGTTCCCGCGTTCGTCATGACCGGCGTGTTCGCCCTGGTGGGCGGCGTCGCCACTGCGGCCGGTGTGGACGGCGGTGTTGCGATTAACACCATCGCGTTCGGCTCCTTCCTAGGTCCGCACATTGCCTTTGCCGGCGGCGTGGCCGCTGCGGCTTACGCTGGCAAGCAGAAGAAGCTGGCCTCCGGCTCTGATGTGGTCAGCAGCCTGAATGGTCTGGCCGCTCCCGACGTGCTGCTGGTCGGCGGTCTTTTCGGCATCGTGGGTTACCTGCTGGCCGCCCTGATCGGCGCGACCCCCTTGGGCCCCCTGACCGACCTGCCCGGCATCTGCGTTGTCATTTCCGGCATTATTGTCCGCTTCCTGTTTGGCACGACCGGTCTGACCGGCAAGTACACCGGTGAAGGTCCCCGGGTGTGGTTCTCCACTGGCACCGGCTTTGTGTACAACGTAGTTCTGGGTGCTGGCATCGGCTGCGCTGTGAGCTTTGTGGCGGCTGGCCTGTACAATGCTGGCAACGCTGTGGCTCTGAGTATTTTCCCCATCATCTGCTTTGGCTTCTCCGCTACGACTCTGCTGTTCGCCTGCGGCGGCCTGGCCTGTCCGGCGACCCACCACATTTCTCTGCCCGCTGGTCTGGCTGCTTCCGTCGGCCTGGCTGCTTGGGGTCCCGCCGGCGCTCTGCTGGGCGTTGTGTTCGGTATCCTGGGCTCTCTGGGCGGCGATCTGTTTGGCAACAGCATCAACAGCCATGTGGACAGCCACATTGATCCCCCTGCTACCACCATTTTCATCCTGACTATCGTGGTCAACCTGATTAAAATGGCGCTGGGCGTATAATCGAAACGAAGAATAGAGGACGCTTATGGGAAAGTCGATTGGATTGCTGGAGCTGAAGAGTATTCCTGTCGGGGTGCAGACCGCCGATGAGATGCTCAAGGCCGCCGACGTGGAACTGCTGGTGGCTACCGCTATTTGTCCGGGCAAGTACATCATCATTATCAGCGGACAGGTTGGGGCGGTGAAGAGCTCCATGGAAACTGGCAGGCAGACGGCGGGTGTGTTCCTCATCTGCCACCATACGATCAACAACGTACACGCATCGGTTCCCGCCGCGCTGGTGGGCACAGCTGATGTGGAGCGGATCACCTCATTGGGAATGGTGGAAACCATGTCGGCGCTCACTGCGGTACAGGCCGCAGACATCGCCGCCAAGGCGTCCAACATTACCCTGATGGAAGTCCGGGTAGCCCGTGGATTAGGCGGCAAAGGTTATCTGATCTTTACTGGCGAGGTTTCCGCTGTGAAGTCGGCATTGAATTCCTGTGTGACCCAGCTGGCAGAGACCGGGGACATCACCAGCAGCTGTGTGATTCCTTCTCCCCATAAAGGTTTACTGGAGAAACTGATGTGACATACTAAGTGATATCAAATGAAAGGAGGAACGCAGCATGAGTGTTCAGGATTGCCCGAATTGCCATTATACGGCGCCCAAGCCGGAGGAAAAGAAAGACGAGGAATGCCCTCAGTGCTTCTATCAGCCGGAAGAGAAGAAGGATGAGGAGTGCCCTCAGTGCTTCTATCAGCCGGAGGAGAAAAAGACCGAGGAATGTCCTCAGTGCTTCTATCAGCCGGATAAGAAAGACTAAAGAAAAAGGAGCGTGAACAGCAGTGGAGCGTTTGGTTGGGAAAGCTGCGCCTAGCTTTGAGATGGAGACTTTAGCTGCAGATGGGGAGAATTTCGGCCGTGTATCCCTGGAGGATTATGCCGGGAAATGGCTGGTTCTGTTCTTCTATCCTATGGATTTTACTTTTGTTTGTCCTACGGAGCTCACCGCTTTTTCTGAGTGCCGGGCGAAGTTTGAAGCCGCCGGTGCGGAGATTTTGAGCGTGAGTACTGACAGTGTGTACACCCATCTTGCTTGGCAGCGCAATGGCTTAGGAAAGCTGGGCTATCCTATGGCTGCCGACCAAACTCTGCGTGTCTGTTCCGACTACGGCGTGCTTCTGGAGGGGGAGGGCGTAGCCCTGCGTGGCCTCTTCCTCATTGATCCGGAGCAGAAAGTGCGTTACAGTGTTATCCACGATAACAACGTGGGCCGGAACCCGGAGGAAGTCCTCCGGGTCCTGGCCGCGTTGCAGACGGGCGGATTGTGTGGCGCCGGCTGGAAAGCGGGCGAGAGCACCATTGATCCTAGCGCGCCTAAGGCAGAGAAACCCATTGCCGGTGCGGCCAAGGGTGTAGCTGTGCGTGTGTATTCTATGCCTGGATGCAGCTATTGCCGCAGCGTGAAGGAATATCTTCACAGCGCCGGGGTGGAATATGAAGAGGTGGACCTCTCCACAGATAAGGAGGGGCAGGCTTTTATGAACGCGCGGGGCTATACCGCGCTGCCTGTTACGGTAATAGGCAAGACTGAGATTTCCGGCTATCATATGCCGAAGATTAAAGAGGCGTTAGGGCTGTCTTAGCAGAAGGGGTCGGTCGGCAAAATGGAGAATGATTTGTTAGAAACTGGCACATCTGAAGAGGGTAAGCTGCGTATTATTCAAGAGTCTGTGCCCGGTAAGCAGGTGACCTTAGCACATATTTTGTCCAGGCCCGACCCGTTGATTTACCAGGAGCTGAGCCTGACGCCCGGAGATGATTATGAGCATTCGGGTATTGGCATTTTAACCATGTGGCCGGCGGAGATTGCCGTGATCGGGGGGGATCTTGCCTTTAAGAACGCTCAGATTACAATGGGATTTTTGGACCGGTTTAGTGGCACGCTGATTTTTACAGGACGTTTGACCAATCTTCAGTCTGCAATGACCAGCATTTTAGCTTATTTGAAGGATAAATTGGGCTTTACTGTCTGCAACATCACTAGGACGTAAGATGGAATAGAGACTTTCCCCGGCTAGCTGCGGTCGTGCGCGCTGGTGTGGGGAGGTCTGCGGGCCAGGCGAATAGAAGTCAGTAATTCTATGGCCCGCTGGAGAAGGAGCGGAGTGGAAATGGACCTTTTAGATATCGGGAGATCGGCAGAAGGCAAATTGCGCATCATACAGGAATCTGTGCCCGGTAAGCAGGTGACTTTGGCTCATATTATTGCCAGTCCTGATAAAATTGTTTATCAGAAGCTAGGGCTGGATCCTAAGCTGGATTATGAGCAGGCTGCCATCGGCATTTTGAGTATGACGCCTTCAGAAATTTCTGTAATTGCGGGCGATATTGCCATTAAAACATCTAAGATTGATATTGGGTTTATTGACCGGTTTAGTGGTACGCTGATTTTTACAGGACGGATTTCCAATGTCCAATCCGCGATTTCTGCCATTTTGGCGTACTTAAAGAGCAAACTTGGCTTTACAGTCTGTGAGATTACTAAGACATGAAGAAAATTATTCTTATGGGCCGGAGCGAGTGCGGCAAGACAACGTTGACGCAGGCGTTGAAAGGTGATGTAATTTCCTATCAAAAGACGCAGTACATTAATCATTATGATGTAGTGATTGATACCCCTGGGGAATATGCGGAAACTACTACTTTAGCGCGTGCGCTGGCATTATACGCTTATGAGGCGGATGTGGTGGGACTTTTGTTGAACGCGACGGAGCCCTACTCCCTTTATCCTCCCTGTTGTACGGCGTGTTGCACCCGGCCCGTCATTGGAATTGTGACACAGATCGACCATGAGAAGGCCGACGTGGAGCGAGCGCACAATTGGCTTGCGCTGGCCGGATGCCGCCCGATTTTTCATGTCAGCTCTTATACCGGTGAAGGGATTTGGCAGATTTTAGACTATCTCCGGGAACCGGGGGATAGTCTTCCTTGGGATTCGGAGCAGGAGGCAAACCATCCGCGGATGGTCCTTTCGGACAAGTTCGGTGACCTGTAATAAGAAGAAAATTATCCCCAGACAAGTGGAACTGTTCCACAGTCTGGGGATTGATGTTTAAAAAGTGCTTCCGATTCTAGGCCTTGTTTGAGAACCTAAATATAGGCCTTTGCTACTCTGCTGCTGTCAATTCTGACAATAAAATGAGGCTTTAAGGTTGCTCCACGTCTTTTTTTGTATCACTTTCCTGCGACGTTTCGCAAGAGGTGAGTTTTTCTGTAGAATTGCTGGGAAAAATGGGAAAATGATGGCTGTGTCCGGGACCAATAGGAGTTACATTTCGGTCTCCGCCGACTCGGTAGACTACCGCGGCGCCCGCAGCTAGGCCGCCAATGGCCAGACCGCCGATAATGCCGATAGCCGGATTGACGGCCAGCAGGCCGCCAAACATAAAATTTAATGCGACGCCCGCGAGAGAAACAAGACTTAACAGCCGGGCATTACGGTTGATGTTGTTGTTAACGATAGAGGTATACGTATCCAGGTCTTTGATGACCGTGTTTTTGATTAGATCATATCGCTCCTCTAGAAAACGGAAGTCCAGTGCTACCTGCCCCTGCAGTACGTAGCTGTTTTGCATCTGCATGGGGAAATAACCTTTGTCAATGCGGGCAATGATTTCCTTTACGGCAATGATTTGGTTGCCATATTCAGTATATTTCCGTCGGAAGTCTAAAATCTGATAGGTTCCGCTGTTATCCAGACGTTTATCCAGGGAATCCTCCAGCAGCTTCATATCGCCAACACCCTGGTCGATGAGTTCTGTCAGGTCGGCGATTTTAAATTGGAGGGCATGCATAAGAACCTGCCCGATGTATTTGGCGTTTTTCGCTGCCAGGAATTCTTGAAATAGACCTTGCGCAGACTCCTCCAGCACTAGGTTGGTGCCAACCTGCCGCAGGCGCAACTCCCCCAGCATATCACTCTCGCCGTAGGTGAGTTCCAGGGTCAGAGCATTTTCGTCCCCGGAGATTCGCTGGCGGGTAACCTGCTGTTGGATAGGGCGGCAGAAAATACAGTATTCACTTTCTGCAAGTCCGGCGTCCTCATGGTGTCGGGCTTTACTCATGGCTTGAAAAAAGGTGAGTTCTTCCATGGAATACCTCGAATCAGGAGCGCGAAAGGCGGCGCTCTGTGAATCTTCTCCCGATTATGGGGTAAGGTAGACGGATCGCTGGATAAAACAGTTCAAGTACACTGTAAGCAAAAAAGAACGACAGAGCAAGTGAATTTTTTGACAGGCGGCCCCTTTTTTCGGCCAAGTTTGCGCTGCCGTTTAATAGTGCGGGGATTGGGAGGGCGGAAGCGGGGAGACTTAGAGGAAGATATACTTGAGCACGAAGAGTATGGCCAGCACATAGATAAAAGGTCCGGCTTTTCGGCGTTCTTCTTTTCCGGCGGCCAGGTGGAGAACCGCATAGGAGACCGTGCCCAAGGCAATGCCCTCGGAGATGCTGTAAAAGATGGGGACTGTCAGAACGCACAGGAAAGCGGGTATGTACTCCAAGGGGTTTTTAAAGTCTACCTTGGAGATGGATTTGAGGATCATGGCGCCGACAATGATGAGGGCAGGGGCTGTGGCAAAGGAGGGGATCGCCAGAAAGATGGGGGAGAGGAACAGGGAGAGGAGAAACAGCGCCCCGGTCACTAGTCCGGTAAGGCCGGTGCGCCCGCCCACGGATACGCCAGCCGCACTCTCAATGAAGGTTGTAGTGGTGGAGGTTCCGAGCACGGCTCCAACGCAGGTGCCCAGTGCGTCGGACAGCAGCGCTCCGCGCATACGGGGCAGGCGGCCCTGATGGTCCAGCATATCGGCCTCCGAAGCGATGCCGATTAAACCGCCCAGGGTGTCGAATACATCCACGAAGAGCAGGGCAAAGACGACGATGAGAAAATCGGGGGAGAGCAGATGACTGAAATCCAGCTGCCCGAAGGTGGGGGCCAGGCTGGGGACCGTCAGCCCCTGGGAGAAGTCGGGCAGCAAGCTGTAAAAGCCCGCTGCCGGATCGGGAATATAAAATCCCGCCAGCTGACACAGAATGCCCAGCGCCCAAGTAGCCAGGATTCCCAACAATATGCTGCCCCGGACCTTTTTGACCACGAGGATTCCGGTCATCAGCACGCCGATCAGGGCCAGCATAGCGGATAGGCCGGCGGTGGAGAAGGTTCCTTGGGCAATCGAATCCGAGAAAGAGAAGACGCCGACCATAGTGCCGGAAGAGGACACGACCAATCCGCAGTTTTGCAGGCCGATAAAGGCGATAAACAGGCCGATACCGGCGGAAACTGCATGCTTTAAGCACATTGGGATGGCGTTAAATACCTTTTCGCGGACAGGAGTAATGGACAAAAAGATGAAAACAAGGCCCTCAATGAAAACAGCGGCCAGCGCCGATTGCCAGGGGTAGCCCATTTTTAATACAATAGTATAGGCAAAATAGGCGTTGAGGCCCATGCCGGGGGCCAGGGCAAAAGGATAGTTGGCTAGCAGGGCCATGATTACCGTGGCCAGGGCGGAGGCCAGGGCGGTGGCGGTGAAAACTGCGCCGCTGTCCATACCTGCGACGGAAAGAATGCCGGGGTTAACCGCCAGGATATAGGCCATGGTCATAAAGGTGGTGATTCCGGCAAAAAGCTCGGTGCGGGGGTTGGTGTGGTTCTGGTTGAGGTGGAATACGCGTTCCAATAGGTTGGACATTGGGGCATCCTCCTTTTGGTGTTGAAGGTGGGGAAAACTCTGCGGACGGGTCGAAGCAGCCGCTTTATGATTTTTTACTATAGCATGAAACGGCGAGGGGGTACAAGGAAAAGTTTTGTCCAGATTGTGAGTGAAAAAATACAAATAGAATATTGCGGATTGAGACAAAATGATGTATGATACTTTAAACAGTCTTTGTCGCGCGCACAGACGCCGGCACGTGACAAGGCCGCACTAGTCGGGGAGTTAGCGGTGCCCTGTACCTGCAACCCGCTGCAGCAGGGATGAACTCCGGCCCCCGGAACTTTGCTGTGCCGTCTGACCCTGGTAAGCAGTAATGATGGACCGGTCCCGCGCAAGGCCGCCCCGTGAACCGTGTCAGGCGGGGAACCGAGCAGCACTAAGCGGAACGCGGCTTGTGCCGCGGGGGATCCGTTCCTGAGCCGGCTGCCGGGGTAACGGGTATAGCAGAGCTTTCAAAGGCCGGTGTGCGGTCTTGTCATGCGCCGGGCGGCGCAGTGTGGCGGGAGAGGAATTCCATCAGTGCGGATGGGCTGGCGGCGGGTTTGCTGTCAGGGAGGGCTGAAGGCTGCAAAATTTTCTTGGACTTCAAGGGTTTTCCGCACAATACGGCAAGCATGTGGCTTGCCGCGCTGTGGGAAGGCCCGCTGGACGGTTTAAAAAATTTTTGCCATGCCTGCGGGGCGGAGCGTGCTCCGCCCCGCTTTTTTGTGCTATGGCATCCGTTATTACATTTTGTTTGTGAGGTGACGGCTTTGTATCAGGCCCTATACCGCAAGTGGCGCCCGCGAACCTTTGACGACGTGGTGGGTCAGGGACATATCACGCAGACGCTGAAACGTCAGGCGGCTACCGGGCGTCTGTCTCATGCCTACCTGTTCACCGGGACGCGGGGCACCGGCAAGACTACCTGCGCTAAAATTCTGGCCCGGGCGGTCAACTGTGAGCGCCCCGTAGACGGCAACCCGTGCAATGAGTGCCCTTCCTGTGTGGGAATTGAGAGCGGCGCGATTTTAGATGTGCTGGAGCTGGACGCCGCCTCCAATAATGGAGTGGACCAGGTGCGGGCCTTGCGGGACGAGGCGGTCTATACGCCCGCTGCGGTAAAAAAGCGGGTATACATCGTGGATGAGGTTCATATGCTCTCCACCGCTGCGTTTAACGCTCTGCTGAAAATATTGGAGGAGCCGCCGTCCCATCTGATGTTCATCCTGGCGACGACCGAGCTGCACAAGGTTCCGGCCACCATTAAGTCCCGGTGCCAGCAATTTGCCTTTAAGCGTATCCTCCCCGGCGAGATTGCCGGGCGGCTGTCCTATGTGGCTGGACAGGAGGGGATGGTGCTGACGCAGGAGGGCGCGGCCCTGCTGGCGCGGTTGGCAGATGGAGGAATGCGGGACGCCCTCTCACTGCTGGATCAGTGCGCCGGTCCTGCCGGAGCCGTCATCGGAGAGGGGGAGATACTGGACGCCCTGGGACTGGCGGGCAGCCTGGAGACCGGACGGCTTTTGGAGCAGGTGGGGGCGGGGGATGCCGCCGCCGCGCTGGAGACGCTGGGGCGGCTGTACGGGGCGGGGAAGGACGTGGGGAGCCTGTTAAACGAGCTGTCCTCCCTGGTCCGGGACCTGCTGGTGCGCAGGACGGCTCCTCAAGGGGGCACGGCCCTGCTCAGCGGAGGATATGACGAGAACACCATGCGCCGCTTGTCCAATGTATTTCAGACTCAACGGCTGGTGCAGATGCTGGGCCTGCTGCAAAAAACAGTGGCGGGGTTATCCCGAAGCGGCAACCGCCGTACGGATGCGGAGCTGTGCTTAATCCGGCTGTGTGACCCATCTCTGGATGAGAGCACAGCCGGGCTGAACGCCCGGCTGGCCCGGGTAGAGGAGCTGCTGGCAAAGGGAGGCCGTCCGGCGGCGTCAGCCCCCCAGGTTTCTGCTGTAAAGCAGCCTGCCGCACCGGTTTTGCCGGAACCTGCCGGTGGGGAAGCCCGCCCCCCCTGGGAGGAAGAGGGGCGGGTTGAGGCCGCGCCGAAAGGGCCGGAGGGCAGTCCTTCCCGCGCAAAGGGCTCCGCCGTCGGCGGTTTCAAGCCGGCGGCTGCACCTGCGGTGGAGATTTGGCCCAATTTGGTGGCGGGACTGCGGGGAAAGATCCCCATGGGAGAGTATACTTTTTTAAATAATCCCGCTATGGTGCAGGGAAGGTTGGAAGGGGATACGCTGACCGTCTGGGCAGAGTCGGATTTTGTAAAGAGCATGGTGGGAAAACCGGCGGTTTTAGAGGCCATAGGGGCCGCGGCGTCGGCGGTGTCCGGCAGGGCCGTCCGCTGTACCGCTGCGGTGGGAAAACCTCCGGCCCAGGCGGCCGGGGAAGCTCTTCCGGCAGAGGAACCGGAGGAACACGACCGGCTGGATGATTTAATGGCTTTTGGGGCCCAGTTTGACAACATCATTATTCAAGAATAGGAGAGAAACGCGATGGCAAAGGGATTCAACAGCCGCGGGATGGGCGGCAGAGGAGGCATGGGGCCCATGGGCGGCGGCATGAACGCCAACATGATGAAGCAGGTCCAGAAGATGCAGCAGGATATGCTGCGGATGCAGGAGGAGCTGGAGGCCAAGACCTACACGGCGGCGGCCGGAGGCGGGGCGGTTTCCGCCACAGTGACCGGAAAGCGGGTGCTGGATTCGCTGATTATTGACCCGGATGCGGTGGATCCGGAGGATGTGGAGATGCTTCAGGATATGATCGTAGCGGCGGTCAATGAAGCCCTGCGGGCGGCGGAGAGCGATTCAGCCTCCACCATGCAGGGGCTGGCTGGCGGGCTAAACCTGCCCTTTTAAGCGGCGGCGTTTCTATGTTGGAGGAGCAAGCGCTTATGGAACGTCTGCCCAAAATCGGGATGCGCACTGTGAAAACCGCTGTGGCGGTAATGGCATGTTTTTTCCTTTTTCTTCCGCTTCAGGGGCTGGAGGAGGGGAGCAGCGGAGTGTTGAGTCCCTTTTATGCCTGCATTGCGGCTGTGATTTGTATGCAGAGCTCGGTGGGACAGAGCGTGCGTCAAGGAATTTCCCGGATGATAGGCACGCTGCTGGGCGGCGCTATGGGGCTTTTAGTGCTTCTGCTGGACGACTGGCTGGAGCGGCCGGTGGTGACCGGGCTGCTGCTGAGCGGGGGCGTCATTGCCGTGATCTGGTTGTGCAACCTGCTTCGCCGTCCGGCAGCCTGCTCCATCGGGTGCGTGGTCCTATGCGTGGTAATCCTCAATCACAGCGGAGCCGACCGCTACTGGTACACCATTCTGCGGGTGGGGGAAACCCTGGCAGGAGTGGCGGTAGCGGTGGCGGTGAACCGCCTGCTTCCCGGCGGCAGTCCGGAAGAAGCGGGGGAAAAGGAGCGGTAACGGCCGCTTCTATTTTATGGGAGGGATGAAGTCGTGGAACAGGCAAAAGTATACTATTCCGACCTCCGGTGCCAGACGGGGAAGAATCTTTTGCAGAAGCTGCAAAAATTGATTCGCACGGCGGGTATTGGGGAGATTGATTTTGAGGGAAAGCTCACGGCGATTAAGATGCACTTTGGAGAGCCGGGCAATCTGGCGTTTCTGCGGCCCAATTACGCCAAAGCGGTGGCAGACGTGGTGAAGGAGCTGGGAGGCGTCCCTTTCCTCACAGACTGCAACACCCTCTATCCGGGCCGGCGGAAAAATGCCCTGGAGCATCTGGAGGCGGCCTATGAAAACGGCTTTACGCCCCTGAGCACAGGGTGCCAGGTGGTGATCGGCGACGGGCTGCGGGGCAATGACGATGTGGAGGTCCCTGTGGAGGGAGCGGAGCATATCAAGAGCGCTAAGATCGGCAAGGCGGTGATGGAGGCCGATGTGTTCCTTTCCCTGAGCCATTTCAAGGGCCATGAGCAGACGGGTTTCGGCGGGGCCATTAAGAACATCGGCATGGGCTGTGGCAGCCGCCGGGGAAAAATGGAGCAGCATGCGGCGGGCAAGCCTACGGTGGACCGGCAGAGCTGTGTTGGCTGCCGCAGGTGCGCGTCTCAGTGCGCCCACGGGGCGATCTCCTATGGAGAAGACCGGAAGGCGTCCATTGACCACAGCAGATGTGTGGGGTGCGGGCGGTGCATCGCTGTGTGCAACCCGGACGCCATTGAGCCGGACTATGACTGTGCGATGGAGGAGCTGAGCTGCCGCATGGCGGAATATGCCAAAGCAGTGGTGGATGGGCGGCCGCAGTTTCATATTTCGCTGGTGATTGACGTGTCTCCTTTCTGCGACTGCCACGGGGAAAACGACATACCTATTTTGCCCGATATCGGCATGTTTGCCTCTTTTGATCCTGTGGCGTTGGATCAGGCCTGTGCCGACGCCTGTATGCGGCAGCAGCCTCTGCCCGGCTCTCTGCTGGATGAGAGGATGCACCAGGAGGATTTCTGCGATCACCATGACCATTTTACCAATGTCATGCCCAATACAGATTGGAAGGTGTGTCTGGCGCACTGTGAAAAAATTGGGATCGGCACCCGGAGCTATGAGCTGATCCGGGTAAAATAAGCGTATACCGGAAAATAGAGGAAGAAAGGAGACACAGCAGCATGGACGTAAAGGAAATACTCTCCCGCTGTGACCATACCCTGCTGAAGCAGGACGCCACTTGGGAGCAGATTCGAGAGATCTGCGATGACGGCAGAAGGTTTGAATGTGCCAGCGTGTGCATTCCGGCGGCCTATGTGAAGCAGGCGGCGGAATATGTGGGCAATGACTTGAAAATCTGTACGGTGATCGGATTCCCTAATGGCTACTCCACTACCGAAGTAAAGGTTTTTGAAACGGAGGACGCCATCCGCGCCGGGGCGGACGAGATTGATATGGTGGTGAACCTGGGCTGGGTGAAGGATAAACGCTGGGATGATCTTCTCTCAGAGATACAAGCAGTTAAGCTCTCCTGCCAGGGACGCATTCTCAAGGTGATTGTAGAGGCCTGCCTGTTGACGGAGGAGGAAAAAATCCGCCTGTGCGAGTTGGTGAGTCAGGCGGGAGCGGATTATATCAAGACTTCCACCGGCTTTTCCACCGGCGGGGCTACCAGAGAGGATGTGGCCCTGTTCAAAACGCATATCGGCCCCGGGGTGAAAATTAAGGCTGCCGGCGGTATCCGCACATTGCAGGACGCAGAGGATTTTATCCGTTTGGGTGCGGACCGGCTGGGCACTTCTGCGATTGTGAAACTGGTCAAAAATGAGACGCCTCAGGGGTATTGAGGCGCAGCGGCGCCGCAGGAAGCTGCGGCGCCGCGTTACTTTCGGGCAAATGATACGCGTGGGTTTCGTTTGGCGGCTGGGAATGTAATGGTTTTGTAAAAAAAGTGAGAACGGGGTAAAAATGCGGTTGCTCTTTGTGAAAAGATGGGGTATAATGAAAGCGCAGCTCAGAGAGGCGAGGACGATCCGTGTTCTGTACCGAACTGGGCCATTTTTTTGAAAGGAAGGTAGATACCAATGAACAAAGCTAAGAAGTTTGCCGCGCTGCTGCTGTCCCTTGCCATGGTCTTTGCGCTGGCAGCCTGCGGCAACGGTACCACTCCCGGTGGTTCCGCCGCCACCCCCGCTCCCAATACCGCGGAGCCCGCTCCCACCGGCGCGCCCGCCGTGGAGCCCACTCCCGAGGGCGGCAGTGATTCCGGATACCGCGTCGCTATGATTACCGACTACGGCGACATCACCGACGAGTCCTTTAACCAGACCACTTATGAGGCCTGTGTCCAGTTCCGCGACGAGCAGGGTGTGGACTTCACCTACTACAAGCCCAACGGCGACTCCACCGCTGAGCGTGTAGCCATGGTGGACGCCGCAATTGCCGACGGGTTTAATGTGATCGTGATGCCCGGCTTTGCCTTTGGCGAGACCATCATGCAGTCTGCCGAGCTGTATCCCGACGTGAAGTTCATTGCCCTGGACGTGGGCGAGGGCGACCTGCCCGACTACACCCTGCTGGAGAACACCTACTGCGCCGTGTATCAGGAAGAGCTGTGCGGCTACATGGCCGGCTACGCCGCTGTGAAGCTGGGCTATACGCACCTGGGCTTCCTGGGCGGCATGGCGGTTCCCGCGGTGGTCCGCTATGGCTATGGCTACGTGCAGGGCATCAACGCCGCTGCGGCTGAGATGGGCATTACCGGCAACGTGACCGTAGAGTACGCCTATGGCAATCAGTTCTTCGGCGATGCCGACATCACTGCTTACATGGACACCTGGTATGGCAACGGTACTGAGGTGGTCTTTGCCTGCGGGGGCGGCATCTACACCTCCGCGGCTGAGGCGGCTGCCAAAGTGGGCGGCAAGGTTATCGGCGTGGACGTAGACCAGGCCGCTATCATCAATGCCTATGGAGACGGCATGACCGTGACCTCCGCTATGAAGGGCCTGGCTCCCACGGTTATTGATACTCTGACCGACGTAATCATCAATGGCAACTGGTCCAAGTATGCCGGCAAGATGGAGACCCTGGGTCTGGTGTCCGCCGATCCAGAGGCCAACTACGTGCAGATCCCCATGGACAGCACCCAGTGGGGCGAGGGATTCAGCCAGGATGATTACAAGGACCTGGTGGGCGCTATGTTTGACGGCAGCGTCACTGTGTCCAATGATATCACCGTGGAGCCCACCGTTGACGTAACCGTCAACTATCAGGGCAATATCAAGGGGTAATAATAGTCGGCGGCGCTTTTGCACACCGGCTGTTCCAAGAAGGGAAGGATGACTCTTCCCGGGCAGGAGTATCTGCAATTTGAGGGAATTTCCCGGCAGGGATCGCACTGAGATCTCCTGCCGGGAAATTTTTGCCCTGCTGCGCTTCTCAGCCTGCGCAGCCGGTAATCACTGTGGCAGCTTCAACGGATTTACTCAAAAATGCAGGACAATAATATATAACTTGCATAAAGAGAGGGATAATCTGCAAATAAGCCTTATAAATTGCAACAAAATTTCTTTAGAATGCAAAAAAGCCTTGACTTTTCTGATTTCACCGGCTATACTGATCTTAGTTCAGGCGTGAGCAACGGCGTTCCGCCCCGGCAGGGGGAGGAGCGCCGCTTTTCGTTTTTCTGGGAAAAAAGAAAGGAGATTTCACTATGGGTTACAGCAGAGAGGATATCATCCGCATGGTAAAAGAGGAGGACGTGAAATTTATCCGGATGCAGTTTACCGACATTTTTGGACAGCTGAAAAATGTGGCCATCACAGCCTCCCAGATCGAAAAAGCGGTGGACAATCAGATCATGATCGACGGTTCCTCCATTGAAGGGTTTGTCCGCATTAATGAGTCCGACCAATATCTCTGGCCTGACTTAGACAGCTTTGTCGTCTTCCCCTGGCGGCCTCAGCACGGCAAGGTCGCCCGCCTGATTTGCGACGTCCACAACCCGGATGGGACCCCCTTTGTGGGCGATCCCCGGGGAGTGCTGGAGCGGGTGCTGGCCAAGGCCAGGTCAATAGGCTACGATACTTTCAATGTAGGGCCTGAAGCGGAGTTCTTCCTCTTTCAGACGGATGAGGAGGGCAAGCCGACCACCCGCACCAACGACGAAGCGGGTTATTTTGACCTGGGTCCGTTGGACCATGGCGAGTCTACCCGCAGGGAAATCTGTCTGGCTCTGGAAGAGATGGGATATGAGATTGAGGCCAGCCACCACGAGGTGGCGCAGGGTCAGCATGAAATTGACTTCAAGTATGCTCCCGCCCTCCAGTGCGCCGACAAGATCATGACCTTTAAACTGGCCGTCAAAATCCTGGCCCAGAAAAACGGTCTCCACGCCACTTTTATGCCCAAGCCTATTTTCGGGATTAACGGCTCCGGTATGCACACCAATATGTCTCTGTTCCGGGATGGAAAAAACGTATTTTTTGACGAGAACGATCCCAGAGGGCTATCTAGGGAAGCCTATGCTTTTATTGCTGGTATTCTGGCCCATATGAAAGGGATGGCGGCTATTACAAACCCGCTGGTCAATTCCTACAAGCGGCTGGTGCCCGGCTACGAAGCCCCCTGTTATTTGGCCTGGTCTGCCTCCAATCGCTCGGCCCTGATTCGCATTCCTGCCGCCCGTGGACAGGCCACAAGGGTGGAGCTGCGCTGCCCCGATCCGGCTTGCAACCCGTATTTGTCTCTGGCCGTTTGCCTGGCGGCCGGCCTGGACGGCATAGAAAAGGGGATGACTCCGCCGGAGGAAATCACGGAGAACATTTTCGCCATGACTCCGGACGTCCGCCGCCATCGGGGCATTGAGGCCCTGCCCGGCTCGTTGGAAGAGGCCCTCACCGCTATGAAGCAGGACAAGCTGGTGATGGATACCCTGGGTGAGCACGTGAGCGGCCAGTATATCGCAGGAAAGGAGGCGGAATGGGACGAGTACCGTACCCGTGTGTCCTCGTGGGAGCGGGACAAATACATTATCAACTATTGAGGAGGCATTCATGCGCCAGATCATCGTGGCCTTTGAGCGCCAGTCTAACTGCGAGCGTTTTCGTGAGGTGCTGGAGAGCACCGGAGAATTCACCTGCCTGCTCTGCCGCAGCGCCGCCCAGGTGAAACGGACGGTGGGCAAGCTGGGACTAAATCTGGTGGTATGCGGCTTCAAGCTGGCGGATGAGAATTGTGAGACGCTGTATTTTGACCTGCCCCGGCGGTGCGCTATGCTGATGATTGCCCCCCAAGCTCAGCTGGAGCTGTGTACAGCTGAGGAGGTAATGAAACTCTCCGCTCCGGCGCGCCGCGCAGAGCTGCTGGCTTCCGTGCGGCTGCTGGTCCGGATGGACCGTTCCCTGGAAGGACCTGCTCAACGTTCAGCTGCGGAGCGGGAACTGGTAGAACAGGCCAAAACCGCTCTCATGGCCAACGATGGCATGACAGAGGAGCAGGCGCACCGCTTCCTGCAAAAGCAGAGTATGGATTGCTGTGTCCGTCTGGCAGATACTGCCCGGCGGGTTCTGGAAAAAATTCAACCGGGCAAAGACGCCTGACGGACAGGGACGGCGCTGGCTAGGCGGCGTCCCTGTCCCATATGCCCCCGAAAAGAGGTTTTGAGCCATGAAACAAAATAAAGCGCGGCCTGCCGCCCCGCTGTACGACCCACGGTTCGAGCACGATGCCTGCGGTATCGGAGCCGTGGTAGACATCAAAGGCCGCAGGACCCACCGGACAGTGGATGACGCGCTGAAAATCGTGGAGAAGCTGGAGCACCGGGCAGGCAAGGACGCTGAAGGCCAGACCGGCGACGGCGTGGGCATCCTGCTACAGATCTCCCATGAATTTTTCGTCAAAACAGCAGGGGAATGCGGCCTTATTTTAGGCGGCGAGAGGGATTACGGCGTGGGCATGTTCTTTTTCCCACAGGATACCCTGCGCCGGAACCAAGCTATGAAGATGTTCCAGCTCATTGTGGCCCGTGAGGGCATGGAGTTTATCGGCTGGAGACAGGTGCCGGTGTGCCCTCAGGTACTGGGCCAAAAGGCGCGGGATAAAATGCCCCGGATTTTCCAGGGCTTCGTCCGCCGCCCAAAGGGCCTGGCAAAGGGGTTAGAGTTCGACCGCCGGCTATACATTGCCCGCCGGGAATTTGAGCAGTCCGGGGGCGGCGTCTATGTGGCCTCCCTGTCTAGCCGCACCATTGTGTACAAGGGAATGTTTTTGGTGGGCCAGCTGCGGCAGTTCTACCCTGATCTCCGGGACGAGAGATATACCTCCGCGATTGCTCTCGTTCACTCCCGATTTTCTACCAACACCAACCCATCCTGGGAACGGGCCCACCCCAACCGTTTTATTCTGCACAATGGGGAGATCAACACCATTCGGGGCAATGCGGACCGGATGCTGGCTCGGGAGGAGACCATGGCCTCTCCGGTGTGGGAGGGGAATCTAGACAAGGTGTTTCCGGTGGTGGATGCGGATGGATCGGACTCGGCTATGCTGGACAACACCCTGGAATTTTTGGTAATGAGCGGTATGGAGCTGCCTCTGGCGGTAATGGCGTGCATCCCAGAGCCCTGGCGGAACGACGTCAACCTATCCAGAGCCCGCCGGGACCTCTACCAGTATTACGCCGTGATGATGGAACCCTGGGACGGGCCGGCCGCTATTGTATTCTCCGACGGAGACCAGGCGGGGGCGGTGTTGGACCGCAACGGCCTGCGCCCCGCCCGGTACTATGTCACCGACGACGGCAGGCTCATTCTGTCCTCCGAGGTAGGAGTGCTCGATATTGATGCGGCCCATATCGTGGAAAAATCCCGGCTGGAGCCGGGGAAAATGCTGCTGGTAGACACTGCGGCGGGCCGGATGATTGATGACGCGGAGATAAAAGAGCATTACGCTACCCGGTATCCTTACGGCGAGTGGTTGGATCGAAATCTGGTGTCTCTTAAGGATTTGCCCGTTCCCAACCGCCGGGTGGAGAGCTATACCGCCCAGCGCCGCACCCAGGTGCAGAAGGCTTTCGGCTACACCTGGGAGGACGTGAAGGACGTCATCCTGCCCATGGCCCGTACAGGGACGGAGCCCACTGCCGCCATGGGGGCGGACATTCCGCTGGCTGTGCTGTCCGGCCACAACCAGCCGCTGTTCAACTACTTTCGACAGCTCTTTGCCCAGGTGACCAACCCGCCAATTGACGCCATCCGGGAGGAAATTGTCACCGATACTACCGTATATGTGGGGGACGACGGCAACCTGCTGGAGGAGAGCGCTGATAACTGCCGGGTACTCCAGATTCACAATCCTATTTTAACGTCTGTAGACCTGATGAAGATCCGCGCCATGGACAAGCCGGGGTTTTGCGTAGAGACTGTGTCCTTGCTGTATTTTAAGCATATGCCTCTCAAGCGGGCGCTGGACCAAATGAAAATCGCCGCTGACCGGGCCTTCCGGAACGGGGCGAACATTATTATCCTGTCCGATCGGGGAGTGGACGAAAACCACGTTGCCATCCCCTCCTTACTGGCGGTATCCTGCCTGGAACAGCACCTGGTGCGTACGCGGAAGCGCACGGCGGTGTCCGTTATTCTGGAATCCGCCGAGCCGAGGGATGTACACCACTTCGCCGCCCTGTTGGGTTACGGCGCCCGGGCCGTCAACCCCTACCTGGCCCAAGAGACCATCGGAGCGCTCATTGACGAGGGGCTGTTGGATAAGGATTTCGGTACGGCGGTGGACGACTATAATAGGGCTGTTTTGAAAGGCATTGTAAAAATTGCCTCCAAGATGGGTGTATCCACCCTCCAGTCCTACCAGTCCGCACAGATTTTCGAGGCGGTGGGCATTTCTAAAGAGGTAATCGACGAGTATTTCACCAATACGGTTTCCCGCGTGGGAGGCATAGGCCTGAAGGAGATAGAAGAGATGGTGGATCGAAACCACTCCAAGGCCTTTGATCCCCTGGGACTTGCGGTGGAGATTACGCTGGATTCAGCGGGCATACATAAGGCCCGCTCGGGCCAGGAGGACCATATGTACAGCCCGAAGGCGATTCACCTGCTTCAGCAGTCCGCGCGCCAGGGGAATTATGCCCTGTTTCAGCAGTACAGCGCCCTTGTGGATGATGAGACCTGTCCCCACACCCTTCGGGGGCTGCTGGAAATGAAATATCTGGACACGCCTATTCCCATCGACGAGGTGGAGAGCGTGGAGTCCATTGTGCGCCGTTTCAAAACTGGAGCGATGAGCTATGGTTCCATCTCCCAGGAGGCTCACGAATGTCTGGCCCAGGCCATGAATCTGCTGGGAGGTAAGTCCAACTCCGGCGAGGGAGGCGAGCGGCCTGAGCGGCTGCGGTCCGATCGCTGTTCTGCGATCAAACAGGTGGCGTCGGGCCGGTTCGGAGTTACCAGCCAGTACCTGGTGAGCGCCCAGGAGATCCAGATCAAGATGGCTCAGGGGGCCAAGCCTGGTGAAGGGGGCCACCTGCCAGGGAAGAAAGTATATCCCTGGATTGCGAAAACCCGATACTCCACCGCCGGTGTAGCTCTTATCTCCCCGCCGCCCCACCACGATATTTATTCCATTGAGGACCTGGCCCAGCTCATCTACGATTTAAAGAACGCCAACCGCAGGGCCCGAATCTCTGTCAAGCTGGTGAGCGAGGCAGGGGTGGGCACTGTGGCGGCAGGGGTAGCCAAGGCTGGGGCCCAGGTGATTCTGATCTCTGGCTGGGACGGGGGTACCGGGGCCGCCTCCCGCACCTCCATCCATCATGCTGGCCTGCCTTGGGAGCTGGGGCTGGCGGAGACCCATCAGACCCTTCTTCAAAACGGCTTGCGCTCCCGTGTGACGCTGGAGACCGACGGTAAGCTGATGACCGGCCGGGATGTGGCCATCGCCTGTATGCTGGGGGCTGAGGAATTTGGTTTTGCCACCGCGCCGCTGGTGACGATGGGCTGTGTGATGATGCGGGTATGCAACCTGGACACCTGCCCCGTGGGAGTAGCGACGCAAAATCCGGAGCTGAGAAAGCGCTTTCGGGGCAAACCTGAGTATGTCGTGAACTTTATGCGTTTTATTGCCCAGGAGCTGCGGGAGCATATGGCAAAGCTTGGGGTGCGCACGGTGGAGGAGCTGGTGGGCCGTACCGACCTGTTGAGACAGCGGGAGCGTGCGGCCAATGAGCGGTCCGCCACGGTAGATCTGGCGGCTATTTTGAATAACCCCTATATTGGGAATGCGTACAAGACCCATTTTGACCCTGCCGACGCATACGATTTCAAGCTGGAGCAGAGCCTGGACCAGTCCGTCCTGTTGGCTGAACTGGGTGGGGCGCTGAAAAAGGGGCAGAAAAAGCAGATACCCCTGTCTGTCACCTCCACTGACCGGACAGTGGGCACGATCTTCGGCTCCGAAATCACCAGACTTTATGGGGATGGGGTAGAGGAGGACTCCTATCTTGTCCATTGTACCGGAGGTGGGGGTCAGTCTTTTGGGGCGTTCATTCCCCGGGGGCTTACTCTTGAGCTGGTGGGGGACGCCAACGACTATTTTGGCAAGGGGCTGTCCGGCGGAAAGCTGGCGGTGTACCCGCCGGAAACCGCCGGTTTTCAGGCGGACGAGAACATCATCATCGGCAACGTGGCCCTGTATGGCGCTACCTCCGGCAAAGCGTTCATCGCGGGCAAGGCCGGGGAGCGTTTTTGTGTGCGCAATTCTGGAGCGTATGCGGTCGTGGAAGGGGTAGGCGATCACGGCTGCGAGTATATGACCGGGGGGCGGGTGGTAGTGCTGGGAGAGACGGGAAAAAACTTCGCCGCGGGCATGAGCGGCGGAGTGGCCTATGTCTGGGATCCCCAGCGGGACCTGTACTTACGGGTGAATAAGCAACTGGTTTCTTTGGAGCCGGTCACGGAGCGGCGGGATTTGGAGGAGCTGCGGGAGCTGATTGTGCAGCACGTGGCCGCCACTGGCTCGGCCAAAGGCAGGGCCATCCTGAGTGATTTTGCGCACAGCGCGATGGATTTTAAGAAAATACTGCCCAGGGACTACGACCAAATGCTGCGGGCGATTGCACGGTGTGAGGAGCGGGGCATGGACCGGGACATGGCAGAGATGGAGGCGTTTTATGCCGTAACGGGAGGTGAGGACTAATGGGAAAACCAACGGGATTTCTGGAATTTGACCGCCGGGGCAACCCTAGCCAGCCGGCCCTGGAGCGCATCTGTCACTGGAACGAGTTCCACCTCATGCTGCCGGAGAAGGAACGCCGCCGCCAGGCGGCCCGGTGCATGGAGTGCGGCGTTCCTTTCTGCCAGTCCGGGGTGGAATTGGGGGGGATGGTGTCTGGGTGCCCCCTCCATAATCTTGTGCCGGAGTGGAATGATTTGCTGTATACCGGAAATTTGGATCAGGCTCTGGCCCGCCTGTGCCGGACCAACAGCTTTCCGGAATTCACCGGAAGAGTGTGCCCCGCTCTGTGCGAGGCGGCGTGCACCTGCGGTCTTCATGGAGACCCGGTGAGCGTCCGGGACAACGAATTGGCCATCATCGAAGGAGGGTTTGCTGCGGGAATGATAGGTCCCCGGCCGCCTCAGGTGCGCACAGGGAAAAAGGTTGCGGTGGTGGGGTCCGGTCCGGCGGGGCTGGCCGCCGCCCAGCAGCTCAACCGCCGGGGGCACCTGGTTACCGTGTTTGAGCGGGATGACCGCCCCGGGGGCCTGCTTATGTACGGTATTCCGAACATGAAGCTGGAAAAGCAGATCGTCCGGCGCCGGGTGGAACTGATGGCGGCAGAGGGGGTGGAGTTTTGCACAGACTGCGATGTTGGAAAAGACGTATCCGCCCAGACGCTCTTGAAGGAATTTGATGCGGTGATTCTGTGCTGCGGGGCGAAGAAGCCCCGCCCCCTGCCGCAGGCAGAGGGCGTCCAAGGCGTCTATTTTGCCGTGGATTTTCTAGCCTCCTCTACGAAAGCCCTGCGGGATACAGGACTTGAAAAAGGTACGTACATTGATGCGGCGGGCAAGGATGTGGTCATTGTGGGAGGCGGAGACACCGGAAATGACTGCGTTGGCGCCGCAGTCCGCCACGGGTGCAGGTCTGTTGTCCAGCTGGAAATACAGGCCAAGGCCCCGGATGCCCGGACAGAGGAGAACCCCTGGCCGCAGTGGCCCAAGATCTCCAAAACGGACTACGGACAGAGCGAGGCCATCGCCCTGTTCGGGGCCGATCCCCGCCGGTATCAGACTATGGTGAAAGAGTGCCGCACCGATGAGAGCGGAGCCCTGGCCCGCGTCGTTACTGTTCGCCTGGAGCCAAGGAAAGACAACGGCCGTCAAGTTATGGCGGAGATTCCTGGCTCGGAGGAAGAGCTGCCCTGTCAGCTTCTGCTTGTCGCGGCGGGTTTTCTGGGACCGGAAGATTATACCGCCGACGCCTTCGGCGTGGCTCGGGATGGGCGCTCGAACGTGTCTACCGTGCCCGGAGGCCACGCCACTACCGTCAAAAAAGTGTTTGCCGCCGGAGATATGCGCCGGGGACAGTCCCTAGTGGTGTGGGCCATTGCCGAGGGTCGGGCCGCCGCACGGGAGACGGATGAGTATCTCATGGGGTACAGCAATTTGGACTGAGCGCCCCGCGGTCGCGCACTTTGAGAAAACACTTTGCGTATTGCGGGGAAATTTAATGCGGTATGGAGGAAAAAGAGCCGCCTTTTGGGTGTGCTGGCAATTTTTAAACAGGGCCTAAGCGCCATAAAACAAATTGCTTCGGATGGATAACGTGCAGTAACCGCAAGTTGGTTGCTGCACGTTATCTTTGTTCTGAACGGCGGTTTGACGGCTGATTTTTTGCAAAGGCGCCTTAGAAAAAATTCCGGAAGCTAGGAAAATATGGATTTTGCCCTTGTTTCAGGAAGAAAAGAACTGGTTACAAATAAAGTGACGGTTATGATTGCAATATGGGCGAGTTTATATTAAAATAAGAGGGACAGAATACCATTTTTAAAGGGGGCTGAAACTTATGAGCGGGCCGCAGTATAAACGGGTGCTGCTGAAGGTCAGCGGCGAGGCGCTGGCCGGTGAGGCGAGCCGTGGGCTGGATTTTGACGTGATCGGCAGCGTGTGCGACGTAATCAAGCGGTGTGTGGACTTGGGGGTTCAAGTGGGCATCGTGGTAGGCGGAGGCAACTTTTGGCGGGGCTTGAAGGACGGTGGGGACCGGATGGAGCGCACCCGCGCCGACCACATGGGAATGCTGGCCACCTGCATTAACGCCTTGGCGGTAGCGGATATGCTGGAGCAGAAAGGGGTTGACGTGCGGGTTATGACGGCAATCGAGATGCGTTCGATTGCAGAACCGTACATCCGTTCCAAGGCCATCCGGCACATGCAGAAGGGACGGGTGGTCATCTTCGGCTGCGGCACCGGCAACCCCTATTTCTCTACAGATACTGCGGCAGTGCTCCGGGCGGCGGAAATTAACGCAGACGCTATCCTACTGGCCAAAAATATCGACGGCGTGTACAGCGCAGACCCCAAGAAGGATCCCGGCGCTGTAAAATATGATGTGATTACCTATGACGATGTGCTGGCCCAGCATCTACAGGTGATGGATTCCACCGCTGCGTCCCTTTCCATGGATAACAAAATTCCGGTTGTGCTTTTCGCCCTGAAGGACCCGGAGAATATTCTGCGGGTGGTTATGGGTGAAAAAATAGGAACGATTGTCAAGGAGGCACTGTGAGATGAAAGAGATTAACAAACCCTATGATGAGAAAATGCAAAAGACCATCGATGTGGTAGTCAGCGACTTTGCCAGTGTCCGGGCCGGACGGGCCAACGCCGCCGTATTGGATAAGATTACGGTGGACTACTATGGTTCGCCCACTCCAATCAACCAGGTGGCCGCTATCTCTTCCCCGGACCCCCGCAGCTTGATGATCCAGCCCTGGGACGGCACGCTGCTCAAGCCCATTGAAAAGGCGATCCAGTCCTCTGATCTAGGCATTAACCCCCAAAATGACGGCAGGGTAATCCGCCTGTCCTTTCCACAGCTGACTGAAGAGCGCCGGAAAGAGCTGACGAAGCAGGTGCGTAAGTACAGCGAGGGCGGCAAAGTAGCCATTCGAAATATCCGGCGGGACGCCATGGATAAGCTCAAAGCCATGGAGAAGAAGAGCGAGATTACGGAGGATGACCGCAAGGAGTTTGAAAAGGAGCTCCAGGATATCACAGAAAAGCGCTGCAAGCAGATTGATGAGCTTACCGCGAAGAAGGAAGCGGAGCTGATGGCGGTTTAGGTCAATGCCGGAGCCGCGCAGACAAGTTTTTAATTGATATAGGGTAGCCGTATGAGCTTTTTGAAATTTTTACAATCGAAAAAGAAGAAAAACGAGCCTTGTGTTGATTTTGCGCACTTGCCCCAGCATGTGGCCATTATTATGGACGGAAATGGGCGCTGGGCAAAGAAGCGCGGCATGCCCCGTAGGGCGGGCCATGCCGCCGGGGCGGAAAACTTTCGCACGATTGCCACGTATTGTAAGGAAATTGGTCTGGAATACCTGACAGTATACGCGTTTTCCACGGAGAATTGGAAGCGTCCCCAGGAAGAGGTCTCCGCGATCATGGGACTGCTGAAAAAGTATCTGCTGGAGGCCGTTTCCAGTATGGAGCGGGACAAGGTAAAAATGAAGTTTTTTGGAGATTTATCCCCTTTAGACCCGGAGCTGCGGGGGCTGTGTGAGCGCACGGAGGAAATTTCCAAGCGCTATGACGGCGTACAGGTAAATATTTGCCTGAATTACGGGGGAAGGGACGAGATTCTCCGGGGCGCTAAAAATTTTGCGGACGCTTGTTTGAACAAGGAGACCTCGCCCGGTTTTCTGGATGAGGAGACTTTCGGAGAATACCTATTCTCAAAAGGCGTGCCCGACCCGGACCTAATCATCAGGCCCAGCGGCGAGGTGCGGCTTTCCAACTTCCTTTTGTGGCAGTCGGCCTATGCGGAGTTCTATTTTACTGACGTCCTCTGGCCGGATTTTTCCAAGGAGGAGCTGCTTCGGGCGTTGGCGGACTATCAAAGCCGTTCCCGCCGGTTTGGAGGTGCCGAGTGACGCAGCGTGTGTTGGTGGCGGTGGTGTTCATTCCGGTGCTGCTGGTGGGAATTTACGGGATATCTCCCTATTGGCCGATGATACTGCCCATCAGTATCGCGGTAATCGCCATGATAGCGGTCCACGAGGCCCTTTGGTCTACCAGCTTTTTAAAGCATCCCCGCATCTCAGGCTACTCGATCCTGCTGGCAGGAGTGATCCCCTTTTGGGTCTACTATGACGGGCAGGCGCTGCCCGCTCTGTGCGGACTGTTTCTCTATGTGCTGCTGCTGTTTGCGGAATCCATCGCCAGCCATGGGAGGATTAACCTGGAAAAAATGGGGGGCGCCTTTTTTCTCTCGGTGTTTATTCCCTTTTTCCTCTCCTCCTTCCTGCGCATCCGGTTGATGGAGGAGTTGTGGCGCAGTCTGATTATTCTGCCTCTGCTTGTGGCGTTCATCAGCGATGCTTTCGCACTGTTTGCGGGAATGGCTTTTGGAAAGCACAAGCTGGCCCCGAAGCTCTCCCCAAAGAAGACCGTAGAGGGGGCGGTTGGCGGCTTATTAGGAGCGGTTGTGTGTACGGTTGCCTATGGCCTGGCCCTGCACCTGCTGTTTCATTACCGGGTGGACTATTTGCGCCTGGCTCTTTATGGCGGTCTGGGCAGCGCCGTGTCCCAATTGGGGGATTTGTCTTTTTCCTCGATCAAGCGGGAATACGGCATTAAGGATTTTGGCAACCTTCTGCCGGGGCACGGCGGAATTTTAGACCGCTTCGACAGCGTGATTTTCTGCACGCCGTTGATAGAGCTGCTGATTCGCGCCCTGCCCGCCGTTTGGAGGTAACGCTGTGAAGAGACGAATTTCATTGCTGGGATCGACCGGCTCCATCGGGCGGCAGTCATTAGAAGTGATTGCCGCCTGTGATATGACTGTGGCGGCTCTGGCTGCAAACCGGGATGCGGCGCGTCTGGAGGAGCAGTGCCGCCGGTTCGCACCCAGTCTGGCCGTAATGATGGACCCGGCCGCCGCTAAGGATTTGAGCTTGCGGTTGTCGGACACATCTGTCCGGGTGGCCTCCGGGATGGAGGGGCTTTTAGAGGCCGCCAGCCTGGAAGAGGCGGATACCGTGCTGACGGCGGTAGTGGGTATGGTAGGTCTGCGGCCTACCCTTGCGGCCCTCCAAGCGGGGAAGCGGGTAGCCCTGGCCAACAAGGAGACCCTGGTGTGTGCCGGGGAGCTGGTGATGGACATGGCAGACCGCTGCGGCGGGGAGGTAGTGCCGGTGGACTCCGAGCATTCTGCGCTGTTTCAGTGCCTCCAGGGCTGCCGGAACCGGAGTGAGGTGAAGCGGCTGATTTTAACGGCCTCCGGCGGGCCATTTTGGGGCCGGGACCGGGAATCGATTTACCACGCCTCCAGAGAGCAGGCTCTGAACCACCCGAACTGGTCCATGGGAGCGAAGATCACAGTGGATTCCGCCACTTTGATGAACAAGGGACTGGAGTTTATTGAGGCGATGCGCCTATACCGGATGCCTGCGGAAAAAATCTCCATTGTGATTCACCGAGAGAGTATAGTTCATTCCCTGGTGGAATACTGTGATAATGCAGTGCTGGCCCAATTGGGTGCGCCTGATATGCGTCTGCCGATCCAATATGCGCTCACCTGGCCGGAACGCACCCAGGCGGCGGCGGGGCCGCTGGATTTGCTGTCCTGTCCTCCGCTGACCTTCCGGGAGCCAGATTATGAGTCATTTCCCTGTCTGTCCCTGGCTCTGGCAGCCGCGCGGAAGGGGGGAACCGCCACGGCGGCGCTCAATGGGGCGAATGAGGCGGCGGTGGGCCTTTTCCTGGAGGGACGCATCCCATTTGGACAGATTGCAGAGCGGGTGGCGTGGGCGCTGAATCGAGAGGAGCATGTATCCAACCCGAATTTGGAGCAAATCCTTGCCGCCGACGCCGCCGCACGGGCCGCGGCGCTGGAATACACGCCTTGTAATTGAGAAGCTGTATTCACAACCGTTGAACACCGCCTTGCCGGGTCTTTTGCCGCCCTGCGGCGTTAAAAATCTTGAAATATCCAAAGCTTAACGCAGTATGACGGGAAAAAGCCTACAATTTGGCCGTATTGACGATTTTCAAACAGACGTTAAGCCACAGCCTTGGTAAAGGAGACCTTTTATGACCATTTTGTATATCCTGATTGCCGTGCTTATGTTTGGAGCTTTGATTGCCATCCACGAGTTTGGGCATTTCATTGCCGCCAAATCCCTGGGTGTGCGGGTCAATGAATTTGCCATCGGCATGGGCCCCAAGCTGCTTTCCGGGAAACGGGGAGAGACCGAATACAGCCTGCGGGCGTTTCCCATCGGAGGGTTTTGCGCCATGGAAGGGGAGGGAGAGGAGTCCGACGAACCCAGAGCCTTTGGCAATCAAGCCGCCTGGAAGCGGCTGGTGATTTTAGCGGCGGGGGCCGTTTTTAATTTTGTGGCGGGCGTGCTGATTATTTTGGCGCTCTTTGCTCAGAGTAAGGGCGTTGTTCTCCCGGAGATCACCGGATTTTTGAGCGGCGGGGAGTACCTTCAAGAGGCCGGACTGCATGTGGGCGACCGGCTGTACCGGATAGACGGGCACAGAATCTACTTTAATTCCGACGCGCTGCTCTATCTGAGCCGGGCAGGAGATGAGGTGGAGCTGGAGATTGAGCGGGGCGGGGAGCGGATTGTGTTGCACAACTTCTCCATGCCTGTGCGTACCTTCACCGATACAAACGGAAACCAGGTGCAGAAAAGAGGAATCCTCTGCGGCGTAGTAGAAAACGGCGGGCTGGGTATGCGCTTTCAATACGCCTGGTATCAGGCGGTGAACTATGTCCGGATGGTGTGGATGAGCCTGGGAGACTTATTATCCGGCTCCGTTGGCATTCGGGATATGTCAGGGCCCATCGGCATCGTAGACATGATGGGACAGATGGGAG
Organism: uncultured Flavonifractor sp.; assembly: GCA_947346365.1. GTDB lineage: Bacteria > Bacillota > Clostridia > Oscillospirales > Oscillospiraceae > CANAAV01. The sequence goes on from CANAAV010000001.1 coordinate 195,234, forward strand.
AGGCCGGAGCCAAGAACGGCGGCGGCTTTGCCGGCGCAGCCAGAAATATTTTGGATTTTGTGGCTTTTATCGCAATCAATCTGGCAGTGATGAATTTGTTGCCGATTCCGGCGCTGGACGGAGGACAGATTCTCTTTGTGGCGGTAGACGGGGTATGGCATCTGGTGACGCGCAAGCGCATTGACCAAAAATACCTGGGGTATGTGAATATGGCGGGCTTCTTCTGTCTTATTGGGCTGATGGTGGTGGTGGCGGTCAGCGATGTGATGAAGCTGCTGTAGCTGGTAGGGGGGAAACTGCCAATGACAAAACAGATCCTTGTGGGAGCAACTCCTATCGGAGGAGGGGCGCCCGTGACGGTGCAGTCTATGACGAACACATCCACCGGCGATGTGGCTGCTACAGTGGAGCAGATCCGCGCACTGGAGGAGGCCGGGTGCCAGATTGTCCGGGTAGCTGTGCCCGATTTGGCTGCGGCCCGGGCTGTGGGGGCGATACGGGAGCGGATATCCATTCCCCTGGTGGTGGATATTCACTTTGACTACAAGCTGGCGCTGGAGTGTATTGCGGCGGGGTGCGACAAAGTGCGCATTAACCCCGGCAACATCGGCGGACCGGATAAAGTAAAGGCGGTGGCGGACGCCTGCCGGCAGCGGAACGTGCCCATCCGCATCGGCGTAAACGGCGGTTCGCTTGAAAAGCCTGTTTTGGCCAAGTATGGCGGAGCCACCGCCCAGGCGCTGGTGGAATCGGCGATGGGGCATATCGCGCTGTTGAACCGGTTTGATTTCGACGATATCTGCGTGTCCCTCAAATCCTCCCGTGTGCCGGTGGCGATGGAGGCGTACCGGCTGATGGCGCAGCAGACAGACTATCCGCTGCATTTAGGGGTGACAGAGACAGGCACCCTGCGCATGGGTACGCTGAAGTCTGCCATTGGGATTGGGGGACTGCTGGCGATGGGGATTGGGGATACCCTGCGGGTGTCTCTTTCCGCCGACCCGGTGGAAGAGATTTACGCGGCGCGGGATATTCTGAAAGCCGTAGGGCTGGCAGAGGGAGAGCCGGATTTGATCGCCTGTCCCACCTGCGGGCGCACCCGCATCGACCTGATCGGTTTGGCGGAACAGGTGGAGGAGCGGCTGCGTGGAGTACATAAGCCCATCACTGTGGCGGTGATGGGGTGCGCGGTCAACGGCCCCGGTGAGGCCGCTGCCGCCGATGTGGGAATCGCCGGAGGGGACGGCGAGGGGCTGCTCTTTCGCAGGGGGGAGATCGTGAGAAAGGTTCCCCAGGCAGAGCTGGTGGACAGGCTGTTTGAACTGATTGAGCTGCTGTAAATCCACTGGCGGGGGATAAAGGAGAATCAGAGGCACATGTCGCAAAAGATACCATTTTTAAAACTGTTTTCTGCCTGGACTCCCGGCGGAGCTCTGGCGGACGCGGCGGAGGGACTGCTGGTAACTCAGGCGGTGATCGACAAAGCCGTCCGTTCCATCCGGGTGGAGGTGGAGTGCCTCCAGATGCCGGACGATGCGCTCCGCTCTGCGTTGGAGGGTAGCGTGGCCTTGGCCTACCGGGTGGAGCGGGTAGAGCTGGCATTCCATGTTCAAAGCCCTGGAGGCGCGGAAACGAAAGAGGATAGATCGCCTGCCAAAACGCACAGTGCGGCCGCCGTTCCGGCCGAGGAGACTTCCGGGGCGCTTCCGGCGGAAGAGGACCCGTTTGCCCGCACAGAGGCGATTCGTCGGGAGACGCTGAAACAGCTCAGCGTTTCCCGGCCTGTCAGACAAAAGCCGGCCGCTGAAAAGACAAAGGGGCCGCTGCTGTATGGGCGGCATGCGATCAAAAAAGATCCGATCCCCATGGAGCGCGTCGAGCTGGACATGGGCACGGTGGTGGTGGAAGGAGACGTGTTTGCGGTGGACCACCGGGAGCTGAAGAAGCGCGGCGCCTGGGTAGTCTGCTTTGATGTAACCGATTACACCAGCTCGGTGCGGGTATCGAAGTTTTTTCCCGGCGATGAGGGAAAAGGAATTGTAGACGGGGTGAAAAAAGGCCAGCACCTGTTTATACAGGGGAAATTGAATATTGACCGTTTTACCGGAGATATGGTGTTGGAGCCCTATGCCATTATGCTGGGAAAGCGCCGACTGCGCACGGACGACGCGCCGGAAAAGCGGGTGGAGCTGCACCTGCATACGACGATGTCCTCTATGGATGCTTTAAGCCAGGTGAGTCCCAAGGCGGGAGCCGAAAAAAATATCGTCAAACGGGCGGAGAGCTGGGGCCACCGGGCAGTGGCGATTACCGACCACGGCGTGGCGCAGGCGTTTCCAGACGCGTGGCACTCCGCCAAAAATATTAAGGTACTCTACGGGGTGGAGGCCTACTACATCAACGACGTGGACGACCGGGTAGTAGTACATGGTGACAAGGAACAAGACTTTACAGGGGAGGTCGTCTGTTTTGACATAGAGACCACCGGTCTGGATAACCGCCGGGATATGATTACGGAGATTGGCGCGGTGGTTCTGCGCAACGGGGAACTGGCAGAACAGTTCTCCACCTTCGCCGACCCGGGCCGTCCCTTAAGCCGGGAGATCGTGGAGTTGACCGGCATTACCGACGAAATGTTATGCGGTGCGCCCTCTCAGGCGGAGGCCATCAATGCCTTTTTGGATTTTGTGGGGGACCGGCCCCTGGCGGCGCACAACGCGGAGTTTGACATGGGTTTTATTGCCGCCGGATGCCGCAGAATGGGCCGCCCGTTTTCCAATACGTCCATTGATACGTTGATTTTGTCTCAAAACCTGCTGCCACAGCTGAGCAAGCACAAGCTGAACATCGTGGCGGAACATTTGAATCTGCCTTCCTTCAACCATCACCGGGCCTATGACGACGCGGCCACGGTAGCCTATATGCTGATACCCTTTTTTAAGATGCTGGAGGACAGGGGTGTAGGCACTCTACAGCAGATCAATCCCGCTATGCTCCAGCTCCGGGGGAACGGACGGGCGCGGCGGCAGCCGAAGCACCTCATTGTGCTGGCAAAAAACCAGCTGGGGCTGCGTAATCTCTACCGGCTGATCTCAGAGGCCCACCTGGAGCATTTTAAGCGCTATCCCATCATGCCGAAAAGCGCCATTAACCGCTGCCGGGAGGGTTTGATCCTAGGCTCTGCCTGTGAAGCGGGAGAGCTTTACGAAGCGGTGGTGAAGCATAAGGACTTTGACGAGCTCAAGCGCATTGCTTCCTGGTACGATTTTTTGGAGATTCAGCCGGTGTGCAACAATGCCTTTATGCTGCGGCGGGGCATGGTGCGCAGCGAGGACGAGATTCGGGAGTTTAACCGCACCATTGTAGAGCTGGGCCGGGCCCTGGACAAGCCGGTATGCGCCACGGGCGACGTGCACTTTCTAGATCCGGAGGATGAGATATACCGGCATGTGCTTTTGGCCTCCAAAGGATTTGAGGACGCAGACTCCAGCCTGCCGATTTATTTTAAAACCACACAGGAGATGCTGGACGAGTTTGCTTATCTGGGGGAGGAGGAGGCGTATAACGTCGTAATCCGGAATACCAACCTGGTAGCGGACTGGTGTGAGCATGTGGTTCCCCTGCCGAAAGGATTGTTTGCGCCTAAAATTGAGCGGTCGGCGGAAGAACTCACCCGCCTGGTATGGGATAAAGCAAAAGCACTTTACGGAGAAGAACCGCCCCCAATTGTGGTGGACCGTATCAACGCAGAGCTGGGAGATATCATCAAGTGTAAATATGACGTGATCTATATGTCCGCGCAAAAGCTGGTGCAGGATTCTCTGGAGCACGGGTATCTGGTGGGATCCCGTGGATCGGTGGGGTCTTCTCTGGTGGCTTTTATGTCGGGAATTACCGAAGTCAACTCCCTGCCGCCGCACTACCGCTGCCCCAGCTGTAAGCATTCGGACTTTGAGGCGGCCAAAGCGCTGGGGGCAGGCTGTGGGGCGGACATGCCCGACGCGGTATGTCCCGTCTGCGGAACACCCTATGCCAAAGACGGATTCAACATTCCTTTTGAGACGTTTTTAGGCTTTGGTGGGGACAAGGTGCCGGATATCGACCTGAATTTCTCCGGCGAATATCAGGCCAACGCCCACCGCTATACCTTTGAGCTTTTTGGCCAGACCCACGTCTTTCGGGCGGGAACCATTGGCACTGTGGCGGAAAAAACCGCCTTCGGTTATGTAAAGAAGTATATGGAGGAGCGGGGGCGGTACGCCGCCCGGGCGGAGGAGAACCGTCTGGCCCAGGGCTGCACCGGGGTGAAGCGTACGACAGGGCAGCATCCGGGCGGCATGGTGGTGATTCCCCAAAACCGGGAAATCTACGATTTTTGCCCGGTTCAGCACCCCGCAGACGACACGGGGACCGATATTGTCACCACTCATTTTGAATACCATGCCATGGAGTCCAATCTCCTGAAACTGGATATGTTGGGCCACGATGATCCCACTATGATCCGGATGCTACAGGATCTGACGCAGGTGGACCCCCAGAAAATTCCGCTGGACGACCGGGACACGATGAGCATTTTTACCTCTTCGAAGGCGCTGGGATTTGAGGACGATCCCATTTTAGGCCCTACGGGGGCGGTGGCCATTCCGGAATTCGGGACCTCTTTCGTCCGGGGAATGCTGGTGGACACCCAGCCCCGCGAGTTTGACATCCTGGTCCGGCTCTCCGGTTTTTCCCACGGCACCGATGTGTGGCTGGGTAACGCCAAAAACCTGATTGTGGAGATGGGTATTCCCGTTGGACAGGCCATCGGCTGCCGGGACGACATCATGATTTTCCTGATTTCCTGCGGTATGCCGGAAAAACGCTCCTTTAAGATTATGGAGGCGGTGCGCAAGGGAAGAGGACTGCCGGAGGGAGCGGAGGAGGAGATGGTGGCCGCCGGAGTGCCGGACTGGTACATCAGCTCCTGTAAAAAGATCAAATATCTCTTTCCGAAAGCCCATGCGGTGGCCTATGTGATGATGGCTTTCCGTATAGCTTGGTTCAAGGTCCACAAGCCCCTGGCTTTTTATGCCGCCTATTTCTCCATCCGCGCCAAGGCCTTTGACGCTACCTGCATGTGCCGGGGAATGGATGTGTGTAAGGCCAAGATGAAGGAGATCCAAGGCAAAGAGAAGCCGACTGCGGTGGAGGAGGATATGCTGGTTACCCTGGAGGTGGTGTACGAGTTCTATCTGCGGGGCTTTACCTTCCGCCATGTGGAGCTGTACCGCTCTCATGCGGTGAATTTCCTGATGGACGAGGCGCAGGGCAGCCTCCTGCCGCCGTTTACATCCATTCCCGGCTTAGGAGAGACCGCGGCGCAGTCCATTGTAGAGCAGCGGGAAGGGAAAACCTTTATTTCTATCGAAGAGTTTTCCGCCGCCTGCCCCAAAGTTTCCAAAACCCATATTGAGCAGCTGAAGGCCGCGGGAGCGTTGGACGGGATACCGGATACCAGCCAGCTGACGCTGTTTTAGGGACAGGAAAATTCGGCGTTTTTACCGTTGTAAGTGCGCGGGTTTGATGCTATGATAGTGGCTATAGCGGCCCCAATGTTTTATAAAGGAGTGTATTGTCTATGCTGGATAAAAAAGTTGCGCAGCTGCTGAATGACCAGGTGAATAAGGAGCTGTATTCCGCCTACCTGTACTTAGATTTTGCGGTTTATTACGATGAGATCGGTTTGGACGGCTTTTCCAACTGGTATAAGATCCAGGCGCAGGAGGAGCGGGACCACGCGATGCTGTTCCTTCAGTATCTCCAGAACAACGGTGAGAAGGTCACCCTGGGTGCCATCGCCAAGCCTGACAAGGATTTAAGCGATAAGCTCCAGGTGCTTAAGTATGGGCTGGAGCACGAGCAGTACGTGACGGGCCTGATCCACGCCATCTATGATGCGGCCTACGGTGTGAAGGATTTCCGCACTATGCAGTTCCTGGACTGGTTTGTCAAGGAGCAGGGCGAGGAGGAGAAGAACGCCGAGGATATGATTAAGAAGATGGAGCTCTTTGGGGACGACGCCAAGGGCCTGTACATGCTCAACAGCGAGATGGCGGCCCGTACCTACTCCGCCCCCTCTCTGACCCTGTAAATCCGAAAAACAATCCCTCCGTCCCGCGGGACGGAGGGATTGTCGAAAAAGCGGCAAAGCCGCTTTTTCGAGTCGGTTACGGGCCGGGAGATGTTTTTTTGACACAGGCGCCCCCGGAGAAAACAAAACTTTGCTTGATTTGCACTGAGCGGCGAGAACGCAGCAAAGCTTACAAATTAAACTTGAAATTCCCCCATCCTGCGGGACGGGGGAATTTTGCGTGGAAGCCGTACCGGCAGGCGCTTGTGTTTTCCGCCGGAGTTTGTTATAATGCTTTGTAATGTAAACAGGCTTTAAGAGAACAGACGCCACAGGAGTGAACGGTTATGCTGCGTAGGATACCACTGGGAGAGATGATGAATCTGCGGGATTTGGGGGGATACCCTCTGCCGGACGGAGGGCATACCGCCTGGAGGCGCTTTTTGCGGGGCGACCTGCCCAGGGGCCTGAGGGAGGAGGATTTTCAATGGCTGCGGGATCGGGAGATTACCACGGTCATTGACCTGCGCAGCGGAGAAGAAGCGGCGCGTTTTCCGGACCCTTTGGCGCAGGCTCCCGGTTTTTCCTACCACCACGTCTCTATGGTAGGGGGAGAGCGGCTGCCCAACCTGGAGAAGGACGTGGGCAGGAGCTATTTTGAGATGCTGGAGCGGCGGGACGCTCCAGCCCAAGTGATGCGCCTGATTGCGCAGGCCCCCGGCGGCGTGCTGTTTCACTGCATGGCGGGAAAGGACCGCACCGGCTGCACTGCCGCGCTGCTGCTCAGTTTGGCGGGTGTGGGGCGTTTGGATATTTTAGCGGATTACCAGGTGACGGAGGTTTACATACGGGAAATGGTCCGGCGGATGCGCAGGGACCGTCCGGAGGCTCCCGCGTTTATGGGACAGTCCAAGGTGGAATATATGGAAGAATGCCTGGAGCGGCTGGAGGAGGCCCATGGCTCGGCGGAGGAATACCTGCGCTGGCTGGGGCTGCGTGCAGAGGAACTGGAGGCGCTGCGGAATAAACTGGTGCAGGGGGCGTAACAGTGGGCTCAGTTTCCGAGTTTTTGGGTAATATGGACTGGTGGGGGCTGCTGACGCTGCTGGTGAGCGCGGCGGCGGCGCTGACGTGTATCACTGTTCACGAGCTGTCCCACGGTCTGATGGCCTGCCGGCTGGGCGACCCCACCGCGAAGGATGCGGGGCGGCTGAGTCTCAATCCCATCAAGCACCTGGACCTAGTGGGATTGCTGATGCTGTTGGTGGTCAAGGTGGGCTGGGCCAAGCCGGTGCCGGTGGATATGCGCTACTTTAAAAACCCCAAAGGGGGTATGGCCCTGACCGCTCTGGCTGGGCCGGTTTCCAATTTTCTGCTGGCCTTTGCGGCGGTAGGGGTGTCCTCGGCCATTTGGAATTTGGCGCCGCTGAACCGGGGGACCCTGCTGATCCTGTGCTTTTGCTCCAACACAGCCCTGCTGAGCGTGGGACTGGGACTGTTCAACCTGATCCCGATTTCTCCGTTGGACGGCTCAAAGGTGCTCTATGCTCTGCTGCCCCAGCGCATTTATTTTACCATTCTCCGCTATGAAAAATATGTCATGGGCGTATTGGTGCTGCTGACATTTTTAGGCGTGTTCCAAGGGCCCTTGTCATTTTTGATGCTGCATGTGCTCCGGTGGATATGTGCTGTGGCCGGAATGCCGCTGGAGGGACTGCTGGCGGTTCAAGACGTAGCTGCGATTTTGAGTTTATTTTGAGGTGAGCCACATCGAAACGCCGATTTTTCACCTGGAAAAGGTGGTCAAGGCGCGGGATGAGGACAGGGAGGACTTCAACGGCCCTCTAGATCTGATTCTTCACCTGCTGTCGAAGAACAAAATGGAAATCAAGGATATTCAGATTTCCCTGATTCTGGACCAATATTTGGCCTGGATGGACCAGCGCAAGCAGATGGACCTGGAGATTGCCAGCGAATTTGTTGCCATGGCGGCTCAGCTGGTGTATATTAAGACCCGGATGCTCTTGTCCATTCACGATGAAGAGGCTCTGTCGGAGATGGAACAGCTGATTGCCAGTTTGGAAGAGCATCAGCGCCACGAAAATTTCGCAAAGATTAAAGCTGTTGTCCCCCGGCTGTCGGACTGTTACGCCATAGGGCGGGATTACCTGACCCGTGGGCCGGAGACGGCGCCGGTGGACAAGGCTTACCAGTACTCCCATAAAAGAGAGGATTTGGCGCGGGCGATGGCGGCGGTGCTGGAGCGGGTGGACCATAAGCTGCCGCCCCCAATGGCCGCCTTTGAGGGCATTGTAGGCCGGGAGCCCTACCCGGTGGCCGACAAAGCGGGAGAAATTTTACAGCGGCTGCTGCGTTTCGGCGTGACCCGGTTTCGGGCGCTGTTTCAGGGCAACCGCAGCCGCTCAGAGATTGTGGCTACCTTTATTGCCGTGCTGGAGCTCTGCCGGGCCCGGCGGCTGCGTCTGGCGGGGACGCAGAGCGACTGCACCGTCACCCGCACCGGAGAGGTGGAGGAAGGGGAGCTGGAGTTTTCCACAGCCGGCTCTTCCGGGGCAGGCGAATAGGGCCTACATCTTTCGAGCGGAGGGGGGCGCGCACAAATGGAGTTAAAAGAAATCGAGTCGGCCATTGAGGGTATTCTCTTTGCCGCCGGGGATCCGGTCGGCGTGGAGCGCATCTGCCTGGCGCTGGAGATTGACAAGACCACCGCCGACGCGGTGTGCCAGCGCTTGGCGGACTATTACAGCTATGAACGCAGAGGGGTCCGCCTGATCCAAATGGACAACAGCTATCAGTTGTGCTCCGCGCCGGAGTACGCACACTCCATCCGCCGGGCCTTTGAAGGCCGCAAGCCCGCCCGGCTCAGCCAGCCGGCGCTGGAGGTGCTGGCGATCATTGCCTATTATCAGCCCGCTACAAGGGCTTATGTGGACCAGATTCGGGGGGTGGACAGCTCCTATACGGTCAGCCTGCTGCTGGAGCGGGAGCTGATTGAGGAGTGCGGGCGCCTGGCGGTGCCCGGGCGGCCCATCCAGTACCGTACCACCCCCAATTTTTTGCGTGCGTTCAATCTCTCCAGTCTGGAGGATCTGCCGGAACTGCCGGACGCCAGCCCGGAGGACGGACAGATTACCCTGGAGATGCAGGCGGCGGTGAAGCGGCTGCGGGCCAGCCAGGGGGAGATTTCGGGAGCCACGGCCCAGGCGGAGGAGGGGTGAAGCCCGGTGACGGCGCTGAAAGTGTTGGGAATCATCGCGCTGGTGCTGTTTTTGCTGTCTATGATCCGGCTGGGGGCAGTGGTGGAGTTCAGCGGAAGTGGACTGACGGTCCGGATAAAGGCGGGGGCGCTGCAATTTACGGTATTTCCCAGGAAAAGCGGGAGACAAAAGCGGGAAAAAAAATCTGCCAAACCCCAGAAAGAGAAAAAAGAGCCGGAGAAGGGAGAGGCGTCTGTCAAGGGCGGCGCGCTGGCGTTGGTTAAGGAATTCCTCCCTCTGGCGGCAGACGCGGCGGGGCGGGTAAAGCGGACCATTCGGATCGACCGGTTTTATCTGGACTTAACCATGGCCGCCGGGGACCCGGCCCTGGCGGCCATGAGCTTTGGCGGAGCAAATGCGGTATTGGGAATGCTCTGGCCCCCAATTGAGCAGAATTTTAATGTGAAGGACTGGCGGCTGCGCACCGCCGTGGATTTTCAGCTTCAGGCTCCGGTGGTCTGGCTCCAGGCGGTGGCTACGCTGAGCGTGGGACAGATGGTGAGTTTGGGCGCACACTTAGGAATCAGGGCTGTGAGGATTTTATGGGCCCGTCAGGCGGCAGAACGGGTCGAGGCCTCCGTCCGCAGCACACAGAAAGAGGCGGTTTAAGTTATGGAAAAGAAGCATCCCATCGGTGAATTAATGACCAATACCATGCAGAAGATCCGTGAAATTGCAGATGTGAACACAATTATTGGCCAGCCCATTATGGCGGAGGGGGTTACTATCATTCCCATCTCCCGCCTAACCGTGGGTTTTGCCTCCGGCGGCAGCGACTTTGCCAGCAAAAATCAGAAGCCGGAGGAGGACAACTCCTTTGGCGGCGGCAGCGGCGCGGGCATGAGTCTGTCCCCGGTGGCCTTTTTGATTGTGAAGGAGGGGACGGTGCGCCTGCTGCCCGTGGCGCCCCACCCAGGAAGCGCCGTAGACCGGGTGGTGGACATGGTGCCCGACGTATTGGACAAGGTGACGGGAATCATCGAAAAGCAGCAGGAGAAGGATAAAGACAGCCTGTAAAAACCATACTAGTCTCATCCTAAAGGGATGAGGTGATGCCGGTTGAAACGAATTGCGGCGGCGCTGCTGGCGCTGGGTATCCTGTGCACCGTGCCGGTCCAGGCGGTCGGCACTTCGGCCTGCTGCGCCATTTTGGTGGATGGGGAGACCGGGCGGGTGCTCTATGCCCAAAATGCGCAGGAGCAGCGGCTGATTGCCAGCACTACCAAGCTGATGACGGCTCTGGTGGCGGTGGAGACCCATCCGGACCTGTCGGAGGTGGTGACCATCCGCCCAGAGTGGACCGGGGCGGAGGGCTCCTCCATGTACCTGCGCTCTGGGGAGCAGGTGAGCCTGGAAGGACTACTGTACGGTCTGCTGCTGGCTTCCGGCAACGATGCGGCCTTGGCGGTGGCGGGCCACTGCGGCGGAAGCGTGGAGGAATTTGTGGAGCTGATGAACCGCCGGGCCCGCCAGCTGGACATGCGGGATACGCATTTTGCAAATCCCAATGGACTTGACGACCCGGCGCACTACTCCACCGCCGCCGATATGGCGAAGCTGGCCCGTGCCTGTATGGAGCGGGAGGAGCTGGCCCGGATCGTAGCAACCAAAAGCATCGCAATCGCCGGGCGGAGCTTTACCAACCACAACAAGCTGCTCTGGCGGTATGAGGGCTGTATCGGTATGAAGACCGGGTATACCAAACAGGCCGGGCGCACGCTGGTCTCCTGCGCACAGCGGGGCGGGCAGCGCCTGATTGCCGTCACCCTCAACGATCCGGACGATTGGCGTGACCACGCCGCCCTGTTTGACTACGGGTTTCAGACCTATTCCCGGAATGTCCTGGTTTTGGGGGGGCGGGAGGTGCGCCGGGTTCCGGTGTCTGGCAGCCTGAACCGTTTTGTGCCGGTGTGTACAGCCGGGGATGTCTATTATCCTCTGAGTGCAGAGGAACAGGTGCGCGCGGAAATTTTTCTGCCGGAGACTGTGCAGGCACCGGTTCAGGCGGGAACTGTAGCCGGACGGATGGCGTTCTATTTGGAAGAGCAGATGATTGGGGAGACGGACCTGCTCTACGCCGCCGGCGCGGCGGACGACCGGGCGAAAGCGGGCGGGCTGGACCGGCTGTTGGATTTTTTAACCGGAGGGCTGTAATGGGCATGTCCGGTATGGAAATGATTTTGCATGGACGGCTTTCAGGAAGGGGGCCGTCCATGCGGCGAATACATAGGAAAGAGCGGGGGAGAGCTGCCGTGGAGGAGCGCCTGCAAAAACTGCTGTCGGCCCATGGGGTGGCCTCCCGGCGCAAGGCGGAGGAGTACTTGTCTACCGGACGGATTACGGTCAACGGACGGGCGGCCCATGTGGGTGATAAGGCCGATTTAGAGCGGGATGAGATCCGGGTGGACGGGGTTTTGCTGTCTGCCGCGCGGCCGCGGACTTATCTAATGCTCAACAAGCCAAGAGGCTATGTGACTACGCTGTCAGATGAGAAGGGGCGGCCCACTGCCGCTGAGCTGGTGGCTGGGTGCGGCAGGCGGGTGTGGCCTGTGGGGCGGCTGGATATGGATTCGGAGGGGCTGCTGCTGTTTACAGACGACGGTGCGCTGACCCAGCGGCTTATTCATCCCAGCCATGAGGTGGAGAAGGAGTACCGGGTCTGGGTGAGCGGAGATGTGAATGCCGCCCTGCCGGTTCTCCGGGGGCCCATGGAGCTGGACGGCGCTGTGCTGCGTCCGGCTCAGGTGGAAGTGCTGAGCCTGTCCCGCGGAGCGCTGCGGGTGGTTATCCATCAGGGGAAAAACCGCCAGATCCGCCGTATGTGCGCCCAGGCGGGCTTGGATGTGCGCCGCTTGCAGCGGGTGCGGGAGGGGACGCTGGAATTGGGCGGTCTGCCTGTGGGACGCTGGCGGCGGCTGGACAGCGCAGAGATCCGCCGCCTGGAGGGGCGGTGACTTTTGCAGGAATAAAAAAAAATCCTGCAAAAAGGGATTGATTTTCCCGCAAATCCCGGCTATGATATAGACTGAGTTTCCAGAGGAACGCCCGCCTGTGCGGAGCGGCGTCCGCCTCATCATGAGGGGAACGGGGAGGTCAACACGATCATGACAAGGGATGTTTTAGCGGCGATCCAGGGAAATATGAGCACGTTTTCTAAAGGACAGCGGCTTATAGCCCGGTTTATTTTGGACAGCTATGACAAGGCGGCTTTTATGACCGCCAGTAAGCTGGGCAAGACGGTCAACGTCAGCGAGTCCACAGTGGTGCGCTTTGCCGCGGAGCTGGGATATGACGGTTACCCAGCCATGCAAAAAGCGCTGCAGGAGATGATACGCAGCAAGCTCACGTCGGTGCAGCGGATTGAAGTCTCCAACAGCCGCATTGGAGACCACGATATTCTCTCAATGGTCATGCAGTCGGACATTGAAAAAATCCGTATGACGCTGGAGGAGACCAACCGTCTCCAGTTCAGCCGGGCGGTGGACGCGATTATTGCGGCGCGGCATATTTACATTTTAGGCGTACGCTCGGCGGCGGCAATCGCCAGCTTTTTAGGCTTTTATTTTAATTTGATTTTCGATAATGTAACGGTGGTTCATGCTACCTCCACCAGCGAGGTGTTTGAGCAGCTGCTGCGGATTGGACCGGAGGATGTGATTATTGGAGCCAGCTTTCCCCGGTATTCCCGCCGGACGGTGAAGGCAATGCAGTTTGCAAGAGACCGGGGGGCGGAGACCATCGCTGTTACGGACAGCGAGACGTCTCCGCTGACCGCCACCGCCACGCTGACGCTGCTGGCGAAGAGCGATATGGCTTCTTTCGTGGATTCCCTGGTGGCGCCGCTGAGCTTGATTAACGCCCTGATTGTCTCGATTGGGCGCAAGAAAAATGATGATTTGTCTGAAACCTTTGCGACTCTCGAGCAGATTTGGGACGAATATGAGGTCTATGAAAAGGCGGAACAGCTGTAAGGCTTGAGGCGCTGCAGCCGGCGTGGAGAAGGGGGAGGCTATTTGTCCGATATTGTGATAATCGGCGGCGGCGCCGCAGGCTGTATGGCCGCCCTGACCGCGGCGGAGGAGGGGGCGGAAGTCGTCCTGCTGGAGCGCAATCCCAAGCTGGGGCGCAAGCTGTACATCACCGGAAAAGGCCGCTGTAATGTAACCAATGACTGCCCGGCTTCTGAGGCGCTTTTGAATATTCCTCGGGGCAGCCGCTTTTTGACCAGCGCGATGATCCGGTTTCCGCCGGAGCGGGTCAAGGGATTTTTTGAAGCGTTGGGCGTACCTTTAAAGACAGAGCGGGGAAACCGGGTGTTTCCCCGCTCTGACCGGGCGGCAGATATTATTGACGCTCTGCTGCGCGCCCTGCGCCGGTCTGGAGTGGCTATCGCTCAGGACCGGGCGGTGGAACTGCGCCGGGAGGGGGGCGTTTTGAACGGCGTGGCGGGAGAGCACGGCGTTTATCCCTGCCGGGCGGCTGTGATTGCCACCGGAGGGCTGTCCTATCCTCTGACAGGGTCCACCGGAGACGGCTATAGGCTGGCGCAGAGCGCGGGGCATACCTTGGTGCAGCCCCGGCCCAGCCTGGTGCCGCTGGAGTCGGAGGGTGGGCTTTGCGGCAGGATGCAGGGGCTATCCCTGCGCAATGTGGGACTAACCATAAAAAACCAGAAAAAAAAGACGGTTTATACGGGGCGGGGGGAGCTGCTGTTTACCCATTTCGGCCTGTCCGGACCGCTGATTTTAAGTGCCAGCGCCCATATGTGCTGCGGGGGAGAGGAGCGCTATACGGCGCTGATTGATCTAAAACCCGCTTTAGACAGCGAGACCTTGGACCGGCGCCTGCTGCGGGAGCTTCAGGAGAATGCCAACCGGGAATTCCACAATATTTTAGAGCATTTGGTTCCCAGGCTGATGGTTCCGGTGCTGGCAGAGTGCTCCGGCATACCGGCGCAGCAGCAGGGCAACGCCGTCACCCGCCCCCAGCGGCACAGGCTGCTGGAGCTGTTAAAGTGTTTTCCTATCGAAATTACAGGTACGCGGCCAGTTGAAGAGGCCATCATTACTGCCGGCGGGGTAAACCTTTCGGAGGTGAATCCGAAGACTATGGCCTCTAAGCTGGCCCGCGGCATATATTTTGCGGGAGAGGTGTTGGACGCGGACGCCTATACCGGCGGCTTCAACCTTCAGATCGCCTGGTGCACCGGCAGGGCGGCAGGGGAAGGGGCGGCGCAGTACTGCAGAGGAGAGGATTATTTGTGAGCTACAAAAGCATTGCGATTGACGGCCCTTCCGGGGCGGGCAAGTCCACCTTGGCCCGAAAGCTTGCGGGGGAACTGGGGTTTCTCTATGTGGATACGGGGGCGATTTACCGTACGGTGGGGCTGGCGGCATTTCGCCGGGGAATAGACCCCAGCGACGGCGGACAGGTGACGCCTATGCTGCCGCAGCTGTCTATTGAGATGTGTTATGGCGGCGACGGGGTGCAGCATATGCTTCTGAATGGCGGGGATGTGACCGAAGAGATCCGCCGGCATGAGATATCCCGCTGTGCCTCTCAGGTTTCCGCCCTGCCGGAGGTGCGAGCCTTCCTGTTGGAGCGTCAGCGGGAGCTGGCCCGCGCCCATGATGTGATTATGGACGGCAGAGATATCGGAACGGTGGTGCTTCCTGGCGCCGATGTAAAGATTTTCCTCACGGCTTCTCCCGAGGACCGGGCCCGCCGCCGTTATGCGGAGCTTTCCGAACGGGGAGAACAGACCTGTTTTGAGGACGTTTTGCGGGACGTAGTGCAGCGGGATGAACTGGACTCCAGCCGCACAGCCGCGCCGCTGCGCCAGGCGGAGGATGCGGTGCTTGCAGACACCAGCGGGCTTACTTTGGAGGAGAGCTTTCAGCTGCTGCTGCACATCATTGAAGAGAGGCTGCAAAGATGAATATCGTCTATCTTTTAGCGTACATTGTGCTTTGGCCGGTGTTCCGGATTTTGCTGCCTACCAAGGCGGTGAATAAGCAGAACCTGCCAGCCCGCGGAGCCCTTTACTGTGCCAACCATACCCGGCTGAATGATCCTCTTTTTGTGGCCTACGCGCTGGGCGTATCCCGGCAGATCCATGTGATGGCTAAGGATGAAATTATGCATTGGCCGGTCATCGGCTGGATTTTGAAAAAGGGCGGTATTTTCGGCGTAAAACGGGGGCAGTCTGATGTAGGAGCCATTCGGACAGCACTTAAATACCTAAAAAATGGAGAAAATCTTTTGCTTTTTCCAGAGGGAACCCGCCACCAAGACGGGGACATGGGGGACGCCAAGACGGGAGCCGCTATGCTGGCGGTACGCACGGGCGTGCCGGTGGTGCCCATCTACATTCCGGCAGAAAAGCATTGGTTTCGGTTTACTCCGGTGGTCTTTGGGGAACCCTATTATCCGCAGGTGGCGGGGCGGAAGGGCACGTCTGAAGAGTACCGTGCAATCGCCAGTGACCTGATGGCGCGCATAGAGAAATTGAAGGATCAGGTATAAAAAGGAAATGATTGGGGGCCGGATATTCCAAGATAAGGAAATTATTCCTTTTGCTGAAAGAGAACTCCGCCCTTGTCAAGAGGAATTTGGGAAGCTGACGCAGAAAAAACAAAAAAAGAGTGTACAAATACAAAATTTTTTGATACAATATAGGAAGCTACGTATGGGCGGCCCGTCCGGCTGTGCGGAGCGCTCCGTCCCATGGGCGTTTGGAACGAACGAGCGGCGGAGCCGGAACCTTCCACCCTGTACCGGAAGGCTTCTATTGAGCTCACTGCGGGTGCGTCCACGCCCGGGTGAATTATAAAGGAGGTCTATGACAAAATGAGCGGAGAAAATTTTGAGATCGAGGAATCCTTTGCTGAAATGCTGGAGAAGTCGATCAAAACTTTAAATACAGGGGACAAGGTTACAGGCGTTGTCACAGGAATTACGCCCACTGAGATCTACGTGGATCTTGGGACCAAGCACGCCGGTTACATACCGGCGTCGGAGCTGACTGACGATCCCACTGTAAAGATCGAGGATCTGGTTAAGGTCGGCGACGAGATCGAAACCTATGTCATGCGCGTCAACGATCAGGAGGGTGTGGCCACCCTGTCGAAGAAGCGCCTTGACACTGTAAAAAGCTGGGATGACATTGAGCAGGCCCGGGAGGAGCGCACCACCGTCGAGGGAGTTGTCACCGAGGAGAACAAAGGCGGCGTAGTGGTCAGTATTAAGGGCGTGCGCGTGTTTGTGCCCGCCTCTCAGACCGGCCTGCCCCGGGAGGCGGCTATGTCCGAGCTGCTGAAGAAAAAGGTGCGCCTGCGCATTACCGAGGTCAACCGAGCCCGCAAGCGCGTGGTGGGTTCTATCCGCGCTGTGGAGGCCGAGGAGCGCGCCGCCCGCGCTGCCCAGGTGTGGGAGAACATTGAGGTGGAAAAGCGTTATACCGGTACGGTCAAGAGTCTGACCTCTTACGGCGCGTTTGTGGATATCGGCGGCGTGGATGGCATGGTGCACGTGTCTGAGCTGTCCTGGTCTCGTATTAAGCACCCCTC
This sequence comes from uncultured Flavonifractor sp., assembly GCA_947346365.1. Classification (GTDB taxonomy): domain Bacteria; phylum Bacillota; class Clostridia; order Oscillospirales; family Oscillospiraceae; genus CANAAV01. The sequence goes on from CANAAV010000001.1 coordinate 212,192, forward strand.
TGAGGTCGTTTCCGTGGGCGACACAGTAGAGGTCTATGTGATCTCCTTTGATCCCGAGAAAAAGAAAATTTCTCTGGGCATGAAGGACCACAGCCAGGACCCCTGGGCGGTGTTTACCGATAAGTACCATATTGATGACGTTGCCAACGTTCGGGTGGTCAAACTGATGACCTTCGGCGCTTTTGCCGAAATTGTCCCCGGTGTGGATGGGCTCATCCACATTTCCCAGATCGCGGACCACCGCATTGATAAGCCCGGCGATGTGCTCAGCGAAGGGCAGATGGTGGACGTGAAGATTACCGACATTGATTATGACAAGAAGAAGGTTTCCTTGTCGATCCGCGCGTTGCTGGAGGACGCTCAGCGCACGCAGGGTACTGGCGGGGACGACGCTGTGGTGGCCTCCTCCGACAGCGAAGGAACCGAGGTTGCCGCCGACTTGGCAGGCGAGTAAGCAGATGATTGCTGAAAAGTGCCGCTTCTTTACAGAAGCGGCACTTTTTTCTGTATCTTGACTGAAAAATTTTGGATTTTCCCTTGCAAAGGATAAAAAATGGGTCTATAATTGAGTTGTAACGTAAGAAAAGGGAAAAATTGTACGGGATGTTCCGCTTTAGGAGGTGGGATCATGTTTCAGGTAGGCGACAAAATAGTTCATCCGATGCATGGTGCTGGCGTTGTTGACAGCATTGTGCAAAAGAAAATTAACGGCGTGGTGCGGGAGTATTATATCCTCAAACTACCGGTAGGCGGCATGATGGTCATGATTCCCACAGAGAATAGCCAGGAGATCGGGGTGCGCCCGGTAATGGAAAAAGCGGAGGCGGACAGGGTAATTGCCGCAATGTCCGGTATTCAAGTAGAGATGACGCCCAATTGGAACCAGCGCTACCGGGAAAATATGCTCCGTCTAAAAAGCGGTGATCTGTTGGAGGTAGCCCGTGTGGTCAAGGGACTGATGCTGCGGGACGGACAGCGGGGGCTGTCCAACGGAGAGCGGAAAATGCTCCATTCCGCGAAGCAGATTTTGATTTCGGAGATTGTTCTGTCTCAGAATACCACCTATGAGGACGTGGAAGCACGGATTAATACCGCTCTGGCATGATCGGTCTTAGACGCGCATAGATATGCTGGGAAGCGCTGATTCAATCCCCGCATAGCGTGGACTGCTGAAAAGCTGCGCCAGAATAGGTATGCTTTGGGGGCGTGGGAACAGGCTTTAGGCGGGACCTGAGAGAATAGGAGGGAAAAGGGGCCGTTCCGGCTCCTTTTTCGCGGAATTGGAGGAAGGCCCATGACGGGACTGTTGAGACGTTTGCTGAGCCGGAACCGGCCGGAGGGACCCCGGTGTTCCGCCGTGGTGGCTGCGGCGGGGAACTCCAGCCGTATGGGAGGGGAAGACAAGCTGCTGCTGCCTATAGGCGAGCAGCCGGTGCTGGTGCGCACTCTGCGGACGCTGGATGAGTGCCCCTATATTACGGAAATTATTGTGGTCACCCGGTCGGACCTCATTGTTCCAGTGGGGCAGCTGTGCAAAGACTGCGCATTTTCCAAGGTGACAAAGCTGATTGTAGGCGGAGCGGACCGGACGCATTCTGTGTTGGCCGGCCTACGGGAGATCAGCCCAAAGGCCGGATTAGTGGCAGTGCATGACGGGGCCCGTCCTTTGCTGAGCCAGCAGGTGCTGGAAGCGGCCATTTTGCGGGCGCAGCAGTGCGGCGCGGCGGCCCCGGCAGTGCCGGTGAAAGATACGGTTAAGCGGGCGTCGGACGGACTGGTTACGGCTACTTTGGAACGTTCGGAGTTGTTCGCGGTGCAGACGCCCCAGGTTTTTGAGCCGTCGCTGCTGAAAACGGCCCTCCTAAAAGCGTTGGAGGACGGAGCGCAGCTCACAGACGACTGCTCCGCGGTGGAGCGGCTGGGCATCGGCGTGGCCCTAACGCGTGGGGAATACAGCAACATCAAGATCACTACACCGGAAGATTTGGCGGTGGCGGCAGCTCTGCTGGAGCAGATAGGTGAGGAATAGGGACCGGGAGGCGGCGGAAATGCGCATTGGGCACGGATATGACGTACATAGGCTGGAGCAGGGGCGCAGGCTGATTTTAGGCGGAGTAGAGATCCCCTATGAGAAGGGCCTGCTGGGCCATTCAGATGCGGACGTGCTGGTCCATGCGGTGATGGACGCCCTGCTGGGAGCTGCCAGCTTGGGGGATATTGGAGGGCTGTTTCCGGACACAGATCCGGCGTTTGAGGGCGTCAGCAGCTTGAGCCTGCTGGACCGGGTGATGGAACGGCTGGAGGCGGCGGGTTTTCGGGTGGGCAATATAGACGCCACGATTTTGGCACAAAGGCCCAAGCTGGCCCCGTATATCCCGCAGATGGCGCAAAACCTGTCTGTCCACCTGGGTGTTTCCACCGGACAGGTCAATGTCAAGGCCACTACCGAGGAGCGGCTGGGCTTTACCGGCGCCGAGCAGGGGATTGCCGCTCATGCGGTGTGCCTGCTGGAGGGATAGAAAAATATAAATGGACCAAACACTCCCCTTGCGCATAGGATAGCGCGAGAGGAGTGTTTTTTCTTGTCGTGCGGGACGGCCCATTTCTCTCGCCAATACCTGGAAAGGAATGGTCCATTCAATGGTCTATTATCTGATCATCTGCCGTTCCCTGACCTACGCCCAGCGGACGGCTGCCGCGCTGGAGCGGGCAGGGATCACGGCGCACATTCTCCGCTCTCCTAAGGTGGTGGACCAGGAGGGGTGCAGCCATGCGGTGAAGGTCTCAGAACGGAACTTAGCCAATGCGCTAATGGTGCTGGGCCGGGTGGGGCTGACGCCTAAGCGGGTTTATATTATGGCAAGCGACGGCAGCTATAAAGAGGTGCTGCTATGATTTACCTGGACAGTGCCGCCACCACCCTGCAAAAGCCGCCCGCAGTGCCACGGGCGGCTTTTTACGCCATGACCCACATGGCCAGCCCCGGCCGGGGCGGCCATAGGCCCGCTATGCTGGCCGCCGAAACCGTATTTGCCTGCCGGGAAGCGGCGGCAGAGCTGTTCCACGTGGAGGACCCAGAGCAAGTGGTGCTCACTTGCAGCGCTACCCATGGATTGAACCTTGCCATTAAATCACTGGTGAAGCCAGGAGACACCGTGCTGATCTCCGGCTATGAGCACAACGCCGTCACCCGGCCGCTGTATGCGCTGGGCGCGCAGGTCAAGACAGCCTCAGGTCCGCTGTTTGACGCGCAGGCTATGCGCAGCGCTTTTAACGCTCAGCTTACAAAGGATGTGCGGTGCGTAATCTGCACACATGTGTCCAATGTCTTTGGATATATTCTCCCGCTGGAGGAAATTGCGGCTCTGTGCCGGGAACGGGGCGTTCCTTTGATTGTAGACGCCTCTCAATCCGCCGGCTGCCTGCCGGTGCATTTGAAAGAGCTGGGCGCGGCCTTTATCGCCATGCCGGGCCATAAAGGGCTTTACGGTCCGCAGGGAACTGGATTGCTGCTGTGCGCGCATGAAACCACCCCTCTGCTGGAGGGGGGGACTGGGAGCCGGTCCGCCGCCCAGGATATGCCGGATTTTCTGCCCGACCGGCTGGAAGCGGGCACCCATAACGTTCCGGGCGCGGCGGGACTGCTGGCCGGCCTGCGGTATGTTAAAGAGCAGGGGTGCGCTGGGATTATGAGAGGAGAGCGGGCTTTGACTGTGCAAGCGGCCCGGGGGTTGTCCCAAATCCCGGGCGTGACGGTTTATGCCGCCTCCGACCCCCAGCGGCAGGCCGGGGTGCTCTCTTTTCAGGTGGCGGGCATGGACTGCGAGGTGGTGGGCGAGGCCCTGGGGGCGCGGGACATCGCCGTCCGGGCCGGGCTGCACTGCGCCCCGCTGGCGCACCGGTCGGCGGGGACCTTTCAGGCAGGGACAGTCCGGGCCAGCTTTTCTGTGTTCAATACCCCGGAGGAGGCCGGCCGGCTGGTCCGGGAGGTGGCCCGGCTGGCCAAGCAGCAGCGGCCCTAATTTATGAATCCGGATATCCAGGCAGGGGAGAGGATGCGGAGCAAAACCGCATCCTCTTTTATTTACGGAAAATTTAAGATTCCCCCGCTTGCCAATATACGGTGAATACAGTATAATAAATAAATTGGAATGAAGCGTACGAATTTGAAGGGGAATTGCGTGCAGATTTAGACCGGACCGGGGAGACGTGAAGTATGGAAACTATCACAAGACTGGCGGGAGATATTTGGGGTGTGTTCTGGCCGTTTGGAATCAGCGACCTTATTGACATCCTAATCATGGCCTTAATTATCTACAGGGTTATGCTGCTTATCCGCACGACCAGTTCGGGCGCGGTAGCCAAGGGGATCTTGATCCTGCTGGTGGCTCTTTGGGGCTCCAGCTATCTCCGGTTCAACACGGTGAATTTCCTGCTGGGCAGACTGGTGGAGTGGGGCGTATTGGCCCTGGTGGTGCTGTTTCAGCCGGAGCTGCGCCGTTTTTTGGAACAGATGGGCCGCAGCAGCATTGGCAAGGTTTTCGTCCAGCAGGAGGAGCGGGATGAGCTGGACGGCGCCATTACCCAGACGGTGGAGGCGTATACCTCGCTGTCCAAGAGCAAAACCGGCGCGCTGATGGTTTTTGAGCGGAAAAATATGCTGGAGGACGCTATCAAGACCGGCACGGCTTTGGACAGCTCGGTCAACGCCGAGCTGCTGAAAAATATCTTTTGGAATAAAGCTCCCCTCCATGATGGGGCGGTGATTGTCCGTTCCGGGCGGATTGTGGGGGCGGGATGTATGCTGCCCATGTCTGGCAATGTGAATCTGTCCCGCGATCTGGGCATGCGCCACCGGGCGGGAATCGGCGCTAGCGAGCAGACCGACGCGGTGGTGGCCATCGTGTCCGAAGAGACGGGGTCCATCTCTGTGGCGGTGGGCGGAATGCTGAAGCGCCACCTGGCTCCGGAAACCTTGGAGCGCCTGCTGCGCAATGAACTGCTGCCCCAGCCGGAGGAGGACGAGACGCCGAAGTTCAAGCTGTCCAACCTGTTCCGCGGCAGAAAGGGGGAGAAGGGCGATGTGGAAAAAAATAACGGACAGTAAGAGCTTTTACATGGTGCTCTCGCTGCTGCTGTCTTTTGTGCTGTGGCTGTATGTAGGCGGGGCAGTTAATCCGGAGAGCACCAATACCATCCGCAATATCCGTGTAACCATCTCCGGCCTGGAGCGGCTGGAAGAACGGGGGCTGATGATCTCCCAGGGAACAGAGCAGACGGTCAGCCTGACCCTTCAGGCCAAACGGGATGTATGGGCCAAGCTGGACAGCGATAATATTACGGTGACGGTGGACGTATCCAACATTACCGAGCCGGGAAATGTAAGTCTGGATTACCGCATTTCCTATCCGGTGTCCGCCCTTGGCGACGTCATTACAGAGCGGGACAAGCGGCCGGAAAAAGTGGAGCTGACCATTTCAAAGCTGACCAGAAAGGACATTGAGGTGCGCTTTGCCTTTGCGGGCAGCGTGGCCGAGGACTACCAGCTGGGCGAATTCTCACTGGCCCCCCAGAGCATCAGCGTCCAGGGAAGGCAGGAAGTGATTGACCAGATCAGCCATGCGCTGGTTACCGTTTCTGCCGAGGGGATGAGCGAGACCTACAGTCAGGAGACGCCCTTCGTGCTCATAGGCTTTAACGGGGAGCCCCTGCCCGCCGGAGCAGCGGCGGAGGTGGAGACCGAGGAGACCACCATTTTGACGACGCTGCCTGTGGTGAAGCTGAAGGAAATTCCTTTAACTGTAGAGCTGATACCCGGCGGCGGCGCCACAAGGGAGAATGTAACGGTAAAGATTGAGCCGGAATCCATCATGGTTTCCGGCGCCGAGGACGATTTGGCGGCCCTGAAAGAGATTAAGCTGGATCCCATTGAGCTTTATAATATTTATGGAGCCAATACCCTGGTCCGGACCGTCAACCTGGCCCCAGAGCTGACGAATGTCAGCGGCGTGGCGGAGGCCACCGTTACTGTGACGATTCAGGGCTTGTACGACCGGGTGCTGGTGGCCGATAACATTGAGATTATCAACGTTCCCGAGGGCTTTACAGCGGATAAGGTGACGCTGACCCGTGAGATCAGCATACGGGGCGTAAGTCAGGAGGCGGTAGACGCAGTGCTGCCCTCTCAGCTGCGCATCGTGGCGGATTTGAAAGATATCAACGTGATTTTGGGCGCTCAGATTGTGCCGGTAAAGGTCTATTTAGACGGCAGCAGCGATGTGGGCGTAGTGGGAAATTACAATATCTCGGTTTCGATTGCCCAGGAATAGGGACAGATGAAAAAACAACGCGGAGGAAGCTATGATCCAGACAGCGACAGTGACAAAAATATTGAAAGACGGCAGAGCGGAAGTGGCGGTGCGCCGTCAGTCGGCCTGTGGACACGACTGCGCGCAGTGCGGCGGCGGATGCGCCGAGATGATGGTCAGTCCCACGGTGGCGGTGATTGCAGAAAATCCCCTCCGGGCTATGCCCGGAGACAGCGTGCAGGTAGAATCCTCTACGGGAAGCGTTTTGGGGGCGGCAGTGCTGGTCTACCTGGTGCCCTTTCTCCTGTTTTTCCTGGGATATGCCTTGGGAGCCGGTATGAACGGTCCGTCTGAAGGCCTCGGGGCGGCCTTGGGCGGGCTGGGATTTGGGTTGGGCGTGCTGCTGGCGGTGCTGGCAGACCGCCGGGTGCGCCGCAGACGGAGCATTTCCTTCCGGATCACCGCCATTGAGCCTGGGAGCTGATGTTTGGCTATGTCAGACCAAACCGGGATGAGCTGAAGGTCCGTCAGGCGCGGGATTACGACGCCCTTTATTGCGGGCTGTGCTACACTCTAGGCCGGCGCCATGGGTTGATTGCCCGCCTGTTTTTAAATTATGACTTTACCTTTCTGGCGATGGTGTTGGACCAGGGGAAGGAGCCCCCGGACAGCGAGCGGCGGCGCTGTCCGGCTAGGCTGTGGTGCGGGAAAAAGCGGTGCGCCTGCTCCGGCGGTCTGGAGGATGCGGCAGACGCCGGGACCATTCTGACTTATTGGAAGCTGCGGGACTCTGTGGCGGACGGCGGATTTTGGGAGGCCCTGGCGGGACGGGCGCTCTCGGTACTGCTTCGTCCGGCTTACCGGCGGGCGGCGGCGGCCCGCCCGGACTATGACAGGGTAGTCCGGGGTTGTCTGGAGGAGCTTCATACCCTGGAGCGGGACAATTGTCCGTCCCTGGACCGGCCGGCGGACGCTTTTGCGCGGATTCTCCAGGCGGCTGCGCCCGCCAGCGGCGAGGCTGCGCGGGACCGGGCGATGGAACAGCTTTTGTATCATGTGGGGCGCTGGATCTATCTGGTGGACGCCTGGGACGACCTGGATACGGATAGGACTGCGGGAGTTTACAACCCCATAGTCCAGCGGTTCCCCGATGGAGAAGAGGCCGGCCGGGACTATCTGCGCACTACGCTGAGGCATTCCCTGAATTTGGCACGGTCCGCTTGGGCCCTGCTGCCGCCGGGAGCCTGGGGCGGGGTGGTGGAAAATATCCTTTTTTTGGGGCTGCCTCTGGTGGAGGAGTTGGTTTTTACCGGCCGTTGGAAGGCCGTGAAAAAGAGAAAGCAATAGGAGAACGGACTGATGAGCGATCCTTACAGCGTACTGGGGGTCAACCCCAATGCCAGCGATGACGAGATCAAGCGCGCCTACCGGGAGCTGGCCCGGAAATACCACCCGGATAACTATCAAAATAACCCTTTGGCGGACCTGGCCGAGGAGAAAATGAAGGAGATCAACCAGGCTTATGACGCTGTTACAAGGCTGCGTAGCGGAAGCGGCGGCAGCCAAAGCCAGGGGAGTTATCAAAGCCAGGGGAGTTACCAGCAGCAATATTCCGGCGCTACAGTATACCAGCAGGTGCGCCAGTGTATCAATATGGGAGATCTGAGCCGGGCGGAGCAGATGCTGCGCTCCAGTCCCGGCCAGGACGCAGAATGGCATTTTCTCACCGGATCCATCGCCTACCGCAAGGGGTGGTTGGACGAGGCCACCCAGCATTTTCAAATCGCGTGTAACATGGCCCCCGCCAACGGAGAGTACCGGCAGGCCTTGACGATGATGCGTCAGGGCGGACAGGCGTACCGCCCCTACGGCTATGGCGGCGGCATGGATGCCTGCGACCTGTGCAGCCTGTGCATGTGCTTAAACTGCATGTGCGGCGGCTGCGGAAGCTGACCCGGCATGGCGCATACACGGCGCGGCGGCGCGGCGGGCCGGGCGGCTTTGGCAGGGGTGCTTGGCGGATTGTCCTTGGCGATGCTCTATCTTTCTGTCCTTGCTCCTGCGGGGCGGTTGGGCTTCATTGCCGCAGCGGGGCTCTTTCCCGCTGGAGCAGTGATTTCCAGTGGGCTGGGGACAGGGTTTTTCTGCTATGGGACGGCGGGGCTGCTGGGTCTTCTGCTGCTGCCGGATAAAGGAAACGCCCTGCTTTACTTGTTCTTTTTCGGACTGTGGCCAATGGTGAAGAGTTTGATTGAACGACTGGAACAGCTGGCGCTGGAGCTGCTGTGCAAGCTGGCCTTTTTCAATCTGACGCTCAGTCTGCTGCTGGCTGTGCTGCGGGAGACAGTACTGTCTTTTCTCCCACCAGCGCTGTCCCGGCTGTGGATGATTTATTTGGGGGGAAATATTGCTTTTTTGATTTACGATTTGGGGTTTTCTAAGCTCATCGCCTTTTACAGCGCCCGCATCGACAGGGTATTGCGGAGAGGGGTTTAGTCTGCTATAATAAACTGATAGCAAAAAACAGGCGAGCAAAAACGCTGGCAAAAGATAAGGGAGGGAGCCCCGTGATCAAAAGTATGACAGGTTACGGCAGAGGCGAGATGGTTTTGCGGGGACGCCCGATTACCGTGGAGCTGCGCTCGGTAAATAACCGCTACTTAGATTGTACCGTGAAAATGCCCCGTATTTACGTGTTTGCCGAGGACGCAGTAAAGCGGCTGGTGCAAAAACGCATCTCCAGAGGAAAGGTAGATGTGTTCGTCACCATCGGTCCCTCGGAACGGGGAGATGTGTCCATTTCTATAAACCGCCCTGTAGCAGACGGCTATTATGCGGCCCTGCGTGATTTGAAGGACAGCTACCAGCTCAAGGATGATATTTCCGTTTCACTGCTCTCCCGGTTTCCCGAGGTGTTCTTAGTCGAGAAAAACCAGGAGGATCTGGAGGCGATGTCCGCCGACATCTGCACGGTACTGTCCTTGGCTTTGGAAGACTTTGACGCCATGCGGGCCCGGGAGGGAGAAAAGCTCCGGCAGGACGTGGAGAGTAAGGCCCGGACAATCGCCTGCCTCACAGGAAAGGTGGCCGAGCGCGCCCCCGGCATTGTGGCGGATTACCGGGCGCGCCTGTCCGCTAAAATGGCTGAAATACTTCAGAACACCCAGATCGACGAGGGACGAATTCTCACTGAAGCGGCCATATTTGCAGATAAAGTGGCAGTGGACGAGGAGGTGGTGCGCCTGCGTAGTCATCTGTCTCAGCTGGAGCACATGCTGGAGCAGGGTGGTACCATAGGGCGCAAGCTGGATTTTTTAATCCAGGAATTTAACCGAGAAGCCAATACCATCGGCTCGAAATGCAGCGACATTGAGACTGCCGGATATGTGGTGGAGATCAAGGCAGAGATTGAAAAAATTCGGGAGCAGATCCAAAACATCGAATAAGGCGGTGCATGGGGGATGAAGCTCATAAATATCGGGTTTGGCAATATGGTCTCTGCCGGCCGGCTGATCGCCATTGTCAGTCCGGAATCGGCGCCGATTAAACGTATGATTCAAGAGGCCCGGGATCGGGGGATGCTGGTGGACGCCACGTACGGCCGGCGGACCCGCGCGGTGCTGATGATGGACAGCGACCATGTGGTGCTCTCCGCCCTTCAGCCGGAGACGGTGGCGGGACGTCTGGGCGGCAAGGAGGCCGAGGCGGCGCCTGAGGAGGTAGAGGAGCTGTGAAGAATCCCAAAAAGACCAAGGGCCAGCTGATCGTGCTGTCCGGCCCGTCGGGAGTGGGAAAGAGCACGGTAATTTCCGAACTGCTGAGCGAAAGAAGCGATATCTATTTTTCTGTTTCGTTTACGACCCGGGGTCCCCGCGTGGGCGAAGCTGACGGGGTAAACTATTTCTTTGTCAGCAGAGAGCAGTTTGAAGGCATGATTGAGCGAAATGAACTGTTAGAGTACGCGGAATATGTCCATAATTACTACGGCACCTCTCTGCGTCTGATCCAGGAGAAATTGGAACAGGGGATTGACGTGCTATTGGACATTGAGGTTCAGGGGGCGGCAAAGGTCCGTTCCCGCTGCCCAGAGGCGGTATTGATTTTTATTGTCCCGCCCTCGTTTGAGGAGCTCTCCCGCCGTCTTCACGGCAGGGCCACAGACCAGGAGGAGGTCATTCAAGGCCGCCTGGAAAAAGCGAGGGAGGAGTATAAAGAGATACCCCGCTACGACTACCTGGTAGTCAACGACAAGGTGTCCGATGCCGCGTCGGAGATCATCGCCATTTTGGCGGCGGAGGACTGCCGCACCCGCAACCGGATGCATCTGGTGGAAGGGATATAGCGCCCTGTCCCTCCGTTGTGAAAGCCCCTTTTGCCGGGGATCATTTAGGGGCCCTTTACAGGGCCTAAAAAAGGAGTATGACTGACTATGATGCTTGAACCTCCCATGAACCAATTGCTTGACCAGGTGCCCAGCCGCTATATGCTGGTCAATGTGGTGGCCCAGCGGGCCCGTCAGATTGCCAGCGCCGCGGAGGACGAGGGCATTACTTTGGACGAAAAGCCGGTTACTCTGGCTATCCACCAGATAGCGGACGGCCAGGTAGAGTTGGAAGAGTAAGAACCTGGATTCAGCGCCGGGAAATGCCGGTTTGGGTGAAATTGCGCCGTTCATTCAGGCTGATTTTACACGTGTACCGGCGTATGGCAAGAAAATGGAACGCCCAGCGGCGGCGCAAGATGATGAGTAAAGGTTCTAAGCACACCCATTGATGAGCCAAGCGCCCAAGGCTTTGGGCGCTTGGCTTTTCGGGGGAAAAGGGGGGAGTGGATGGATACGGTCACGGCGGCCAGGATTGCCCTTAAAGCGGCGACCTACGCCATCGACAAGCCTTATGACTATGATGTACCCGCACAGCTGCTGCCCCAGCTGCGTCCGGGAATGCGGGTAATTGTCCCCTTCGGAGCGGGCAACCGGCGCACGGAGGGAATTGTATTGGCTCTTGCAGACAGGTGCCCGCCTGATCCGCGGCGCAAGAGTGTTCTTACAGTGCTGGATGACGCTCCAGTATTAGACCGCCAGGCCCTGCATCTGGCCCTGTGGATGCGGGAACGGTGGTTTTGCACGGTGTACGATGCCGCCAGGGCTATGCTGCCCGCGGGGCTGTTTTTCTCACTTCAGGACCGATATGTGCTGTGCGGCGGGGCAGACCGGGAGAGCGCCTATGAGGCGGCGGGCCGCAGCGAGTCCGCCCGGCGGATTTTAGAGCTGATCTTTGCTTCTGGCGGGGCAGAAGTCCAGCAAATTCGGGAGCTGTTTGGCACGCGGGATCCCAAGCCGGCGCTGAAGCTGCTGACGGACAAGGGAATTGTGCGTCTGGAGACCAGCGCTTCCCGTGGGGTAGGAGATAAGACCGAGCAGGTGGCCGTTCTGCGTGTCCCGCCGGAGGAGGCCATGGCCCAGGTAATCCACAAGCGGCAGTCCGCTCCTTTGCGGTATGCGGTGGTAGAGCTCTTGTGCGCGGTGGGCAGCGCCTCCAGTAAGGAAATTTGTTATTTTACCGGGGCTTCCAGCGCTACCCTGCGCGCGCTGGTAAAAAGCGGCCTGATTGCGTTGGAGCGCCGGGAGGTATTCCGGCGTCCTGTGCCGGAGGCTGTGGAGCGCACCCCTCCGCCGCAGCTCAACGCCGAGCAGCACAGCGCTTTTCAGGGGCTGAACGCCCTGGCTGCGGCCGGGAAGCCGGCCGCAGCGCTTCTCTATGGCGTTACGGGCAGCGGCAAAACACAGGTGTATATCCGTTTAATCCATGAAACTCTTGCCAGGGGTCGCACCGCGATGGTATTGGTGCCTGAGATTGCCTTGACGCCCCAGCTTCTGCGCAGTTTTACCGCTCAATTTGGAGATGAGATTGCCGTATTGCACTCCTCCTTGCGGACAGGGGAGCGCTATGATGAGTGGAAGCGGGTGCGCGCCGGGAAGGCCCGTGTGGTCATTGGTACCCGGTCCGCCGTCTTCGCCCCGCTGGAAAACCTGGGGCTGATCGTACTGGATGAAGAGCAGGAGTATTCCTATAAATCGGAGAATGTCCCCAGATACCACGCCAGAGATGTGGCAAAATACCGTTGTACCCAACACAACGCCCTGCTGCTGTTAGGTTCTGCCACACCATCGGTAGAGAGCATGTATTTGGCCCAGTCCGGTGTGTACCACCTGTTTACCCTTAGGAAGCGCTACAACGAGCGCACGCTGCCCCAGGTGGCTATTGTAGATATGAAGGAAGAATTGCGCGGCGGCAATGGCAGCAGTATCAGCGCACCTCTGCGGGAAATGCTGGAAGAAAACCTGCTGGCGGGGGAACAAAGCATTTTGTTCCTTAACCGCCGGGGAGCCAACCGCTTGGTCTCCTGCGGGGAGTGCGGCCAGGCGCCAGTTTGTCCGCGCTGTTCGGTCCATTTGACGTACCACTCGGCTAATGGACGGCTGATGTGCCACTATTGCGGGCATTCGGAGCGCCTGCCAGACGTGTGTCCGGAGTGCGGCGGCGAGCTGAATTTCATTGGTATTGGTACGCAAAAAGTTCAGGAGGAATTGGCGCAACTGTTTCCGGGCAGAGAAATTCTGCGCATGGATACAGACACAATTTCCGCGACCCAAAGCCACGAAAAACTCCTCTCACGGTTTGAAAAGGAGCGGACGCCCATTCTGGTGGGCACACAGATGGTAGCCAAGGGGCTGGACTTTGAAAACGTGACGCTGGTTGGAGTGGTGGCTGCTGATTTGTCCCTGTATGTGGACGACTATCGGGCTGGGGAGCGTACCTTTTCCCTGCTGACTCAGGTGGTAGGCCGCGCGGGCCGGGGGAGCAAGCGGGGGCGGGCGGTCATACAGACCTACACTCCGGAAAACGATGTAATTCTCTGTGCCGCTAGGCAGGATTATGACAGCTTTTACGCACAGGAAATTACCCTGCGGCAGGTGCGGAGATGTCCGCCATTTCGAGATTTATTTGTTATCACAGCGTCCGGCCTGTCAGAGCAGGGGGCCCTCAGCGCGTGTATGCGCCTGCGGCATTCCCTGGAGAGGTGGCTGTGCCAGCCGGTCTTTCAGAAAGTCGGGGCGCAGCTTTTGGGTCCGGCTCCCGCCGGCGTGGCTAAGGTCAACGACCGCTACCGCTACCGCCTGACCCTGGCCTGCCGCAACACCAGGCCGGTACGGGAAATGGTGTCTTATCTGCTCCGCTGTGCCCAAAAGGACAAGGCAAATCGGGGAATTTCGGTCACCGCGGACGTGAACCCTGTGGGCTGAAGAAGCCGCTCTATGATTTTCAGCCGATATATAAGGAGGAATTCAACCATGGCCCTGCGTAAAATTTTAACCGACAGCGACCCCAGCCTGCATAAACGCTGCCGTCCGGTGGAACAGTTTGACCAACGGCTGCATAATTTAATTGACGATTTGAAGGAAACCTTGGCCAATGCCGGCGGCGCCGGATTGGCCGCCCCGCAAGTGGGTATACTGCGCCGTGTGGTGATTGTGGTAGACGCCCAGGATCAGATGCTGGAGCTGGTGAATCCGGAGATCATCCAACAGGATGGAGAACAGGATGGATTTGAGGGCTGTCTGTCTGTGCCGGACCGCTGGGGAAAAGTGAAGCGGCCTATGCATGTGGTTGTCCGGGCGCAGGACCGGAACGGGGCGTTTTTCCAGGTGGAGGGGGAAGAGATGGTTGCCCGCTGCTTCTGCCATGAGGCCGAACACCTGGACGGGCATCTTTTTACCGAGCACACCGACCGGCTTTTTACCAATGAGGAATTGGATGAACTTTTAGCGGCGGAGGAAGACGGCGAAGGGCAGGAGAAGCCCCGCCGCCGGAGGCGGAGGGACCGGCAGGAATGAGAATTTTGTTTATGGGTACGCCGGAATTCGCAGTGCCGTCTCTGGAAGGCCTGATTCAGGCGGGCCATCCGCTCTGCGGCGTATTTACTCAGCCGGATAAGCCCAAAAACCGGGGAATGAAGCTGCTGCCCACCCCGGTGAAAGTGTGCGCGCAGACCCACGAAATTCCGGTGTATCAGCCTGAGAAGCTGCGGGATGGGGCGGCGATGGAGATCATACGCACCCTGGCGCCGGAGCTTATTGTAGTGGCGGCATACGGGCGGATTTTGCCCGATGACATTTTAAACTATCCCGCGAAGGGTTGCGTCAATGTCCACTCTTCTCTGCTACCTCGATACCGGGGGGCGGCCCCCATCAACTGGGCGGTGCTCAACGGCGATACGGTGACAGGCGTGACGATCATGCACATGGCCTCTGAGCTGGACGCGGGGGATATTATAGCGCAGCGTGCAGCCGACATTGGGCCCGATGAGAACGCCCAGCAGCTCTACGGCCGTCTGGCCGGACTGGGAGGGGAGTTGCTGGTGGAGACGGTTGCCGCCATAGAGGCGGGTACGGTCGGCCGGACGCCTCAAGACGGCAGAAAAGCCACTCTGGCTCCCATGCTGACCCGTGAACTGTCTCCTATGGATTGGAGGCGCACGGCGCAGGAGCTGCACAATCAGGTTCGGGGCCTAGTCCCCTGGCCTGCCGCCACAGCGGAGTTGGGCGGAAAGCGGTGCAAAATATTTTCTGCGGCTCCGGAGACGGCCGGGACGGATGCCGCGCCCGGCGCGGTGTTGGAGGCAGGGAAGCGGGGAGTTTTGATAGCCTGCGGCGGAGGAACTGCCCTGCGCATTTTAGAGCTCCAGCCGGACGGCGGCAAACGCATGAAGGCCGCCGATTATCTGCGGGGCCACCCCTTGCCGCTGGGATAGCGGCATAGGGTCAGGAGGGACGCCGCCCGGCGGTTTTGAAAGGAAGACACGCATGTATTACGACTCCTATTATTGGATCCTCTTGGTTCCCGCTATGCTCATTGCGCTGGTGGCGCAGCTTCGGGTATCCAGCACGTTTAAACGCTATTCTAAGGTTTCTGGGGGCCGGGGATTTACCGGGGCCCAGGCGGCGGAAGCGGTGCTGCGCTTCCACGGGATATACGATGTAAGAATTGAGCGGATTTCCGGGCATCTGAGCGATCATTATGACCCCAGGGACAACGTGATCCGCCTGTCTGACTCAGTCTATGGAGCAAAATCTGTGGCAGCGGTGGGCGTGGCGGCCCATGAGGCTGGCCATGCGGTACAGTATGCGCAGGGTTATGGCCCCATCCGGGTGCGCGCGGCGATCATTCCGCTGAGCAATATCGGCTCTCAATTGTCTATTGTTTTCATTTTTATTGGCCTTTTCCTCTACTCACAGACGCTTTTCGGAATTGGAGTCCTGCTCTTTTCCCTGGCTGTGGCGGGACAGTTGATTACCCTTCCGGTGGAATTTAACGCCTCCCGCCGGGCCATCGTGACCCTAGAGGAAGGGGACTTTTTGGATGCAGAGGAGCTGAAGGGGGCAAAAAAAGTCCTCTCCGCCGCTGCCATGACCTATGTTGCGGCTCTGCTGGTATCCCTGGCTCAGCTGGCGCGGTTCCTGCTGGCCTTTGGCGGCCGAAGGAGGGATTAAGGTGGGAGCTTCGGCCCGTGAAGTGGCGCTGCGGGCCCTTACCGCCTGCGCGCGGCAGGGAGCCTGGTCCGACGGTTTTTTGAAAAAAGCTCTGCGGGAGGCTAAATTAGACGGGCGGGATGCGGCACTGGCCACCCGGCTGTGCTTCGGGACCCTGCAAAACCGGTTATTGCTGGATTTTTATTTGGCCGGACTGTGCACGGTGAAGCTGGAGCGGCTGGAAGAACCAGTGTTGGAATGCCTGCGCTTGGGCGCTTATCAGATCCTCTATTTGGACAGGGTTCCCGACCGGGCGGCGGTTTGTGAAGCAGTCGCCCTGACTCGTAAGGTTTCCAAGCACCCGAAAGCACCGGGGCTGGTCAACGGAGTGCTGCGGAATCTCTCGCGGCAGAGGGAAGCTCTGCCGGAGCCTCCTGACGACGCCACCCGGTACAGCCACCCTACCTGGCTGGCGGCGGCTTTTGCCGCCCGGTTGGGCAAAGAAGGGGCCGCCGCCCTTATGGAGGCGGACAACAGCCAGCCGGCGGCCTGCGCCCAGGTAAATACCTACCGCTTCACGGCAGAACAAGTCCGGATGGAATTAGAGGCCTGCGGGGTGGAGGTGCAGCTTCACCCTTGGATGGCGGATTGCCTTTTACTGCGCAGCACAGGAGACTTAGAGCGGCTGGAGCCCTTTCAAAAGGGAGCCTTCTACATTCAAGACCCGGCGGCTAAGCTGGCCGTACTGGCGGCGGAGCCTAGAGCTGGTATGCGGGTATTGGATGCTTGCGCTGCGCCTGGTGGAAAATCCTTTGCCGCCGCGATTGCCATGAAAAATATGGGACACATCATTTCCTGTGACATCCATCCGCACAAGCAGCAGCTGATCACAGCGGGAGCCTTGCGCCTAGGTTTGGACTGCATACAGGCCAATGTTTGGGACGCAAAAGTATGTAAAGTAAGTTTCCTTAACGAATTTGATCTCGTAATTGTGGATGTGCCCTGCTCAGGGCTGGGGATTATCCGAAAAAAACCGGATATCCGTTATAAGGAACCGACGCCGCTGAAAAACCTGCCGGACGTGCAGAAGGCAATTTTAGAAAACACGTGCCGCTATGTGAAACCGGGCGGACGGCTGCTCTATGCCACCTGCACCCTGTTGGAGCGAGAAAATGAAACGATTGTGACAGAATTTTTAGACAAGCATAAAAACTTTATAGCAGAGGAATTCCAACTGCCACCGCCAATAGGGACAGCAAAAGACGGGATATTGACACTTTGGCCCCACATCCACGGCACCGATGGCTTTTTTATGGCCCGGCTGCGGAGGAAAGAGCATGATGACTGATCTTAAATCGATGAATTTGACGGAGATGAGCGCTTTTTTCCATGCCATGGGGGAACCTGCCTTTCGGGCTAAGCAGGTTTTTCAGTGGCTCCACCGGGGGGCGCGGTCTTTTCAGGAGATGACAAACCTGTCAAAGCCGCTGCGGGAAAAGCTGGAGCAAAGCTGCGTCATCACTGTCCCGGCAGTAGAGCGCAGACAGGTGGACACAAAGGACGGGACGGTAAAATACCTTTGGCGCCTGGGGGACGAAAGCTGTATTGAAACGGTTTTGATGCGCTACCATCATGGGAATACTGTATGCATCTCCTCACAGGTAGGCTGCCGGATGGGCTGCGCTTTCTGCGCTTCTACCCTGGGCGGGAAGGTCCGGGATCTGACGCCGGCGGAAATGCTGGATCAGGTGCTGTTCACGCAGCTGGACTCCGGTGCGGCGGTCAGCAACATTGTGCTCATGGGAATTGGCGAGCCGCTGGACAATTTTGACGCTGTGTTGCGCTTTTTGGGGTTAGTCAATGATCCGCAGGGATTGAAGATCGGGATGCGGCACATTTCACTGTCCACCTGCGGCCTTGTCGAAAAAATTGACAAGCTGGCCCAACATCGGTTACAATTGACCTTGTCGGTATCTCTTCATGCGCCCGACGATGAGACCCGCTCCCGGCTGATGCCGGTAAACCGGACGGTGGGAGTAGAGCGGCTGTTGGATGCCTGCCGCCGGTATTTTGAGGACACCGGGCGGCGCATCTCTTATGAATATGCCCTGATTGACGGGGTGAACGACGCCGACTGGCAGGCGGATATGCTGGCCCGTCACCTGAAAGGGACGGGCAGTCATGTGAACCTGATTCCGCTCAACCATGTGCAGGAAAGTCCGCTAAAGCCCAGCCGCCGGGTGGCAGAATTTCAAAAACGCCTGACAGGGCAGGGAATCACCGCTACCGTCAGGCGGAAGCTGGGGGGAGAGATCGACGCCTCCTGCGGACAGCTGCGGCGCAGGGCGATGGAGACGGCGGGGGGAGCCGCTGTCCGTGCAGAAACCGGTTTGATGGATATGTGCCGCCCTAAGCGGCGCGGGAAAGAAGGCGATTCATATGATACATGTGTGGGGAGTGACAGATAAAGGCGAGGTACGCCCCCAAAACCAGGATGGGTTTTACTTAGAGCTGTTTTCTGAGGATTCTGCTGTCGGTGTGGTGTGCGACGGCATGGGGGGCGCCCGGGCGGGCAATATTGCAAGCCTGATTGCGGTGGAGACTTTTGTGGATGTTGTCCAGAGTCTGCGGGAGGAGCTGGAGGAGGAGCCGCAAGCTGTTCTGAACCGTGCGGCGGCGCAGGCCAACAGCGCGGTGTACAGCAGGGCGGAGACGGACCCGGACTGCCGGGGCATGGGAACGACGATGGTTGCCGCACTGGTCTTGGGCCGCACAGCGCACCTGCTGAATATTGGAGACAGCCGGTGTTATCACATCAGCGGCGAGGGCATCCGGCGGGTTACCCGGGATCACTCGGTGGTGGAGGATATGGTAGCGCGGGGGGATATCACGCCGGAAGAAGCACGCAACCACCCCAGGAAGAACTTGATTACCCGCGCCTTGGGGGCGGAAGGGCAGGTAAAGGCGGATTTGTACAGGCAGGAGCTGACGGCGGGGGATTTCCTGCTGCTGTGCTCGGATGGGCTGAGCAATATCGTCACAGATCAGGAGCTGCTCTACGAAGTTCTCTACGGCGGCGTACCGGAAGAGTGCTGCAAGCGCCTGCTGAACATCGCCCTGTCCCGAGGGGCGCCGGACAATGTGACCGCCGTCCTGATGGAAATCCTGTAAAAGGGGGTAATGAACTATGGATCAATACATAGGGAAATTACTCGACAACCGATATGAGATTTTAGAGCGCATCGGCATAGGCGGCATGGCGGTGGTGTATAAGGCCCGCTGTCACCGGCTCAACCGCCTGGTGGCAGTGAAGATCCTCAAAGAGGATTTAGCCCAGGATGCGGAGTTCCGCCGCCGGTTCCACGACGAGTCCCAGGCTGTCGCTATGCTCTCCCACCCTAATATTGTGGCGGTGTATGACGTCTCCCGCTCCTCCGATTTGGACTATATTGTTATGGAGTTGATTGACGGCATCAGCTTGAAGCAATATATGCAAAAAAAGGGTGGGAAACTCTCCTGGCGAGAGGCGCTGCACTTCATCACGCAGATTATGAAGGCGCTTTCCCACGCTCACAGCCGGGGCATCATCCACCGGGATATCAAGCCCCACAATATGATGGTACTGCGGGATGGCAGTCTTAAAGTAGCTGATTTCGGTATTGCCAGGGTAACCTCAGCCGCCCAGGCCACGCTAACCCAGGAGGCTCTGGGCTCCGTGCACTATATCTCTCCGGAGCAGGCGAGAGGGAGCAGAGTAGACGCCCGCAGCGATATTTATTCCGCCGGCGTGGTGCTCTACGAGATGATTACCGGGCGGCTGCCTTATGAAGGGGAGTCTCCCGTAGCAGTGGCGATTCAGCACATCAACTCCGTACCGCTGTCCCCCCGGGAACTGGTGCCGGATATTCCGGAGGCCATGGAGGCCATCACGATGAAGGCTATGGCCTCCGACATCTCCCAGCGGTATGTCTCCGCAGATGCCATGTTGGCGGATCTGGAGGAGTTCCGGAAAAACCCTAGTATCAATTTCGACTATACTCCCGCCGATCTGCTGGCCGGAGACGGCGACGAGCCTACGCAGGTGCTGGGGGCCAATACGCCCCACGCTGTGCGGCAGCAGCCCTCCCGCAGGCCGCAGGAGCGGGAGGAGGCGCCCCGCCCGGCCCGTAAGCCCCGCCCCGCTCCACGGGAAGAGGATTACTATGACGATGACGATTATGACCGGGGCGGCAGCCGAATCCCTATGATCTTGGCAGTTGTGGCAATTATTATCTTCTTAGCGGGCATGGGATATTTTTTGTGGGTATCCTTTTTCAGCGGATTGATGGGGACCACCACAAAGAATTATAACGTCCCCAATCTCCTTTACCAGACGGTAGAGGAGGCCAGAGCAAAGGCTGAAGTAATCGAGGCCCAGTTCCAGATCGTTGAGGGGGGCACCATGGACAGCACCGCCCCGGCGGGACAAATCGTTCTGCAAAATCCGGAATACGGACACAATGCCGCGGCCGGAAGCACCATTACTGTCACGCTGAGCAACGGCTCGGGGGCGGCGGGCAGTCAGGACACGATGCCCGGGCTGTTTAATATGGACTACCGCACGGCCCAGACGATTCTGCGTCGGCTGGGCTACAGTGAGGAGGAGGGCAATCTGGTGATTGAGGAGGAGAGCTCCGAAGAGATCACCAAGGATTTGATCATTCGCCAGACTCCCGCAGAAAAAGAATCTCTGGATGGAGTAGCTTCCGTTACCCTGGTGGTGAGCACCGGACCACAGGTGGAGATGGTCACCGTCATTGATTTTACCCGCATGTCTGAGGAGAAGGCGCGGGAGAGCGCGGAGGAACTGAAGCTTACGGTGGGATCTATGACCGAGGAATACGATCCTGAAATTCCTGCGGGGAGTATTTGCTACCAGAGCATCGCGCCTACCACAAAGGTGGAGGCTGGGCGGACCATTAATTTTAAGGTGAGCATTGGTCCCGATCCCAACGCTACGCCGGAGCCGACGCCTTCTCCCACGCCGGAAGCGCCTCCGGAGCCTACCCCGACGCCCACGCCGAACACCGGCCCGGCGCCCACCACCTGGTCTGTGCCGGTGGAGCTGCCCAACGATGGCCGTGAGACCGTTCAGGTGCGAATTGTTGTGGGCAATGACGAAGCTTATAACCAGCCGGTCAACACAATTTTAGGTCAAGTTTCCATCTCTGTCTCCGGTACCGGAATGCAGACGGTCTATGTTTTTATTGACAATACCCTTCTGAAAACGGTAGAGCATAACTTCAACCCCTGATGATGGAAGGCTTGATTTTAAAGGCCCTCAGCGGCTTCTATTATGTGGACAGCGGAGACGCGCCCCTGGTCGCCTGCCGGGCCAGGGGACGTTTCCGCCACCAAAAAATCACCCCTCTGGTGGGAGACAGGGTAGCCTTTACCCGCCTAGAAGAAGGGACAGGGGTTTTAGACGAAATTCTTCCCAGGCGCAACCAGTTTTACCGTCCGGCGGTGGCCAACATTGACCAGATGGTAATTGTGGCCTCCGGCGCAGTGCCAGTGACAGACCCGTTTCTCATTGACCGGGTGGCGGCGATTGCGCAGAGCAGGAACTGCGGCTGTCTGCTTTGCCTCAACAAATGTGATTTAAACCGGGGAGAGGAGTTGTGCCGTATCTACCGTAAAGCGGGATTTGAAACCCTTCAGGTGAGCGCGGTGACAGGGGAGGGAATTGCTGATTTGGCCCAAGCCATTGCTGGAAAGGTATCAGCCTTTACAGGGAATTCCGGCGTAGGAAAGTCCAGCATTCTCAACGCGTTGGAGCCTGACTTTCAGCTTCAGGTGGGGGAGGTCTCCAGCAAGCTCAGCCGGGGACGGCATACCACCCGCCATGTGGAACTGTTCCGGCTGCAAAATGGAGCGGTTGTGGCGGATACGCCGGGCTTTTCCTCCTTTGAGGCGGATTTTACGGAGGAAATGCGCCCTGAAGAGCTGGCCTATGCCTTTCAGGAGTTCCACCCTTATTTGGAGCAATGCCGCTTTATTGGCTGCGCACATATAAAGGAAAAAGGCTGCGCAGTGAGGAAGGCCGTCAAGGAAGGAAAAATTGCCCCGAGCCGCCACGCCAGCTATGTGAGGCTCTATGAGCAGGCCAGGTTAGTGTGTCCCTGGGAGCAGAAGGAGCACTGATCCCGAAAAAGAATGGAGACAAGTTTCCCGGCACCGCCGCCCGCGTATACTGGATTAGACCAGTTGCGAAGGGAGGCGGTGTTTTTGCCGCCGTATGTAAACGGAAGCACGCTGCGTACTGCGGCCCTGTGCATGGGAGGCCTTGCGGTTTTACTCCATCCGGTCAGTCTGGTAACGCTGGGGGTTGGAGTCTGGCTGGGATACCGGGGGCGGGAGTGGCTGCGTACAAATTTTAGTATAAGGGAGGCGGGAGAATGAAGATTGTCGTCGTAAAATCACCGAAAGCCCTGCGGGGGCTGCTTCGGACGATATTCGGCCTGAAATAAGGTATATGACTGGAGCCTTGTACATATATAGTTGTGTAGCATAATTGCAAACCGGGGCCTTGGGCGCCTGTACAAGGAGTGGAATATTATGGAGCTGGAATTGGAACGCAAGCAGTTGAGCGGATATGAGCCTGTGTTAGAGACTACGCTCAGCCATGAAGAGACCATGGAGATGATCGTTCCCGACGCCTGTCCTGACATACTGCGTATCTGTGATACGGAGGGTACGGCCTGCCTGAAAAGCAAGGAGGCGCTGGAGGGCAGGGCTGAGGTTTTGGGGAATGTGAAGGCCACAGTACTCTATCTGCCCGACGGCGAGGAGGGGATGCGGCGGCTGGAGCTTACGCTGCCTTTCACCTGTGGGGCAGACTGTGCCGGCATAGATTCCCAGTGCGCAGTTGTCGCTGTACCCAGGACCGTGACGGCGGAGACCCGGAGCCTGAATCCCAGAAAAGTTTTGGTAAAGGTCAATCTGGCGGTTTCTATTCAGGTGTTCGCACCGGTTTACGGGATGGTATGCACCGGCGTGCCAAGTCCGGAGGAATATGGCATACAGCAGCTGGTGGAGCGCTGTGATACCTGTGTAACAGCCTGTGTACAGGAAAAACCATTTACATTTACTGATGAGATATCTCTGCCTGGAAGTAGGCCGGAGGCTGAGGAGCTATTAAAGCATCGGATAGCCTTACGGTGCGGAGAGGCCAAGGTGATTGGCAGCAAGCTGATTTTTAAAGGGGAGGCCCAGCTCCAGGTGCTTTACCGGGCGGAAGGGGGCGTCCTGTGTCCTGCGGAGTTTGAACTGCCCTTTTCCCAGATTATGGAGGTTAATGGGGCGGGGGAGGAATCCACCTGCCAGGTGCAGGTGCTGCCTACGGGGACAGACTGTACGCTGGGCGGTGATGGACGGACGCTGAGCGTCTCCCTGGATCTGCTGGCTCAGGCGGTAGTGCGGGAAGAACGAAGCCTGGAGCTGCTCACAGACGTGTATTCCACCACATATGACCTGGCGGCGGATACGCAGAACCATATCCTGCATCACATGCTGGATTGGGGGCGGAAGGAACAGACGGTTCGTGAGATCCTAGAGGTAGGTGTACCCGCTCGGGAGGTCTGCGACGCTTATGTGACCATGGGCGGGACGGACCAGAGCAGGGAGGGAAACCGCCTGACACTGAGTACCCAGGCTAATGTGACGGTGATTTATCTGTCCGAAGAGGGAAGCCGCACCACTGTGACGAAGACTCTTCAGGCCAGCTGTGCTCTGGATGCCAGCGAGGAGGCGGAATGCGGCTGTATGTGCTCCTGCCCGGCGCCGGTATTCGCCACGCCTACCTCGGGGGGACTTGAGGTGCGTTTCCAAGTGGATTTCCAATACACCGTGCAGGAGAGCCGAAAGGTGCTGGGCGTTTCAGCCCTGCGCATGGACGAAACCACCCCCAGGGATACCTCGGACCAGCCATCCATAGTTTTGAGAATGGTAGGCAGCGAGGAGCGGCTTTGGGACATTGCCAAAGCCTACGCCACCACGCAGCGGGATATTATGCAGGCCAACGGACTGGAGGAGGAGACCGTCCCCGGTGGACAGCTGTTGTTAATTCCCAAGAAAAGGTAGGAGACACCCCAACTCAGCGCGCCTTACAAAAACGGCGCGCCGGGTTTCGCGTAGAAGTCAAGACCACCCGTATAACGGGTGGCTTGCACGGCCCCTATAAGGGGCTTTTACTGGCAAAGCCTAAAGGCTCCTGAATTTTATTTCTACTGCATCTGTGCCCTGCTGCCGATTTAATCGGCGGCGGGGTGCAGTTTTTTCGTCTCGTCGAGACTTTTTTCCATTCAAATCGCCTCTTTAGCTCTTAATCCCTATATTTATGCCTATACTCAACTATATTACTTTCTTTACATCCTTTTCCTATCCTTTTTCTCCGCATGGGCATAGCCCGTGGTCTTCTTCTTCACAATAAAAATACCGGACGCCGCAAAAGCGGCGCCCAGTACCTGCGTGTCGAAAAAGAGAAGCGGGTTTGGGTTTACCCGGGGAAGAAGAGGCCCCAGCCCAAGAAGCCCAGGCAGGCCACTACGCCGGTGAAGATCAGCACAACCACCAGATAACCCATGATATCTTTGGCCTTCAGACCAGCCACGCCCAGAGCGGGCAGGGCCCAGAAGGGCTGAATCATGTTGGTCCACTGGTCGCCCCAGGCGATGGCCATAGCGGCGCGGCCGGGCTCTACGCCCAGCTCGGCGGCGGCGGGCATCACGATGGGGCCTTGCACGGCCCACTGGCCGCCGCCGGAGGGCACGAAGAAGTTAACGATACCGGCGGACAGGAAGGTCCATACAGGGAAAGTGACCGTGTTGGAGATGGACACGAAGAATTTAGAGATGACACCCGCCAGGGAGACGCCGTTCTCGTTGGCAACCACCATCATGCCCATAATGCCGGCATAGAAGGGGAACTGGAGCAGGATGCCCGCAGCGCCGCCGGCGGCCTCGCCGATGGCGTCCACGTAGCGGCGCAGGTCGCCGTGGAGCAGCAGGCCCAGGAACAGGAAGATGAAGTTGACGATGTTCAGGTTCAGGTTGTTGACAACACTGAAGAAGGGGTTGACGGGAGTTTCAGCCTTGAGACCGGCCACGATTACAGTGTAGAAGTAATAAATGATGTAACCAAAACCGGCTACCAGGATGATGATCCAAAGGATGCGGCTGTGTTCCATCTTCTCGGCGGGAGTCTCAACAGTGTACTCCTTCTCCGGGGGATCCACCAGCAGGGCGGGGTCTACGCAGATGGTGTGATCTTTATCAGGGTGCATGGCGTACTCCACCAGGGGCATAGCTACCAGGATCACCAGGCACATGACCAGGTTCATGGGATGGAAAATGGTCAGCATGGTGCCGGCCTGATAGGTGGTCTCGCCGATGGTGTAGCCCTGGCCCAGGGTCAGGGGAACGGAGCCGGACAGGCCGGCGTGCCACACCACGAAGCCGGAATAGGCGGCGGCAATCAGCAGGCGGTAGTCCACGGTGGGTACGCGGCGGGCCACGGCCTTGGCCAGCAGAGCGCCGGCAATGAGGCCGAAGCCCCAGTTGAGCCAGCAGCAGATGGTGGACACAAAAGCGGTGACAAAAATGGCGCTGAAATTATTTTTTGCCAGACCGGCCACAGAGTTCAGCGCCCGCTTGAATACAGGGGCAGAAGCCATGGCGGAGCCCAGCACCAGCACCAGGGCCATCTGCATGGAGAAGGCCAGCAGGTTCCAGAAGCCGGAGGTATTGCCCCAGGCGGCCAGAATCTCAATGGGACCCATTGCGGTGGCGAGCATAGCGGCAATATACACCACAATGCTCAGGATGATGGCGAACAGGAACGGATCCGGCAGCCATCGGTTGACTACGTTAACGCAGCCGTTGGTGAACTTTTTGAACAAAATGTTTCCCTCCTTTTGTTCTGTTGTCCGGCGCCCGCCGGACAAGAAAACGACACACAACGTAATAATAAAAGCGTGCAGTTCATTTGTCAATATTTTTCACAGCGATGCGTTAAAATTTTACAGCGGTTTAGCAAAAAAAAGAGCAGAAAAAACCATAAGATTTTTTAACAAATAGGTTTTTGAAATAGAAAATTTGATCGATTTTAGACATAAAATAGATCAATATGTCAAAAATACGCAATTTTAGCCCCGGAAGGATTCGGCTCCATTGCGGCAGAGGCGTCCGGAGGGCTTTCAGGCATAATCCACGGCTTATCCCCATAGGTATGTAGAGAAATTGAGCGGCTCGTGGGGCCGGAGGAGGAGTTATCATTGGAAGAACGCAAAATTTACGAGGACATCGCCCTGCGTACCGAGGGGGATATTTACATTGGAGTGGTAGGACCGGTACGGACGGGGAAATCTACCTTCATTAAACGTTTTATGGAGACCATGGTGATCCCCAATATTGATAATGTCTACCGCCGGGAGCGGGCCCGCGATGAGCTGCCCCAGAGCGGTTCGGGACGCACCATCATGACCGCCGAGCCTAAATTCGTCCCTGAGGAGGCCGTAGAGGTCACCATGGAGAACGGAGCGGCGTTCTCCGTCCGGCTGATCGACTGTGTGGGCTACTTAGTGCCCAGCGCGGCGGGGGCCATGGAGGACGACAGCCCCCGTATGGTTACAACGCCGTGGTTTGACTATGAAATTCCCATGACGGAAGCGGCTGAAATCGGCACCCGAAAGGTGATTGCCGAGCACTCCACCATTGGAATCGTGGTCACAACGGACGGAACGATTACCGACATCCCCAGAGAGGACTATCTGGAGGCGGAGGAACGGGTGATCTCCGAGCTCAAGGAGCTGGGAAAGCCTTTTTTGGTCGTGCTCAATTCCGCTTACCCGTCCTCCGACCGGGCCCAGGCCATCCGGGCGGACATTGCCGCCCGCTACGACGTGACTGCGGTATGCGCCGACTGCCTGGAGCTGGACGAGCGCTCGGTATCCGAGATTATCCGGGGGGTGCTCTATGAGTTCCCGGTGAAGGAGCTGGACCTGTTCCTGCCGCCCTGGGTGGACGCCCTGCCCTATGACCATCCGATTAAAAGCGGCCTGTACGCCGCAATCCGCGAGGGCTGCGGCGGGCTGCGCCGCATTCGGGACGTAGAGGCGGCAGTAGCGGCGGTAGGCGCCTGCGACACGGTGAGCAGCGCCCGCATCAGCTCCATCAGCCTGGGAACCGGGCTGGCTGCCGCCCAGCTGGATCTGCCCCGGAGCCTGTTTTACGAGACATTGTCCCAGCAGTCCGGATTTACCATCCATGACGACGGAGATCTGATGGGGCTTCTGTCGGAGCTGTCTCTGGTAAAGTGCGAGTATGACAAGGTGGCTGGAGCCCTGGAGGAGGTCAAAGAGAGCGGCTACGGCATTGTGGTGCCCAGTACCGACGAGCTGGTGCTGGAGGAGCCGGAGATTGTCAAACAGGGAGGGCGCTACGGCGTGCGGCTGAAAGCCAGCGCTCCCAGCATCCATATGATCCGCGCGGATATTGAGACGGAGGTCTCTCCCATCGTGGGCAATGAAAAGCAGTCGGAGGAGATGGTGAACTACCTGCTCCAGGAGTTCGAGGGGGATACGAAAGCTATCTGGCAGTCCAATATCTTTGGAAAGTCCTTCCACGACCTGGTCAGCGAGGATTTGAACACTAAGCTCAAGCGAATGCCCGACGACGCCCGGGCAAAGCTCCAGGAGACCCTTCAGCGCATTATTAACGAGGGCTCCGGCGGGCTGATCTGCATTATTTTGTAAGGTAAAAAGGGACTGGGACCTTCCGCGGGCGGCGGCGGGCCCCAGTCCCTTTTAGGTCGGGAAAAGACGGTCTATGCCTCTGGTTTTGCCAAGAGCTGCTCCAGAGCCCTGCGGTTTTGCACTGTCAGGCTCCGGTAGCCGGTTTTAATCCAGCCCTTGCGGTCAAACTCTCCCAGCACCCGGCTGACGGTCACCCGGCTTACCCCTACGGTAGAACCGATTTCCTCATGGGTGCAGCGCAGCGCACCGGAAGGGGTGGGGGAGAGGGAGAGCAGATGCCGGGCAATGCGCTTGTCCGCCTGAAGAAAGGCCCCGTCCACATGGACAGACAGCAGCCGCACCGTCCGGGCCAGATATTCCAGCATGGACACCGCCAAGCCGGGATGCCGGGCGAATACATCTTCCAGCCGGGGCCGGTCTACTGTCACCAGGGCGCAGGGCGTCACCGCAACTGCCGAGGAGACGCGCGGCTGCCGGTCAAAAAAAGCGGCTTCACCGATCAGGTCCCCGTCGTGATGGAGGGTGAGCGTGCGCTCATCCCCTCCGGGGGAGCTGATGAAGCATTTGACCGTGCCGGAGAGGATATAATAAAATTCCTCCGCCCTGGTTTCCTGAAGGTAGATTAGCTGACCGGAAGCATACTGCCGCGGCGCACGGCCTTCCGCCAGGGGAGCCCAGCGGTCGGGCGGCGGAATGGGGGGGTGTGGTCTGACCATAGCGTGTTCCTCCCAGTTCATTCTCGAGAAAAATTGTAACACACTTAACATTCTCTCCGCAAGGGGGTATGGTATGCTCAGAGCAATCTATTTGAAGGAGGGGTCTCCAAATGGGAATGACCATGACCCAAAAGATCCTGGCCAGACATGCCGGACTGGACTGGGTGGTCCCCGGACAGCTGGTAGAGGGGAAGCTGGACCTGGTGCTGGGCAACGATATCACCACCCCGGTGGCCATTGCGGAGTTCAACAAGGCGGGCCTGACCCAAGTGTTTGACCGGGAAAAAATTGCCCTGGTGCTGGATCACTATACTCCCTGCAAGGACATTAAGGCCGCGCAGCTGTGCGCCGCGGTGCGGGAGTTTGCCAAGAAATTTTCCATCACCCATTTTTACGACGTGGGATGCATGGGGGTGGAGCACGCCCTCCTGCCGGAGCAGGGGCTGACCGCCCCCGGCGAGTGCATGATCGGCGCGGATTCCCACACCTGTACCTACGGTGCGGTCAATATGTTCTCCACCGGCGTAGGCTCTACCGATATGGCGGCGGGTATGGCGACGGGGCTGGCCTGGTTCCGCATCCCGGCGGCGATCAAGGTGACATTGAAAGGGAAACTCCAGCCCTATGTATCCGGCAAGGACGTCATTTTGCACCTGATCGGAACCATCGGCGTGGACGGGGCGCTGTACAAGTCCCTGGAATTTGCCGGACAGGGCGTATCCGCCCTATCGATGGACGACCGTTTTACTATTGCCAACATGGCAATCGAGGCGGGGGCCAAAAACGGCATTTTCCCCGTAGATGATAAGACCCGCTCCTACCTGGAGGGGCGCGTTTCCCGCGCGTGGGAGGCGGTGGAGCCGGACCCGGACGCGGAATACGAACGGGAGGTGGTCATTGACCTGGACCGGCTTGAGCCCACCGTGGCCCTGCCCCACCTGCCCTCCAATACCCGCGCAGTGGGGCAGGCGGCAGGCGTGCATATCGACCAAGTGGTAATCGGCTCCTGCACCAACGGACGCTTGGACGACCTGCGGCAGGCTGCGGCGGTGCTCAAGGACAGAAAGGTAGCCTCCGGCGTGCGCTGTATCGTGATTCCCGCCACCCAGCAGATTACCCTGAAGGCTATGGAGGAAGGACTGATCCAGACCTTCATTGAGGCGGGCTGCGCCGTGTCCACGCCCACCTGCGGTCCCTGCCTGGGCGGGCATATGGGCGTACTCTCCGATGGGGAGCGGGCTATTTCCACCACCAACCGCAATTTTGTGGGCCGTATGGGCCCCGTCAGCTCTGAGATTATCCTCGCCAATCCAGCGGTAGCCGCCGCGTCCGCCGTGGCAGGCTGTGTGGCCGATCCCCGCAAGCTGTAATGGAGGTATGAGAAGATGAAGGTCTATAAATACGGCAGCAATGTGGACACTGATGTGATTATTCCCGCCCGGTATTTAAACGCCCCCGATGAGAAGTCGCTGGCTTCCCACTGCATGGAGGACATTGATGCAGATTTTGCCGGCACAGTGGAGCCCGGCGACATCGTAGTCGCCGGGGCCAATTTCGGCTGCGGCTCCTCTAGGGAGCACGCCCCGCTGGCCCTGAAGGCCTGCGGAGTCAAATGCGTCATTGCCCCGTCTTTTGCCCGGATTTTTTACCGCAACGCTATCAATATTGGCTTTCCCATTATGGAATGCGCCCAGGCGGCGGAAGAAATTCAGGCGGGGGACAAGGTCAGCGTAGATTTTGCCACCGGCGTGATTGCCGACGAGACCAGCGGAAAAACCTATCAGGCGGCGCCCTTTCCGGCGTTTGTCAGTGGAATTATTGACAGCGGCGGCCTGCTCAAATCACTGAAGGCCAGAGGCGCGGCGAAATAGAAGAGGAGAAGATGGACGATGAATTATAAAATTGCGCTGATTCGGGGAGACGGCATCGGCCCGGAAATAGTGGGAGAGGCGGTCAAGGTACTTGAGCGCGTGGGGGAAAAATTCGGGCACAGCTACGAATTTGTAGAGATACTTATGGGCGGTTGCGCCTCCGACGCGGTAGGTATGGCCTACCCGGAGGGCACGGCGGAACAATGCAAAGCCTGTGACGCGGTGCTGCTGGGCGCGGTGGGAACCCCCAAGTGGGGG
Source organism: uncultured Flavonifractor sp. (assembly GCA_947346365.1). Classification (GTDB taxonomy): domain Bacteria; phylum Bacillota; class Clostridia; order Oscillospirales; family Oscillospiraceae; genus CANAAV01. Next base: position 242,668 of record CANAAV010000001.1, read on the forward strand.
CCGGACAAACCCACCCACCAGAGGCCGGAAACCGCCCTGCTGGCAATCCGGAAGGATCTTGGGCTGTACGCCAATCTGCGTCCCGCCGTTCTGCGCGCTCCGCTTGCAGACGCCTGCCCTTTGAAAAAGGAGACCGCCCAAAAAGGGATTGACCTGATGATGGTCCGCGAGCTCACCGGCGGCGTCTATTTCGGCAAACGGGACCGCTATCAAACCGAGGACCGGGGCGTGGAGTGCACCGATCTGATGGCCTATTCCGAGCGGGAGATCGAGCGCATTGGGCGCAGGGCCTTTGAACTGGCCCGCCTGCGCCGGGGCAAGGTGTCTAGCGTGGACAAGGCCAACGTTCTGGAGACCAGCCGTCTGTGGCGTTCGGTGATGCACCGGCTGGCGGAGGAATATACCGACGTAGCCTATGAGGACGTGCTGGTAGACAACTGCGCCATGCAGCTGGTGCGGGACCCAGCCCAGTTCGACGTGCTGGTTACCGAAAACATGTTTGGAGACATTCTCTCGGATGAGGCTAGCATGATTACCGGCTCAATCGGATTGCTGCCTTCTGCGTCCATCGGGGATACCGCCCCCGGGCTTTACGAGCCCATTCACGGCTCCGCTCCAGATATCGCGGGCCAGGACAAGGCCAATCCGATTGCTACGATTCTTTCCGCCGCGATGATGTTTCGCTATTCTTTCCAGCGTCCTCAGGAGGCGGACGCTATCGAAAAAGCGGTGGACGCCGTACTGGCGGAGGGCTGGCGCACCGCGGACATTGCCGAACCCGGCGTAACCCCCATCGGAACCCGAAAGATGGGCGAGTTGATCTGCGGAAGCATTTGAACAAACGACCAGGAGGCAACTGAGAAAGTGCCCCGGCGTGCTGGTTTTTCCGGCATGCCGGGGTGTTTTGTGCTGCCGCCCGGTTTTAAAATTGTCAATTCCCGATTGCACCCAAAGGCAGGGTGTGGTAAACTAATTATGTATGGAAATAAGGGGGAACTGCCTTCCATGTTGATTTTAGGCATTGATCCAGGATTTGCTATCGTGGGCTTTGGCGTGGTGGAGGCCGGGCGGAACCAGCAGCGTCTGATTCGCTGCGGAACCATCACTACGCAGGCGGGAATTGCCCTGCCTGCCCGTCTGCGGCAGATTTCTGATGATATGGAGCAGCTGATCCTTCAATTCCGGCCGGAGGCCATGGCGGTGGAGGAGCTCTTTTTCAGCACGAATGTCACTACCGGAATTGGCGTGGCCCAGGCCAGAGGGGTAATTCTGGTGGCGGCAGAGCGGAACGGTGTGCCGATTTATGAGTACACCCCCGGGCAGATTAAACAGGCGGTGGTCGGCTATGGAAAGGCAGAAAAGCGCCAGGTCATGGATATGACCCGGCGCCTGCTGAGACTCCAATCGGTTCCAAGGCCGGATGACGCTGCCGACGCGGTGGCCGTGGCCCTGTGCCATGCCCGTTCTTTTACCTCCCGCCTGCAAAACCCCGACGACGCCCGCCCCGGCTCCGGACGGTATGCGGTGCGGAAACGATAGGAGCATAAGACGATGTTTTATTATGTAAAGGGCCCCGTAGCGCATACGGCCCCCTTTTTGGCGGTAATCGACTGCGCAGGGGTGGGCTATGCCTGCCGGACGACGCATCATACTTTAGCTCAGCTTCAGAAGGGAAAAGAGGCAAAGCTGTACACCTATTTGAACGTCCGGGAGGACGCCATGGAGCTGTACGGGTTTTCCACGGAAAATGAGCTCAACTGTTTTCGGATGCTGATCGGCGTGTCCGGCGTGGGGCCTAAGGCGGCGCTGTCCATCCTGTCCTCCACGACGCCGGAGGGGCTTGCTATGAGCATTATCACCGGGGATGAAAAGACTCTGACCGTAGCCCAGGGAATTGGGAAAAAAATTGCCCAGCGGATTATTCTGGAGCTGAAGGATAAGCTGGCCAAGGGCCAGATTCCTGCGACGGGGGAGAGCTACGGCGGCACCGGCCTGACGGTAATCCCAGAGAACAAAGCCAGCGAGGCCGCCGCCGCTTTAGCCGTGCTGGGGTACAGCCAAAATGAGATTGCCGCGGCATTGAAGGGTATCGACCTGGATTCCCTCAGACTGGAGGAGATTGTTAAACAGGCACTGAAAAAGATGGTGAAAGGGTAAGGCGCGCTTATGGCAAAGTACGAAAAATGCTTTCAGGGAGAATTTGACCAGGTGCTGGACGGTCTGGACCGGGGGATCCGGAGCGGCAGCGGAACGGCCCGCTTCGAGGACGGGAGCGATCTGTGCTGCGGTGGGGCGCGTCTTTCTTTGACAAGCTCCTGGTAAGCTGTGAAGGAGTGAAACTTTGAGCATTGATTTTTCCGACAGCGGCGGGTTTGAGACCCAGGAGCCGCTGGTTACCACATCCCTGACCCGTGATGATGAGAACGAGGGCTCCCTGCGTCCTAAAAGCCTTTCGGAGTACATTGGGCAGGCCAAGGCCAAGGAAAACCTGTCCATTTTTATTCAGGCGGCCAAGCTGAGGGGGGAGTCCCTGGACCATGTGCTTCTGCACGGCCCCCCGGGCCTGGGCAAGACCACCCTCAGCGGCATTATCGCCAACGAGATGGGGGTCAACATCCGCATTACCTCCGGCCCCGCCATTGAAAAGCCCGGAGATCTGGCCGCTCTGCTGACCAATCTGGCGGAAAACGATATCCTTTTTGTAGACGAAATTCACCGCCTCAACCGGTCGGTGGAGGAAATACTATATCCCGCTATGGAGGATTTTGCCATTGATATCATCATTGGCAAGGGGCCCTCTGCCAACTCCATCCGCCTGGACCTGCCCCGGTTTACATTGATTGGGGCCACTACCCGGGCCGGACAGCTGTCGGCCCCTTTGCGGGACCGGTTTGGAGTGACGTTGCGCCTGGAGCTGTACACGCCGGAGGAGCTGGCCCTCATCGTTACCCGCAGCGCGGGTATTTTGAATGTGCCCATTGAGGAAGACGGAGCGATGGAAATCGCCCGCCGCAGCCGCGGCACGCCGCGAATCGCCAACCGGATGCTGCGCAGAGTGCGGGACTTTGCCCAGGTTATGGCGGGAGGAGTCATCACACGCAGCGTAGCGGACCGGGCTCTGTCCGCCCTGGAGGTGGACCGTCTGGGACTGGACGCCATCGACCGGCGGATGCTTGAGAGCATCATTGCACACTATGGCGGCGGGCCTGTAGGGCTGGAGACTTTGGCCGCCACGATCAACGAAGAGGCGGTGACTTTAGAGGATGTGTATGAGCCTTATCTGATGCAGATGGGCTTTCTCACCCGTACGCCTAGGGGACGCTGTGTTACCCGGCAGGCCTATGAGCATCTGGGGCTGAGCTTGCCGGGAAATCTGGGCGCCGGATTGGACCAGATTTCCCTGTAGGTAGGGGTATTTCAAATGCAGGAATTGCAAATAAATTCCCAATTTCACCCATAATCGAAGCGAAATTCGATAAAATGCGGGGAATTGTGCAGAGGGTTTGGCAAATGTTATAAAAATTTACTAAACCAGTATAAAATTTTTGCATAAATGCTTGACAAACTACTTCGTATCCGCGTATAATGTGCAAGGAGATTAGGCATGAGACTTGACGAATCCCGTCGGACGGAGCCGCTGGACGAGCAATTGTGCGCCCAGGCTACGGCAGGGGACCGTGTTGCAGAGGAAGCCTTAGTTGTGCGGTATAACCGCTTGGTGCGCATATGTGCACGCCCCTATTTTCTAGCGGGGGGCGACAGCGAAGACCTCATCCAAGAGGGGATGATGGGCCTTTTAACGGCAGTGCGGGAATATGACCCAGAGCGGGGCGCCAGCTTTCGCACATTTGCAGAAATCTGTATCAAGCACCGTCTTGTTTCAGCGATCAAAGCGGCGGCGAGAGACAAGCATACGCCGCTGAACAATTACGTCCCTTTCGAAACCCCTCTTTTTAACGGGAACGGCGGCCAGTTCGGCTACGGCCTCCAAGGCTATCGGAGCTTAAACGATCCGGAAGAGATTTTTCTCAATCGGGAATCTTTTCAGGAGCGGGTAAGGGCGTTGGAAGGCCAGTTGTCCAGTTTCGAAGCACGTATCCTGCGGCTGTATTTAAGCGGCTTGTCTTATTCCGAAATTGCAGCTGAGGTAACCAAGTCCCCGAAATCGGTGGACAACGCTGTCCAGCGCATCCGGCGCAAATTGGCACAGCACTCTTCTTTTGGCGGTATCAGCACATGCTGAACGCAATATTACAGTCCCAGCATAATCGGTATAGCCGGACCTGGGCAACAAAGCAAAGAGAGGGTAAAAACATGTACGAAGACAAGACTCTGGTATGCAAGGAATGTGGTCAGGAGTTCGTGTTCACCGCCGGTGAGCAGGAGTTTTACGCCGAGCGTGGCTTCCAGAACGAGCCTCAGCGCTGCAAGGCCTGCCGTGATGCCCGCAAAGCCGCTTCCCGCGGTCCCCGCGAGTATTTCACCGCTACCTGCGCTTCCTGCGGCGGCGAGGCCAAGGTTCCCTTTGAGCCCAAGTCCGACCGCCCCGTATATTGCAGCGACTGCTTCGCACGTATGCGTGAGCAGGGCTAAACAGCCAACCAGAAAGTGGAGACGTCTTCGGCCGTCTCCACTTTTGTATGGATGATTGCCGCCGCAGCTTGTCCAGTTGTTCAGCTCCAGAAGTTGGCGGGGAAAAAAACAGGAGAAACAGAAGTATCACTTGAAAAAAAGCGAAAGATAGGATATACTACTCTCATCCTAGATATTTGGAGGTCCGTCCAATGGCTCAAATTACAAAAGACACCATCATCGGCGATATTTTGGATATTGCCCCTGAGACTGCTCCCATCTTTCTGTCGATTGGGATGCATTGCCTGGGCTGCCCTTCCTCTCGCGGGGAGACTGTGGAACAGGCCTGTATGGTCCACGGCGTAGACGTGGAGGAGCTGGTGGGCAAGCTCAACGCCGCCGCCCAGTAACATCAAAAAATGGAGCGGTCAGAATGACCGCTCCATTTTTTGTGCCAAGGAGAGGAGACACTGGAAACAGGGCCTAGTGTGGCCTGTAACCGGGAGGGGAGGAGTAGTTTGAGCGTGATCCAATTGCCGCCGCGGATGCAAACGGTGGCGGACCTGGTGCCCCCAGGGGCTAAAGTGGTGGATGTAGGCACAGACCATGCCTATCTGCCCGCTAACTTGCTCCAGCGCGGGATAATTCGTCGGGCGGTGGTGTCGGACCTGCGGGCCGGACCGCTGTCTCGCGCTCGAGCCACGGCGGAGCGGTACGGTTTGACGGAACTTATGGATTTCCGGCTATGCGACGGTTTGGCTGGTATCTTGCCGGAGGAGGCGGACACCATCATCATCGCGGGTATGGGGGGCGAGACAATTGCCGCCATTCTAGCTGCCGCCCCTTGGACTGCGCAGGGAGAACGCCGCTTATTACTTCAGCCTATGACAGCTCAATACCAGCTGCGCCGGTGGCTTCAAGCGCACCGGTATACAATTCAAAGGGAAGCGCTCAGCCGGGAGAAGGATTCCTTTTATACAATTTTAGCGGCAGCCCCCGGCGATATGGGTCCCATGAGCCCCGCCCAATACTGGGCAGGGAAGCAGAGCAGGGAGGCCTGTTCCCCCTGGCGGGGAGAGTATCTGCGGCGGCAGGCTGCTCAATTGGACCGAATACTGGCGGGGCTGAACCGGTCTAAACGGGCGGAGCATGCGCTGCGTGGGGGGGAGCTGGAACAGATCCGCCAGGGAATTGAGGAGATGCGAGAGGAATGGAATACATGGCAAGTGTAAGAGAAGTTGTTCAATATCTGGACCATTTGGCGCCATTTTCCCTTCAGATGGAATTTGATAACGCCGGCTTTTTGGTGGGGCGCGGGGACCGGAGCGTCTCCCGCATTCTGGTCTCTTTGGATATCACGGAGGAGGTGGCGGCAGAAGCGGGAGAGCTGGGAGCGCAGCTGATTGTATCCCACCACCCGGTTATCTTCCATCCGGTCAAAGCGCTTACAGACGCCACTCCGGAGGGGCGGATTCTGCTTGGATTGGCAGAGCGGAACATTGCTGCAATCTGTGCCCATACAAATCTGGACGCAGTAAAGGGAGGCGTCAATGACGCCCTGGCCTGGAAGCTAGGGCTGACGCAGGTTGAGCAGCTGCGCCAGGAGGGGCTGGACCCTTCCGGGCGGCCCTATGGCATTGGCAGGGTGGGCACTGCCGCCGGTACTCCCTGCACAGCCGCCGCCTTTGCCGCCTTTGTCAAAGCCGCCCTCGGCGCCAACGGGGTGCGCTATGTGGATGCCTGCCGCCCGGTACGCCGTGTAGCGGTAGGGGGCGGGGCCTGTGCCGACATGATGGCCGACGCCTTGGCGCAGGGATGCGACACCTTTGTGACCGCGGATGTGAAATATAACGGCTTTTTGGACGCCAAAGCCTTGGGGCTCAATTTGATTGACGCAGGGCACTATCCTACTGAGCAGGTGGTGTGTCCGGTCCTGGTGGAGTGGCTTTCAAAGGGATTCCCGGACGTGGAGATATTTCCCACCCAACGGCACAAAGAGGTATTTTCTTACCTGTAAGGGGTTGCCAAGCCGCCCAAGACGTGCTAAACTTATTTTGCATATTTTCGATACAGGAAGGGAACGAGATAGTATGTCAGGACATTCCAAATGGCACAATATCCAAAAAACGAAGGGCGCTGCCGACGCTAAGCGCTCTCAGATATTCACAAAAATTGCCCGGGAGATGATTGTGGCGGTGAAAACCGGCGGCAGCGGAGACCCTGCGAACAATTCCCGCCTTGCCACGGTAATCGCTAAGGCAAAAGCCGCCAATATGCCCAATGACAATATTAAGCGCACCATTGATAAGGCTTTGGGCTCCGGCAATGCCGACGCCTATGAAAACGTCACGTATGAGGGCTACGGGCCCTCCGGTGTGGCGGTGATTGTAGACGCGCTCACCGACAACCGCAACCGCACGGCTCCCGAGGTCCGTCATCTGCTGGACAAATACGGTAAAGGGCTGGGGGCTACCGGCTGTGTGTCCTGGTCCTTTGACCGTAAGGGTGTGATTGTCATTGAGAAAGAGGATTTGGATGAGGATACTGTCATGATGGACGCCCTGGACGCCGGAGCGGACGACATGCAGGCGGAGGACGAGGTTTTTGAGGTTTACACCGATCCGGATTCTTTTGGCGGTGTGCTGGAGGCGCTGGAGGAGAAGGGCTATACCTTTGTTCAGGCCGCTGTGGAGATGGTCCCTCAGAATTACGTAAAGCTGGAGAATGAAGAGGACATCAAAAATATGGAAAAACTCATTGACCTGCTTGAAGATAACGACGACGTACAGAACGTCTGGCACAACTGGGACCAGGACTGAGGGATCGATTACCATATATGTAAAAGGAGCCGGAGACCATGATTTTAAAGGACAAGGTCGCCATTGTCACGGGCGGCACCCGGGGTATCGGATTTGCAGTCGTCAAGGGGTTCCTGGATAATGGAGCCAAGGTTGCCTTGCTGGGTTCCCGGCAGGAGACTGTGGACAGCGCGCTGTCTAAGCTCGGTGAGGCAAACCCCAATTACTCTGTGCTGGGCTTTTGCCCCGACCTGCTGTGCACTGCCGCTGTGGAGGAAATGGTGAGGTCCGTCGTCAACCAGTGGGGCAGGGTAGATATTCTGGTGAACAACGCGGGCATCAGCGACGCCAAGCCGTTTTACGACTACGACGAAGCTCATTTTGACCATGTGATGGATGTGAATGTCAAGGCGGTGTATAACTGCACCCACGCAGTAGCGGGTCTGATGAAGGAACAGGGCGGCGGCGTGATTCTAAACACCAGCTCTATGGTCAGCCTATACGCACAGGCCAGCGGCAGCGCCTATCCTGTGTCCAAGTTTGCCATCAACGGTTTGACTAAGGCCCTGGCCCGGGAACTGGGTAAGGATGGCATTCGGGTCAATGCGGTGGCGCCTGGAATCACTGCTACGGATATGGTGGCGGCCCTGGACCAGAGTATTATTCAGCGTATGTCCGCCGGCATCCCCCTGCGCCGTTTGGGCACGGCGGAGGATGTGGCCAATGCGTTTTTATATTTAGCCTCAGACATGGCCAGCTATGTGACAGGAGAGGTTTTGTCTGTGGACGGCGGTTTTGTAGGATAAGAATAGGAATTCTCAGAAAAACGGCACAGTTTGGTTGACAATTGGTTTAAAATCAGTTACAATACCCTACGCAAGTAAGCTGGACAGCCGCGCGGGTGGGGCGAAAGGCCCGCACGTGAGGAAAGTCCGGGCTCCATAGGGCAGGGATAACGGGTAACACCCGCCGGGGGCGACCCTAGGAAAAGTGCAACAGAGATAAACCGCCTGCACAAGGCAGCTGCTTGGTGTAGGTAAGGGTGGAAAGGCGGAGGTAAGAGCCCGCCCGACGGCGTGGAAGCGTCCGTTGCTGTAAACTCTATCCCGGAGCAACGCCGTGGAGGGACATATAGGCCGGCCCGGCCGTCCCGAGGAGGCGGCTTGAGCGCAGCGGCAACGCTGAGCCTAGATAGATGGCTGTCTTAAAGGACAGAACCCGGCTTACAGGCTTACTTGCGCATCAGATTGACAGACCGCTCTTTGGGGGGCGGCTTGAGACGCTCGAAAAAGTGGTCTTGCCACTTTTCCGAGCGTCTCACAGTCCGGCATTGAGGCGTTTTGCCAATAAGTCTGCGTGAAAAAATCCATTGACAAACCGGAATATCAGGCGTATAATGTCCCAAATATGTGAGGAAGAGGAAGAGTAGCAGTCTGTTTTCCTGCCCAGAGAACCCCCGGTCCGGTGCGAGGGGGAGAGGAACGGCTGTGAATACCCCTTGGAGCAGCCGCCCGAACAAGGAGTAGGGTGGGCCGGGCGCGCCCGTTACAGCGCGGAGGGTGTGGCTGCACCCGATAAGGCCGTATTCCGTGAGGTGGCGGCGAACCAGAGGTGGTACCGCGTAGTAATTGACGCCCTCTGTCCTGAATGGGACGGGGGGTGTTTTTTGTATAGGGAGGAGCGAAACACATGGAACGGGAAATCTGCACCCGCTGCGGCGGGCGGATGCGCCATATGGGACAGGAGCAGCTACAGCTTGGAAGATATGGTCTGCTGGCGGGGCACTTGGATCATCTTTTTTCTGGAGCCTTAACGGTGGATATCTACAGCTGCTGTAAGTGTAAAAAGATAGAATTTTATGCGTTAGAGCCGCCGGAAGCTGCGGAAGAGGGCGGCAGCATGGCCAAGGCGCCCTGCCCCGGCTGTGGACAGCTCCACGAGCTGGACGACCCCAGATGCCCCCACTGTGGAAAACGGCTGCTGGAGTAGGCCTTGTTTGAAAATGGGAATATGACCAAGGGCGAGGGATTTTTCGGCTGGCAAGGGGTTTTGACGCAGGAATCCTGACGGATTTCAAGGAAAAACCCCGCCGTCCAAGCGGAAAAAGACCCGCCATTTGGACGTGTTAACAATTTTCAAACAAGGCCTAATAAAACGGCGATAAAATAATAAGGAGAGAACAAACATGACGCTTTACGATGAATTGACCGCTCGAGGACTGATCGCCCAGGTGACCAGCGAGGAGGAGGTCAAAAATCTCATTAATAACGGCAAGGCCACGTTCTATATCGGCTTTGACTGCACCGCGGACAGCCTGACAGCGGGGCATTTCGTGGCCTTGACCTTGATGAAGCGGCTTCAGGCGGCGGGCAACAAGCCGATCGCCCTGATCGGAGGGGGCACCACCATGATCGGAGACCCTTCCGGCCGCACTGACATGCGTAAAATGCTTACCAAAGCGGACATCGACCACAATGCCGAGTGCTTTAAGCGCCAGATGGAAAAATTCATTGACTTTTCCGACGGCAGGGCCATGATGCTCAACAATGCCGACTGGCTGCTGGAGCTCAACTATGTGGAGCTGCTGCGGGAGGTAGGGGCCTGCTTCTCGGTAAACAACATGCTGCGGGCGGACTGCTATAAGCAGCGGATGGAGAAGGGGCTCAGCTTCTTAGAGTTCAACTATATGATTATGCAGTCCTATGATTTCTACCATATGTTCCAGACGGTGGGCTGTAATATGCAGTGCGGCGGCAACGACCAGTGGTCCAATATGCTGGGAGGGACCGAGCTGATCCGCCGCAAGCTGGGCAAGGATTCCCATTGCATGACCATCACCTTGCTTACCGACTCCCAGGGAAACAAGATGGGCAAGACTGCCGGGAATGCCGTATGGCTGGATCCCAATAAAACCTCCCCCTACGATTTCTATCAATACTGGCGCAATGTGGGGGATGACGATGTAATGAAGTGCATCCGCCTTCTGACGTTCCTGCCTCTGGAGCAGATTGACGAGATGGACCGGTGGGAGGGCGCCCAGCTGAACACCGCCAAGGAGATTCTGGCCCTGGAGTTAACCCGCATGGTCCATGGGGACGAGGAGGCGCAGAAAGCCCAGGGCGCCGCCCGCGCTCTCTTCTCCCAGGGAGGCGACCGGAGCAACATGCCTGCCACCGCCCTGACGGAGGCGGATTTGGACGCAGGGGCTATTGCTCTGCTGGATTTGATGGTCAAATGCGGCCTGACCCCCTCCCGCTCCGAGGCCCGCCGCCTGGTGCAGCAGGGGGGCGTAGAGGTGAACGGCGCAAAGGCCGGCGACGTCGCCGCGAAGATTACCGCTGAGGCCCTGGCCGGAGACGGTGTCACCATTAAGAAGGGTAAGAAGGTATTCCACCGGGCCTATTTGGAATAAACACATACTGCAAGGAGCCGCCACGCCAAGCGACGGCTCCTTGTAGCTAATTTTTAGAAAATAGCAAAGAAATCTTTCCCATATCTTTAAAGATCTCTGATAAACTGAAAAAGCATGTTGGGATTGTCTGCGTAGGTCCGATATGGTACAATAGCCGCAGAGCGGAGATTGTACCCGAGAATTGGCACAATTCACTCCCCAGCTGCGCCGGGAAGCGCGAAAAACGCCAATCTGCCGCGAGATACTCGGCATTTGTGGTGCAATCCGATCAAAAGCGTGCAGGAAGGAGACATGTGATGCTGGTTTTAGTCAAGCTGGAGGAGCGGTACATGCCCCAGCTGGTAGATATGATGGACGAGTGGACGGCTTCTGGAGAAGAAATTGTGCCCTATGCCATACAGAAAACCGATTACCACCAGTTTTCCACCTATTTCCCCAGCCTGGAGGTGGGGGAGGGGCATCCGGAGCTGGCGCCTGATTCCACTTGGTTCTGCCTGGATACCGGCCGGAACCGGTTTGTAGGCGCGGTCAACATCCGCCACCGGCTGAATGAAAGGCTCCTGCTTCACGGGGGGCATATCGGGGATGGGGTTCGGCCATCAGAGCGGGGAAAGGGAATTGCCACGCAGATGATTGCCCTGGCCCTGGAGAAATGTGGAGCGTTGGGTATCCGGCGGGTTCTGATGGTGTGCGATAAAGACAACCCCGCTTCCGCCAGGACCATCGTTAAAAATGACGGCGTACTGGAAAATGAGGTGACAGACGCCGAGGGGCGAGTAGAGCAGCGGTATTGGATCAATTTGGATGGCCAGGCGGCAGCGCCAAAGCACATGTGAATGGGCATAAACGACAAAAACACGGAAGGGGGACGAGTCCCGATGCCGGACCACGACGACAACAACGAGAAAAAATGGTACATATTGGACGGACATTCTCTGTCCACACTGCTGGTAGTGCTGTTGGCGATTCTGTTTTATGTGGGACTGACGAATTTTGGGGTCATCAGCAGCCGGGTAAATATGTTCCTGGGGGTTATTTCCCCTTTTATTGCGGGCTTCTGCATTGCCTACCTGCTGAATACGCCGGTATGCTTTTTTGAACGGAGGGTGTATCAGAACTTACGCTTTAAGTGGGTTTTATCCATTGTAACGGTCTATCTGATTGCCCTGGCAGTCATTGTGATCCTGATAAACATGGTGCTACCCCAGGTGGTGCAGGGGATTATGGATTTGGCGGGGAATATGGACTCCTACGCCAAGGAGCTCAACCAGCTTGTCTGGCAGCTGGAAGAACAGTTTCACCTGGAGGGCGAGGGGTTTGAGGAGATCGTAGGGTATTTACAGGATGTGACCCGGAAGCTCATGGAGCTTGTAACCCAGTCTCTGCCCCGGCTGCTGGCGGCTGGTATGGCCATTGGCAGCGGAGTTGTCACCGGAGTCACGGCTTTGATCGCCTCTATCTATATGCTGGCGGGAAAAGCGCGTCTGGTGCCTCAGCTAAAGAAGATGCTCTACGCAGTTCTCCCAAAACGGCGGGCGGACCGGTTTTTAGAGGTACTCAGCCACGCCAATCAGGTTTTTGTGGGCTTTATCAATGGCAAGATCATTGACTCGGCGATCATCGGTGTGCTCTGCTTTGTTCTGTGCCTGATTTTCCGCATTCCGTATCCAATGCTTATGAGCGTGGTGGTAGGGGTGACAAACGTGATCCCCTTCTTCGGTCCTATCATCGGCGCGGTGCCCTGCCTGATGATTTTGGTGCTGGTGGATCCGCTGGCGGCTCTGCGGTTTTTGGTTTTGGTGATTGCGCTTCAACAGTTCGATGGAAATATTCTGGGCCCCAAGATTTTGGGAAATAGCACGGGGCTTTCTGCCATCTGGGTGCTGGTGTCCATTATTGTGGGCGGGGGACTGTTCGGTTTCCCCGGCATGATTTTGGGCGTTCCTACCTTCGCAGTGCTCTATGATTTAGTGCGCCAGTGGGTCAATAAGCGGCTGGCGGCCAAGCAAATTGACGGTAACGGCCATCCGGTTGGCCCTAAGGGGGAGGAGTAGCGGCGTGGAGTTTCGGAGAGCCTGTATAGGCGACCTGCCGCAGGTTCAGGCGCTGTATCAGGCTGTTGTCTCTGAAATGCAGCGCAGTGGGCTGGCAATCTGGGATCAGATCTACCCTGCCGCCGTTCTGCCAGAAGACATCCGGATGGGCAGGCTCTGTCTGCTTGAGGGAGAGGACGGCGTCCAGGCGGCGTTTGCGCTGTGTCCATGGCTTGCTGAGGAGGACGGTATGGGGTGGACAGAGCCCCAAGCGGAAGCCTGCTGTTTGGAGCGTTTGGCGGTTGTCCCCAAGCGCTGGGGCGGCGGGTTGGGGACAACCGCCCTGCGTGCTGCAGAACGGGGCGCTAAAGAGGCGGGAGCCCGGTATTTGCGCCTGTTCGTCGTGGATACTAACGTGCCCGCTGTAAAGCTCTATCAGAGATGCGGATTTTATCAGGTGGATGGACTTCATAGGCAGGTTGTGGACGAGAGCCTGACCCTGTGGGAATACGGGTTTGAAAAAGCGGTCAAATAACAGGGGACGGGCAAGAAATGGGGGGAGGGATACGCCGGTATCCCTCCCCCGTGTATCCCTATTCCCGTTCTTCCTGCCGCTTCTTGTACTGGCCGAGAATTCCGTCATATTTCCGTCCGGTGAGACGAAAATACACCTCGAAGCCCGCCGACATGGCGAGGAAAATGGCCAGGAAAATTAGGATGAAGATCAGCCAGGAGCCGACTTGTTCCATCGGAAACCATTGGAACAGGAAAGCGCAGGCGGTCAGCATAGGAAAGAACAGCCCCACAAACAGCAGCATACGCAGGGAATAGCGCAGATGTGGAATGACTCGGTCTGTAAAAGCTAGGTATTGGATAAAGCTCCCTAGGGCGGATGCTAAAAGCAGTGAGAAAAGAAATCCAAGCTCCGGCTGGGCCTGTAAAAAGTATAGGACGGCCATATATAAGATGGTGGAGCCGGTGTACATAAGGCAAGCGCCGGTTTTCCATTCCACAACTCCGGTGAGAAATCTTTTCATGAAAACACGCCTCCTAAATTCCTAATTTTTTCTTGATGCCCGCGGCATATTGCCGGGAGGCAAAAACTTTTTCCCCGTTGTTCATTGTGAGAATCAGCCGTCCGCCAAAATCGGGGCGCAGGGAGCGCACTTGATTGAGGTTGATGACGATGGCCTTTGACGCCCGGACAAAGCCCTCTCCGGATAGGTGTTCTTCCAGCTCATAGAGCCGCAGGGAGGATTGACATACCATCTCCCGGCAGTAGAGGAAGGTTCGGTGGTCCACCGATTCGGCATAGAGCACCTGAGCAGGAGATAGGGGAAAAGTCTGGCCGTCCAGGGTACCTGCCAACCTGCGTTCCGGAGGAGTCAGTGCGGAGAGAATGCGCTGCACCGTTGGATCTGCAGCGCAGCGGCAGCGGATGAGCAGCTCTGGCTGAGTGCATTCGGGTTCTTCCTGGATGGTGATGTTCACAGCCATGGAATATCGCCTCCTTCAAGAAAAGTGTACCCGATTGAGCGAATGAACACAAGGGAATTTGCCCAAGCTGAATCAATGCGCTCCTGAAAGGAATACGAAAGGCAGCAAAAATGCAGGCCCCATGTAAGGAGCCTGCGTTAGGCCGCCGAAAAAAACGCGTCTTTTCCGATAGCGGGCCGGTCTGTGTTTCTCCCGATACATGTGCCGCCGGAGAAAACAGATTTAAAAATTTTCCACCTGCGGGCGGGAGCTCTGCGAGGTTTTTTTCAGCCGTCACACGCAGGGCTTCTCCGCCCGCAGGCGGTGGAAAGTCGAAATCCATCATTTTGAGGCCATACAACCCTAAAAAGATAGTTCTCACCGGCGGCTATATGCTGCCCAGGTGATCGATCAGTTGGGCCATGGAATAGAGACCGGGGGTTTCTACCTGCGCCAGAAAGCGGGCGGCCTTTACTGCGCCGGAGGCAAAGACCTCCCGCCGTATGGCGCAGTGGCGCAGTTCAATCAGTTCATCCTGTCCGGCAAACAGAACCTCATGGTCCCCCACAATGCCGCCGCCCCGGATACAGGAGATACCGATTTCCCGGCGTTCCCGGCTCTGGCGGACAGCATGGCGGTCGTAGACATAAGAGGGGGCGCCGGAAAAGGACTCCGCGGCCGCTTCCGCCAGCATCAGGGCCGTACCGCTGGGGGCGTCCAGCTTCTTGGCGTGATGGCGCTCTGTGATTTCAATGTCAAAGCTCTCCCTGAGTACCGCCGCTGCCCGGCGCACCAGGTCCAGCAGCAGATTGACGCCCAGGGACATATTGACGCAGCGGAAGATAGGGAGCTGTCCTGCGGCGGTTTCTATAGCCGCTTGCTGCTGGGAGGTGTATCCGGTGGTGCAGAGCACCAGCGGAACGCGCCGTGTCAGTCCAAAATCCAGCAGGCCGGACAGGGCGGATGGGCTGGAGAAATCCACCAGCACATCAGCCTGCACCCTACACTCGCTGGGAGAGGAAAATACGGGAAATTCCCGCTCTCCCGGCCCCAGCAGGTCGATACCCGCAGCCAGCTCCAAATCCGGCTGTCCTGCGCAGGCGCACTCCACCGCCCGGCCCATCCGCCCGTTGCAGCCTGAAACAATCAGCTTTATCATATGGCGTTCAGGCCGTTTTTTGCAAAAGCCCCGCCCTTATCATGGCCAGCCGCAGCCGCTCCAGGCCGCCGCTGGACATATCGCACAAGGGCAGGCGCAGGGAGCCTACGGCATAGCCTGCCAGATTCATTGCGGCTTTTATGGGGATAGGGTTCACCTCCAAAAACAGAGCGTCGATCAGCTCCGTGTACGCCAGCTGTAGCGCACCGGCCTGCTGAAACCTGCCTTCCAGGCATAGGTGAGTCATCTGCACCATAACCTCTGGGATAAGGTTTGCGGCCACAGATATGACCCCCTTTGCCCCCAAGCTCATCATTGGGACCACTTGGTCGTCATTGCCCGACCAGACATAGAAATCCTCGGGACACAGGGTGCGGGTGTGAGCCAGCAGGGAAAAATTTCCGCTGGCCTCTTTGACGCCGCAGATGTTCGGATGCTGGGCGAGAACGGCGTAGCTCTCCGCCGTAAGGGAGACGCCAGTGCGGGAGGGGACATTATAAAGGATTACAGGGAGCTGTACATTTTCAGCGATGGCTTCGTAGTGCTTGATAAGACCTGTTTGGGACGCCTTGTTATAGTAGGGAGTGACATGGAGCAGGGCATCCGCCCCGGAATCCTGGGCGTGCTGGGAGAGGTAGACGGCGGCAGAAGTGTCGTTGCTCCCGGCGCCGGCGATGACTTTTATCCGGCGGTTTACCCGTTTGACGCAATAATCCACCGCGGCAATGTGCTCCCGCGTGCTGAGGGTGGCGCTTTCGCCGGTGGTGCCGCAGACGCAGACGGCGTCTATGCCCCGGTCTATCAGTTCGTCGATGAGCGCCCCGAACCGGCTGTAGTGGATGGCTCCATGCTCGTCAAACGGGGTGACGATGGCACAGCAGGTTCCGGTAAAAACAGGTTCTCTCAAAGGACTACCTCCTTATAGAGCGGCGGCGTCAGCGCCGCTGGATGTACCCTTCCGCGCACAAGAGTTCCGCCAGCAGGACGTTGCCTCCGGCTGCGCCGCGCAGGGTATTGTGGGACAGGCCGACAAATTTATAATCGTACTGGGTGTCAGGGCGCAGCCGCCCGGCGCAGATGGCCATACCGCCCTCCAGCTCCCGGTCCAGCTTGGCCTGGGGGCGGTCTGGTTCTTCAAAGTAGTGGATGAACTGCTTGGGGGCGGAGGGAAGCTCCAGCTCCTGGGCGCGTCCCTTGAAGCTGGCCCAGATTTCTTTGATCTGCTCCTGCGTGGGTTTTTTCCCCTGGGCAAACCGGACAAAGACCGCGGCGGTGTGTCCGTCTGAGACGGGAACCCGCAGGCACTGGGCGGTGATAGCGGGGGCGGCGGCCTTGACGATTTTTCCGCCCTCAATGTGCCCCCACACCTTCAGAGGCTCCTGCTCGCTCTTCTCCTCCTCGCCGCCGATATAGGGAATCAGGTTATCTACCATCTCCGGCCAGCGCTGGAAGGTCTTTCCTGCTCCGGATATGGCCTGATAGGTGCAGGCCAGCACCTGTTCAATCTCATAGCCCGCCTTCATCAAAGGGGTGAGCAGGGGAGCGTAGCTTTGGATCGAGCAGTTGGATTTGACGGCGATGAATCCCCTCCGGGTACCTAGGCGCTTGCGCTGAGCGGGAATGATCTGGGCGTGTTCCGGGTTCAGCTCCGGCACGATCATGGGCACATCGCCGGTCCAGCGGTGGGCGGAATTGTTGGAGAGCACCGGACACTCGGCCTTGGCGTAAGCCTCCTCCAGAGCGCGTATTTCATCTTTTTTCATGTCTACGGCGCAGAACACAAAGTCCACCATTCCGGCGATCTGCTCCACATCCTCCTGGGCGTTCAGGACAGTCAGCGCCTTGGCCTGCTCCGGCATGGGGGCGGCCATGGCCCAGCGGGGGCCTGCGGCCTGCTCATAGGTCTTTCCGGCGGAGCGGGGGCTGGCCGCCACGGCGGTGAGCTGGAACCAGGGATGGCGCTCCAGCAGGGTGACGAAGCGCTGGCCTACCATGCCGGTTGCGCCGATTACGCCGACTTTATACTTTTCCATGTTTGATGACCTCCAACTTTCTTGATAATATCCTATTCTAACACCGGCTTGTTCGATAACCGGCGAATGGGGCAGCTGTGGAAAAAAGAAAATCAGCAGTTTACAGAACTGCTGTTTTTGTATTATAATGTCAGAGACCTTCCTTGCCATGATTTTTTCGATTGTATCACAGCTAAAACGGCTGTGTCAACCGAAGCGGGATATGAGAGGATGCAAATGAGAAGAAAAGGACAGCGTAAGATTGTAAAATTTGCCGCTCTGTTTCTGGCGGCGGCCCTGCTGGGGGCGGCGCCGGCACAGGCTTCCGGCGTACAGGTCAACCCCACCATCCGCGTGGGTATCTTTTTCGGCGGCAACGCCCTGCCGGGGGCCAATCTGCTCAACCACGTGGGTTCCGGCTACCGCTTCGGCTATTTTGACAGCGGGCTGAATTTTATCCAGCTGGGCTTTACCGGAGAGACGGCTATCTCTATGGTTAAAACCCAGAACGTCTGGTATCACGAGGGGCAGTATACGGACGCTGCGGGTTCAGGCCCTGCGGTGGGGTGTTATCACTTGCTGCTTCCGGGGAGCTATCCGGATTTTCAAAGCGCTCAGGCTGCGGCAGCGCTGTATTCCGGCGGCTTTCCCGCGTGGATTGACGGGGTCTATCAGGTTCGGGTAGGCGCCTATTTGGACGGTGGGTCTGCCAAAGCGGCCCAGGCGGCTTTGGGGCTGGGGAGCGCCCAGGTGGTGGGTACCTCTGGAAGCGGCGTGTCGGTGGTGCAGACCAGCACCGGGAAAATGCTTTTCCAGTTCGACAGCACCGGAGGGCTGTTTTTTGCGGTGAAACCCGGTCTGGATGAGCTGACGAAAACACAGACCATCTTTCGCAACAATACCTATTACGGCGGATTCCAGTACCAGCGCAGCGGAGGAAATATGACGGTGGTCAATGTGCTGCCCATGGAGGACTACATACAGGGAGTCGTCTTGTCGGAAATGATGGCCAGCTGGCCTGTGGAGGCGCTAAAGGCTCAGGCTGTATGCGCCCGGACTTATGGCTACCGCAAGCTGCTGGAGGGGAAACACCGCGCTTCCGGCTTTGATATCTGCAACGGTGTAGATTGCCAGGCCTACCGGGGAATTGCTGGAATGACGGACGGTAGCCGTCAGGCGGTAGAGGAGACCTATGGAGAATATATCTGGTACGGCGCAAGCTTGGCAGAGCCGGTGTATTTTAACAGTGACGGCGGGGCTACCGAGAGTGCGGTAAACGTCTGGTCGGAAAACGTGCCCTATCTGCAAGGAAAACCCGATCCCTACGAGGCTGCCGCGGCCAGTCAAATTGAGCGATACAATTGGACGGTGACCTTTACCCGTCAGGAGTTGACCGACCTGCTCAACGCAAAAGGACATGCCAATTCCGGCATTGTGGATGTTCGGGTGTCTCAGACCTCGCCTACAGGGAATGTAACGGCAATTACCTTTACAGATTCTTCCGGAAAGACAATCACCCGGACGAAGGAGTCTTGCCGCACGCTGTTGGGCCTGCGGTCCCAGAGATATACGATTTCCGGCGGCAGCGGCACAGGAGAGGGGGGGACGTTCTATGTGGACGCAGGAGAAACCCTCCCCACCCTCAGCAGCGCCTATGCGATTGACGGCAGTAGCGGAATAGGACAGGCGGCTCCGGGCGGACAGGCCTATGCCATTACCGGCGGGGGTGAAGTGTCTCTGGTGAACGGGTCGGCTGGAAATGCTGCCAATACAAGTACAAGCAATGTATTCACCTTTACAGGATCCGGCTGGGGGCACAGCGTAGGTATGAGCCAGTGGGGGGCCTATGCCATGGCGGAAGCGGGGTACGCTTACCGGGATATCCTGCAATTTTATTATACTGGGATCGAGGTGCGTCAGCCATAAAAACCGCAGATTTTGATTTTGCATTACCTCAAGAACTGATTGCCCAAACGCCGCTGGAACGCCGGGACGCTTCCCGGCTGTTGGTGCTGGATAAGAACACCGGGCGGCGGCGCCATCTGCATTTTTACAATCTGCCCAGTCTGCTCCGACCTGGGGACTGCCTGGTGCTTAACAACTCGCGGGTGCTTCCTGCCCGGCTGGTTGGACGGCGGGAACCGGGGGGCGGGGCCGCAGAGGTGCTGCTGCTTTTAGATCGGGGGGAAAAGGTTTGGGAATGTCTGGTGCGCCCCGGACGGCGTTTGAAGGCGGGGGCACAGTTGTCTTTCGGAGACGGTGCGCTTACTGCCCAAATTGTGCAGGTGTGTGAAAATGGCAACCGCCTGGTGCGGTTTGCATATGAAGGGATTTTCTTGGAAACCTTGGAGCGGCTGGGAAAAATGCCGTTGCCGCCCTATATCAAGGAGGAGTTGAGCGACCCGGAACGCTATCAGACCGTATACTCCCGGGAGGTGGGCTCCGCCGCTGCCCCTACCGCCGGGCTTCATTTTACTAAGGAACTGTTAGCGCAGGTCCAGGAAATGGGTGTAAAAGTATGTTGTGTTACGCTTCATGTGGGCTTGGGAACCTTTCGTCCGGTGAAGGAAGCGGAAATTACAGACCATGAGATGCATGCAGAATACTGCACCATTTCCGGTGAGACTGCTGAGATTATCAACCGTACCCACAGGGAGGGCGGACGGGTAATCTGTGTGGGCACCACCTCCTGCCGGACCATTGAAAGCTGGGCGGAGGAAAATGGAACTTTAAAGGAAAGCGCCGGGTGGACAAATATTTTCATCTATCCCGGTTACCGGTTCAAGGTGATGGACGGTTTGATTACGAATTTTCACCTGCCGCAGTCCACGCTGATTATGCTGGTCAGCGCCCTGGCGGGACGCGAGCAGGTGCTGGATGCCTACCGGGAGGCCGTGGAGCAGCGCTATCGTTTCTTTTCCTTTGGGGATGCCATGTTCATAACAGATACGATTGACCCGGCAAAGTAAAGAACCCCGGAAGCCCTTGAAATCATGGGTTTCCGGGGATTTTCACTGTTCGGCGTCTGAGTATAAAAATCGGTGCTCTATGCCGTTTTTGAAGAGGATGGAGACCACTCGACCGTTTTTTATACAAAAGTTTTGTACGACCGAGTTGATGAAATCCTTGAGGATTCTGGAGTCGATTTTCTTGATGAATTTCTCGTAGTCGATGTACCGTTTCTCGTTGAGCTTCTGCGCCACGAGGAAGTAGGACGCCTTCGCCATGAACTCCTCGTCGGAGAGCGTCAGGTGCTCCGTGATGGAGTTTTCCACGACATCCAACCTCTCCGTCACGCTGTCCAGCGATGCCATCAGGTCATTCCGTGAGATTACATAGTCGGTCTCGGACATCCCCTCATCAGAATATAGGTATAGGCTTTTCAGGCGGGCCAGCGCCCTCTCAAGGCGCCTCTTTTCCGACAGCAGGACATCCCGTTCGTCTGTGATACTGGACGCCTCCGCAGCGGTCAGGGCGGCAGACTTGTATTCGAGCCCCCCTGCCCCGCTCTGGAGATGGTTGTAGAGTTCCTCCAGACCGGGGCGCTCGATGCCAACCACGTCCTTGAACGTGTCGCCCCGGAGCAGCTTCTTCTGGAGCGTCTCGATGCTGGTGCTCTTGCCGAAGCTGTTACCGGCCCTGATGATGTTGGCGATGTAGTTCATGGCGAACGGGCCGATGGTGATGTCGGAGACGAATTTGTTGTTGCAGTCATTGAAGCGCCGGCGGCGGGTGCATCCGTACTTGGACGGGGCCCAGCCCCCGTCACGCTCCCGATCCGTGGAGGCCGTCATGCCGCTCCCGCATACCCCGCAACGGAGCAGGCCAGCGAAGATGTGAACGTCCTTCCTGTTGTAGCTGGTGGTGCCGTTGGACTGCGACCGCTGGTTGGCCTGAAGGATGACCTCGACCCGCTTCTGCCTCGCCTTGTCCACAATGGCCGGGTGGTGGTCTTCGATGACGACCCACTCGTCCTCGTCCCGGACATAGGAGGGAGTGTGGCTGCCGCCGTCCGCCTCGCATCGGTAGTTGTAGCGGTAGACACCGGCGTAGAACGGGCTGACCAGCATCTTCCTGGTGGTGGTCGGGTTCCATGGCTTCCCAGACCTCGCCCGGTATCCGTGGTCGTTCAGATACTTCGCCACGACGGTCAGTGACTTCTCGCTCTCGTAGAGGTCATAGATCAGGTTGATGACCTTGGCCTCGTCCTCGTTGATGGAGAACTCGCCGGTGTCCTTGTCATAGTCATAGCCGTATGGGATTTTACCGCCGTTCCAGTCGCCCTTGCTGGCCCTGGACACCATGACGGCGCTGACACGCTCGCTGGTCATTTTCCGCTCCAGCTCGGCGAAGACCAGGATGATCCGCAGCATCGCCTCGCCGATTGCGGTGCTGGTGTCGAACTGCTCGTTCTTGGAGATGAAGGTGACGCCCAGGTTTTTGAGCTCCTGGTACATGGCCGTGAAGTCCAGCAGGTTCCGACTGATCCGGTCGATTTTCCAGACCAGGACGTGTGTGAACTCGCCATTGCGGACACGGGCTATCATCTGCTGGTACGCTGGCCGGTCTGTGTTCTTTGCCGAGAAGCCGGCGTCCTCGAAAATCTCGTATGAGTTGATGTTGAGGGCGTACTTGGCATAGTTGATGAGCTCCTCACGCTGCACCGGGAGGCTGGCCCGATCTGTCTGGTATTGGGTTGACACTCGGATATAGATTGCCGCCCTTGGCTCGGTGGTCGTTTTAGATACCCGCTTTTTTGGGGATTTACGCTTCGGCATGGTGCCACCTCCGTATCGCAGTCATGGTTTGTCCTTCGGCCAGTGACCGACCGGAATCTGAATGATCTTGCAAGCTGAAGCTACCCGACCTGCCCTTTCTTCTCCCGTAGGGCGGTGATTGCCGCCTTCTCCGCCGGTTTCATGTACCTGGAGAGGAGCGACCACAGAACGTCCCTGTCCTGCTCCGACGCCCTGGAGTAGCAGGCCGTCAGCGTGGCAATGTCCACCGGGGGCGGGGGCGGGGCAATGGGTTCCGGCACGTCAACGCCGAGCAGCTCGTCTACGGAGACATGGAGAATCTCGGCAATTCGCACGAGGGTCTTGATGTCCGGCTCCCTGGCGCCTGTGGCATACCTGGATGTCGTGGCGCTCGAAATGTTGAGGGCCGCCGCCAGTTCCTTTTGGGACATTCCACGCATCGCCATTATCCGGTTATATTGGTAAGAAAATGAGCTCTTATCGTACATAATAATACCTCCTTGATATGGATAGATAGTATTCTACAACGAAAAGTGAAGGTTTGCAACAGTAATTCTTCCATAATGGTAAAACCCGATTGACAATGAGATTCCAAAGTGGTAGGATAGAGATATAATAGGAAAGGAGGCGGAGACATGAACACTCTTGAGCTTGAGATTGCCCGGAGACGGAAGGGAAAGACCAGACGGGACATGGCTGGCGCAATCGGCAAATGCCTGAACGCCTACGCCAAGAAAGAAACCGGCAAGACCCCGTTCACCGACGAGGAGAAGCTGGCGCTGGCGGCGGAGCTGGATTTGACGATGGAGCAGTTCAGCGTCATTTTTTTTGACGACAAACTACCAAAACGGTAATCAATGGGCGCAAGTTGCCGCTTCGGAAATCCCGTTGAGAACCGAGGAATGTCGGAATGAATGACGCCGAAAGGCTCCGGGGCTGGTTTCGTTTGCCACTGTGGTAATTATACGATGCCGGTCTGAAGAAGAAAAGAGCCTGTCGATGCACATTAAGCCCTGTAATAGTGCTTCTGGGTACACGAAAACGGGGTGAAAAGTGGACTCATGGCAAAAAAGGAAGGAGGGGGCACATGAACCGTGTAGAAGAGCTCAGGAAGATTTTGGCCGAGGAGTATGGAATCCACTCCGACGCTGAGCTGGAGGTAGCTCTGAAGAAGGCCCCCAAAATCGACATATTTGCCATGGCCGGAAGCAGAGAGGTCTCGACCGCCAAGGGGCGAGCGAAAGCCTCGTGAACTACGACATCAAGAAAGGAAGGGATAAGCAGATGTCGCCTGGAATGGAAGTCGATAAGTGGATTGCGGTGCATGAGTGGGTCATTGGCCCGAAGCTCCGAAAATTCGCAAAGCTGGCCGGGTGCAACGAAGCAGAGGCGCTCGGCATCCTGTCTTACCTCTGGCTGTGGGGGATTGGCGGGAACGCCGATCAGGACGGCCTTCTTCTGGAGGCTGACCTGGAGGACATCAAGTGTACGTTCAAGAGTACCATATCAAAGTGCCTTGACCCTCAGAGAGTGGCCGAGGCACTTGTAGAATCCGGCTGGGTCGATAAGCGGAGCGATGGGTACTACCTCAGCGATTGGGCCGAGTTCCAAGCGTTTTGCGAGGAAAGGTAGGGCGGTATGTATGGACAGATGGATTGCCTTACACGAAGGAGTCGTCGGCCCGAAGCTCCGAGACTTCGCAAAGCTGGCCGGGTGCAACGAAGCAGAGGCGCTCGGCATTTTGGACTATGTATGGCTGTGGGCCGTGAAGGACAACGCTGACAGCAGCGGCCTCCTGAAGAAAGCTAACCTGAATGACATCGCCGATGTCTTTGCCCTGAAAATTGACAAGAGCCGTGACCCTTTGAAGGTGGCGCAAGCTCTCGTCGATGCAGGGTGGATTGACGAGATGGATGGACTGTACTACATTCACGATTGGCCCGAGCATCAGGAGCCGTGGGTGCGTTATATGTCTGCAAAGGAAGCTGCGAATGAGCGAAAGAGACGGGAACGTGCCAGGAAGGCCGCCGCCAAGGCGGCTCAGACCGGGAAGCATGATGACGGCCCCGATAAGCTCCCTCCTGCGCCACCTGGAGACCCGCCTGACGAGCCGCCAAAAGGCAATCTGCCTGACGAAACGAAAAAGGCGGAGAAACCGGATGGCTCTCAGTACACATCGGCGTTTGAACAGTTTTGGGCAGCATACCCCAGAAAAGAGGAAAAGGCCAACGCCTACAAGAAGTATAAGGCCCGCCTGAACGACGGGTTCTCCGAGGAGGAGCTACTCAGAGCCGCCACGGCCTATGCGGCACAGTGTAAGAAGCTCCAGACGGAGAAGCACTACATCAAGCTCGGCAAGACGTTCCTGAGTGAAAGCACCCCGTTCGTTGACTTCCTACCGAAAGGAGGTTCCCCAGGCTACCAGCCCCCCGGAGGATCTGCTGGAGAGTACCACTACGACCCTGGGGACACGAGTGGCAGCCTATGAGATACGATTATTTGATTGTCGGGGCTGGCCTATACGGGGCCACGTTCGCCCAGCAGATGACCGAGGCTGGCCGGAGATGTCTGGTGGTAGAACGCCGGGGGCATATCGGCGGCAACGCCTACACGGAGCTGGTGAACGGCGTCACGGTACACAGGTACGGGCCGCACATCTTCCACACGAACGATAGGCAGATTTGGAGCTACGTCAGGCGGTTCGATGATTTCAACCGCTTCACGAACTCGCCGATGGCGTACTACCGGGGGCGGATGTACTCTCTGCCGTTCAATATGCTGACGTTCTACCAGATGTGGGGCGTGGTGTCCCCCGGAGAGGCGCACACCATCCTCCAGTCCCAGCGGTTGGAGGCTCCCGTAGAGCCAAGGAACCTGGAGGAGCAGGCGATCTCGCTGGTTGGTCGGGACATCTATGAAAAGCTGGTGAAGGGATATACCGAGAAGCAATGGGGGCGCCCCTGCCGGGAGCTCCCATGCTCCATCATCAAACGGTTGCCCGTCCGGCTGACCTATGACAGCAACTACTTTGATGCTCTGTACCAGGGAATCCCGTTCGGCGGATATACGAATCTGGTGGAGAAAATGCTCCTGGGCGTCGATGTCCGCCTCGGGGTTGACTACTTGGAGCGGAAAGCCGAGCTCGACGCCATAGCCGAGAGGATTGTCTACACTGGCCCCATCGACGCCTACTTCGGCTATGCGCTCGGGCCGCTCCAGTATCGCTCCATCCGGTTTGAAACGGAGACCCTGGATAACCCGAACTACCAGGGGAACGCCGTCGTCAACTACACCGGGGGAGACATCCCGTGGACTCGCATCATTGAGCACAAGTGGTTCCTGTTCGGCAGGGACGAGCTTGGCCGGGAGCTGCCAAACACCGTTATCAGCCGGGAGTATAGCCATGAGTGGAGCCCTGGCGAAGAACCGTACTACCCCATCGGCGATGATGCCAACAAGGAGCTGTACCGCAGGTATGCGGAACTGGCCGCAGGAGAGAAGAACGTGGTATTCGGTGGCCGGCTCGGGAGCTACCGTTACTACGACATGGATCAGGTGATCCGGGCCGCATTGGACACCGCCGCAAAGGAATTGGAGGGAGACCGATGAACTTCGGAATGGAAGTATTCAACAGCATCGCCCAGGCGGCTGCCATTGCCTCGCCCGAACTGCCCGGAGACTACCGGGGAGAGGATGGATTGCTGTACTGCGGCAAGTGCCACACGCAGAAACAGTGTCGTGTCACCCTTATGGGCCAGGAGGACATCGTGAGCTGCCAGTGTAAATGTGCAGTCGAGAAGTACGAGGCTGAACAGCGGCGCCTGAAGAAGCAGGAGGAGTTGTCTCGCATCAGCACCCTCCGGGTGCAGGGAATCCAAGACAAGGCTGTCCGGGAGTACACCTTCGCAAAGGCCGACCAGACCGACGAGATTATCAGATGCAGAAAGTACGTCGAACACTGGCCCGAGGTGCTGGAGAACAACAGCGGTCTCCTGTTTTGGGGTGGTGTCGGAAATGGAAAGACCTTTGCCGCCGCCTGCATCGCCAATGCCCTCATTGACCGTGGTGTCCCCGCCCTGGTCACATCGTTCCCACGCATCCTCAACGGCGGGTGGGACAAGTCCGAGATTATCAGCCAGATGAAGCGGTTCCCGCTCATGGTGATTGATGACCTTGGAGCAGAAAGGCAGAGCGAGTATGCTCAGGAGATTGTATACGCCGTCGTGGACGAGCGGTACAAGACCCGGAAGCCCCTGATAGTGACTACGAACCTCACCCTGGATGAGATGAACGATCCGAAGAGCATGGACTACAAGCGCATATACTCCCGCATCCAGGAGATGTGCGTCCCCGTCTACTTCAAGGGTGGGTCTCGGCGGGTGAAGATTGCCGAGGGGAAAAAGGACGTTGTGCGGGAGATTTTCAGTTGATAAAGTATATCCGCCCATGCTGGAGCGCATCTGGCATGGGCGGCAGAATGAGAGGAGGCATTGGTTGTTGGAGATTTACCTTGAAGCGAACAAACGGTACGGAGTTGGCTATCAGATCAGGGTTGATAGAAAAGAAGTAGGTAGTGACCAAAAAGATACCGGAAGTGGTAAGAATGTGGTCGGAAGTATCCTTGACGAGTCGCCCTACACGCTATATGAGGCTGTCCGCATTGCCGGGAAAGCCCTGGACAGAATCAATGAGCAGACCAGCTCTGAGCACCAGCTCTATGAGGTGCTATGGCTCACTCAGGATGGCGTCGAGGCTAACGCCCGCAGGGACATCGCCAGCGCAAAGCTGGCAAGGGAGCTCCGCAGCGGCTCCCGGAAGTACATTGAAGTGGCCGACAGGCTGGAAGGAGAAGATGAAGATGGGAAGGAAAGATAGGCTGTACCTCAAGAAAGCCAAAGCCTACAACGCCCTGGCGATAGGCTACCTGATTGGCGGAGAGGACGAGCTGGCAAAGAAAGCCGTTGGGACGATGATTGTCTTCAGCAGGCTCCGAGCGAGAATGGCCGTAAACCGGTGTATAGCTGCCGAGGAAGCGTTTGACGCCGCTATGCGCTCAAGCAGGCTGAGGGATCAGGAGGATGACGCTGCTTTCGAGGAAGATCGGAGCCGGATGGAGCAGCTCCGCCTTGAGTATCAGCAGGCCAAGAACGAACTTGCGAACGTCGGCCATGAGTTGTGCCGTGAACTGCGCTCCTGGGAGATGTGCGGCGCTACTCTCCAGGAGTTGTGTAATCTCTGCAACCGGGACTATGAACAGGTTGTCAAGAAGATGAATCGCAGGGATATTGGAATACCGTTTGATTTGTTTGTTGCCAGTTTGCTACTTGACTACAAGGCCCCGCTTGGAGATGCCGCCTTGAGCATGGATGTGGATGCACCCTTGACCCACGCTATTCTGGAATTTCAGGTTCACGCCCTTCTTGAAATGCCTGGGCTCAATGAAAGGGTCGGCGATGAGATGGTGGAGAAACTGGCTGGATTTGCTGGTAGAGATACCGAGGCAGAAAAAGAATAGCAGCCCCACCTCCCGAAAGAGTCGAAGCCGCTACCTAATCGCACCATCATTGTAGCATATTCGCTCGAAAAGTCAAGGAGGTAAAGGGCATGAGCAAAAAGGGCAAGTCGCCAGCCACCAGCATCACCGCCGAGCAACGCCGGGAAATCATCGGTATCACGTCCCAAGTTGCCATAGAGAAGTACCAGAAAGCTATGGAGAACCACCGGAAGGAGGCCAGAGACCGGAGGCTCCACAACACGAAGCTCCTGCTGGAGCGGTATCGGTCATTCGTTGTCCACAGTGAGAGTGCCGTCTACGATGCCACCCAAGTTGAGGACGATATGGACTTGGAGTCTCTGCTTGACCTCATGGATTGCAAGCATGAACAGGTATCTGTCGAGAGCGTTCGTGACAGCGTGGCCCGTACCCGCCTCCTTCTGAACCACGTTGACCTGATGCTTGGCTACTTCAAATACCATTGCGAACACTCCCCCAGGGTTGAGGATGCCCGCCGATACCGTGTTATTCACCTCTCCTACCTTGTGCCCGAAGAGGAGCAGAAAACCTTCCAGGAAATTGCCGACGAGGAGGGCGTGGACATCAGCACGATATACAAGGATCAGAAAGCAGCAATCCGGCAGTTGAGCGCCCTCCTATTTGGTGTCGTTGAGTGACACGCCAAAAATCCGCCATTGACACGGCAATTACCAAAGTGGTATGCTGTAAGGCGAAAAAGAACGCACGGCAGAAACGCCAGTGCGTTCTTTTTGTCCCCTGAATTGTGTGTTTCGTCAATAGTGCTAAATTCGGGGGGGGGGGGTAACTTCTTGTTGTATATTATGACAATTCGATTCTTTGAGGGCTTTGCATAGGTCTTTGACGATTTTCTTGAAGGATTCCATATTGGTAGTGTCGAGGAAAGCGTGAATGTCAATGTACTGTGTTCTGGGCGAACTCCAAGCATAGTCCTTGCCGTCGGCGCCCTTCCGATTTGGTAAGTCCGTCAGGAAGGCCCGTAGTTTGTCCTCGTCCCACTCGCTCCCAAGCGGAGGAAGGACGTAGGGGATGAAGAAGTCAACCTCGCAGAGAAAGCCGACAGACTTCTTCCACCACGAGCTTACCGTAAAGAGCCGTTGGTCGCCCATCCGAACGCCGTAGGACGGGCAGCTCCCACCTCTGCCCGAGTAGCAGGTTAGGCCGAGGCCCTTTGAGAAGCTCCGAATTTCGTCTACGACCGGGGCCACCTCACCGAGACCGTGTTCCCGCAGATAGTCCGTGAAATCTGCATCGCTCCATGTCCGGTAACTTCGCTGGGCCGGCTGGCCCGTCTTTTTGCTGTCGAGGAGGCTGTTGCCTATGACGCTCGACGAGAGAAGAAGGGCGTCGGAGGTTTTGTATTGTCTAACCTCCACTCCATAGACCTCGATCCCGTCCATGTTGCGGTCAAGGAACTCTATGAGTACCCGCAGCGTGTCCGGGATTTTGTCTGCCACGAAGACCAGACGCAGATGTTCCGCCTTCAGGTTGGTTGCCACCTGCCCCCAGAACTCGTCGTTGTCGAACTCGTCGGCGACCTCGCTGGAGTTGTTCTCCATGA
This sequence comes from uncultured Flavonifractor sp., assembly GCA_947346365.1. Taxonomy (GTDB): domain Bacteria; phylum Bacillota; class Clostridia; order Oscillospirales; family Oscillospiraceae; genus CANAAV01. The sequence continues at coordinate 271,981 of CANAAV010000001.1, forward strand.
ATAGCTCCCGCAGCTTGTCTACCTTCCAGGTGCAGGCTCGACAGGCGTAGTCGCACATTTGCCCGATTACCTCCCGCCTGATCCTGGTGTCGGTGCTCCGCTTGACCTCGACGAGAACCGGCACACCATCCTCGCCCACCAGAAGGTGATCCAGGGAATAGGAGTTGGAGCCGTCTTCCGATTCCAGAATCTCCAGTTCCCGCTTAATCAGGAACAGCCTGCAATCGTTGTCGCCCCACGCCCTTGCCAGCAGATGCGGATTGTCCTCGACGATTTTCTGGAGGTAGCTCTCCGCCTCGTAGGACTGTTCGCTCATTTCCAGAGCAGCCCCATTCGACACGAAGAACAGTTTGTTTTCCATAGTATCACCGTCCTTATCAGAATGGAACAGATTATACCAGAAGATACGCCGTAAGGCAATCAAAGATAGCCTAACAGACTATGAAAAGAGGTGCGGCCAATGGAGAAGCGTACAGAGGTATGCAAAATGAGGGCCGGAGACCTGAAGACCGGCTTTGGGAATCCGAGGAAGATCAGCAAGAAGAAGCTGGATGAACTCGCAGATAGCCTTGAGATGCTTGGTGACTTCGGTATCTATCTGATTGATGAGCACGACAACATCATCGGCGGGAACCAGCGGCTCAAGGCCGTGCTACGGAGGTTTGGCCCCGACACCATGCTCGACTGCAAGAGGCTTATCGGCTACACCGAGGCTGAGCTCCGGGCCATCAACATTAAGGACAACACCCACGCTGGCGAGTGGGATTTAGACCTGCTTGCCGACTGGACGGCAGACCTGAACATGAGCTTCGGCATCGACCCCGCTGCCGAGAGCCCGCAGGAGAGGAACATCAAGATGATGGAGCTCATGAGGTACGAGAAATACGACTATGTGATGATCGTCTGCCGGAACGAAATCGACTACTTGCAGTTGACCAGGGCGCTGGGCATCGACGACGCCAAGGTGCTGGTCGCCAAGAAGAGGAAAATCCGGGCACGGGCCGTCTGGTACGACGACATGAAGGCCCAGATTGTGAAGAAGCCGGAGGACGGCAAGAAGAACTACGACCTGTGATGGAGGGGGTCAGAACATGATGACAGTATTGATTACCGGGTGCAACAACCATTTCCAGGGCATCGAACGGTGTCTGCACGACAACTATGAGCATGAGGAGATACGGACGATTGGGACAGACTGCAACGCTAACCACCTGCTGGGGACTGGATGCGGAGAGACCTTCGTTGTCCCGAGGAGCGACGACCCAGACTACATCCCGGAGATGCTGGCGATCTGCGATGAGATGAATGTGGATGTGATTCTCCCGTTCGTCACGACCGAGCTCCCCATCATGGCCGCCAACGCACACCGCTTCGCCGAAATCGGTACGGCTGTGTCTGTGTCGTCCCCGGAGTCTCTGGCTGTGGCGAACAACAAGATTGCCATGTATGAGCGGTTCGCCAAGTATATGCCCCTCCAGAGAGTGATCCGGGGCGCCGCCGGCGTGGACGAGTTCGCTCGGGAGATTGGATACCCCGGCACCCGTTTCTGCTGCAAGCTCCCTGAGAGCTGCGGAGGGAACGGGTTCTCTGTTGTGGATGAGAGGCTGGGCCGGGACATCAGGCTCAGGAACAAGTGCGGCGTGGCCGGCTTCGTCACCTTGGATATGCTGAAGGAGCTGGCAGACAGCTACGTCGGAGAAATCATCCTGTCCGAGTACATCGCCGGTCACGATTACAGCGTATGTACCCTCTCGGGCTCCGGCGAGGTTCTTCACAGGTGCGGCTTCATCGGTCTGGAGATGGACTACGGGAGCGTGATGCTCGGGGAAATCCAGAAGAACGCCACCGCCTATGAGATTGCCGAGACTGTCTGCGCTGAGCTGGGCATTGACGGCAACGCCTGCTTCGACTTCATGCTTGGGAAGGATGGGCGTGTGAAGCTGCTGGAGGTCAACCCCCGGCTGAGCGCCTCGCTCCCGTTCGTGGCGGCGGCTGGCCTGAACCTCCCGTATCTGCGGTGCAAGCAGCTCCTCGGCTATGACATTACCGGCTATGACATCAATGTGCGGTATGGTCTGAAGATGAGGAAGTATTATGAGTGCGAGTACGTTTAACATCTACTGTATGTCGTACAAACGCTCCAATGCAATCATGACCAAGCACCTGTTTGAGTATTGCACCTACGTCGTCCGGGAGGAGGAGGCTGACCTCTACCGGTCGGCCGGCGTTGACGACATACTGGCGATCCCGAAGGGCGAGGCATGGAATTTCATGTCCACCCTGTACTGGATAATCAACAACACCCCGGAGGATGTCATTTTCATTGCCGACGACGACATTGAGAAGTTCGTCTACCGGATGGATGACACCACCTACCTGGAGCTTCCCGATGGGAGCCCGGACGTGGAGAAGATTACGAGTGAGGTAGAGCGGATTGCCCAGCTTCTATTTGACCTCGACCTCGGGCTGGCCTTCGACCAGCCGACCCTGGCCCCGTATGCGTATGACCGGGAGTTCCAGTTCAAAGGGATGCCTGGGCATATCCGCTGGGTGAACAAGAAGAAGCTGAGGGCGACCTACACACGGGGGGAGCTCACGCCCTCCGATGTAGATATGGCCCTGCAAGAGCTAATGTATAACCGCATCATCCTCCAGCCGAAGTACCTGTGCGTCAAGGCGTTCATGGACAAGAACGATGGAGCCAAAAACGACCGGCGGGCATTTCTGGAGTTCACGGAGGCCATGCGAAATAAATGGGGGAAGTATTATGTGTATAACAAGAAACGAAACATCGGCGCCATACGGGTCAAGCGGTGATCCGCACTACCTGTTCGACCGGGAGGGGTTCGGCCAGAATATCGACGAGCTGCTGGAGGCGTTCCTGTCGAGGTACGGGAACTTCTCCCTGGCGTACAGCTTCAAGACGAACTACCTGAAGGATGCCTGTGATGCCGTCAACGAGCGGGGTGGCCTCGCCGAAGTGGTGTCCCCCCAGGAGTATTCGTATGCCAGCGTCCTTGGCTTCCCTGAAAGCAGGATCGTCTATAACGGCGTCATTCCTGACGACGGCAAGCTGGCCGTCCTCGCCGGCGGCGGGATGGTGAACATCGACAGCCTGGCCGAGTATGAGCGTTTGGCCTGGTTGGCGCAGGAGCTCTCCACGCCCATCAGCATTGGAGTCCGTGTGAACCTCGACGTCCCATGGGCAACGTCTCGCTTCGGCATCCCGCCGGAGGGGGATGATTTTGCTGCCATCATGGAGCGCATATCCCAGAACGGCTTCGTGTCGCTCGGCGGCTTCCATAGCCACGTCCACGGTGGCAGGGATGTCCGGTGCTGGGTGGAGAGGGCGGAGGCCCTGATAGATCTGGCGAAGCGGTACGGGGCTCGGTACATCGACCTCGGCGGCGGTATGTGGGGGAAGATGCCGGAGGAGCTCAAGGCTCAGTTCAAAAGCCGACCGAACACCTACCAGGAGTACGGAGAGGCGGTCGGCGGTCTTTTTGCCAATGCGTTCCCGGACGAAAGCGTCAAGCTCGTCGTGGAGCCCGGCATCGGCCTCGTAGGCAGCGCCATGGAGTGTGCCAGCCACGTCGTAGGCATCAAAGAGATCAGGGGCAAGCAGTATGTCCAACTCGACATCAACGGCGCCGCAACGGCCTTCGACTACAACTGCGACGCCAACAGGATACGTAAGCCGTTCCACATCATACGGACAGGAACCGGCCAGCCTGTCGGCCTGCTCAATGCCGATCTGGTCGGAACCACCTGCACAGAGATTGATGTGCTGGTGCGGGACTACTGCGGAGTGCTGGCCGTTGGAGACACCATCGTGTTTGAGAACATCGGCGCCTACTCCCTCGTGACCTCCCGGCAGTTCATCACCCCGAGGCTCGGCGTGTATGACTCCAGGACGAAGGAGTGTCTGCGGGAGCCGGAGTGTTTCGGAGATATGTTCGCAAAATATTTGCGAGAAACGTAACGGCGTAATTGACGTACAAGTACCCAAAAAGTTATAATAAAGTTAGGAAATCCATGCAATGCCATCAGAAAAGGAGGATAAAAATGGCTGGAAATCCGAGAACGAAAAATGGGTACAGTATGTTCGAGATGTCGTCAATGATCCAGAAAGCGATACGGCGGTGCGACATCCCTCATGCGGCGTATGCGGCGGCCGAGCTGTATCCAGGATACCGAACGCTGCTATGGAATAGGCTCCTGACCGTTTCGGCTGAGGACTGCTACGGCATCATGACCAGGGAGATCATGGCGCTGGCCCAGGCAGATGAACGGCTGAACGGGAAGAAGCCGGCAGACAAGGCCAACATGGTGTTCCTGGCGAAAGCTGTGATTCTGCTGTGTATGGCCCGGAAGAACAGGGACGCCGATTACGTCGCCTGCAACTACCTGTGGGGAAACCGGAGGCTGACCGAGGGCGAGGTCATTGACCTGATCGACAGTTCCGAAGTGGAGCGGCTCATGCGTGAGGAACCGAATTTCCGTGTCCCGGCCTATGTTTTCGATGTCCACACCTACCGGGGGAAGCAGCAGGGGAAAACGAGACTGGACTTCTTCATCGAGGAGAACGAAGCCTTGGAGCCCCGGCAGATGAGCCTGTTCGACGAGGGCAGCTTCGGCGAGTATTACCAGCGGAGCCATGACGCCGGGTTCAGGCTCACCCCCGCATACGACCAACGGTGGAAAGATTACATGGCCGGGCGGGAGACAGACCCCACGCACAACGGGAAGAACTTCCCTGACCCGGAAGATGGGAGTTGAGATTGATGGTAGAATCGGTAGCTGCTGAGCTGCTGCCCCTGACCTCGCTGGACAAGGCGGAGGTGGAGGGGTACTGGCGGGAGTTCACGGAGAACGGAGAGACTGAGAACGTCCTGTGGGAACTCGCCACCCTCAGCATCGACGAATACTACGAACGCCAGGGAGCCGACCGGCGGAATCGCCGGTTCGGCTTCCTGGTGGGCGGGGCCCTGGTGGGGATGGTGAGGATCAGTTCCCGCATCAACCATGAGGCGAACGGGAAGGTCGGATACAGCATCCGGCCTTCCTGCCGTAAGAGGCTGTACGCCCCGACGCTCCTGCGGCTGGCCGAGGAGTATTGCTGCCTGAACGGCATAACGCCGGTGACTGCCTGCGTTGATGTGAGAAACGAGGCATCGCTCAAAGCGTTCCGGCTGGCTGGCTTTGTCCCGACCGGCCGGGAGTTCGACTGGACGTACCAGAGGAGGGCGGTAGAGCTCTCTCTGCCTGAGCATCTTAATAATCTGTGAACGCAGTATCTTCCGATTGACGTAAAGTAGCCCTGTGTGCGACAATAAAGTTACCAAAAACAACACATTTCGCTGAAAGGGTGCTAAAGCCATGAGGAAAAGTTGCGTGAAGCAGGACGGCTATCCCATCAAAAAGACCGACCTCGTTCGTGAGGCAGTCGCCGCCGGGAACATGAAGAAGGCGCTGTCCATCGCCAAGGACTTCCGGCTCGGCATCAGCAAGGAGCAGCGGAGCCTGATGGCGAGGGCCTACGAATGTATGGTGCACCCCGCCTTCTATACCTCCATTGGAATCGACCTTTCCCAGGCGATTCAGGAGGGCATATCCGTTGTCACCGCATTGTACCAATAACCATACTCCCAGAAGAACATCGTCGTTTCTACGGCCTCTCATGTGCAACCATGAGGGGCCTTTTCATGTCCGCAGAAGAGAGGTGGTGATGTGGCAAACCCGAATGGGAATCCCCAGAACCTCAAACCAGTCCGAACCAAGAAAGAAGCAAAAAAACGTGGGGCCGCTGGCGGCAAGAAAAGCGGGGAGACCCGCAGGAAGAAAAGAGACGCCAAACAGGCCATCCAACTCGTCCTGAACATGGCTGCCACCGGGAACCTCGACAAGAAGCTGGAGGGGCTTGGGTTTGATGAAGAAGACCGCACGAACATGACCGGCATCACCGTCGCCATGATGATGCAGGCTGTCAACGGGAACGTCAAAGCCTACAAGGTGCTGATGGACTACGGCGGCTTCCACCCAGATCAGAAGCAGAGGGACAAGGAAAGCGAGGCCCGTATCCGAAGGATGGACGAGGGTGCCTACCTGCCCGCAGGCGGCGCAGACGATGACGGCGGGGACGATGTTGTCGTAGTCCTCCCCGACAATGGACGTGGAGACGGCCCGGAACCCGTCATGGAACCTCCAGAAAGCACCGGGAAGGAGGACGAGGACGGCGATGGGTAAGATTATACTCCAGCCCCAGCCTGGGCCCCAGACGGCGTTTATGGCGTCCTCCGCAGATGTGGTGGTATACGGCGGCGCCGCCGGAGGCGGGAAGACCTACGGCCTGCTGCTGTCCGCCCTCCGGTACAAGAACGTCGATGGGTACAACTGCACCGTGTTCCGCCGGACGTACAAGCAGGTGTTTTCCCCTGGTGGCCTGTGGGATGAGGCCACCAAGATGTACGCCGGGATACGAGGCGCCCAGGCAAGGGTGTCGAACGGAGAGTGGAGGTTCAGAGATAAGCGAGGCCGCCCAGCCGGCAAGGTGCTGTTCAAGCACATCGGAAGCGATGCAGAGCTGCCCAATTATCAGGGCAGCCAGATTTGTGGCTTGTGCTTCGACGAGCTGACACACTTCAACGAACACCAGTTCTTCTATATGCTGTCCCGTAACCGTTCGACCTGCGGCGTCAGGCCCTATGTCAAGGC
>CANAAV010000002.1 GCA_947346365.1 uncultured Flavonifractor sp.
ATGGTGTGTCACGACTTCATTCTACCAGAGACTGCAAACCTTGTCCTTTTTATTTGCGCAACTTATTGTACCTTATCAATTTCCAGCGTAAATAGTACCTGTTTTTTGCATCTAAATCTATTGTACCCGTAGGGGACTGCCGGTTCAACCTTACTAACAGTTCTTTGTTTGCATCCAATAGAATTACCTCTACATCTCCCTTTGACAACTGCGTATCAAGGGTAAATTTATATGTCCTGCTTTCAGAAAACCTTCCCATGTGTTTAACCCAGCCGGTGCAGGAATCCAAAGTTACTTTATCTGCATCTCGACAGGGAAGAAACACAAATAGAATTGCAGTAATATATTTTGATACAGCAATGCTCCGAAAATATTGCCATACATTCATGTCCTATCCTCCAATAATAAAGTCAAAGTCGGATTTTGTTGGACTGATTATAGCGCAGGACCGCCTTTGAGTCAACCAACTTTGTAGAAAATGCCGGAGTTATCATCCGACAACACTTATTTTAAAAGGGATCTGCGAGCCCTACCCTTGACAGACGCTTGAAAATATGGTATTATATCTACCACTGGATAGGCCGGACATGGAGAGATGTCCGAGTGGTTTAAGGAACCGGTCTTGAAAACCGGCGATGTGTGAGCATCCGTGGGTTCGAATCCCACTCTCTCCGCCATCTTGTATCTTCTGTAACAGGAAGTACAGACTGACTTTGTGAGAGGGACGGACGATTAAATAGCGGGTTAAATTTGGAGAAGTACCCAAGTGGCCGAAGGGGCTCCCCTGCTAAGGGAGTAGACGGTGTTGAGCCGTGCGAGGGTTCAAATCCCTCCTTCTCCGCCATGTCGCCGCGGACGTCATGTCGTTCGCGGCGACTTTTTGCAAAAGTTACCTCTCACTCATTTTGTTCCGGCTCTTCTCCAAACCGCAACCGCTTTGCTGGGTTGCGGTTTGGTTTTGGACGCGGACCCGGAAACTGGTACTCCTAAATTGGGCACACGCTCCAGTTGTAAGACAGGCCACCAAGAGGTTGGTCTGTCTTATTTTATAAAAATCACTATCCCTGAAGAAAAACTGGTGTTAGGCTTTGTTTGAAAATGGGAATATGCCCAAGGACGAGGGATTTTTTCGACCGGCAAGGGGTTTTGACGCAGGAATCCTGACGGATTTCAAGGAGAAACCCCGCTGTCCAGGCGGAAAAAGGCCCGCCTCTTGGACGTGTTAACCATTTTTAAACAAGGCCGAATCCCAATATGTTTTCGTGTCAACAGGATGCCGGTAAATGTATTGAGGAGACGACCCGTACTCCTGCTCCTTATCAGCGAAAGGTAGTCTCGTGGGATAGGGACTATCGTAATTTAAAATGTGTGTGATGGCTGAAAATCAGATTGCACATTCATTTAGGTTGAACCGGGCCTAAGCCGGACACTGGGGCTGATTTTTGTACGTACTGTGGGAGAAAGGCGCACACCGGGTTCCATGCATATAATATAGCAGGCTGTAGAGCGGGGGAGAGTATATCTTTTTCCTGCCTCCTGTCAGGCAGTCTCCCTACCGCTTCAGCCGGGAAGAGTATTTTTATCAACCCGCAGCAATTATTGCGTCATTGCCGGTTTTATTGTCACCCGCTCCCGGGATGATGGCTGAGAGAAAGAGCCTTGCTGCTGTTTCAGAGCAGTGGGGAACCCTTGCCGCCTAAATCCTGCGGGCGGTATATGAGAAGGGAACAACCATGCAGCAAATTCAGTGGCGGGATCGGTTTAATATTGGCGTAGAGATCATAGATCAGGCCCACCGCAGGCTCTTTTCCATTGTGCAAAAAATGATGGATCTCTATGTGGAAAGGCATGAGGACAAATTTGCCTGCATAGAAGGGATCAAGTATTTTAAGGCCTATACCCTCAAGCATTTTGCGGAGGAAGAGGCTTATATGCGCAAAATTGGTTATTCCGGCTATTCAGCCCATAAGAAGATCCATGATAAAATGAAGTGGGAGACGCTGCCGGAGCTGGAGCGCCTGCTTTATGACTCGGATTTTTCTACTGAGATGGTACAGCGTTTTATCGGCGTCTGCACAGGCTGGCTGACGGGCCATATTATCGTTGAAGACCGGGCGATCATCGGACAGAATGCGGACAAAGAGCATTCTATGCAGCTGGATGATGAACTATCTGTGATCAATTCGGTAATCATTTCTCCCTTACAAGAGATATTTGGGTGTGAAATTCAATGCATTGGCAAATTCTCCACGAAAGATGAGATTGCATATGAGCAGTGCTGTGAATTGACCTATGCGGCCCAGAATGGGGACCGGCTGAGGGTCATATTGGTTATGGGAGAAGAGCTGCTGCTGCGTGCGGCAGGTCTGGTATTCGGAATTGATTTTTATGAAAAGAATGAGATTGTCTGTTTTGCCATACAGGAAATCGCCCAAAATCTGATGCAGCGCGCGGCGTGCAGTTTTGGAAGGCAGCCGGATGAATACCAGTTGGAAAAGGGACGCTTTTTGGAGCTTGAGGAGTTCAGCGAGATATTTAAGGAGCGATCTCCACAATACAGCCTGCTGCTTCATGTGGGGCAGGAGAGCTTTGCCCTTTGCATGGACCAGATGCTGAAGTCCAGTATTCCAAGCTCCTGACACATCCGGGAGAGCAGTTTTGTGCTTCTACCGCTGAAGGATACCTGAAGTCAAGCCTTAAAACCGATATTAACCGCTTATTGCGCGCCGGAGCAAAGTCGCTTTGCTCCGGCGCTTTTTACCTCCCGATCCCATCCGCGTATGTTGCCGTGTATTGGAAGACTTTTCCGCGGCTATTTGCTATTGACATTTCTCGTCTGCTCTGGTATACTACCCTAGAAAACAAAGCAGGAGGGTACCCCCGTCCTCACCTCCAGCCATCGGCGAAGAGGTCAACAGAAAGCGGAACGTGCCAAGGCCTTTTGGCGCGTCTGGTTGTTTTGGCGTGGGTACCGAGATGGTAGCCGCGTTTTTGTGTGTCAGTGTGACGAGAATTGGAGGTGCTTTCGTATCAGCAAACAGGGTCATCAAATCAATGAGGATATCCGCGACAGGGAGGTGCGCCTGGTCTCCGAGACGGGCGAACAGCTGGGCATCATGTCCGCACGCGAGGCGCTGGAGCGCGCGATTGAGCGCAATCTGGACCTGGTGAAGATCTCTCCTACCGCCACCCCTCCCGTGTGCAAGCTTATGGATTATGGCAAATATAAGTTTGAGCAGACGAAACGGGAAAAGGAAGCTCGTAAGAACCAGCATGTGGTGGAGATCAAGGAAGTGCGCATGTCGCCGGGCATCGACGTGAACGATTTCAACGTCAAGCTCCGCAATGCCCAGAAGTTCTTGGCCGACGGCAACCGGGTCAAGGTTACAGTCCGCTTCCGCGGGCGGGAGATGGCCCATACCGACATAGGGCGGGGTCTGCTGCTCAAGTTTGCGGAACAGTGCAGCGAGGTGGCCGCATTGGACAAGGACCCCAAGCTGGACGGCAGGCATATGTCCATTTTCCTCTCCCCCAAAAGCGCGAAAGAGATGAAAAAGTAAGCGGCTTTCGCGCGCCTCTCCCAGGAATGTATTTAACAGAAAAGGAGTCAACCAACCATGCCTAAACTGAAAACCCACAGCGGCGCGAAGAAGAGATTCAGCCTGACAAAGTCCGGCAAGGTCAAGCGCGCCCACGCTTTTAAGTCCCATTTGCTCAACGGCCATGGCAAGGACACCAAGCGCAAGAGAGGCCTCCGCGCCGGCGCTTATGCGGACAAGACCAACGAGCCCGCGATTAAGCGCATGATTCCCTATAAATAAGAATTTTACCGACGAATTAGGAGGCTTTTACAATGGCTAGAGTCAAAGGCGCGATGATGACGCGCAAAAGAAGGAATAAGGTTCTCAAGCTGGCGAAGGGTTACTGGGGCGCCAAGAGCAAGCATTTCAAGATGGCCAACGAGCAGGTGATGAAATCCCTGTCCTATGCCTATACCGGCCGCCGTCTGAAAAAGCGCGATTTCCGCTCCTTGTGGATTACCCGTATTTCCGCCGCGTGCAAGCTGAACGGCATGAATTACTCCACCTTTATGAACGGCCTGAAGAAGGCCGGCGTGGAGATTAACCGCAAGATGCTGGCGGAGCTGGCCGTCAACGACAAGGCCGCGTTCACCGCCCTGACCGAGATGGCCAAGGCCAAGCTGGCCTGACAGAGCGCCAACGGAACCTGTATGCGAATAAGCCCGGCTGCTGGGATTTCCCGGCAGCCGGGCTTTGCAGCGTTGGGAAGGTTTGCCTGCGCGGCAGATAAAAAAGTGCGCGGCCTACATAAGGCCGCGCACGGAAGGGGCTATTCTGCCGAGATCATATAGTAGTAGACCGGCTGCCCTCCGGACAGGAGCGTGATCTCCGCGTTGGGACAGGCGTCCCGGAAGAGCTTGAGGGCCTTCTGCGCCTCCTTATCGGAGACATCCTCCCCATAGAAAATGTTGATAAACTCTGCGTCCTGCTGGGGCTGGGACTCCGCCAAGCGGCGCAGGAGCTTTTCCAGCTTCCGGTCTGTGCCGAACAGCTGATGCTCGGACAGGGCCAGATAATCTCCCCGCTTGATGGCAAAACCGTCAAAGTCTGAATCGCGGGCGGCATAGGTGATCTCGCTGGTATGGACGTTGCCTATGGCCTGGGTCATGGCGGCGGTGTTATCCGCTTCTCCGGCCTCGGGGTCCATGACCATCAGAGCAGAAATTCCCTGGGGCACCGTCTTGGTGGGCAGGACCACCACCTGTTTGCCTTCTGCCAGGGGGATGCACTGTTCGGCGGCCATAATGATGTTTTTATTGTTGGGCAGCACATAGACAATCTCGGCGGGGGTCTTGTCAATCTCCCGGATGATGTCCTCAGTGGAGGGATTCATGGTCTGCCCGCCGCTGATGACACCGTCTGCGCCCAGATCCCGGAACACCTCCGCCAGACCGGCGCCGGCAGCGACCGCTACCACCCCGTATTTTTTCTCAGGCGCGGCGGTTTTCCGCTTCTGAGCGCCCTCGGGGGAGGGCAGGTCCATATCGTCGGTGAGGTCGTCAGTGCTCTGCACGTGCCGCCCAGCTGCCAGGTCGTCCCGCTGGGTGCGCATGTTTTCAATCTTTGCCAGCTCTAGAATGCCATATTTCTGGGCCTCTTCCAGAGCCAGACCGGGAGTGTTGGTATGGACGTGGACCTTAAAAGCCTCGTCGCTTTCACCGATGACCAAGCTGTCGCCAATGCTGTTCAGGTAGGCCCGGAAGGGTTCCAGCGGTTTTTCCTCAGTCTTGCGGACGATAAATACGGTGTCGAAGGCAAAGGTAATCTCCTCGTCTGTCAGGGCGGTAAAATCGGCCTTTTCCCGCTGCTGGGGCGCCTCTTCCGTTCCCTCCGGCATGGGCTCGCCCCGCAGAGAGGCCAACATCCCCTGGAGGATGATGAGAAAGCCTTTCCCACCGGCGTCCACCACTCCGGCCTTTTTCAGCACGGGATTTTGGTTGATAGTGTCGGCCAGGGCCAGCTCGCCTTCACGGATGGCGGCCTCCAGCACGGCCTCCGGGTCCTGGGGCGTCTCCCGGGCAGCGGCGGCGGCTTTGGCGGCGGCCATGCGGGAGACGGTTAGGATAGTGCCCTCGGCGGGCTTCATTACCGCCTTATAGGCGGCGGCTACGCCGAAATCCAGAGCGATTGCCAGATCGCGCCCATCAATGGTGTCACGGTCCTTGACCGCCTTCCCAAAGCCCCGGAAGAGCAGGGATAGGATGACCCCGGAATTGCCCCGGGCCCCGCGCAGCAGGGCGGAGGCGGTCACAGAAGCGGCCTCCCCCACCGTTTTGGGCTGGCGGCGGCGCAGCTCCACGGCGGCGGTGCCGATGGTCAGGCTCATATTGGTGCCGGTGTCCCCGTCCGGGACAGGAAATACATTGAGTTCGTTGATCTGCTGTTTTTGTAAACTGATGGAGGCCGCGGCGTGGATCATGGCCTGCGAGAAGGCCGCCCCGTCGATACACTCTCTCATGTCTGTGTTCCTTCCTTTCGATGGCAGTGGCGCGGCGCTTCAGCCGATGACCATGGAGTCAATGCACACGTCTACATTGCGCACAGTGGCCCCGGTGGAGCGGCTGACGATATAGCGCACCTCGCTCATGATGGAACGGCTGACTGCCATCAGGTTGACGCCGTTGTCCACAATGATGTGCAGCTCGATGGAGAGGGAGCCGTCCTCGTGATAGGCGACCTTTACGCCCTTGGCCATGGATTCCCGCCGGAGCAGGTGCACCAGGCCGTCCTTGGCGGAACGGATCGCCATGCCTTTGACGCCGTAGCAGTTCGTAGCCGCGGCGCCGGTAATGTGGGTAAAAACCTCGCTGCTGATGGAGATCTCGCCTTTGTCGGTATGCAGCTTCATAATTCCCTTCCTTTCCTGGGATCTTACGGGCAAGAGCGCCGCGCCGGAGGGGCGCGGGCTGGTTTCTTTCCATTCGTTCCTTTATTGTATTCTATTTTTGGCAAAAATACAAGGGAAAAAGTTTTATAAATCTGAAAAAGCCAGGTTGTGTTATACCGGAAATTATGATAAAATAACGACTTAAAGGGAGCGGCACTTCAGCCGGACCCGCCAGAGGATACGCAGAGAGGAAGTGCCGGCATGGATCATACGGAAATTCAGTTCCGCACAGCTACATTTGGAGGCTTTCAAAAGCAGGATGTGCTGGACTATATTGAGCATAGCACCAAGGAGCACGGGGACCAGCTGGCCGCTCTCCGGCGTGAGCTGGAGGAGGTCAATCAGGCTAAGGCTGCCCTGATCGTTTCCCGGGGGGAGCTGGAAGCAGCGCTGAGCACGGCGAAGGAGCAGGCAGAAGCCCTCGCTGCGGAGCAGAGCGCTCACAGCCGCGCCGCCGTCGGCGAGCATGAAAAGCTGAGGGCGTTCGAAAAGCAGCTGGAAGCGGAAGAGCGCCGGAGGGCGGAGCTGGAGGCCGCGCTGGCCGGGGCCAGAGGCGAGCTGGAGCGGCTGAAAGGGGAAAAGGAGCGGATCGCGGCGCTGGAAAAGGACTTGGCGCAGGCCAGAGCACAGCTGGAGGAATTGCAGAGAGAGCGCCGGGATACGGCGCAGACCGGGGAGGCGCTGGCGCAGGCCAGGGCTGAACTGGAGAAGCTGCGTCCGGCGGCGGAGGCCTACGAGCACTTAAAAGACCGCACCGCCGGAATTGAGCTGGAGGCGCACTGCCGGGCCCAGGGCGTGCAGGCGGAAGCGGAAGAGCGGGTGCGCCGTACACGGGAGCAGATGGAGCGGTGGCTGAACCAGATGCGGGCGGAATATGGCCGTCTGCGCCGGGGGATGGACGCCACCGTGGCGCAGGCCGGTGAGAAACTGAAGGCGACAGAGCATATGGCGGAAGAGATTTCCGTGATGCTGTCCAGTCAGGACAAGGTGCTGGAGGAGCTGACTCTGGCGTGTATGGCGGAGTTGAAGCCCCAAGCGCCGACGCCGTTGCCGCTGGAAGAGAAATAATGGGGAAAGACCGTAAACTGAGGGACGGCTGCCGCGGCAGCCGTCCCTCAGTTCGTCAAACTATGCCCATAGCTCTCGCGCCTTTGAGCGCGGGTCAGGTAAGATTTGTTTTTTACGATGATATGTGCGCCGGGGAAACTACTTCCGGGGAGAAAAGGGAGGTTTTCTGCCGCGTTCAGCCGCCCTCCGGCAGGCGCAGCCCCCTCTTGAGGGCGGCGCTAGGGTGGGGAAGGGATTGAGCGGCCTGCCTCTGGCGGGCCCGCACACGCAGATGCAGGTACAGCGTTACGCTGCCGCTGATGAGCAGGAAGGCGTAGAAGCTGATTCCGCGGGAGACCAGCACGGCGGGGGTTACCAGGCTGGACCCGAAGAACAGGGCCATAGCGGCGACAAATCCCCCTTCGGAAGCGCCCACCGCCCCCGGCAGGGGGAGGGAAGAGACGGCCAGGGTAATCAAAGCCTGAGTGCAGATGATATCCGCCGCCCCAAAGCCGGACAGGCCGAAGGCCCGGTAGACCAAGTAGGGCACCGTGAACAGGCAGGTCAGCTGAAGCACCGTCAGCCCCGCTAGGACGGGCAGCAGGGAGCAGTTGCGCCGCAGGCACTCGACGCCCCGGCGGTACTCCTCCAGCTGGCGCTCCAGCCGCTCCTGGGCCGCGGCGGGGCTGCGAACCAGACGGACGCGAACCAGCAGGCTTAAAACTCCATTTACCAGCTTCCGGGCTACGTTGGGCAGAAACATCAGACAGAGCATACCGGCGGTCAGAGCCAGGTTGACCCCTCCGCCAAAGAGGAGGAGCAGACTCAGCCCGGCACCCAGGTTTGCCAGCAGATCAAAGCGCAGCAGAGCGGCGGCGGACGCATAGAGGATGACAGTCAGCTGGTAGCATATGGCGATGAGCATCATGTTCAGCGCCCCGTGTGCGGCGGGGATGCCGTCCTTAGACATGTAGTAGACCTGGGCGGGCTGTCCGCCGGTAGCCGAGGGGGTGATGGAGCTGAAATAAAAGCCCGCAAAGGAGTACCCCAGGCAGCGGCGGTAGGGGGCTTTGTGGCCCAAGCGGCCCAGGATCAGGTGGGAGCACATGGCCTCGCATCCTACGAATACCAGCATGGATAGCAGCCCCAGCGCCACATAGCCCGGGCGGATGTGTCCAAGCACCGCGGCCAGGCGGCTCAAGGGCTGGTCCCGCAGCAACAGAAAACCGGTGGCCCCCATGAGCAGGAGCAGGAGAATCATGCTTAAAATATTCTTTTTGCGCTCCATCAGACGCGCACCCCTCTCTCTTCTGCCAGAGCTGCCAGGATGTGGTTTAAGCTCTCCTCCTCCAGCTGGCCTTTCATGGCGCGCATATGACGGGACATCTGCTCCAAGGCCGCGTCATCGTAAATCAAAGCGCGGATGGCTGCGAGGCACCCTTCGGAATCCTTGGGAGCCGTACGGCCCAGTCCGCGGGAGAGCAGAAATTGGGCATTGTGCTTTTCTTGCTCCAAAAAAGGTTCCCAGGCCAGTATAGGCAGCTCGGAAAAGATCGTCTCAAACAGGGTAATGCCGCCGGGCTTGGTGAGCACCAGGTCGGCGCGGGCCATGTAGTCATATACCCGGTCGGTAAAACCCAGCACTTGAATATTCTCATATTTCCCAGCCAAGCGGTCATATACCTTTTGATTGCCGCCGGCGATGAGGGTGGTCTTGACGTTGGGCAGGGCGTTGAGCTGCTCGTAAAATTTCTCCCGCCGGGGCAGCAGACCCAGTCCGCCGCCCATAATCAGCAGGTGCCTCTCCCGGCCGGCTCTCCGGCGGACGGGGCGCTTGAATTCGCTGCGTACGGGAATACCGGTGACGCAGATGATGGAGGGGTCTACGCCCTTGGCGGCCAGACGCTCCCGAATGTCCCAGGAGCCCACCAGATAGCAGTCGGTGCCGCTGTTGATCCACTCGGAGTGAGAGGACAGGTCGGTAACGCAGGTGACCAGGGGCAAGGCGCTCCCCCGCTCCTTCTTGTAGCGGGAGACCAGCTGAGCGCAAAGGGGGTGGGTGGCTACCACCGCGTCTGGCTGTTTCCAGGACAGCAGGTCCTCCAGGGCGTCCAGGAAAAAGGGTTCAAAGGCCGGACGGAACTCAGAGGGAGCGTTTTCAGTGAGCTTATAGTACATATTGAACAGCCCGCTGCCGCGGGTGACCAGCAGATTGAAGCACTGATAGACGGTTTTAGACGTGCTGGGCATAGCGTAGGCTACCAGGTCCACCACTTCCGCGCAGGCCTGCGGGAACGCCCGCTGGAGCTGCTGGCGCAGAGACTGCGAGGCCGAGTAATGGCCCATGCCGAATTTTCCGGTGAGTATGAGGATATTCAAGGCGGTTCCCTCCTTTATCTGCATACCAGTATAAAGGAGGTTTCTTTAGAAAACAGGAGGACATTTATTAA
Source organism: uncultured Flavonifractor sp. (assembly GCA_947346365.1). GTDB lineage: Bacteria > Bacillota > Clostridia > Oscillospirales > Oscillospiraceae > CANAAV01. Next base: position 9,966 of record CANAAV010000002.1, read on the forward strand.
AATCATATTAAGAATATCTTTCGGCATTTAAAGTGCAAAATGTCGCGGTTTTTGGAAATTTTCCGCATTTTGACGGAAAATAAAGAACGAAAGCCCGCCCCGGTGTCAAATAGGGCGGGCTTTCGGGCCGCTTTGCGGAATCGATACGTATAAAGGGAGGTAGTCGGCAGGAGCGCAGGCGGGTGAAACACTCAGCCCTCGCTGCCGAATTCGTTAAAAAAGCGGTCGTGAATTACCTGCACTGCCCGGTCCGCATCGCACAGATCCACCAGCACGGAGACCTTGATCTCGCTGGTGGAGATCATATTGATGTTGATGCCCGCGTTATAGAGGGCCTCGAACATCTTGGCGGCTACGCCGGGGTTGTGCACCATGCCGGCGCCGACGACAGAAATTTTGGCGATCTCATCGTTTACGTCGATGTGGTCAAAGCCCAGAGAATCCACGTGCTCCTCCAGGGCCTGCCTGGTGCGCTCCATGTCCTGCTTGCCTACGGTAAAGCTGATATCCTTGGTGTTATAGCGGCCGATAGACTGCAAAATGATGTCCACGTTGATTTTTTCCTTGGCGAGAATGGAGAAGATTTTAAACGCTATGCCCGGCTGGTCTGCCAGTCCCACAACGGCCAAACGGGCCACGTTCTTGTCCTTCGCCACCCCGCTGACGTGCATTTTTTCCATGGTTTTTGCAACCTCCTTGACTTTGGTGCCGGGTCTTCCGGAAAAGCTGGAGAGGACCTCCAGCTTGACGCCGTAGCGCTTTGCCATTTCTACCGAGCGGTTGTGGAGCACCTGGGCTCCCAGAGTAGCCAGCTCCAGCATCTCGTCGTAGGTAATCTCCTCCAGCATCCTCGTGCCGGACACGGAGCGGGGATCGGCGGTAAATACGCCGTCCACATCGGTGTAAATCTGGCACAGGTCGGCGTGAAGCACAGCCGCCAGGGCCACCGCCGACGTGTCCGACCCGCCCCGCCCCAGAGTGGTGATATCCTCGTATTTATTGATGCCCTGAAAACCGGTGACGATGACGATGGCCCGCTTATCCAGCTCGGCCAGAATGCGCTCTGTATTGATGTGTTTGATGCGGGCGTCTCCATATGAGGAATTGGTGCGGAAGCCCGCCTGCCATCCGGTCAGGGAGACTACCCGGTAGCCCATGGCCTCAATGGCCATGGCGCACAGGGAGCAGGAGATCTGCTCTCCGGTGGAGAGAAGCATGTCCATCTCCCGCTTAGAGGCGTGAGGATTAATTTCCGCTGCCTTGGCGATTAAATCGTCGGTGGTGTCCCCCTGGGCGGAGAGCACCGCCACCACATTGTGGCCCCGGCGGTAGGTTTCGGTAATAATGCGGGCCACGTTGCGGATGCGTTCGGCATCCGCAACGGAGGTCCCGCCGAATTTCTGTACAATGAGTCCCATGGGTATCTGTACCTCCTTGGATCAGGAAAATATGAGCGCTCAGACCTGGTACGGACGTACCCATACCAGGCCATCCTATGCGCCTAGCGCAGTACGCGGAACACGGAGCCGGGCTTTAGGCCGGACAGGGCCGCGTCCAGCGCGGCGCGGGTCATATCCGTGCCGGTGAGGAGGGCCAGCTCTCCCGCGCCGGCGCCGGCGCGCTCCAGAAACTGGGCCTGTGGGAGACGGGAGGAGAGCTCCTCCTTGCTCCCCTGCTCCAGACGGACATACCAGGGACTGCGTACGCTGTCCGGCGCAACGGCGGCGTCGGCTCCCCCGGGACCCCATTCCAAACGCCTGCGGCTGTCCCGCTGTTTCGCAGCGTCAATCACGTCGGCCACTACGGCGGAGGCTGTGGGCAGCTTGCCCGCCCCCCTGCCATAGAACATCACGTCCCCGATGGCGTTGCCCTTGACGGCAATGGCGTTGAATACGTCTTCCACGCCGGAGAGCGGATTTTCCAGATCCACCAGGTGGGGGGCCACAAAGGCGCACACGGCAGAGTCATTCTGCCGGAAGGCCCGGCCCAGCAGTTTGATTTTTTTCCCTGCTGCGCCGGCATAGGCTATGTCGGCCAGGCTGACCCCGGTGATGCCTTCGGCGGGGACCTGGCTGGGATAGATGTGCCGCCCAAAGGCCAGGGAGGCCAAAATACAGATTTTTCGGCAGGCGTCGTGCCCTTCGATGTCGGCGGTGGGGTCCTGTTCGGCATAGCCGTTGGCCTGGGCCTCCCTCAGCGCGGCGTCAAAGCTCAGCCCGGCGCGGATCATGCGGGTGAGGATATAGTTGGTAGTGCCGTTGAGGATGCCGCAGATTTCCTCAATCTGGTTGGCGGCCAGACACTGGTTCAGCGGGCGGATGATGGGGATGCCGCCCCCTACGCTGGCCTCAAAGAGATAGCTGACGCCGTACTCCTTAGCCAGCTGGAGCAGCTCATAGCCATGAGCGGCCACAAGCTCCTTATTGGAGGTGACGACGCTTTTTCCTGCCCGGAGCGCCCGCTGGGTGAAATCCTTGGCTGCGGCGGTTCCTCCGATGGTTTCGACAACGATAGAGACCTCTGGATCGTGTTCGATGATCGAGAAGTCGTGAATGACCTTACCGGCAAAGGGACTGTCCGGGAAGTCCCGCACGTCCAGAATATATTTGAGGCAGATCAAACCGTCTGCCTTTTGCCCGATGTGCTTTTCGTTGGTGGACAGCACCTCCGCCACGCCGGAGCCCACCACGCCGAAACCCAAAACCGCCACGTTGACCATAGTTGTTTCCTCCCTTATCATCAGACCGCAAACCGGCGCCCCGCAGCAGGCCGCCAGTCAGCCCGCCAAAATTTCACACCGGAGCACTCCGACTACATTCCTGGCCTGGGTGAGCATTTCCTCCATAGAGATTTCCAGTCCGGAGGTCTCCGCTCCGATGGTTACGGCGGCACAGCCGTTAGAGGGAATGCCCTGGTTAATTGTGAGAATATTCCCGCCAGACTGGGCAAAGATATTCAGGACCGCGGAGAGCACGCCCGGTTTGTCCTTCAAAAACACCTGAAAGGTGACGATCCGCCCATGAAGCATGTCGTTAAAGGGCCGCAGGGCGTCCTTGTATTTATAAAAAGCGCTGCGGCTGATGCCCACCCGGCGGGTGGCTCGGTCCACAGTGTCGGCTTCTCCGGTCTCCAGCAGCCGCTTGGCCTCCGCCACCTTTAAAAAAATTTCTGGCAGCGCGCCGGCCTCCACAATAAAATAGCTTGGCGTCTTGCCCATCGTATGCGTACCTCCCTCCTGGTGTCCATGTGAGAAAACCATTTGTTTCTGCATGGTGTTTATTTTAGCACAGGAAAGGGCCTGGCGCAAGCGCCCGAGCGTTGCTTTCTCAGCCAAATCCACCGGAGTAGGAGGTAGATTTCCCGTCGAATTGTACATAAAAAGCTCCAAAGCGGGAGGGAGGCGGTGTCTTTGCGCAGAGGCGGGCGGATGGCAGACTGGCTGCTCTGGGGCGCTGTGGCCGTCGGGGGAATATGGCTGCTGCTGCGGTTTGTGCTGCCTTGGCTGGCCCCGTTTCTGCTCGCGTTGGCCCTGGCGGCTCTGGTGGAGCCGGCGGTAAAGCTGCTGACAGGCAGGCTGCGCCTGCCCCGCTGGGGGGCCAGCGCCCTGTGTGTTCTGGCTCTGGCGGGCGGCGTACTGGGGCTGCTGGGGGCGGCGCTGTGGCGGCTGGTCTATGAGGCGGGGCTGCTGCTGGGACGGGTACCCATGCTGCTGGCCGGGCTGCCCACTCTGGCGGGCCGCCTGGAGCGCTGGTCCTACCGTTTCCTCATGGCGCTGCCTGTTCAGCTGCGAGAGATTGTGAAAACCGCCTTGGAGGACCTGCTGGAGGAGGGGATAGCTCTGCCCAACCGTCTGTATGACGCCCTGGCGGGGGCGGCGGGGGCTCTGGTTTCCGCCCTGCCGGCGGCGGCGCTGTTTCTTTTTACCACCGCTCTGGCCTGCTATTTCATCAGTTCCCGGTGGCCCGAATTGCAGGAGGGAGCATACCGTCTGATGCCGCCAGCCTGGAGGGAGCCCCTGCGCCTGGGCTGGCGGGAGGTCAAGCGCACCCTAGGAGGCTGGCTGCGGGCCCAGGGGGCCCTGATGCTGGTCACCTTTGGAGAGCTGGCGGTAGGGCTGCTGCTGCTGCGGGTAGAGTTGTTCCTGCTGTTGGCGGCGCTGACCGCCTTGGTGGACGCGCTGCCGGTGTTTGGCACCGGGACAGTGCTGCTGCCCTGGGCGGCGGCGGCCCTGCTGGCCGGAAGGACCGGGCTGGGTTTGGGACTGCTGGCGCTGTATGCCGTGGTTTCCCTGGTGCGCAGCCTGCTGGAGCCCAGGCTGGTGGGAAAGGGGATGGGGCTGCCGCCTTTGGGGGCGCTGGTGGCGATGTATGTGGGCTTTCAGGCCCTGGGCGTGGCGGGAATGCTGCTTGCCCCCTTGGCGAGCGCCCTGGCCTGCCAGCTCTGGCGGCTGCTGCGCAGCAAAAGGGCGGAGGAGGCGTAGAGCTTTTGTACCTGCTATAGCGGCAGAAGGAAGCCGCGCCCGCCGCCCGCTCAGGCGCAATAAAAATAAACCGGCCTGCAAAAAGAGTCCGCAGGACTCTAATTACAGGCCGGTAAGGTCAGATGGAAAATTGAACCGCGCAGAACCCCGCGTAAATCGCAAGCAGCGCAATTCCCTGCCAGCGGCAGGTTTTGCCCCGGATCAGGGCGGGCAGGGTGAGCAGGAGCATCACGAAAAACATCACCGGCAGATCCAGCACCAAAGAGGCGTTATAGCCGCCGATGGAGGCGCTCTGGGGAAGGTCAAAGGGGGCCAGGGCGATGGAGACGCCGGAGACCAGTACCAGATTGAGCAGGTTTGCGCCGATGATATTGCCCAGCATCAGCGCTCCATGGCCTTTTATCAGGGAGGTCGCTGCCGTAACCAGCTCCGGAAGAGAGGTCCCGAGGGCCACCAGGGTCAGCGCGATCACTGATTCCGGCACTCCTAAAGCCTGGGCAATCAGGGTGCCGTTGTCCACCAGCAGGTCGGCGCCGACGGCAATCAGAGCCGCCCCCACCACCAGCAGGAGGACGAACCGCCCGGCGGAGCCCTCCTCCCGGACAGAAGGGCCGGGTGAGGGCTGCTTGGCGCGCATATGGCTGATGGTGAGGAGCAGATAGATCAGGAACACCGCCAGCAGGAGAATGCCCGCCGTGCGGCTGAAGGTCCCGCGGGTATAGGCCAGGATAGCGTAAAATACCGCCGCCAGGAAGAAGAAGGCCACCGGCAGGCGCAGGCTCCTGGGGTCCGCCCTGCCGGGGCGGATGGCGATGCTCAGCGCGGCGATGAGGGCGGTGTTGCAGATGACCGACCCGATGGCGTTGCCGTAGGCCATTTCCCCGTGGCCGGAGAGGGCGGAGGCGGTGGAGACCATCACCTCCGGCAGGGTGGTGCCGATGGACACCACCGTGGCGCCAATCAGCAGTTCAGACAGCCGGAAGCGCCGGGCGATTCCGGTGGCGCCGTCTACAAACCAGTCCCCACCCTTAATTAAGAGCAGCAGCCCGGCGGCGAACAAAAAAATGGGAATGAAAATAGCGGCTCCCCCCTAAAATAAAAATTTTCAGCGCTTGTGTGCGCGGGTGTGCGCGGGAAAAACGCAGGGCGTGCACACACAGGGGTGCACGCCCTGGCGGGCTGGGCTTTGTGAAAAGCAGCGGGGCAGGGCGCCGGGGAGATACAACCCTATGCCGCCGGCTGGTCCACGGGGACAAAGGGCTCTACCTCGGCAGGCGGGGGTTCGCCCTGAGTGACAGGCGTGACCGGCGGCGCGGGGGTCTCCGGGACGGCCGGTTCCCCGCCGGAAGGAGCCGGTGTGACCGGCGGCGCCACCGGGACGGGCCAGGTGAGAGGATTGTTGACGTCAAAACCAGGCCACTGCTCCTGGGTGGGCCAGGTGGAGGGGTCCGCGATATCAAACAGATTGGGATCATATTCTTTGGGGATGGGTTCGATCAGCTCCGTGTGGACGGTACAGGGGCCCAGAGCGTCCAAATAGCTTTTCAGATAGACGGAATCCCTGGCGGTCCGCCCGCCGATATCCTCACGCGCCAGGTCCAGTACGGCGATTGTTTTGACAGTCGGCTCCTCCACTACGCCCTCAATGGGCTCTCTGGGGCAGAACTCCCCTGCCAAATGGTACTGCCCAGTAGGCGCGCCGTTGGCGTCCAGCACGGGACAGGCGGTGCAGACCTCCACCTCCACGTGCATGGTGCACGACTCCACGGGACCCTGGCCCTGGAAGACCTGAGCGCTGCCCACGCGGCTGCCCCTGGGGTCGCTGGCACAGGCGGCGGTGGCGAGCATGCCGCTGTCCCGGCAGTACTGGATGGTGGTCAGGCCGCTGGCCTTGGTGAAATCCCGGATTTCCAAGCCTTCGTGCACTTGGCTCATGACCTTCTGCCACAGGATCGCGGCGGGGTTGCTGCCCGCGGCCACCCGGATGCGCTCCGGCCTGTCGTAGCCCACCCAGACGGCGGCGGTGTAGTAGCCAGTATAGCCCACAAACCAGCGGTCGCAGTTAGAGCTGGTGGAACCGGTCTTGCCCGCCACAATTTGTCCGGACAGCTTGGCTTGGGTGCCGGTGCCGCTGGCAACCACGGCTTTGAGCATCTCATTGACGTAGGTTGCCGTGGAGGCCTTGAGGACCGGCTCTCCGTCCCGGTCCTGGGTATTGTCCAGCAGGACAATCTCCTGCCCGTCCACGATTTGGGTCACCTTGGTATACGTGCGGGGGGAGAGGTAGACGCCTTCCCGGGGGAAAATTGAGTAAGCGGCGGCCATATCCAGAACCCGCACACCGTCGGTCAGACCGCCCAGGGCCAGCTGGGCGGGGCCCAGGTCGCTTTTAAGCTCGCCGTTGATTTCCCGGCCCTCCTCCAGGGTGCCGATATGAAATTTATCCTGCATAAACTGGAAGGATATGTCCGGAGTGACATCCTGGAATACCCGCACGGCGACCGGGTTGGAGGAGTCCTCCACAGCGTCCGCCACGTTCATGCGCCCCCGGTAATAGCCGTAGGCGTTGACCGGCCAGGCGCTGCCGCCCAGAAGCTGAACGGGGTAATCGTCGTACACGGTGGCGGGGGTGACAATCCCCAGCTCCAAGGCGGGGGCGTAGACCGACAGGGGCTTAATGGAAGAGCCGGGCTGGCGGGTGGAACGGCTGGCATAGTTCCAGCCGCGGTTGCGCTCTTTTTCTCCGAGGGCTCCCGCCAGGGCGGACACGTTGCCCTGGGGATCGACAACCACAATGGCCGATTGAATCTGCTGTCCGCTGTCGGAGGTCAGATCCATACTGCTGCGGTCCAGATAAATGCTCTCCACAATGGACTGAATCCGCGTATCGACACAGGCGTAAATATTCAGTCCGCCGGAGGTGACCAGGTTTGCAGCCAGCTTCTCCGAATAGCCGAATTTTTCCGACAGATCGTTGATAACGTCGGTGATGAGCTGCTCGTCATACCAATTATACAAGGTGGTGGGTTTGACGTCGTCCTCGCTGCGGGTAAAGACCAGCTCCTCCGCCAGAGCGGCGCGGTAGGTGGGCTCGTCAATAATCTCCTGCTCGCGCATCTGCCACAGCACCAGCTCCTGGCGCTTTTTGTTGCGCTCCCGCCCGGTGGTAATCTCTCCGGTATTGGGATCGGTCATGCGCACATTGGAGTAGGGGCCGTAAACCGTGGGGTTGTTGGTGATGCTGATGAGGCTTGCACACTCGGCCAGAGTGAGCTCGTTAAGCTCTTTATTAAAATAGTTTTTGGCGGCGGTGGCCACGCCGTAGCAGTTGTCGCCCAGATAGATATAGTTGAGATACCACTCCATGATCTGTTCCTTGGAGTAGGTGGCGTCGAACTCCAGCGCCCGGAAAATCTCCAGGATTTTGCGTTTTACCGTTACGTCGTCATATTGGGTAAAGTTTTTAATCAGCTGTTGGGTAATGGTGGAGCCGCCCTGAATATCCTGCCCGGTGAACATGAGAATCACGCCGTACAGGGTTCTGCGCCAGTTGACCCCCTTGTGGGTCCAAAAGGTTTTGTCTTCAATGGCCGTGGTGGCGTTGACCAGATCATCTGGGAGCTGGTCAAAGCTCACCAGCTCCCGGTTTTCCGTGCCGTGCAGAGACAGATGCTCCACATACTGCCCGGTGGCGGGGTCCATGTAATAGACGGTGCTGGTCTGATCCATCACGAAATTGCCCTCCAGAGGGGCCTGGGGAATGATAACCGTGCGGATATAGGTGGCGGCAAAACATACCAGGATTACTCCGGTGACGACACCGATTAGCAAAAGGGTGCCCAGAATTTTAAACAGGGTGGCGATCACGGTAAGAACCGGGGAACGCCGCCGTCTTTTCCGGCTGCGGCTGGGCTGTTGGTTGGCAGATGGCAAGAAAAACACCTCCATGGGGAAAGAGCCGCCCGCCGAAAGACGGCAAGCGTTCCAGTAAGGATGGGCGGTGCGGCGGCATGTACGCGGCCGCGTGGTTGAATTGGCGCAATGTGCTGCGGTTATGGCGCGCCGTCTCCCGGCGTTACCCCCGCTCCAGCCACGCTGTGGACGGAGGCGGCGGAATTTGGCATAACGGCCGCTTTGTAGTTATTATACCATCACAATTGGATTTGTCCACCCTAATATCTTCCACAAATTGGCCGGACAGGGGGAGCTGTCAGAAATTTACCTTGTCTCCCCCTTGCTTTTTTCTGTGATACGGGCTACAATGGTATCTAGGAAACGCACAGGGCTGCGGCGGGCCGGCTGAAATGGGCCTGCGGTGGCGGGATTGTGCTTCCCAGTAAAAAAGGTTTGGTGCGCGGCGATGAGCGAAGAATTTGGACCGGATTTTATTACCGTTACGGATGAGGACGGCAATGAATTTGAGTTGGAGCATCTGGACACAATAGAGTACAACGGGCAGACCTATATGGCCTTTTTCCCCGCCGTAGAGGGCGAAGAAGACGGCGGCGCAGAGGATGTGGACCTGGACGAGGAATATGGGCTGATTATCCTCAAGGCGGTAGAGGTGGACGGGGAGGAGCAACTCTCCACGCTGGATAGTGAAGAGGAACTGGAGCTGGTGTACCAGCAGTTTATGGAGACGCTGTTCAGCGAAGAGGACTGAGAATCTGTATTCACAATCATGAAACGCCGTTTTGACAGAGCTTGCGCGGCCGCTGTGCGTTACGGCAGTATACCCGCGAGAATTTGCCTGGGTGGCGGCACAATTTTACGCCAATTTGGCATCCCCCGATTATGAATAGAGGTTCTGACTGCCTTTTGCACACAGGTTTTCCTGCTCGGTGCGTGACGGGTCTTATTTAAACCCACATTTTTTAAACGGGACGCCCCCTCACAGTGCGGACCGCAGGCCTCCCGGCCCCCCCAGGGGGACGCTGGAAGTTGGAAGCGACGAAACACTGTGGAGGCGACCCACCTGCCATTACGTGCAGGTTTTAAATGGGCCCGCACGGCCAGAGCGGGGCGCCCCACGGAACGTCAGTTTCGTGGGGCTTTCTGTATCCGGGCCGGAGGTGTTTGCGAATAAAGTGTAAAACTGCGCGGTTAGGGGCTTGAAAGCCGCAGCGATTTCTAGTATAATGTCAAGACGCGATTATTTTTGATCCCGTAGACGGAACATTTATCGAGAGGACTGAAGCTACAAATGAGCGCATCCAGAGAAAAGAAACAGCGCCAGAACGACCCGAATCAGGGCCTTAGCCAAAAGCAGCGCCAGGAGCGGCAGGAGGCCGAGGCCGCGAAGCGCCGGGGGGTTGTGTACGCCGTGATCGGCGCGGTTGTGGCCGTACTGGTGATCGCCCTGCTGGTTTGGCATTCCGGCATCATCCAGCGCAGCAGGACCGCTGTCAGCATAGCCGGGCGCACGTACAACGTCAACGACGTGGCTTACTATTATTATACCGCGATGAGCGAGGAGTACCAGATGACCTACGGTACGACCTTCGACCCCAACGCGGACCTGCGCACCCAGTATGTGGACGCGGAGGAGACCATCAGCTACCATGACCAGTTCCTGGACGACGCGGTTGACAGCTTGGTTACCGTGGCCGCTCTGGAAAACGCAGCCGCCGAGGCCGGCTATACCCTCACGGCGGAAGACCGTTCCGGTGTAGAGGAAAGCATGGAGGCCATGAAGGCCACCGCCCAGCAGTATGGCTACAGCAATAATTTCAGCGGCTTTTTGAAGGCGAACTTCGGACAGTATATGACCCTGGGGGATTACCGGACCTGTCTGGAGCGCGCGGCGCTGATCAACGGTTACTCTATACAGGTGCGCGGCGAGCAGGAAGTGACCGACGAGGAAAAGCAAAGCTACTATGAGGAGAACGCTGAGAACCTGGACAGCTATGATTTCCGGGTGGTGTATGTGGACGGCGCCGCTCCATCTGGAACGGATTCCCAGGGCAACACGGTGGAGCCCACCGAGGAGGAGACCGCCGCAGCGCTCCGGGCGGCCAAGGCCAAGGCCGACCGCATGGAGGCCGCTGTGGAGCGGGCCAGTGACCGTGAGGCGGAATTTATCCGCCTGGCGCCCGATTATGTGGCTGAGGACGAGCGGGAGGACTGCCGGGAGGATCCGGACTATACCCTATCCAAAAACAGAAAGGGCAGCGACATGCCCATGAGCCGCTACCCCTATGTGGGCTGGCTCATGGCCGGGGGGCATGAAAAAGGCGATGTGCACGTAGTGGAGGGCAGCTCCGGCTACTATGTGGTCCTCTTCCTGGACCGCTACCGGGACGAGACCCCCACCGTCGATATCCGCCATATTCTGATACGCGCCGCTCTGGATCAGGCGGACGATCCCAGCACCACGGATGTAAATGAGTCTACCATTCCCTCCCAGGCGTCTCTGGACGCGGCGAGAGCCGAGGCGCAGAGCCTGCTGGACCAGTGGAATGCCGGGGACAAGACCGCCGAGTCCTTTGGCGCGCTGGCGCAGGATCACTCTGCCGACGCGGGCTCCGCCTCCAACGGCGGGCTGTACCTGGGGGTTGCCGGCGGGCAGATGTTCCAGGCGTTTAACGACTGGATTATGGATCCCGCCCGTCAGAGCGGCGAGACCACGCTGATTCAGAATCCCCAGAGTGGGCAGCAGGGCTGGCATGTGGTCTATTTCCAGGACTATGACTCGCCCCTGTGGGAGATTACCGCCAGCAATACGCTGACCAGCGAAAAGATGCGCACCTGGTTGGACGGCATCCGGGAGGGCCTGGAGGCCGTGCGGGACAGCGGTATACAGTACGTGGGATAAAAGTTGACAATTGGCAAAGGACCGCCGCAGCTGCGGCGGTCCTTTTATTAGAGGGGGGAGAAGATGGAGACGGCATTCCTGCGCACAGAGATGCTTTTAGGCCGCCAGGCCATGGAGCGGCTGGCGGCGGCCCATGTGGCGGTGTTCGGCCTGGGGGGGGTGGGAAGCTGGTGCGCGGAGGCTTTAGCGCGCTCGGGCATAGGGACACTGACTCTGGTGGACCATGACACCGTAGGGCTGACGAACTTAAACCGTCAGGCGCAGGCCCTGTGCTCCACGCTGGGTCTGCCCAAGGCACAGGCCATGGCCCGGCGGGTGCTGGAGATCAATCCCGGCTGCCGGGTGCTGCCTATGGTGGGAAAATATGAAGCCCGGAGCCGGGAGCGGTTTTTCTCCCAGCGGTATGACTACCTGGTGGACTGCATCGACCTGGTGTCCTGCAAGCTGGATTTGATAGAAAGCGCGGTTGAGCGGGGAATTTCGGTTATCTCGGCCCTGGGCACCGGCAATAAGCTGGACCCCAGCCAGTTTCGGATCGGAGATCTGGCGGACACCCAGGGGTGTCCGCTGGCCCGGGTGGTGCGCAAGGAGCTGCGCAGGCGGGGGATTGTCCACCACAGGGTCCTCTGGTCGCCGGAGGAGCCACGGACGCCGGAACAGAAGGAGGCCCCGCCGCCCGGCCGGAGGAGCGTTCCCGGTAGCGTGGCCTGGGTGCCCTCCGTGGCGGGACTGATGCTGGCGGGGGAAGTGGTGATGGACCTGGCGCGGGAGAAGTGAGACACAGCGCCGTTTTCCCACGCTGTCCTGTGCATTCAAAAGCGTCCGGCGGCGGTTTTCCGCCGTCGGACGCTTTTCTCGGCTCCAGGGAACTTGAAAGGGGGCGGCTTATTTGGCTTGGTAAATCGCCTTCATACCCCGGTAGGTCATATAGCAGTCCAGCTTGGAGACGGTTTCGAAGGGGGCGTGCATGCTCAGCACGGGCACCCCGGCGTCCAGGGTGTCAATATCCCGCTCTGCCATATAACAGGCCACGGTGCCGCCTCCGCCAGCGTCTACCTTGCCCAGCTCCGCCATCTGCCAGGCTACGCCGGCCTCATCCAAAACCCGGCGGGCATAGGCTACCAGCTCGGCGGAGGCGTCGGACGCGCCGCTTTTTCCACGCGCGCCGGTGTATTTGCACAGTCCCATACCGTAGTTGATCCGGGCACTGTTGCGCTTTTCGTATACGTCGGCAAAATTGGGGTCAAAGGCCGCCGTCACGTCGGCGGACAGGCAGAAGGATTTTTCGTAGCAGGCCTTCAGCGGCGCCTTTTGAGCGTCGCACAGGTCGCTCATAAAGGTGTCAAAAGCGGCGCTGCGCATGCCGGAAACACCTTCGGAGCCAATCTCCTCCTTGTCCGCCAGCATGCAGACCGCAGTGCGCTCGGGAGTGTCCAGGTCCAGCAGGGCCGCCAGGCAGGCATAGGCGCACACCCGGTCATCATGGCCATAGGAGCCGATCATAGAGCGGTCAAAGCCGATGTCACAGGCGCGGAAGCTGGGCACGGCCTCCAGCTCGGCGGAGATGAAGTCGGCCTCGACAATGCCGTATTTCTGGTTGAGCAGGTCCAGCACCGCCAGCTTTACCCGGTCGGAGCCCTCGTCGTTTTGGAAGGGGCGGCTGCCGATGAGAATATTCAGCGTCTCGGCGGGGATGGCCTCGCCCAGAGGCTTTTTAGACTGCTCACCGCCTAGATGGGGCAGCAGGTCGTCAATGGTGAACACCGGATCGCCGGGGTTAGAGCCAATGGCCACCTGTAGGGTGGAGCCGTCCTTCAGGGCAATGATCCCGTGAAGCTCCAGGGGAATGGTTACCCACTGATACTTGCGTATGCCGCCGTAGTAGTGGGTTTTGAGAAAAGCCAGCTCGGCATCCTCATAGACGGGATTGGGCTTCAGGTCCAGGCGGGGGGAGTCAATATGGGCCGCGCCGATGTTCACGCCCTCGCTGAGGGGCTGTGCGCCCACCACGGCCAGCATGATAGCCTTGCCGCGGTTCACCCGGTAGAGCTTGTCGCCGGGCTGGACAGCCATGCCCCGGGTGAAGGGCCGAAAGCCTTTGGCCTGGGCCAGGCGGACGGTCTCGGCGACCACTTCGCGCTCGGTCTTGCCCGCGTCCAGGTATTTTTTATAGTCCTCACAGTAGGCGTTCAGCTCGTCCTCTTCCGTTTTGGACAGGCGGTCCCAGCCGTTTTTAGGCTGGCAGAACAGGGCCTCCCGGCGCAGATCGCCGGGGGTCTTTTGTTTTTCATCCATTGGGGTGCGCCTCCTTTTTAGTTTGCCCCACTACCATACCACGAATTTATGAATTTTTCCAGACCCTGTTTCAAAACAGCGCCCATAAAACCCTCCTCTCTGCCCGCCTGCTCTTGCCACCCAGGGGACAGTGTGCTAAAATAGGAGGCAACCAGAAAAAAGGAGTTGAAGTAGCTATGAGTTTCTTTGGGACAGCCTCTAGGGTACAGGAGCCGGCGCCGCAGCCGGAGGAAGAGAAGCAGGAGGCGCTTGAGCAGGCCGAAGCGCTTCCCCCCACTCCAGAGACGGTGATTGCCAAGGGAGTCGTCATTTCCGGAGAGCTGAGAGGAACGGGAAGCGTCCGGATTGAGGGGCTTGTAAAGGGGAGCATCTGCCTGTCCGGGACGCTGATTGTGGCGGCGTTTGGAGAGGTGCAGGGTCCGGTGGAGGCGGACGCCATCCGGGTGGCCGGACATGTGAAGGGCAACGTAACCGCCCGGGAGCACCTGCGCCTAGAGGCCGGCGGAACCATCGAGGGGGATGTGACCACCGCCACCTTCGGCTTGGACCCCGGCGGAATCTTGAATGGACGGACCACCATGCTCAAGCCGCCTCCGGCGCCTGTGCCGGAAGAGGACGTATTCCGGCTGGATGGGACCGGAGCGGACGGACTGGACGGCACGGTTTGAAGCAGGACCGCACTGAACTACTGCTGCGGGAGCCCAATTTATATAAGGCGTTTTTGATCTTGACCTTCCCGGTGTTTGGAGCCAACTTCATGAAGGCCTTTAACGATCTGGTCGATACGTATTTTATCGGGCAGACTGCCAATTCGGTGGCGGCTCAGGCGGGCGTAGCTCTGGCCTGGCCGCTGCTGAATATCTTTGCCTGCTTCCAGATCGGGTTTGGCGTGGCGGGTGTGGCGGTCATCAGTCAGCTGCTGGGCAGCGGGCAGGAGGAGCGGGCCAGGGAAAACGCCGGGGTGCTGCTGGTTGTGGCGCTGTTGTTTGGAGTGGGGCTCAACGGCCTGCTCTACGTGCTGGCGCCGCCGATTATAGGGTTTATGGGCGCCGAAGGAGAGACCCTGGCCTGCGCTGTGGCATATGCCAGAACCCGCTCCTTTGAGCTGGTGTTTACCTTCCTGTTCTATGCCTTCCAGGCGGTGCGTCAGTCCAAGGGGGACACGGTGACGCCGGTGATCTTGTCCGTGTCGGCGGTGGTGCTGAACATCGTGCTCACCGGCGTATTCGTCCGGGTACTGGGCATGGGAGTGTCCGGCGCGGCCCTGGCTACCGTGCTGGGACACGCGGCGGCGGCGCCCTTCTGCCTGTTGCTGCTGTTTTTGCCGGGCCAGCCCTTATGCCTGCGGCGCAGGCATTTAAAGGTGCGCCTGCCCATGCTGTGGCAGCTGAGCCAGGTGGCGGCTCCCGCCGCCTCCAGTCAGGCCCTGAGCGCCCTGGGCTTTTTGGTCCTCCAGGGGGTCATCCTCAGCTATGGAAACGAGATTTCCGCCGCTTTTTCCATCGGCAACAAGATTTCTAATATGCTGCTGATGCCGGTGCTGGCCCTGGGGTCAGTATTAGCGGCCTTTGTGGGGCAGAATATTGGCGCGGGCGACAGCGCCCGGGCCCGGCAGGCCTACGTGACCAGCCGGAATATCGCGCTGCTCATGTCTGTGGCGGGAAGCGTGCTGCTATACCCCTTGCGGTTTTGGGCGGTCGGACTGCTGAGCAACGACGCCGCAACCCGGGCGGCAGCGGTAGAATACCTATTCTGGGTGCTGCTTACCCAGCCTTTGATGGCGCTGTTCCAAAACTATCTGGGCGTTTTCAACGGCTCCGGGCGGACCAGCTACGGTTTTTTGATGTCGACCTGCCGTTTGTGGGCCATCCGCCTGCCGGTCATCACTTTTTTTCGGCATTTTACCAATTTGGGAGCCAGCGGCGTGTGGTATGCCATGAATATCAGTAATTTTTTGATTGTAGTGCTGGGCGCGGCGCTGTTCCGGCGGGTGGACTTCACCCCCTGCCAGGCGGTGTCCCGTCTGGAAAATTCGGATGAGGAGGTACGCGGCAGCTCATGAGACCCATTGCGACGGCGCAGCAGATGCGAGAACTGGACCGGGCCGCCATACAGGAGGGGGGCGTTGCCTCTATAGCGCTGATGGAGCGGGCGGCGGAGACCCTGGCGGAGGAGGCTATGGCCCTGGCGGAGGAGGGCGTCCCACCCCGGCAAGGGCGGGAGAAGGCCTCTTTTCTGCCCAGGGCTCAGGGAGAGGTGCTGATCCTGACGGAGGACGGGGTGCAGAGCGCGGCCTATACCAGCGCTCCGCCGGCTCCCGGCGAGCCCCTGCGGGCGGCGGTGTTCAGCGGCCCCGGCAACAACGGCGGGGACGGAGTGGCCTGCGCCCGGCTGCTGCTGGAGGCGGGATACCAGGCGCGCTGTTTTCTGGTAGGGGCGCGGGACAAGCTCACGCCGGATACCCGCGCCATGGAGGCTAAATTAGCGCGTGTGGGGGGAAAGCTGGAGCTCTATGACCCTGGAGATCCGGCCCAGGCGGCCTGGGCCATGGGGGCCCACGTGCTGGTGGACGCGGTGTTTGGAATTGGACTGAACGCCCCGATCCAGGCAGACGCCTTGGCGGCGGTCTGCCTTATGAACCGCTCGGCCGCCCCTGTAGCCAGCGCCGACATCCCCAGCGGGGTGGAGGCGGACACCGGGCGGGTGCTGGGCGCGGCGGTTCAGGCCGCGGTGACCGTGACCTTTACCCGAGCCAAGGCGGGACATTTTGTGGGCCAGGGAGGATTACACACAGGGAGGCTGGTGGTAGCCCCCATCGGGGTTCCAGAGGAGCTGCTTGAGCGCTTGGAAACGCCGGTTCAGGCGGTTTACGGCGGGGACTGCGTTCTTCCCAGACGGGCCAGAGACGCCCACAAGGGGGATTTTGGGAAAATTTATCTGCTGGGCGGCAGCGTGGGATATACCGGCGCGCCGGTGCTGGCGGCGCGGGCCGCAGTGCGCACAGGGGCGGGGCTGGTCTGCGTGGGGGTGCCCGCTCCGGCGTGGGGAGTGGCGGCGTCCAAATTGGATGAGGCCATGGCGCATCCCCTGCCCGCCGGAAAGGAGGGGCAGCTCTCCCTGGAGGCGGCTCAAGCGGTCCTGGACAAGAGTGCGGACTGCGGCGTGTGCCTGATCGGCCCCGGCCTGGGCCGGGGCAACGGGCCGGGGGCGGTGGTGCGCCAGTTGCTGCGGGAGCTGCGCTGCCCTGTCGTGCTGGACGCCGATGGCATAAATGCCCTGGAAGGACATATAGATGTGTTGGATGCCCGCCGGGGGTTGTTCGCCGTGCTTACTCCCCATGACGGAGAGTTTGCCCGTTTAAGCGGCGCTCTCAGCGGTGGCGACCGGCTGGGCGCGGCGCGGGAGTTTGCCGTTGAACATGGCTGCTGCCTGGTGCTGAAGGGGCACTGCACCATCACGGCGTTTCCCGATGGGACGGCCTTTTTGAACACCACTGGCAACCCCGGCATGGCAAAAGGGGGCAGCGGGGATGTGCTGGCGGGAATGATAGTTTCCCTGCTGGGGCAGGGCCTGCCTGCCCGGAAGGCGGTGCCGGCGGCCGTCTGGCTCCACGGAGCGGCGGGCGACCGCTGCGCCGGGCGGCGGGGGGAGTACGGCATGACCCCCAGCGATATGGTGGAACTGCTGCCCGAGTTGCTCAAAGAAATCACCGGTTAGGAGGGAAGAGCGTGCGCCGTCTGCGGATGTGCGTACTAATGACAATCCTGCTGCTGTTTCCGGCCGCCTGCGGCGGCGGAGCGGGAGAGGCTAAGGGCAGTCCGGCGGAGGAACTGGCGCTGGCAATCCGGGGGGAGTTTCTGGAGATGAGCGCGTTCAGTGCCGGAATGGAGGTTACCGCCGACTATGGGGAGCGGGTGTATGACTACGCCATTCAAGCCGATTGGACCAGAGAGGCAGAGACGGTGCTGACCGTCACCGCTCCGGAGGAGATCGCCGGAATTACCGCCCGGCTGCAGGCGGGGGAAACCGTTTTGGAGTATGGCGGTGTGCGCTGGGAGACGGGGGCGCTGGACCCGGCGGGGATGAGTCCTGTAGACGCTCTGCCCACTCTGTTGGCCTACGCCCAGCAGGGCTTTATGGCGGAGTGCGGCATAGAGCCCCTCGGCGGGACGGAATGCCTGCGGGTGGTGTACCGGGAAGCGGACGCGGCGGCGGGTGTGGGCCGGGAGTGCTCTTTGTGGTTTGACCCAGCGAGCCACGCGCCTGTGCGGGGGGAGCTCTCTCAGGACGGATTTACGGTGATTCAATGTACCTTTACCCAGTTTACCCCAGCGTGAGAGGTGAGAGAGGCGGAGCGCGTGAGCGCCCCGCCTCTCGTTTTCGGCAGCGGAAGATTTTTGCAGTTCGGCCCTGTCCTGAAAGGAAAAGAAGGGGCGGCTGCGGTGCAAAAGGCATAATCCGCAGAATAGGAGCCACCCTAATCCCATTATCTCCATTGAGGTGAGGCAAGTGGATTCTGTGTGGACGAAAACAGTGCGGATGCCCCGCTTCCCCGCGCTGCAGGGAGAGCTGAAGACCAGCGTGCTGGTGATCGGCGGCGGAATCGCCGGGCTTTTGTGCGCCTATCAGCTCTGTCAGGCGGGGGTGGACTGCGCCCTTGTAGAGGCGGACCGGCTCTGCGGCGGCATCACCAAAAACACGACGGCGAAGCTGACCTTTCAGCACGGCCTGATGTATGACAAGCTGCTGCGCCAAGCCGGCGCTGAAAAAGCCCGGCTCTACCTGGAGGCCAACCGGGCGGCCTTGGAGCGCTACCGTGCGTTGTGCGGGGGCATTGCGTGCGATTTTGAGGAAAAGGACGCCTTTGTCTACTCCGTTGACAGCCGCAAGAGCATTGAGAAAGAGTTGCACGCCCTGGAAAGGCTGGGCTTTGACGCGGACTTTGCGGAGAAACTGCCTCTGCCGTTTCCTGTGGCGGGGGCGGTGCGTTTTCCCCGCCAGGCCCAATTCCATCCCTTGAAGTTTGCCGCCGCCATTGCCGGCGGGCTGCCGGTTTTTGAGCGCACAAAGGTCCTGGAGCTGGCGCCCGGCCGGGCGGTGACGAACGGCGGCGTCATTTTCGCGGACAAAATTGTCATCGCCACGCATTTCCCCATGCTCAACAAGCACGGCGGGTATTTCTTGAAGCTCTACCAGCACCGTACCTATGAGCTGGCTTTGGAGAACGCCCCGGATGTGCAGGGTATGTACGTGGACGCGAGCAAAACGGGAGCGTCCCTGCGCAATTACAAAAATCTGCTGCTGCTGGGCGGCGGCAGCCACCGGACCGGCAAATCCGGCGGCGGGTGGAGAGAACTGGAGGGCCTGGCCCGCCGCTGGTATCCCGACGCACGGGAGACGGCTCGCTGGGCGACGCAGGACTGCATGAGCCTGGACGGCGTGCCTTATATCGGGCAGTACGCCAAGAGCACGCCCGGGCTCTATGTGGTCTCCGGCTTCAATAAATGGGGCATGACCTCGGCCATGGCGGCGGCGATACTTCTGAGCGACCTGATCTTGGGGCGGGATAACCCTTGGGAGGAGGTCTTCTGTCCCGCTCGGACCATTCTGCGGCCTCAGCTGGCGCTCAACCTGTGGGAGTCGGCGCTAAGCCTGCTTACCCCCACTGTGCCCCGCTGCCCCCACATGGGCTGCGCGTTAAAGTACAACGCTGCCGAGAGAAGCTGGGACTGCCCCTGCCACGGTTCACGTTTCGATATACACGGCGCGCTCATCGACAATCCCGCCTGTGACGGCAGGAGCATGAAGTAAAGGCGGCCTTCGTTCCTGCCCAAAAGGCCGTAGGGCTGCAATGGGAATTTCCCCCGCGCGGGGCAACCCATTGCAGCTTTTTTTACGAAAAGAGGCCGCCTCTAGGCAGGTGTTTTCTTCGCTGCATTTCATTGACGGCCCGAACCCATAGTGATATAATAGGGCAATTATGGCAAGGCCCCAAGGGGCTGGAACGGTGGGACGGGCCTATGTGGAAATCGGATAAGTGGAGAGAGTACGAGCTGCTGGACTGCGGCGGGGGAGAGCGGCTGGAGCGGTGGGGCGGCTACCTGCTGGTTCGCCCGGACCCTCAGGCGATCTGGCGCAGGGAGGGCTCCCACCCCGGCTGGAGGGACTGTCACGCCCGTTACCAGCGCTCCAGCACCGGCGGAGGGGAATGGCGGCGCAAGCAGGTGCCTGAGCGGTGGAAGCTGGGCTATGGAGCGCTCACCTTTCACATCAAGCCCATGAATTTTAAACACACCGGCCTTTTTCCCGAGCAGGCCGCCAACTGGGATTTCGCCATGGAGCGCATCCGCGCCGCCGGGCGGCCGGTAAATGTGCTCAATCTGTTTGCTTATACCGGCGCAGCCACCGTGGCCTGCGCGGCGGCGGGGGCGGCGGTGTGCCACGTGGACGCGGCGAAGGGTATGGTGGCCTGGGCCCGGGAGAATGCGGCCTCCTCCGGCCTGGGCGAGGCGCCGATCCGCTGGATTGTAGACGACTGCGGCAAATTCGTGGAGCGGGAGATCCGCCGGGGGCGGGAATACGACGCCATTATTATGGACCCTCCCTCCTATGGCCGGGGGCCCTCCGGGGAGATTTGGAAGCTGGAGGAGAACCTGCCCGCCTTTCTGGAGCTGGCGGTCCAGGTTTTGTCGGAGCATCCGCTGTTTTTTATCATCAACACCTACACAACAGGATTGGCCCCGTCGGTGCTGACCTATCTGCTGGAAACCACCGTAGCCCGGAGATATGGCGGGCACACCGAAAGCCGGGAGCTGGGCCTGCCCGTTACCGCCACCGGTCTGGCCCTTCCCTGCGGGGCTGCGGGCCGGTGGGTGGCGGAGCGCTGAGGGAGGCCGATGCAGACCTATTTGACGCTCTGTTCCCCCTGCCTGATGGGGATTTCGCTGGCGGCGGCGCTGCATGTTTTCCGCCGGAAGCTGCCTTTTGGGCGGTACGACTGGCCTTTGTACTTCTTTTTGGCTCTGCTGGGGACGGCGGCCAACAACACCGCGGCCGTCTTTTTCGCCGGAGGAGAGGCGTTTCTCCCCAGCGGCGGCTTCGGGGGCGGCAATCTGACGGCCCTAAGTACGGGACTTTTTCTGGTGCTGTTTGCCGCGCCGGGCATTGTCACCTGTCTGGTCCTGCACCGGAAGGCGGGCGGCTCCCCCGGCCCTGCGGCGGGCTGGATCTGGGGATGGATTCTGACCTGGGGCGGGGTCTCCTGCGCCGTATGCCTGCTGGGCGTCTGGCCCGGTTACGGCGGCGGAATGCCCTTGGGCGGCTACTTGGCGCTGATGCCGGGGGTGATCCTGCTCCTGTCCGGGGCGGCGGGATACCGCTGGGGGGCGGACGGCCCTCTGGGACTGGGCATAACCCTGGGCGGCGGTGGAGTTTTTTGCCTGGCGTGCGTCCTGCTTGCCGCGGGGATGCGCGCCCAGGCCCGGATTGACCCCAACTGGGGGTTGAGCCTGACGCAGACCTCCGCCGGGCTGTGGTATACCCGGCTGAACCTCCCGGCGGCGGTGCTGGTGGGGGATTATCAATATGACTGGGACATTACCGCTCCTCTGCTCTGTCTTTCCGCCCTGGCGCCGTCGGCGCTGTTTACCGCGGGCTGGCTGGGGGGACGGGCCCTGAAATTTCAGAAAGCAAGGTCGCGTGCAGTATGAATGACGCCATTATTAAAACACAGCAGCTGCGTTTCTCCTACGCCGGCGCCGAGCCCCCGGCCCCGATGGTGCTGGACGGGGTGGACCTGGAGATTGAAGCGGGCTCTTTTGTGGCGGTGCTGGGGCACAACGGCTCCGGAAAATCCACTTTAGCTAAGCATATGAACGCTATTTTGCTGCCTTCCGGCGGCGCGGTGTATGTGGACGGAGTGGATACGCGGGAGGAGGAGCGGCTTTTGGACATCCGCTCCACCGTGGGCATGGTCTTTCAAAATCCGGACAACCAGATTGTCGCCAATGTGGTGGAGGAGGACGTGGCCTTTGCGCCGGAAAACCTGGGGGTTCCCCCCGCCGAGATCCGGCGGCGGGTGGATGCCGCTTTGAAGCAGGTGGGCATGTACCAGTACCGGGAGCACGCCCCCCACCTTCTCTCCGGCGGGCAGAAGCAGCGGGTAGCCATCGCCGGGGTGATCGCCATGGCCCCCCGGTGCATTGTGCTGGACGAGCCCACCGCCATGCTGGACCCCATCGGCCGGGGGGAGGTCCTGCGGACCATCAAGCAGCTTAACCGCGCCTCCGGCGTGACGGTGGTGCTTATCACCCACCATATGGATGAGGCCGCCCAGGCGGACCGCCTGGTGGTCATGTCCAAAGGGAAGGTCGTCGCCGACGGTCCCCCCAGGGAGGTCTTTCAGCGGGTGGAGGAGCTTAAGTCCGTGGGGCTCACCGTGCCGGAGACCACCGAGCTTTTGTGGCAGCTGCGGCAGGAGGGGCTGGACGTGCCTCTGGACGCCCTCAGCGACGAGGAATGCGCCCAGGCGCTGTACCGGCTGCTGTCAGGCGGAAAAGAGGGGGAGCTATGAGGCGGACTACCCCTTTGCACAAGGGCGCATATGTCTTTGCCCTTGTGCTGCTGCTCAGTGTGGCTATAAGCTGGGGACTGTTGTTTTTGAATGTCCTCGATCCGTGGAACTATGGTTTTACAGATCTGCTCCCGCCCTGTCTGCTTCTGGCCCTGGCGGTCGGCTTTGCCTCGTGGCTTCGGGCCACTCTGGAGGAGCTGCGCTGGGCCTACAGCGCCATTACCGCCAAACTTCAAAGCCAGGTGGACGCTCTGGAGGCGGAGGTGGCGGATTTGAAGCGGGCCGCCGCACCGGCACACCCTGAATCCAAATGTGAGGACTGACGAGATTGGAACCGATTATTCAGACCGAACAGCTCTCCCATATCTACTCGGCCAACACCCCTTTTGAGCAGACCGCCCTGGACAAGGTGGACTTTACCGCTTACCGGGGGGAATATCTGGGCATCATTGGGCATACCGGCTCGGGGAAATCCACCCTGATCCAGCATCTCAACGGCCTGCTTAAGCCCACCTCCGGCCGGGTCCTCTTTGAGGGAAAGGATATCTGGGAGACCAAAGAGCGCATCCGCCAGACCCGTTTTCAGGTGGGGCTGGTGTTCCAGTATCCGGAGTATCAGCTTTTCGAGGAGACCGTCTACAAGGACATCGCCTTCGGGCCTAAGAACATGGGCCTGGACGAAAAAGAAATAGACCGCCGGGTGCGGCAGGCGGCCCAGTTCGTAGACCTGGCAGACCAGGTGCTGGAGCAGTCTCCCTTCGAGCTCTCCGGCGGGCAGAAGCGCCGGGTAGCCATCGCCGGGGTGATTGCGATGGAGCCGGCGGTGCTTATCTTAGATGAGCCGACCGCCGGACTGGACCCGGTGGGTGTGGAGAGTATTCTGCGCAATATCCACGACTACCATACCGCTAAAAACGCCACCATCCTCATCGTCTCCCACTCCATGGAGGAGGTGGCCCGGACGGTGGACCGGCTGGTGGTGGTGGACAACGGAAAAATTCCCTTTTCCGGCCCGCCCAGGGAAGTGTTTGCCCATGGAGAGGAGCTGGAGCGTATGGGTCTGGGGGTGCCGGCCATGACGCGGGTGTTCCACCGCCTGCGGGCCCTGGGGGCGGAGATTGACCCTTCGGTTTACACGGTGGAGCAGGCCAAGGCCGCCGTATTGGCGGTCCTGGAGCGCCGCGGCGGCGGAAAGGGGGCGGTGTAAATGGCCCTGAAGGACATTACCCTGGGGCAGTATTTCCCCGGCAGCACCATCCTGCACCGGTTGGACCCGCGCACCAAGATTTTGTGCACTGTGGCTTATATCATAGCGCTGTTTTTGGCGAAGAACCTGCCCGGCTACCTGATTTTACTGGCAGTGCTGTGCGCGCTGACCGTCGTGTCTAAGGTGGGCTTCGGCGCGGTGCTGCGGGGAATGAAGCCGATTTTTATCATCATCGTGTTCACCGCCGTGCTCAACCTTTTTTATACCCCTGGCCAGGGGGAGCCTCTGCTCTCTTTTTGGGTTTTCCGCGTCTATGCCGAGGGAATTTGGGCGGCGGTGTTCATGATTCTGCGCATCGCCATGCTCATTACCTGTACCTTCCTGCTGACCTATACCACCTCCCCCATCCTCCTTACGGACGGACTGGAAAAGCTGTTAAATCCCCTGAAGGCGGTCCATGTACCGGTCCACGAGCTGGCGATGATGATGTCCATCGCCCTACGCTTTATTCCCACGCTGATTGAGGAGACCGATAAGATTATGTCCGCCCAGAAGGCCCGGGGGGCCGACTTTGATACGGGCGGTCTGATGCAGAAGGCCAGGGCCCTGGTGCCCCTGCTGGTGCCCCTGTTTAT
The DNA here is from genome assembly GCA_947346365.1 of uncultured Flavonifractor sp. Taxonomy (GTDB): domain Bacteria; phylum Bacillota; class Clostridia; order Oscillospirales; family Oscillospiraceae; genus CANAAV01. Next base: position 33,969 of record CANAAV010000002.1, read on the forward strand.
CTCTGCCTTCCGCCGGGCGGACGAGCTGGCGGTGGCCATGGAGTGCCGCTGCTATCACGGAGGGGAGGGCCGCACCCGGATGCGGGTGCTCAAGCTAGGCACGGCGGATGTTCTGGCCCTGGCGGGGGGCGCGGTCCTATGCGTGCTTGTGGTGCTGCTGGGGCGCATCTTTTAAAAAAATTAAATGCGGGCTTAAGGATTTATGAGAAATATTGCGCTACAATTGATGTATGTGGGCACCGCCTACCACGGCTGGCAGGTGCAGAAGAACGCCGTCTCCGTGGCGGAGACCCTGGAGCGCTCCCTTCAGCAGGTGGTGGGCCATCCGGTGAAATGCACCGGCGCGGGGAGGACCGACGCGGGGGTGCACGCCCAGAGCTATGTGGCCAATTTCCGCACCTCCTCCCGCATTCCCTGTGCCCGGCTGCCTCTGGCGGTGAACACCCGCCTGCCGGACGATATTGTGGTGGTGCAGGCTGTGGAGGTACCGGAGGAATTTAACGCCATCGGTTCCTGCCTGAAAAAGGAATATACCTACCGGATTTACAATTCCCGCATCCGCAATGCTTTTTATGTAAATCGGGCCTGGTTTTACCCCAAGCATTTGGATGAAAAGCTTATGGCCCGGGCTGCGGCGCACTTTGTGGGGACGCATGATTTTAAGGCGGTGCAGTCGGTGGGCACCCAGGTGCGTTCTACCGTGCGCACGGTCCACTATTTTGAGGTGGCGCGCTCTGGGGATCTGATCGAGTGCCGGGTGTGCGCCAACGGCTTTTTGTACAATATGGTCCGGGCCATGGTGGGCACCTGCGTATACGCTGCCGAAGGGAAATTTTCCCCGGACGCTGTGCCGGAGATTCTCTCCGGAGGCAGCCGCACCGCCGCCGGACCCACTGTGCCGCCGGGAGGGCTGTATATGACCCGGCTTTGGTATTCGGAAGAGGCCCTGTCAGACTGTGGAGCATGTGCGTCGCCGTGACCCGGCCGCCCTTTTGAGGCTTGGCGGGGAAAACACCCCGGATATTTAAAAGGTCCGTCCGCCTGGCGGGAGTTTTTACCGGAACTTTTCGCCAAGCTGGTCCTATTTGACACAGCAGGAGCATACGCATGGAAATGATTATGGGCGGGAAGGGCTCTCCCCCTCCCCAAAAGAAAAAATCCAATCTGTTCGTCCGCCTGATGGCGTTCCTGGCGACCGCGGCCCTGATACTGGGGGCGGTGGCCCTGGTGGCCTATCGGGACAAACTCAATATAGACGCGCTCAAACGCTGGTATACCTATCGGAATTTGGAGCGCAGCGAGAGCGGACAGGCGGAATTCTACGTGGACGGAGGATTTTCCGGCCTGTACGCGAACCTGGACGGGGATTTGATCTGCTGCTCGGCCGGGTCGGGCGTCCGGCTCTATTCGGACAGCGGCGTGCTCTATGCGACCTGCGCCGCCAATCTGGAGGAACCCATGCTGGATGTGTCCGGCAAATACGCCGCGGTCTATGACGCGGGGGGGCGGGAGCTATTTCTCTATGCGCAGCGGGAGGAGGTGTTCTCCCTGTCTCTGCCGGCAGAACAGCCGCTGATATCCGCCGGAGTCAATCAGCACGGCTGGCTGGCGGTGGTGACCCAGGAGAGCGGGTACAAGGGCGCCGTCACCGTGTATAACGGCAGCCACCAGGCGGTGATGAAGGTGCGCCTGTCCAGCCGGTTTGTGCTGGACGCGGCGGTGTCTCCCGACACCCGGTCGTTGGCGGTGCTCACCGTAGGGCTCTCCGGCGGCAGCTTTGACTGCCAGGTGTATTTTTACCGTCTGGACCGGGTGGACCGGGGCGGCGAAGACAACCAGCCGGACTGGAGCTGCTCGCTGGAGAACAATACCGTGCTGGATCTGCGGTGGGATGGCAGCGGGATTTGGGCCCTGGGGGAGTCCGCGCTGTGCGTGGTGTCTCCGGACGGCACGCTGACGGGCAGCTATTCGTATGACGGCAGCTATCTGAAAGCCTTTTCCCTGGAGGGGGAGGACAGCGCCGCACTTCTGCTGGGCAGGTATCGGGCGGGCAGCAGCGCCCAGCTTTTGACGGTGGGACGCGACGGAGAGGTGCGGGGAAGCCTGGAGTTTCAGGAACAGGTGCTCTCTATCTCCGCCGCCGGGCGGTATGTGGCGGTGCTCACCGCCGGCCGGGTGGATATCTATGACCGGACGCTGGAGTCCTATGCCAGTCTGGAGAACGTCCACGCAGCCCGCCGGGTTATCATGCGCACCGATGGAACCGCTCTTCTGCTGGGGGCGGGGACGGTCTGGCTCTTTATCCCCTAGTGCCCGCGAAGTTCTGATTGCTGGAGGAATTCCATGACTGTTATTCTGTTTGATCTCATTGTCTTGGCAATTTTGGCGGGGTTTACGATCCGGGGCGGCGTGCGGGGATTCGTGCTCTCCCTGTGCTCCCTGCTGGCGGTGGTGGTCGCCTTTTTGGGAGCCGGAGCCGCCGCCCGGGCGCTCTCCCCCATGGCGGCGGAGTTTTTAGAGCCTAAATTTGCCGCGGTTATCGAGGAGCGGCTGGAGGAGGCCCTACAGGAGCAGGTGGAGCAGGGACAGCAGGCGCTTGCGCCGGAAGAGGTTCCCCTGGAGGGGGTCCTGGCTCTGCTCCGGGAGATGGGGTTTTATGACAGCCTGGTGGATTCGGTGGACCAGGCTGTGGAGAAGGGGCTGACCCATGCCGCCGCCAGCGCCGCCGCCAAGGCCGCCGCGGCGCTGGCCCAGTCCGCGGCCTATCAGATTATTTTTATTATCAGCTTTCTCCTGCTGCTGGCCGTGTGGCAGCTGGTCAGCCGGGCGCTGGATCTGGTGGCCAGACTGCCGGGGCTGCAGACCCTCAACCGCTCATTGGGAGCGGTTTTAGGGCTGGCGCAGGGCTGTATTCTGGTGTTCCTCCTGGCCTGGCTGCTGCGGTTTGGCCGCGTTGTGGATCAGGCGGCGGTGGAACAGACCGTTCTGCTCCGCTTTTTCATGAACACCAGCCCCCTGACTCTGCTGGGCGGGCTGAAATAGCGCGCTTACCCGCGCGGGCGCACTCGGCGCGCCTGCCCAGCGCATTCCACCTTTACCAAAGAAACTCAGGTGACGCTCAATGAATATTCCAAATCTGCTCTCCCTGTTCCGGCTGCTGCTGGTGCCGGTGTTTCCGGCGGTATTTTTTCTGCCCCATCCCAACGGACGGCTGTGGGCGGTGCTGGTATACCTGGCGGCCTTCCTGACGGACATTGCCGACGGCTGGATTGCCCGGCGCTTCAACCAAATTACCCGGCTGGGCCGGGTGCTGGACCCTTTGGCCGATAAATTGATGACCTTTACAGTGATTATCTGCATCACACTGGAGGAGATCATTCCCTTTTGGGCGGTGGTGGTCTTTTTCTGTAAGGAGCTGGCCATGGCTATCGGTGGACTGGTGATGTACCGCACCATCCACGATGTGATTTCAGCCAACTGGCTGGGAAAGACCGCCACGGGCGCATTTTTCGTAGTGTGCGTGCTGCTGGTCCTCTTTCCGGCCATTCCCCGTCCATGGGCCACCGGGCTGATCTCCTTTGCCCTGGCTCTGACCATAGCGGCGTTTTTCAGCTATTTGGTCCAATTTTACCGGGTTTTGCAGCAGAGAAAATCCGCGTGATTCATATCCAGTTCATAATTTCGAGTTAAAATCTTTTCTCCAAAGGGGAACACGCCCCCTTTCAAGGCAGAACCAATCTCCGGGGGACTGCGTCTCCCTTAAAGGAGCTGACACATATGCAACCGACACTGTGTACCAGATGCCATAAAAATGTAGCCGTTATTTTTATTCAGAAGCTGGACGGCAGCACCACGAAAAGCGAGGGACTGTGCCTAAAGTGCGCCAAAGAGCTGGGCATTAAGCCCGTTGAAGATATGATGCAGAAGATGGGCATTACGGACGAAGACCTGGAGGGCCTGACGAACGAGATGATGTCCGCCTTCGGCGGCGCCGAGGGCATGGAGGGACTCATGAGTCAGGACGAGGAGGGCGACGGGGACGAGGAGGACGGCAAGACCGCCACGTTTCCCTTCCTGAACAAGCTCTTCGGCGGCTCCGCCTCCCAGCCCCAGCCCTCCGACCGGGAGCGGGAGCAGCCCCGCCAGGACCGGGGTGAGAAGGAAAAGACCAAGGGGGATAAGCAGCCAAAGCGCAAGTTTTTGGAGAATTACTGTATTTCCCTGACCCAGAAGGCCGCCGACGGCAAGCTGGACCGCATTATTGGACGGGAAGAGGAAATTCAGCGGACCATTCAGATCCTGAACCGCCGCCAGAAGAACAATCCCTGCCTGATCGGCGAACCCGGCGTGGGCAAGACCGCCATCGCGGAGGGCCTTGCCCTGCGCATTCAGGAGGGGGACGTGCCCTATAAGCTCCAGGATAAGGAGGTTTATCTGCTGGACCTGACGGCTTTGGTGGCGGGCACCCAGTTCCGCGGGCAGTTCGAAAGCCGCATGAAGGGCTTAATTGAGGAGATCCGGAAGCTGGGAAATATTATTCTGGTGATCGACGAGGTGCACAACATCGTGGGTGCCGGAGACGCCGAGGGCAGCATGAACGCCGCCAACATTCTCAAGCCGGCGCTGAGCCGGGGGGAGATCCAGGTGATCGGCGCCACCACCCTCACCGAGTACCGGAAATATATTGAGAAGGACTCCGCCCTGGAGCGGCGGTTTCAGCCGGTTATTGTAGAGGAGCCGTCGATTGAGGATTCCGTCAAAATCATACAGGGCATTGCTCCCTACTATGAAAAGTACCACTTTGTCTCCATTTCCCCGGAGATGAGCCGTCTGGCGGTGACTATGAGCGAGCGGTACATCACCGACCGCTTTCTGCCGGACAAGGCCATTGATTTGATTGACGAGGCCTGTTCCGACGTAAACCTGCACAATAAGACCCTGGCCCGCACCGAGGCGGTGAAAAAGGAACTGGCAAGCCTGGGCCAGGAGCGGGAGGATCTGATGGCGGAGGCCAACGACCGGGACTACAAGCGCCAGACCTCCCTGAAAAACAATGAGCAGCGCCAGACGGAGATCCGCCGGGAGTTGAACAAGCTTACGGGCGAGCACGACACCCTTTTGGGCAACCCCGCCACCCAGGAGGCGCTGAAGGCCAACGAGCACCGGCAGGCCTCTTACCAGCGGGAACTGGCCTCCCTGAACCGGGAGCGGGAAGAGCTGATGGAGTGCGAGAACTCTGACCGCGACTATGAGCGCCTGGCCGCCATTAAGAGCCGGGAAATCCAGCTTCAGGAGGAGCTGGAGCGTTTGGATGCCCAGAGCGCGCCGCCCCTGACCATGGAGCACCTGGCGCGGGTCATTGAGCTGTGGACCAAGATTCCCGCCAGCCAGATTCAGGAGGCGGAGTATGAGCGCCTGGCCAAGCTGGAGGAGCGGCTGAGAGAGCATCTGATCGGTCAGGACGAGGCGGTCAAGGCCGTGTCTGCCGCCGTACGGCGGGGACGGGTCGGCATCGCCTCTAAGCGCAAGCCGGTGTCCTTTATCTTTGTGGGCTCCACCGGCGTTGGCAAGACCGAGCTGGTCAAGCGTCTGGCGATGGACATGTTTCACTCGCCGGAGGCGCTGATCCGGCTGGATATGTCGGAGTTTATGGAGAAATTCGCCGTGTCCCGGATTATCGGCTCCCCGCCGGGCTATGTGGGCTATGACGAGGCCGGCCAGCTCACGGAAAAGGTCCGGCGCAAGCCCTACTGCGTGATTCTGTTCGATGAGATTGAGAAGGCCCATCCTGATGTGCTGAATATCCTGCTACAGATTTTGGACGACGGGCATATTACCGACGCCCAGGGACGCAACGTCAATTTTGAGAACACCGTCATCGTCATGACCTCCAACGCGGGCAGCGACGCCAAATCCTCCGCGGGCAGCGTGGGCTTTGGACGCACGGCGGACGAACAGGGCCGGGAGCGGACCATGAAGGCTCTGGAGAGCTTCCTGCGTCCGGAGTTCCTCAACCGGGTGGACGAGATTGTGTATTTTAACAAGCTCAGCGAGGATAATTTCAAAGCCATTGCCGCTATTATGCTGGGCGAGCTGCGGGATAATCTCAAGGAAAAGGGCATTACCTTCACCTGGGACGAGGCGGTGCTGAAGTATCTGGTAAAAAAATCCTACTCTCAGACCTATGGCGCCCGCAATCTGCGCCGTCAGATCCAAAAGGACCTGGAGGATCAGATTGCCAGCCGCCTGATCGACGGCTATTTGAACCCCGTCAGCCGTTTGAGCGCCACCGCCGGTCCGGAGGAGATTTTGGTGAGCGCCGAATAGCCTTTTTGCAGGGAAAGGACAGGCCCCGTGCGTTGATACGCGCGGGGCCTGTTGTTTCGAAAGATAGACTGTACAGTTTATCAAAGGGATAGTATAGTTAGGGGTGGCTGTACGCAGTAGACAGCGGAAGAAGAGGAGGCGGTGTGTCTGGACATGACGTTGGAGGCCCTGCGCTATTTGGGCGCCGGGCGCGGAGCGCCGGAGGAGCTGCGCCAAAGTGTGGAGCGGGCGGCCCAAGAGCTCTCCGGACAGGTAAAGCCCCGCTATGTGTACCGTATTTTTTCGCTGGAGCCGGAGCAGGAGGGATTTTCCCTTCCCCAGGCGGGACTGCTTCTGACCGGGCAGACCGCCCGGACCATGCTCACCGGCTGTGCCCAGGCGGCGCTGCTGTGCTGCACTCTGGGGGCGCGGTTTGACGCTTTGCTGCGGGCCTGCCAGGTGCGGGACATGGCCCAGGCGGTTATTTTGGACGCCTGCGGCAGCGCCCTGGTGGAGGAGGGCTGCGACGCCGCCCAGGAGGAGATGGTTCAGCTGCTGCCGGGGAAATTTTTGACCGACCGTTTCAGCCCCGGCTACGGGGATTTGCCCCTGCCGCTCCAGCAGGGGCTGTGCGCCGCCCTGGACGCCTCACGGCGGCTGGGTGTGCATGTGACGCGGCAATACCTGCTCAACCCCGGGAAAACCGTCACGGCGGTAGTGGGCATTTCCGGAAAGCCTCAGCCTGCCAGGGTGCGGGGCTGTGCATTTTGCTCTATGCGGGAGCGGTGTACACTATACAAGGGAGGGAAGACCTGTGGGGTCTGAGTTTTGGAAGGATGGCCTGCTGCTGCTGGACGGAGCCATGGGCACCGTTTTGCAGCAGCGGGGATTAAAACCCGGCGAGCTGCCGGAGCTGATTGGTATAACCCGGCCGGAGCTGCTGCGCTCCATTCACCGGGAGTACATTGACGCGGGAAGCCGGGTGGTCTGCGCCAATACCTTTGGAGCCAACGCCCTGAAGCTGGCCCACAGCGGGTACACGGTGGAGGAGGTGGTCCGGGCCTCCATCGCGGCGGCCAAGCAGGCCGCCGCCGGAACCGGCACCAGGGTGGCTTTGGATATCGGCCCTTTGGGAGAACTGCTGGAGCCCATGGGCGGGCTCAGCTTTGAGGAGGCCTACAGCCTGTTTTGCCAGGTGGCGCGGGCCGGCGAGCGGGCGGGGGCGGATCTGGCGGCAATTGAGACCATGACCGACCTGTACGAGGCAAAAGCCGCTGTGCTGGCGGTAAAGGAAAACACGTCTCTTCCGGTCTTTGCTACAATGTCCTTTGAGGAGAGCGGGCGCACTTTTACGGGCTGCACCATCCCCTCCATGGCCCGCACCCTGGAGGGCCTGGGGGCGGACGCCATTGGGCTGAACTGCTCCCTGGGGCCGGACCTGCTGGCGCCTCTGCTGCGGGAGCTGTGTGAAAATACCCGCCTGCCTGTAATTGCTAAACCAAACGCTGGGCTGCCCGACCCGGTGGACGGGCATTACCACATGGACCCGGAGGCTTTCACCGCGGCCTTGCTGCCTTGCCTGGACGCCGGTGTGTCTATCATAGGCGGCTGCTGCGGCACCTCGCCGGCGTATATCCGGCGGCTGAACGCCGCCCTGTCCGGACGGCGGAGCGCTTCCCGGCGCTATATCCCCTGCGGATTCGTCTGCACCCCGACTGTGCCCGTACCTCTTACCGGTGTGCGTGTGATTGGCGAGCGAATCAACCCCACCGGGAAAAAGCGGGTCCAGCAGGCCCTGCTGGCCAGAGATCTGGACTATATCCTGGACCTGGCGGTTCAGCAGGAGGACGCGGGGGCAAGTCTGCTGGACGTGAACGTGGGATATCCCGGCGTGGATGAGGCCGCATTGCTGCCCCAGGTGGTGAAAAAGCTCCAGAGCGCCTGCACCCTGCCCTTAATGCTGGACTCCTCTAATCCGGAGGCCCTGGAGGCCGGACTGCGGGTCTATAACGGCAAGGCGGCGGTCAATTCCGTCAATGGGGACCCGGCGGTATTGGGGCGGGTTTTGCCTATCGTGAAACAATATGGCGCGGCGGTGGTGGGGCTCACCTTGGACAAGCAGGGCGTTCCCCAGACGGCCCAGGACCGGCTGGAGATTGCCCGGCGGATATTGGACGCCGCCCTGGCCCACGGTATCCCCCAGGAGGACTTGTGGATCGACTGCCTGACCCTGACAGTTTCCGCCCAGCAGGAGCAAGCGCCCCAGACCCTGGAGGCCGTCCGGCGGGTCCGGCAGGAGCTGGGCCTGCACAGCGTGCTGGGTGTGTCGAACATCTCCTTCGGCCTGCCTGACCGGGGGCAGATTACGCGGGCGTTTCTGCTCCAGGCGCTGGGGGCGGGCCTTACGCTGCCCATCCTCAATCCCAACCAGACCCAGATGATGGACGCCATTGCGGCGTTTCGGGTGCTCTCCGGCGAGGACGCCGGATGCAGGGCCTATGTGGAGCGCTTTGCCGGCGCGTCTCCTGCGCCGGCCTCCGCGCCGGGCGCCGGAGACGCGCTCACCCTGGAGGAGGCGGTGGTCCGGGGACTGCGGGCCGACGCGGCCCGGCTGGCGGTCCAGGCTTTGGAGAGTGAGGAGCCGGTGAGGCTGGTGGAGGGGCGGCTTATCCCCGCGCTGGACCGGGTGGGGGCGGACTATGAGCGGGGCGTGGCCTTCTTGCCTCAGCTGCTCAGTGCGGCGCAGGCCGCCCAGGGGGTGTTCGAGGCGGTGCGCGCCGTTATTGAGCGTACCGGCGGCGTGCCGGTAAAAAAAGGACGTTTCCTCATCGCCACCGTCCAGGGGGATATCCACGACATCGGGAAAAATATCGTCAAAACAGTGATGGAAAACTACGGCTATGCCGCCGTGGACCTGGGCCGGGACGTGCCGCCGGAGCAGATTGTGGAGGCTGTGCGGCAGCAAGGCGTCCGCCTGGTGGGACTGTCCGCCCTGATGACCACCACCCTGCCCGCCATGGAACAGACCATCCGCCAGCTCCGGGCCCTGCCGGAGCCACCGGTCATTTTTGTGGGAGGCGCGGTGGTTACGCCGGAATATGCCGCGCAGATGGGGGCGGACTACTACGCCAGGGACGCCCGCCGCTCGGTGGAAATTGCCAAGGAGGTGTTCGGCTGATGGACGCGCGCGCACAGCTGACCCAGGGGCGGACCCTGGTTTTCGACGGGGCCATGGGCACCTGCTTTGCCGCCCGGCCTGGACACGCTCAGATGAAATGCGAACAGGCTAATTTGGATGCCCCGGAGGAGATTTCCGCCATCCACCGGGCCTATCTGGAGGCCGGATGCCGGGCGATCAAGACCAATACCTTTGCCCTGAGCGCGCTGCCGCCCCAGCAGGACGCGCAGGCGCAGGCGCTGCTGAAGGCCGCCTGCCGCCTGGCCCAGGAGGCGGCGCGGCCCTATGACGCCTGCGTCTTTGGGGATATGGGCCCCGCCCCTCAGGAAGGAGGGCGGACCTGCGCGGAAACCTACTGCCATCTGGCGGAGTTATTCCTGGAGCAGGGGATTACCCACCTCCTATTGGAGACGCTGCCCACAGACGAGGGTGTTGAGGAGCTGGCCCGGCATGTCAAGTCCCGCTGTCCCAGCGCCTTCCTGATGGTCTGCTTTGCGGTGGACCCGGATGGGTTTACCTGCCAGGGCCGCAGGGGGGAGGAGCTCCTCCGCGCCGCCGCCGGGACGGCGGGCGTGGACGCGGCGGGCTTCAACTGCGTCTCCGGCCCCCGCCATCTGTTGGAGTACGTCCGGGGTTTGGCGCTGCCCGCGCTTCCTCTGGCGGTGATGCCCAACGCAGGGTATCCCACAGTGGTGGGGCGGCGGACCTTTTTCCAAGGCCGGCCGGAATATTTTGGGCAGACGCTCTGCCAGGCAGTTCAGGCGGGGGCGTCCATTTTGGGAGGGTGCTGCGGTACCACGCCGGAGCATTTAGCCGCGCTGGTCCGGCATTTGGCCCGGCCGCTGCCCCGGATTTCCCGCGCTCCTGCCGGGGCGGCGGAGCCCGCGCCGCCGCCCCAGGCCAACCCCTTTTGGGACAAGCTGGAGCGGGGCGAACGGGTGACCGCCGTGGAGCTGGATCCCCCGGCGGACGACCGCCTGGGCTTTTTTTTAGAGGGAGTGCGCCGTTTGCGGGCGGCGGGAGCCGACGCGGTGACCATTGCCGACTGTCCCATCGGCCGCCCGCGGGCGGACAGCAGTCTGCTGGCCTGTAAAATCCGCCGGGAGCTGGGGGTGGAGCCGCTGCCCCACCTGACCTGCCGGGACCGGAACCTGAACGCTATCAAGGCCCTGCTGCTGGGACTTTCTATCGAAGGGGTGCACAACGTTCTGCTGGTCACTGGGGATCCCATTCCCGCCGCGGACCGCGGCGAGGTCAAAAGCGTGTATAATTTTAACTCCCGCCAATTGGCCCGCTATGTCAGCGGTCTGGACGGGGAGACGCTGTCCACGCCCTTTCGTATTTTTGCGGCCCTCAATCTCAACGCCCGCAATTTTTCGCGTCAGCTGGAGCTGGCGGTGGAGAAGGAGGCCTGCGGCGTATCCGGCTTCTTGACCCAGCCGGTCCACTCTCCTGAGGCTCTGGAGAACCTAAAGCAGGCCCGCGCCGTTTTACGGGGGAAGCTTCTGGGGGGCATTTTCCCCATTGTCAGCTACCGCAACGCCTGCTTTTTAAACAATGAAATTTCCGGTATGCGGGTCTGCCCGGAGATCATAGCCCTCTACGAGGGCAAAGACCGCCAGCAGGCACAGGCGCTGGCGGTGGAGATTGCCGTCAGGACCGCTGGGGAGCTTGCCCCGTATACCGACGGTTTTTACGTCATGACCCCCTTCCGGAGGGTGGAGCTGGTGACAAAGATTTTGGAGCGAATTGAACAGACCCTGTGAAGCTGCTTAGCCGGCCCAGCCCTGCGGCGCTTCACGGTTTGGAGAATACGCGTTCTGAGGACGGAGGGTGAGACGAGTGGGCGCAAACCCTGAAAATAGACCGGCCAGGCGGCTGTGCGTAGGCCTGCTGGCCCATGTGGACGCGGGCAAGACCACCCTCTCCGAGGGGATGCTCTACCGGGCGGGACGGCTGAAGAAGCTGGGACGGGTGGACCACCAGAACGCATTTTTGGATACCCACGCCCTGGAGCGGGAGCGGGGAATTACGATTTTTTCCAAGCAGGCGGTTTTTACCCTGGACGGGGTGGAGGTTACGCTGCTGGATACGCCGGGGCATGTGGACTTCTCCAGTGAGATGGAGCGTACGCTTCAGGTGCTGGACTGCGCCGTTTTGGTGGTCAGCGCCACCGATGGAGTACAGGGGCACACCGCCACGGTCTGGGAGCTGCTGGAGCGGTACGGAGTTCCCACATTTGTATTTGTGAATAAGATGGACTTGCCCGGAAGCGGCAGGGAGGCCCTGCTGGTGGAGCTGAGGGAGCGCCTGGGAGAGGGGTGCGTAGACTTTTCCCAGGGGGAGGGCGCGGCCCTCTGGGAAAACGTGGCCCTGTGCGGCGAGGAGGCGCTGGAGCGCTATCTGGACCGGGGACGGCTGGAGGCGAGCGAGATTGCCGCGCTGGTGGAGCGGCGGCAGGTGTTTCCCTGCTGGTTCGGTTCCGCCCTGCGCCTGGAGGGGGTGGACGGGCTTTTGTCCGGCCTGGCGCGTTATGCCCCGACGCCCCGGTATCCGGCGGACTTTGGCGCAAAGATATACAAAATTGCCCGGGATCCCCAGGGGGCCCGGCTGACCTATTTGAAGGTGACCGGAGGCAGTCTGAGCGTTAAGGATGTGCTGAGCAACCGCCGGGCAGGGTTGAACGCAGAGCAGGTGTGGGAGGAAAAGGTGGACCAGATCCGCCTTTACTCGGGCGCCAAGTTCCGCACGGCGGAGCGGGTGGAGGCGGGGACGGTGTGCGCCGTCACGGGCCTGAGCCGCACCCGCCCCGGCGAGGGACTGGGGGCGGACCGCACCGGCGAAGAGCCGGTGCTGGAGCCGGTGCTCACCTATCAGGTGTGCCTTCCGCCGGACTGCGATCCCCACACGGCGCTGACCCGGCTGGAGCTGTTGCAGGAGGAGGACCCCCAGCTGCACGTCGTCTGGGACGAACAGCTGGGAGAGATTCACATTCAGCTCATGGGGGAGGTCCAGCTGGACGTTCTGCGGGCGGTCGCCGCCCAGCGCTTTGGACTGGAAGTCTCCTTTGGCGCGGGGCATATCGTCTACCGGGAGACCATCGCCGCCCCGGTGGAGGGCGTGGGACACTACGAGCCCCTGCGCCACTACGCGGAGGTGCACCTGCTGCTGGAGCCGGGGCCGCGGGGCAGCGGCATACAGCTTTCCACCGCATGTCCGGAGGACGCTCTGGACCGGAATTGGCAGCGGCTGATTCTCACCCATCTGGCGGAGCGGAGCCATCCGGGCGTGCTTACCGGGGCCCCGCTTACCGATGTGAAGATCACCCTCATTGCCGGACGGGCCCACGAAAAACACACAGAGGGCGGCGATTTTCGCCAGGCCACCTACCGGGCGGTGCGGCAAGGGCTTATGCAGGCCCGGAGCATTCTGCTGGAACCCTGGTATGCCGTTCGGCTGGAGCTGCCGGCGGAGCACGTGGGCCGGGCCATGACCGATTTGCAGCGGATGAACGCGGCGCTGGACGCCCCCCAGACGCAGGGCGGCAGCGCCATCCTCACCGGCGCTGCGCCGGTGTCCGCGCTGCGGGACTATGGCCGGGAGGTGGCCGCCTATACCAGAGGACTGGGGCGGCTGACCTGTAGGCTGCGGGGGTACGCCCCCTGCGCCAATCAGGAGGAGGCGGTGGCGGCGGCCGGCTACGACGCCGGACGGGATACCGCCAACCCGGCGGATTCGGTGTTCTGCTCCCACGGAGCGGGGGTGCTGGTCAAGTGGGATCAGGTGCGAAAGCACATGCATATCGATACGGGCCTGCGTCTGGGCATGGAGAAGTTGGAAGGGCGCGATAAGGAACCGCCGCCCGCCGCCCGGCGGCGGACTGGGCCGGGCGGCGCTCTGGAGCAGGATAAGGAATTGCAGGCCATCTTTGAGCGGACCTACGGCCCGGTGAAAAGCCGGGACTTCCGTCCGGCGCCCGGGCCCCGGCGGGAGCAGGCCGGCGGTGAGCGGCGGTCCGTTCCGGAACGGAATCAGGGACCGGAATACCTGCTGGTGGACGGCTACAATATTATCTATACCTGGGACGAGCTCAAAGAGGTAGCCCGTACCAATCTGGACGCCGCCCGGCAGATGCTGATGGATCTGCTGAGTAATTACCAGGGGTATAAACAGTGCGTGGTGATTTTGGTGTTTGACGCCTACCGGGTGCCACGGAGCACCGGAGAGATCAGCCGCTACCATAACATTTATGTAGTCTTCACCAAGCAGGCTGAGACGGCGGACGCCTATATTGAAAAAGCCACCTATGAGATCGGGCGGCATCACCGGGTCCGGGTGGCCACTTCGGACGGGGCGGAGCAACTGATTATCCTGGGCCACGGGGCTTTGCGGGTGCCGGCGCGGGCGTTTCAGGCGGAGGTGGAGGAGGTAGGCGGACAGATTGCCGCCGTCATCTCCCGCAATAACAGCCGCCCCAAGCGCGCCCAGCCGGTCCGGGAGGCCATGGAAAAAGCGCGGGAGCGGGAGGAGCGGTGACCGGGCTGCAGGCGCGGCGCCCCCGCCCGCACAGGTCCGACCTGTGCGGGCGGGGGCGCTTTTTTGAGTCCGTTTGGAGCCGGGAAGTGTTTTTTGACGCGCATGCCGTCAGAGAAAACAAATGCGTGCCAGATTTGCGTCTAAGGGCGCGAACTCTGTGGGGTTTTTGACAGGCTGTAGGTCTATATGGGGAATGCAGATTCTTATCCCTCATCCTGCGGGGGCTGGATCGGAAGCTTGAGAAACGCGTGCTCCCCGGAACCGGCCAGCAGGCCGGAGAGCTGCCGGGCGGAGGATTGAAGGTCGTATTTCATGCCTGTGCGCAGCCAATCCAGGGTGCAGCCCACGAAGACGCATTTATAAAACCGCACCAGCAGCTTTTTTTCCTCCGGCCGGACGGGCAGTCCCGCCGTGGCTGTGTCCACATAGCTGCGAATGACGTAGAGAGCCAGCTTGTCGATATAGTTGAGAAAGTCTTCCAGGTGGACGGAGCGGTAGATATGCAGGATGGCGGTTTTGCGTTTGGAGCCCTCCTCCATGATGGCGGTGATGCAGTCGATGGGAGAGCCGGTGGCGCGGCAGCGCTGGATGATTTCGTCCATCCACTCCCGGATGACAAGCTCCAGAAGGGAGGGAATGTCCTGGAAATGGTAATAAAAAGTGTTGCGGTTGACCTGGCAGCGGTTGACAATATCCTTAACGGTAATGCTGCTGTAGGGCTTTTCCTCCAGCAGCTGCCAAAAGGCGTCTTTAATGACAGCTTTTGTATGGCTCACGGCTCACCAACTCTCCGGGCGCAGTTTTGTGGTTGCGAATGCGGGTTTTATTAGGCCTTGCTTGAAGACTGTTCCCACGTCCAATTTTCCAAGTAAAGCCTAGTATAGCATACTTTCTGCCCGTCAGAAAGGGGAACATATGACAAATTGCGGAATCTTTTTGACAAAACGGTGAAAATGGGCCGGCGCCGCGGGCCGGAAATCCCTGTTGATCATTCAAGATTGACAGCGATAAAAATAAAGATTGACAGCGGACCAAAAATAAGGTATATATGAAGCGTACAAAGGGAGTAGCCTGCACAGGGGGCTGTGTTTGCCGGACCGTCAATACGGTTGCAAGACCCGGGCCGGTGATGAAATGGCGAGACTTTGCTGTTAAGGTGACGGCAAAGTCTTTTTTGTGCCTATCTTAACGGAAATGAGGAGATGAAATGACTGCTGCGCAGCTAGGACTATTCCTTGCCGGACTGCTGGCGGGAACGGGCGTGTTCCTGGTAGGAGTCCACCTGCTGACGTCCAACATTGAACAGCTGGCCACCGGAAAGATCAAAGACCTGTTTGGAAGGATTGCGGACAAACGGGTTATAAATGTGGGCGTCGGCGCTGCGGCCACAGCCCTGATCCAGAGCTCCGGCGTGACCACCGTACTGATTGTGGGTTTTGTCAACGTGGGGGTAATGAATCTGTATCAAGCGGCGGCCATGATTATGGGCGCCAATATCGGCACCACGGTCACCGCCCAGATCGCCGCCCTCAGCGCTTTTCCCATCACCGCGTACATTCAGATATTGGCGTTTGCCGGCATCATGATGAGCATGGCCTGCAAAGGGGATGCTTGGAAGAAAACGGGTTTTATTCTGGCGGGCCTGGGCTTGATTTTTGTGGGGCTGTCCTTGATGTCCGACGCCATGAAGGTTAACCGGGACGCCATACAGCGCCTTTTCGAGACGGTGGACAGCCCGCTGCTGCTGCTTTTGGCGGGGATAGCGCTCACCGCGCTGGTGCAGTCCAGCTCCGCCACCACCTCGGTTATCATTGCGATGTCGGTGGCGGGGCTGACTATCGGCAGCGGCGGCAATGAGGTGCTGTACATTATCCTGGGCACGAACATCGGCTCCTGCGTCACCGCCATTATGTCCTCTTTTACCGCCGGGGCCAACGCCCGGAGGGCGGGACTGATTCACCTGCTGTTCAATGTGATGGGATCGGGGCTGTTTTTCGTGGTGCTGTTGTGCTGGCCGGACTTCATGGCGGTGACCTTCCGGGAGTGGTTCCCCGCCGCCGCCACACAGGTTGCCATGTTTCACACGTTCTTTAACGTCGTCTGCACGGTGCTGTTTCTGCCGTTTTGCAGCTGGTTTGTGAAATTGTCCGGGCTGCTGATCCGGGAGGAGCGGACAGCACAGGCGCAGACCTGCCTGGATGAGCGTATGCTGTCCTCCGCGTCTTTGGCCATCGGTCAGCTGGAAAAGGAGCTGGTCCGGCTCTCCGACACGGCGATGGAGGCCTTTCGCACCGGTTACCGCTCCTTTGAGCGGAAGGATCAGACGCTCATTGGGCCCACCCATCAGCTGATCGATCAGGCCAACCAGATCAGCCAGGCGATTGTCAATTACCTCATCCGCCTGTCCGCCCAGAGCAAGCTGGCGGATGAACAGCGGATATCCAACCTTCATAACAGCCTGGGAGACGCGATGCGTATCGCCGAGATTGCGGATAATGTTACGAAATATACCCAGAGAGCCATAGACAACGGCCTGGATTTTTCCGGAGGCGTAAAGATAGAGCTGGATGGGATGGTTATGCGCCTGGAGGAGCTGTACACGCTGACCAGGCGGGCGGTGCTGGAGCGGGAGAGCGGATTGCTGCCCCGGATTGACCAGGCCGAAGACGATATCGACGCCATGCGCAAGCGGCTGATTGACCGGCACATTGAGCGGCTGAATCAGGGGGAGTGCCGGGCGGAGTCCAGCGGCGTATTTATTAACCTGGTGTCGAACCTGGAGCGCCTGGGCGATCATTTGACCTATATCGCCTATACGGTCCAGGTATAGCCGTTCTGCTTTTGGGCGCGCCCGACGGCGCGAACTCTGCGAGACTTTTTGATAACCTGGGGCGGCTTTGCCGCCTGTCGGAGTTCCAGGAGAGGGAATAAAAACGCCCTGCGGCAAACGGCCCTTATGCCGCTCGCCGCAGGGTGTTTTCTAGAAGGATTTCTTCGCGGAAAGAAGCGCTGCTCAGCGCTTTTTTTTCTTTTTTTCAAAAAATCCCTTGAGGCCCTCGTCGTTTTCAGCGGGAATCTCTCCCATGGCCTGGCCAAAGGAGCGCAGAGCCTCCTTCTGCTCGTTGTTGAGGCTGGTGGGTACCTTGACGCTGACGTTGACATACTGGTCTCCACGGCCCCGGCCGTTGACGCTGGGCATACCCTTCCCCCGCAGGCGGAATACTGTTCCCGGCTGCGTGCCGGCGGGAAGGGTCCATTTCAGCTTGCCGTCGATGGACGGAATTTCCAGCTCTGCGCCCAGGGCGGCCTGAAGGAATGTGACCGGCTGGTCCAGATACAGATCGCTGCCGTCGCGCTTGAACTGGGGATGGGGCCGCACTGTGACGCTGATGAGCAGGTCACCCGCCGGACCGCCGTTTTTGCCGGCGCTGCCCTGACCCCGCAGAGAGACCGCCTGACCGTTGTCGATGCCTGCGGGAATGTTGACGGTAATTTTTCGCTGCCGGCGAACACTGCCGACGCCGTTGCAGCTTTTGCAGGGGCTGTGGATGATTTTTCCGGAGCCGCCGCATTTGGGACAGGCGGCGGTGGTGGTGAAGCTCAGGGGTCCGCCTCCGCGCTGTATGCGCACCTGTCCGCTGCCCCGGCAGTCGGGGCAGACCTCGGCGGTGGTGCCTGGCGCGCAGCCGCTGCCTTTACAATCGTCGCACTGCTCCATACGGGTGACGCTGATCTCTTTTTCACAGCCGGACGCGGCCTCCTCGAAGGAGATCGTCACAGAGGCCCGCAGCCGCTCCCCCTTGATGGGACCCGTCCGGCTGCGGCTGGAGCCGCCGCCAAAGCCGGAGCCAAAGAGAATATCCCCCAGGTCGAAGCCGCCGAAATCGAAGCCAAAGCCCCCGAAATCCCCGTTGAAGCCGCCCGCGCCAAAATTGGGGTCCACCCCCGCGTGGCCAAACTGGTCGTATTTGGCCCGCTTGTCTTTATCGGACAGAATCTCATAGGCTTCGTTGATTTCCTTCAGCTTTGCCTCGGCGGTCTTGTCCCCGGGGTTCAGGTCCGGATGGTACTGCTTTACCAGCTTGCGGTATGCCTTTTTCAGTTCATCGTCCGACGCGCCCTTGGATACCCCCAGGACCTCGTAAAAATCCCGCTTTTGTTCGGGCATATATGTTCACCTCGATTTGAGCGTGGAGCGATGCTCTGCCGCTCCACTGCTCCTGTCTAAAAATGGACACAGCGCCGTGCAGGCGGGGCTTGCCCCGCCTGCACAACGGTTGTGCTGTTATTTCTCACTTGTTGTCGTCGTCCACAACGGTGTAATCCGCGTCCACCACACCGTCGCTGTCAGGGTCTGCCCCGCCGGTAAAGCCCGCGCCGCCCATGTCGGGGCCCGGCTGGCCACCCTGGGGATTGGCCTGCTGGTACATCTTTTCGGCGATGGGGTAGAAGGCCTTGCTGGCCTCCTCGGTGGCGGCTTTAATGGCCTGCACGTCTGTGCCCTTGAGGGCGTCGCGCACCTTGTCCAGAGCGGCCTGTACAGAGGCCTTCTCGCCGGCGTCGATCTTATCCTTCATATCCTCTAAGGCTTTTTCGGTCTGGTAGATCACCTGGTCGGCCTGGTTGCGGGCGTCTACCTCCTCCCGGCGCTTGGCGTCCTCGGCGGCGAACTGCTCGGCCTCCTTGACGGCCTTGTCGATGTCCTCCTTAGACATGTTGGTGGAGGAGGTGATGGTGATGTGCTGCTCCCGGCCGGTGCCCAGATCCTTAGCGGAGACGTTGACAATGCCGTTGGCGTCGATATCAAAGGTCACCTGAATCTGGGGCACGCCCCGCCGGGCGGGGGCGATGCCGTCCAGGTTAAAGCGGCCGAGGGTTTTGTTATACTGAGCCATGTCCCGCTCGCCCTGGAGCACGTGGACCTCCACGCTGGTCTGGTTGTCGGCGGCGGTGGTGTAAATCTGGGCCTTGCTGGTGGGGATGGTGGTGTTGCGTTCGATGAGCTTGCTCATGACGCCCCCCTGCGTCTCAATGCCTAGGGACAGAGGAGTTACGTCCAGCAGCACCATATCGTTGATGTCGCCGCCCAGCACGCCGCCCTGGAGGGCCGCGCCCATGGCCACGCACTCGTCGGGATTGATACCCTTAAAGCCCTCTTTCCCGGTGAGCTTTTTCACCATGTCCTGCACGGCGGGGATGCGGCTGGAGCCGCCCACCAGCAAAACCTTGGAGAGCTCTCCGGCGGAGAGGCCGGCGTCGTTCATGGCCTGGCGCACGGGGCCGGTGGTGGCGTCCACCAGGTGGGCGGTCAGCTGGTCGAACTTGGCCCGGGTGAGGGTCAGGTCCAGGTGCTTGGGACCGGTGGCGTCGGCGGTGATATAGGGCAGGTTGATGTTGGTGGAGGTTACGCCGGAGAGCTCAATTTTAGCCTTCTCCGCAGCCTCCTTCAGCCGCTGCATGGCAACCTTATCGCCGGTCAGGTCAATGCCGGTATCCTTTTTGAATTCGGCGGCCATCCAGTCCATGATGCACTTGTCGAAGTCGTCGCCGCCCAGGCGGTTGTTGCCGGCGGTGGCCAGGACCTGGATGACTCCGCCGCCCACCTCCAGCACGGATACGTCGAAGGTGCCGCCGCCCAGGTCGTAGACCATGATCTTCTGCTCAGCGTCCTTGTCCACGCCGTACGCCAGAGCGGCTGCGGTGGGCTCGTTGATGATGCGCTTCACATCCAGTCCGGCGATCCGTCCGGCGTCTTTGGTAGCCTGGCGCTGGGCGTCGGTAAAATAAGCGGGTACGGTGATGACGGCATCGGTGACGCTCTGGCCCAGGTAGGCCTCCGCGTCGGACTTCAGCTTGCTCAGCACCATGGCGGAAATCTCCTGAGGGGTGTAGGACTTGCCGTCGATGTCAACCTTGTAGTTAGAGCCCATCTCCCGCTTGATAGAGGCGATGGTGCGGTCGGGGTTGGTGATGGCCTGGCGTTTTGCCACCTGGCCTACCATGCGCTCGCCGTCCTTGGAAAAAGCTACGACGGAGGGGGTGGTGCGGTTGCCCTCGGCGTTGGCGATGACGGCGGCCTCGCCGCCCTCCATCACCGCTACGCAGGAATTGGTGGTGCCTAAGTCAATGCCGATAATCTTGGACATAATAAAATTCCTCCTATATATTGAAAATTGGTTTTATATAAATTAATTCGCCACTTTTACCACTGCGAAACGGATGACCTTTTCCCCCGTACGAAAGCCCGCCTGAAAGACCTCTACAATGGTGTTTTCCCCGGCTTGCTCGTCCTCCACATGCATGACGGCGTTGTGGAGGTTGGGATCAAAGCGCTCGCCTAAGGCGGGGATTTCCTCGATCCCCAGCTTGGAGAGGACCTCCCGCAGCTGGCCCATGGTCATTTCTACGCCTTTTTTATAGGCGTCGTCGGCGGTCTCCTGCTTCAGGGCCCGCTCCAGGTTGTCATAGACCGGCAGAAAGGCCGCCGCAGTCTCCGCTTTGGCGGCGGACCACGCGTTTTCCTTTTCCTTCTGGCTGCGCCGGCGGTAGTTGTCGTACTCCGCTGCCAGCCGGAGGAATTTGTCCTCCTGCTCCGCTATGGTGGCCTTGAGCTCGTCCAGCTCTTCCGGGGCGGCGTCGCTCACGGCCTGCGTCTCTGGAGCGGCCGCTTCCTGTGTCCCGGGCGTATCGGCCTGGGGCGCGTCCTGCTCTGGGACGGGCTCCTGGGCTGTTTTTTTCTTGCTGCTCATTGGGCTCATCTCCTATTTTTTATCATCCGGGAGGCCTGAAGGGCCTGCTAGCGGCTGCTTTCCCCGCCGTCCTCCGGCAGAGCGCCCCGACCGAACAGCCGGGAGAGCCCTTCGGCCAGATAGGACAGCCGGGCGGTGATTTTTGCATAGTCCATACGGGTGGGGCCCACCACGCCGATTACGCCCCGCATCCCCTCGCCGATGTCATAGCTGGCCACCACTACGCTGGTGTCCTTCAGGGCGGCGTGAAGGTTTTCCGGGCCAATAAGGATATCCATGGGAGCGTCCTTGGGGATGGGAAACTGGGCGGGATCATTCTCGTCGGACAGATAGCTCATCAGGGGCTGAGCCCGGTCCAGGTTTTGGTATTCCGGCAGCTCAAGCAAATGGGCGATGCCGGAGGTGTGTACGGTGCGCTGCTCCAGGGCCTCCAGCACCTCAATGGCGAAAGAAACCACCAGGCTGATCAGCCCATAGGCCTCTCCCGCCGCGTGCTGGGCCACCCGCATCAGCTCCGGAGTGATCTCCTCCAGGCTCAGGCCGGTGAAGGTGGTGTTTAAAAGGGTGTTGAGCATTTGCAGCTGGGCCTCGCTCAGGTCGGAAGGCAGGCGCACCAGGCGGTTGCGCACCACATTGGTGTCAGTCATGACCACAATGATAAAGGAGTTGCGCTCTACCATCAGCAGGTCAAACCGGCGGATGGTCACCCGGCCTATGCCCGAGGAGAGGGCGAAAGCGGGGTAATTGGTCAGCTGAGATACGACCCGGCCGGCCTCGGAGAGGACCCGGTCCAGCTCCGCCATCTTCAGGTGCAGGGCCTGGTTGATCCGCTGAGTCTCCTGAAGGGAGAGCTTGTGCTCCTCCATCAGCTCGTTGACGTAGAGCCGATAGCCTTTGGGGGAGGGAATGCGCCCGGCGGAGGTATGGGGCTTTTCCAAAAGGCCCATGGACTCCAAATCGGCCATCTCGTTTCGGATCGTGGCGGAGGAGATCTCCATCTCCAGAGCCGCCGCAATGGCCTTGGATCCCACCGGTTCAGCCGACTGGATATA
Organism: uncultured Flavonifractor sp.; assembly: GCA_947346365.1. GTDB lineage: Bacteria > Bacillota > Clostridia > Oscillospirales > Oscillospiraceae > CANAAV01. The sequence continues at coordinate 55,790 of CANAAV010000002.1, forward strand.
ACTTTCGATGATCGCACGGAGAATGCGCCGTTTTCGTTCCGTTAAATCCATGTTGGCTGCTCCTTTTATGATTTAGCACTCGCCATACCTGAGTGCTAAAGATACTCTACCACTGTCCCCCGAAAAAGTCAATAGGGCGGATGTAAATTAAATATGAACGAGATCACAAAAGCAAAGGGGCAGGCGGATTGCTAACGGCGCCGCCCGCCCCCCGGGGATAGAAAATAAGCGCCTGCGCCGCCGCGTCAGCTCAGCAGCAGTTCTATATCCGCCAGGCTCAGACCTGGCTGAAGCGCAAGGTTGATTCCATACCCGATGACCTTGGCCAGGTCGGCTACCTGGGCGTCCACGTCTTTGGGAGTGACGACCAGCCCTTCTCCGGCGCCGGACAGGGCTGCGGGGTCCAGGTCTCCCCGCCCCGCCTCGCTGAGCAGGTCGCAGGCCAGGGTGGCGGCATCCACCACCGTGGGCACGCCGATTGCGATGACCGGCACGCCGATGGAATCTCGGTTTAGGGCTTTCCTGGCGTTGCCCACGCCGGAGCCCGGGATAATTCCGGTGTCTGAAAGCTGCACCGTCCGCCCCACCCGCCGCAGGCTGCGGGAGGCCAGGGCGTCCACCGCCAGCACACAGGCGGGGCGGATGCGCTCTACCACCGCGGCGACGAGTTCCCCGCTCTCCATACCGGTGGTGCCCAGTACTCCCGCCGCCAGGGCGGAGACGGGGCGGAACGCGCCAAAATGCTCCGGCAGCTGCTCCACCAGGTGCCGGGTGACCATGGTGTGGTCGGCGGTCTTGGGGCCGATGCCGTCGGGGGTGATAGCGCGGTTGCCTAGACCGGCCACCAGGACCGGAGCCCCCTCCGGCAGGTCCAGCAGCCCCTGCAGCTCTGCGGCCAGGGCCCGCGCGGCGCGGGGGAACGCGTCCTCCTCCCGCCGCAGCAGGCCGGAGAGCTCCAGGGTTACATAAGTGCCCACAGGCTTACCCAGGGCCTTGGCCCCCTGGGCGTTTAAAATGCGCACGGTGGTGACGGCATAGCCCTCCCGCAGGCTGTCCCGGGCCTCTACGCCCTCCAGGCGGGTCGTTTGGCCCGCCTCCTCCCGCCAGAGCTCTGTGGCTTCTACCGCCAAATCCGTTCTGCGTGCCAGCGGCATGACAGCACCTCTTTCTCATAAAAAATATGGCGTTTTTCATATGGATGCAGTCTATTTTCTGCCTGGCGGCGGCTGCTATGCAAAAAAAGCGAAAAAAGTGAAAAAAGTAGTTGCAATTTTAGCCGAAGCCTGCTAAAATAAGAATTCGCACGGGATCACTGTGCCTATATTATCGTCATCGGAGGAGGTGTTTGGTTTGCCGAATATTAAGTCTGCCAAAAAGCGTGTGCTGGTGAACGCCACGAAGGCCGCGCAGAACAAGGCCGCTAAGTCCGCGCTGAAGACCGACATCAAGAAGTTCGAGGCCGCGGTTACTGAAGGCAACCGCAGCGAGGCCGAGGGCGCTTACAAAGTGGCCGTCAAGGCGGTTGACAAGGCCGTGGGCCATGGCCTTCTGCACCGGAATAACGCCGCGCGCAAGAAGAGCGCCATGACTGTCAAGCTCAACAAGCTGGCCTGATTGGTTCTGGACAAAGAAACCGTCTGCGTGTGCAGGCGGTTTTTTTCCGCCCTTTGCCGCATACTGTTTGACTGTAGGGGGTGACGGCGTGAAGCGCCTGCTGGATTGGACCCCGGTCCGCTTTTTGCTGGAGATCGCAGAGCTGTATTTTTCCAAACGGGTGGCCCGCTCCGCCGCAGAGCTGGCCTATTTTCTGGTGCTCTCCTTTTTCCCTGTGCTCATCTGCCTGAACGCCTTTGTGGGCCTGCTGCATCTGGACATCGCCGCGCTGGTGGAGGGGGCGTCTCCCGTCCTGCCCCGGGAGGCTCTGGACGTCTTGGTGGAGTATGTGCGCTACATCTCCGGCAACCAGACGCCCGGCCTTTTGGCGGCGGGGGCGGTTATGACGCTTTTCTCCTCTTCCGCTGCGTTTCGGGCGCTGATGAACATCATGGGGGACATCTACGAGCGAAAAAGCTACACCGGCGTGTGGCAGATTTTGGCCAGCGTCGTCTTTTCCATCCTGTTTTTGATTACCATCTATCTGTCCCTGGCGGTGCTGCTCACCGGGGAGTGGCTGTTCCAGTTTGTGGAGGAGCGTTTGCACCTGCACCGGGGAACCCTGCCCTGGAACTGGCAGTGGATGCGCTTTTTCATCCTGTTTTGCCTGGTGCTTTTGTTTGTGCTGGTGGTCTACCGCATGTCTGCCCCCCGGGGCAGGCCCTATCCGCCCATTCTGACCGGGGGAGTGCTGGCCTCTGCGGCCCTGGTGGGGGCGTCGGCGCTGTTTTCCTGGTTTATCGGTATGTCCTCCCGGTATTCTCTGGTATATGGGTCCCTGGCTTCGGTAATCATTCTGCTGGTGTGGCTCTACCTGTGCGGAAATATCCTCATCCTGGGCAATGTGTTCAACTGCGTGTGGTACCGGAGGAAAAAGCTGCGCTATCTCAAGCGGACGCGGGAGGGCGGCGGCACGGGTAAATTGTAAAGTTTTCATAAAAAGTGGAGGCTGGAAGCGGCTTCCGCTTTTTTATTGCCGGGGGATATGGTATGATAGCCGCAAAGCAGTGATCCGGCCGGATTGTCCGGTATGGCGGCCGCGTCCTTGAAGGGGCCGGCGGCGTCCGGGCGTCCGGATTAGATGCAGGAGAGGAGGAGAAGCGGTGGAGTACCTGACGGCCCTGCCCCAGCAGGGAATGGACGCATGGAACGCCTGGCTGGCGGCGAACCCCCAGCTGTGCGCATGGCTTGCGGCGCTGGGGCGCTTTGTGCTGCCGGTGCTGGCCCTGCTGATTCTGACAGGGCAGATCCGCTCGCTGCTGAGGGTGCCCTGCGACCCGGAGGTGTGGGCCTGTCTGTCGCTCCCCAACGGCGGTACAGAGCTTTTGACCCATTGGGAGAATATCCTGGGCCGCAGCGGGTCCTGCGACGTGGCGCTGAATTACCCGGTGGTCTCCCGGCAGCACGCCGCATTGATTCGGGATGAGACGGGCGCCTGGACGGTGTATGACCTGGGCTCGAAGAGGGGCGTAAGCGTCAACGGCGTTCAGGTAGCGGGGCAGGCGGAGGTCCGGTTCGGGGACGTGCTGGACCTGGGAGGCGTGGAAACCGTCCTGCTGCCTGTCCCGCCGGAAGAGCGCCGCCGTGGCAAACGGCCTGCCGGCGTCCGGCGTCCGGCCTCCCCTTGGCCGGGGCTGGTGCTGCTGACGGCGTTTCAAATGCTGTGCGCCTTGGAGCTGGTCGTCGCCGGCGGCAAGGACGCTCCGGCGGCCATACCCGGCGCCTTTTTATGCCTGAGCCTGGTGATGTGGGTCTATGTGCTGGGAATGCGAGTGCTGCGCCGGGTGGGGTTTGAGATGGAGACCATCGCGTTTTTCCTATCTACCCTCTCCCTGGCGGTGACCGCTTCCTCGGCGCCCGCCGCCCTTTTTAAGCAGTTTTTAGCGCTGCTGCTGGGGCTGGGGCTGTTTTTGGTGCTGGGGGTGTTCCTGCGGGACTTAAAGCGGGTGCGCAAAATCCGCTGGCTGATGGCGGCGGCGGCCATCGGCCTGGTGTCCCTGACGCTGGCGATGGGGGCCGCGCCCCGGTTTGGAGCGGCGAACTGGCTGCGGATTGGCTCGCTGTCGTTCCAACCCTCGGAGCTGGCGAAAATCTGCTATATATTTGCCGGATCGGCCACTCTGGAGCGGCTTTTCCGTAAGCGCAACCTGGGATTGTTCATTCTGCTGACCGGGGTGTGCCTGGGATGTCTGGCGCTGATGAGTGATTTTGGCGCCGCCGCCATTTTTTTCGTCACGTTTCTGGTCATTGCATATCTGCGCTCCGGGGACTTTGCCACGCTGGCCCTCATCTGCGGCGGCGGGGTGTTCGCCGTGCTGACGGTGCTCTCGGCCAAGCCCTACGTGCTGCGGCGGTTTGCGGCCTGGGGCCATGTGTGGGAGAACGCCTCGGCAGGGGGCTACCAGCAGACCCGCGCCATGTCCGCCGCCGCCTCCGGCGGACTGGTGGGCGTGGGGGCGGGCCGGGGCTGGCTGCACCGGGTGGGGGCGGCGGACACCGACCTGGTGTTTGGCATGCTTTGCGAGGAGTGGGGACTGCTCGTCGCCGTGCTGGCGGTGCTGTGTATCTGCACGCTGGCTGTGTTCGCCGTGCGGGCCTGCCGGGCGGGACGCAGCAGCTTTTACACCATCGCCGCCTGTGCCGCCACGTCGATGATGGTCTTTCAAACCTGCTTGAATGTGTTCGGCTCGGTGGATATTCTGCCGCTCACTGGGGTGACCTTCCCCTTCGTGTCCAACGGGGGCTCGGCCATGCTGGCCTCCTGGGGGCTTCTGGCCTTCTTAAAGGCCACTGACACCCGGCCTAACGCCAGCTTTGCCATTCCCCTGCCCGCCCGGCGGGACGAGAGAACGGGGGCGTCCCTGGCCCCGGAGGCCGCGCCGCGCCGGGAGGAGAAGCCATGAAGAAAATTGAACGCCGGGCTCTGCTGTGCCTGCTGCTGCCGCTGGCGCTGCTGGCGGGACTGCTGCTGTTCTGCGTCCGCTGGGCGCTGTACGGCGGGCGGTGGGCCAGCTTTGCCGCCAACCGGCACCTGTATAATGCGCAGGGGGCGCTGCGGGTAGGACGGGTGCTGGACCGGGACGGGGATGTGCTGTGCTGGGTGGACGAGGACGGCGGGCGGGAATACTATCCCAATGCCGCCGTCCGCCGGGCCACCCTCCACGCGGTGGGGGATCCCGGGGGAAATATCGGCACCGGGGCTCTGGTGGCCTTTGCCGGCCGTCTGTCAGGCTATAACCTGCTGACTGGGGCCTACCCTGTGCTGGGGCAGGGCAGGGATCTGTATTTGACCCTGGACGCCCGGTATAACTATATCGCCTATGAGGCCCTGAACGGGCGCAAAGGGGCGGTGGGGGTGTACAACTATAAGACCGGGGAAATTCTGTGCATGGTCTCCGCGCCATCCTTTGATCCCCTCTCGCCGCCGGAGGATATAGAGGAGAATCCCCAGTATGAGGGGGTGTACCTCAACCGTTTTCTCTCCGGGGTATTTGTGCCGGGATCGGTGTACAAAACGGTGACTCTGGCTGCGGCCATTGAGCGCATCCCCGGACTGCTGGAGCGGAAGTGGACCTGTACCGGCTCCACCCAGGTGGGGGACGGCGCGGTCACCTGCCCCAGGGCCCACGGGGAGCAGGACGTGGGCGCGGCGCTGGCCAATTCCTGCAACGGGGTGTTTGCCCTGCTGGCGGCGGAGCTGGGGGAAGAGACCATGGCGGAGTACACCCGGAAAGCCGGACTGACCGAAAGCTATACGGTCAGTGGCCTGAACACCGCCGCCGGACGGTTTGAGCTGGCAGGGCTGTCGGAGCGCCAGCTGGGCTGGGCCGGGGTGGGGCAGCACAGCGACATGGTCAACCCCTGCGCGCTGATGGTCTATATGGGGGCGCTGGCCAACGGCGGCACGGCGGCTGTGCCGGAGCTGATACTAAAAGCGGAAAACGCCCTGGGCTTTGCCGGCGCAGTCTCCCGGCCCCGGCAGACCGCCCGCCTGGCGGAGCCCGCCACGGCGGAGCTGCTGGCGGACATGATGGCGGAAAATGTTGCCAGCGCCTATGGGGCGGAGCGGTTTCCCAATATGGACCTGTGCGCCAAAAGCGGCACCGCGGAGGTGGGCGGGGGGAAGAGCCCTCACGCTTGGTTTGCGGGGTTTCTGCGGGGGGAGGATACCCCCTATGCCTTTGTGGCGCTGGTAGAGAACGGCGGCAGCGGGGCGGACGCGGCAGGCGATGCCGCCGCGCAGGTGCTGAATGCCATTGTAAACGGGTATTCTTAGAAAGAGAGGAGCGCGTGTGATGACGCTGCCTAAATTGGTTGTTGTATTGGGAACCACCGCCTGCGGAAAGAGCGGGCTGGGGGTGGAGCTGGCCCTGCGCTTTGGGGGAGAGATTGTCTCCGCCGACTCCCGGCAGGTGTACCGGGGGCTGGATTTGGGAACTGGAAAGATTACCCCCGCTGAGATGAAGGGAGTGGCCCACCATATGCTGGACGTGGTGGAGCCCGGCCGGCCCTATTCGGTGGCGGAGTTCCAGCAGGGGGCTTACAGAGCCATTGACGGGATTATGTGCCGGGGGAAGACGCCCTTTTTGGTGGGGGGCACGGGGCTGTACCTGCGCGCGGTGACAGAGGGCTTTGTGTTTTCCCCCGGCGGGGCGGACCCGGCCCTGCGAGCGCAGCTGGAGGAGAAAAGCACCCAGCAGCTGTACGCGCTCTACCGGGAGCAGACTGGTAAAACGCTCTCCTGTGGAGAGGAGAGCAACCGCCACCGGCTTATCCGCGCTCTGGAAAAGCGCGCGGCGGGAGTGGAGGAGCCGCCCGCTCCCCGCCCCCGGTACCGCTGCCTGCTGCTGGGGGTCAGCTATCCGCGGCAGACGGTCTGCGCGCGCATCGACCAGCGGCTTGAGCGCCGGCTGGACGAGGGCATGGTGGAGGAAGTGGCCGCCCTGCGTGCGGCAGGGGTCTCCGACGCCTTCTTGGAGGGACTGGGCCTGGAATACCGCTACATCCTGTGGTATCTCACCGGGCGGCTGAGCAGTGCGGAGGAGCTGAAGGACGAGCTGGGCCGGGCTATTAAGCGGTTTGCCAAGCGGCAGGTGATGTGGTTTAAGCGGGACCGGGACGTGCTTTGGCTGGATATGGAGGGCGATCCCCTGGGGCAGGCTGCCCAGGCGGTGGAGGAATTTTTGGCGTGCTGAGAGCCTGTATTCACAACTGGGAAGCGCGATTGCGGAAATTCCCCTGGGCTGGCGGCCCCGCGCCGATCCGGCGTTTCCCGAGGGCGCATGCGGGTTCTGTGCGCCCCCGCCAGTTCTTTCGCCTTGCATCCGCGTTTTTTTTGGCGTATAATGCGATATAACCCTTATGTTCGGTTAGGAGGAGCTGTATGAAACGTAAGCCATTGCTGCGCCTGGCGGCGCTGCTGCTTGGAGCGAGCCTGCTGCTTGCCCCCGCGGCCCAGGCGCTGACCCTGGAGGAGGCCCGGACCCTGATCGAGACGTATTATGTGGACGAGGTGCCCGATTCTGTGTGGGAGCAGGAGACGATAGAAGAGATGATCTCGGCCCTGGGCGATCCCTATACGTATTATTTCACGCCGGAGGAGTACCGGCAATTTGACGGTTCCATGCAGGACCAAAATATAGTGGGAATCGGCATCTCCGCCAAAGCCACCCAGGACGGGCTGCTGCTGGACCGGGTCTATGAGGACTCCCCCGCCGCGCAGGCCGGGCTGAAGGCCGGAGACGTGATTACCGCCGTGGAGGGCCGCCCCACCGCCGGAGAGAGCGCGTCGGTGATCAGCGGCTGGATCAAGGGGGAGGCGGGCAGCCGGGTGGCCGTGACCTACCGGCGGGATGAAACAGAGCGCACGATTACCCTCACCCGCCAGAGCGTGGTGATTCCCACCTCCATCAGCGAGTTGCGGGAGGGGCACATTGGCTACATCGACTGTGAGGCGTTTGGGCCGGAGACCGCAGAACATTTTGCCCATGCCCTGGAGAGCTATGGCGGCCAGGCGGATTACTGGGTGGTGGATCTGCGGGAGAACACCGGCGGGGCGGTTTCCGCCGCCGTGCAGGCCGCCTGCATCTTCACCGGGCCGGAGACGCTGGCCTATCTTCGGGACAGCTCCGGTTACTACCACGCCTATGACAGCCGGCAGCAGGCGCTGACCACCGCCCCGGTGATCGCCCTGGTAGATGAGAACACCGCCAGCGCCGCGGAGCTGTTTGCCGCGGCCGTGCGGGATTTCGGTGGGCTGGTGCTGGGCGACCGGACCTTTGGCAAAGGGGTAGCCCAGGCGGTTTTTGACCAGGAGAACAGGCCGGAGTATTTTCCCGATGGGGGCGCCATCAAGATCTCTATATACCGTTTTTATTCCGCCATCGGCACCACGGACGACACGGTGGGGATTATACCCCATCTGCGCCTGGACCCATCCCTGACCTGGACGGCGGCGTCCCTGCTGTGCACCCCCGCGCCGGAGGGGGATACGGCGGGATTTCTGCGCCTTGACATGGGGGGAACGTGGTATATTGACCTGGAGCGCGCCCTGGCAGACGAAGCCTCCCGGGCTGTGCTGACCGCCCTGCTGGAGGCCGTCCCGGCCGACACCGCCCTGCTGGCCGGAACGGAGGGAGGCTGGGTGGAGACCGCCCCCGCGGAGGTCGCCCAGCGCTACGGGCTGGAGCAGTATGACGATCCGGCCTTTACAGACTCGTTTACCACCCGTTTTAAAGCTCAGATTGACACTCTGGCCGCCTACGGCCTGGTTCGGGGCAGCGGAAACGGGAGCTTCCAGCCCTTTGGCGCGCTGACCCGGGCGGAGCTTGCCGCCATGCTGGCTCAGGCGCTGGGCTGCTTCTATCCCACGGGAGAGAGCCGTTTTTCCGACGTAGCAATGGACAGCTGGTACGGCCCGTCGGTCAACGCCCTGGCGGAGATGGGCCTGGTGGACGGCGTGGGCGGGGGCCGGTTCCAGCCGGACGGCGCCGTGAGCCACGCGCAGCTGGTGGCCATTGCGGGCCGTATGGCCCGGAGGCTGAATCTGTACCTGGACGAAACCGCCCTGGACTGTCCGGAGGACGCGCTTGCGGATGAGAGATTGTCCCGTTGGCCCGGCTGGTCCCGGGAGTATGTGTGGCTGCTGGCCCAGAGCCAGCAGGACGGGGAGGAGACCCTTTCCCTGCTGTGGGACCGGCTGGAGAACATTGATCCCGCCGGGGAGGCCGCCCGGGGAGAGGCTGCCGTACTGGTGTATAATATATTCTGTTACCTGGGGATTCTGCCGGCATAACGGGGCCGGCGGGAGGCGCAGCTCCGTTTTTCCTCCGGTTTTTGTCCAAACGCTTGCTTCTCTTCCCCCTGAGCCGGTATACTGTGCGCAGGACATCTGAATAGGGACGGTCTTCAGGGCAGGGTGAAATTCCCGATTGGCGGTAGAGTCCGCGAGCGCTGGGCGCAGATTTGGTGTAATTCCAAAACCAACAGTGACAGTCTGGATGGAAGAAGATACGTCTGCCGCGGGGGCGCGCTGCGCGCTCCTGCCGGGAGGCGCAGCGGGGTAAAAAATATCACCTGGAAGACAGTGTTCTTTCAGGTGATATTTTTTAGGAGGAATGAAGCATGAAAAACCGGACGCGGAAACTTACATTGGGTGCGATGCTCTGCGCGGCGGCGTTTGCGGCGGCGGCGGTGGGGCGGGTACCCGTGGTGCTGTTTCTGAAATACGACCCAAAGGATGTGGTGATCGCGCTGAGCGGCTTTATGCTGGGACCCGCTGCGGCGGGCGCGGTGGCGAGCGCGGCGTCTGTGCTGGAGATGCTGTGCGTAGGTACGACGGGGGTGATTGGATGTATGATGAACATCCTCTCAAGCTGCTGTTTTGCCTGCACCGCCGCGTTTATTTATCAAAGGAGGCCCGGAGCTTTGGGGGCGGGCCTGGGGCTTATCGCGGGGTGCGCGGCCATGACAGGGGTGATGCTGCTGTGGAATTACTGGGCTGTGCCGCTGTACATGGGACAGCCCAGGGCGGAGGTGGCGGGGCTGCTGCTGCCGGTATTTCTGCCGTTTAACCTGGTGAAGGGGGCGCTGAACGGAGCGCTGGCCTTTCTGTTCTACCGGCCGGTTTGGAGGGCGCTGGAGAGAGCGGGACTGGCGCCGCAGGAGAGTCCTCCGGAGGGAAAAGGAAACGCGCTGCTGGCCTGCGCCGCAGCAGGGGCGGCGGTGACGTGCGGAGTGTTCCTGCTGGCCATGCATGGAGTTTGATAGGATAGGGGGGTGAGCGTGTGGACGAGCGGCGGCAGGAACAGGCGCTGTATCGGTTCAGCGGTACGGTGGTTCGGGGCAAAGGACTGGGCAGGCTGATCGGAATGCCGGCGGCGGGAATAGAGCTGCCGGCGGCGGTCCGGCCGCCCTGGGGGGTATATGCTTCATCAGTGCTATGGGAGTCGAAACAGTATATGGGCGCCACTTATATTGGGCCCCATCTTACGATAAATGACCGGAGGGGGCCTTGCACTGACACGTACCTGCTGCGGTTTGAGGGGGATTTGTACGGTCAAGTACTCCAGATCCGCCTGTTGAAAAAGCTGAGAGAGCCGGTGCATTTTTCCACCGTGTCCCGGCTCAAAGAGCAGTTTCACCGGGACTGCGGGGAGGCGGCCTGCGTTCTCGGAAAGCGGGGGATGGAAGATCAGCGCAAGACGGTCTGGACGGGAGGAGTGAAGTTGTACGGGCCGGGACGGACGGCGGTGTGGAACGGCGCTGAGATCGAGCTGACAGCCAAGGAATTTGACGTTTTGCTGCTGCTGCTTCGGGAGAAGGGGAGGGTGGTTTCGAAACAGGAGCTGTATGAGCGGGTGTGGCGGGCGCCGGCGAACGGCTGCTGCCACCAGGTGGAAAACGTGGTTTCCCAGCTGAGAAAAAAATTTGCCTGGGGGCGGGACGCCCGCGGCGGAATCACCGCCGTGCGGGGCGCGGGGTACAGGTACAATCCGCCGTAAGGCGGACGGCGAGGCGCACAGGGGAGTGAATCCCCACTAAAAAAGTGGCTTTGCTACTTTTTTGACACACCGAGGCGCGGTCCCTGGCAGTACCGGGGGCCGCGCCTGCGGCTTTAAAAGGGCCGTGCCGGCCGCTAAAACAGGCGAAGGGAGAGCGGCTGGGGGTACTCCGCCCGCCGGGAGAAATACAGCTCGATTTCCACCGTATCCCAGGCCCAATCTTCAAGGCAGATCGTCTGGGTAAAGTGGGTGTCGTACAGCGCCTCCCGCTGCTCATATGCCTCGTCCCACACGGGGACGCCGCTATAGGAGCTCAGGCGCGTGATTTCAAACGCTGTGCCGTCGGGGGCGTAATAGTGCCCGCCAAACAGCTGGTAGTGGGCGTGATGGTTTTCGGTAGAGTCCCGGCCCAGGGGGGCGGTGAGGCCCACGGCAATACTGCTGTTTTCCCTGCCGACGGTGGGGAGGATCCCCTCGGGCAGGGGAGTGAGCGCCTGACCGGTCTCCAGGTCGATGCGCGCCCGCTCCCGGCCTTTTTCCATCCAGGAGGCGCTGGTGATGTGGAGCGTCAGATGCTCCGGCTGCTGGAAATAAGGACTTTCGAACCAATAGGAATCTCCCATGGCGAGCAGACCGCTGGCAGAGCCGCGCTCGTAGCGGTTTCCCCTTTCATCCTCCAGGTAGTAGTCCAGGGTCTGGAGGGTTTCCCGGTTGTTCCCGTCCGCCGCCAGCTCGAATTTTGCGAAGGTGGGATACAGCTCCAGGCTGGCAATATAAAACCGGTTGCCGTCCACCTCAAACCACTGCTCGACTGGGATGCTCCGGCCCTGCTGCAAAAGCCAGTCGTCCACATACAGCTCGAATTCTACTGTGGCGTCTGGCTTAGGGCTGTGGGGATCGTCCTCCTGCCCATGAGCCGTATGGGCGGGCGCGGGGGCGTTTCCCTCCTGCGCCCAGCGCAGCTCCACCGCGCAGGTGATATCCAGAACCTCTGGGAATGCGAATTCTTCCGGGGTGATAGCGATGGTGAAAAGGGTGGAGAGCGTACCCGGCGTGACAGTGCTGGACATCAGGGCATAGCCCAGCAATTCATTTCCGGAGGCGTCCCGTATTTCTGGCACCAGCTGGCAGTGCTCCACCCCCTCCGGGGCGGTAACCCGGCCGAAAAACACCGCCTGTCCCCCGTCCAGCATCATATAGTCCAGGTCCACCGTGACGCCGCCGATGCTCCGGCTCTGGCCGATGCTCTGGACGTAGCCGTGGTCCACGGCGGAGGACAGGGAGTGGGAGAAGGACACGGCGGCGGCCAGGTCCTTCAAAATGGGAATGCTCTCACAGGCGGCGGCGAAGGGGGAGGAGACGTTCACCAGCACCACAAACAGGGCGAATGCGGCGGCGGCTGTGCCGCAGGAGGTCCACCAGGCCCGCCGCCTGCGCGCCTCCCGCCGCTGCCGGGCCTGGGCCCGGCGGACAGTTCCCTCCAGCTGGGCGGGAGGGCGCTCTAGCTCCGCCTGGAGGGAGCGGTATTCTTCCATTCGATTCATATTCAATCCTCCTCGCTCAGCTCCAGCCGCAGCAGCGCCAGGGCCCGGCGCTGGCGGGTGGAGACGGTTCCCGGCGGGACGCCCAGGGTGCGGGCGGTCTCCGCCAAAGTCAATCCGGTAAAATAGCGCAGGACCACCACCTCTCGCAGCTGCTGGGGCAGGCGGCGGATGGCGTCCTTAAGGGGCAGGGCATCAAATTCCTCCGCGGCGGTCTCCGGGAGTTGCTCCATGGCGAGCTCCCGCTTCCGGCGGCGCAGCTCCGCGTTGCAGACATTGATGAGAATGCGGGTGAGCCAGGTGTCAAAGTACGCCTCCTGCCGCAGCTTCCTACAGGCCCGCAGGCCTCGGTAGACCGCCTCGTCCACCGCGTCCACGGCCGCCGCCTCACCGCCCAGATAGAGCAGGGAGGTGCGGTAAAGTCTGGCCTTAGCGGCCTCGGCCCGGCGCACATATTCTTCTTCGTGCAAGGACGGCTCCCTCCTTTCTGCCTATTAGATGCGCCCGGAGGCCGGTTTCATTTCACCCATTGAAAAAAAGTGGACTTCATTATATAATAAGATTCGAAAAATTTCGACCGGGAGGTGGCCTCTTGGAGCCGCTGGAAGAGCTTCCCATTCCCCTGCTGCAATGGTATCAGGAGAATGCCAGGGTGCTGCCCTGGCGCAGCGATCCTACGCCCTACCACGTGTGGGTGTCAGAGATCATGCTCCAGCAGACCCGCGTGGCGGCGGTGCTGGAGTACTACCGGCGCTTTATGCAGGCCCTGCCCAGGGTAGAGGACCTGGCGGCGGCGGAGGAGGACCGGCTGATGAAGCTGTGGCAGGGGCTGGGGTATTATAACCGGGCGCGCAACCTGCAAAAAGCCGCGCGGCTGATTGTCTCGCAGTGCGGCGGGCGCTTCCCGGAGACCTATGAGGGACTGCTGGCCCTGCCGGGCGTGGGGGAGTACACGGCGGGAGCCGTTGCCTCCATCGCCTTCGGAGTTCCGGTCCCGGCGGTGGACGGCAATGTCCTGCGGGTGGTGGCCCGGCTCACCGGGGACGGCGGGGACGTCAGAAAGCCCCAGACCCGAGCGCGGATGCGCGCGGCGCTGCTGGCGGTCCTGCCCCGGAGTATGCCGGGGAGCTTCAATCAGGCCTTGATGGAGCTGGGGGCGCTGGTGTGCCTGCCCAACGGCGCGCCCGCCTGCGGGCGGTGTCCGGCACAGAGGTTCTGCGCCGCCTGCCTCCAGGGACGGACGGGGGAGCTGCCGGTAAAACCTCCCAGAGCGGAACGGCGGGTAGAGGCGCGCAGGGTATTTTTGATTTTTTACCGGGGCAGGGTGGCCCTGCGCCGCCGGGCGGACCGGGGGCTGCTGGCGGGCCTGTGGGAGTACCCCAATGAAACCGGCTCCGCCCCCTGCCCTGTGGAGGCGCGGGAGCTGGGACCGGGACCGGAGGGAAAGCACATTTTTACCCATGTTGAGTGGCGGATGTCCAGCGTGATCGCCCAGGCTGCCGGGCCGGAGCTTCCGGAGGGCTGGGTCTGGGCCGGCGGCCGGGAGCTGAGGGAACGGTATGCGGTGCCCAATGCATTTCAGAGCTTTACCGCCGCGGTGGAAATGCGGCTGGCGGAATAGGAAGACCGGAGGAGAGAGCCATGGCAAAGCTATATTTTCGCTATGGGGTGATGGGGTCCAGCAAGACTGCCAACGCCCTGATGGTGCGTTACAATTATGAGGAGCGTGGGCAGGAGGCCCTTTTGGTAAAACCGGCTGTGGACCAGCGGGACGGAGCCCGGTTTGTGGCCTCCCGGGCGGGGCTGAGCAATCCCTGTATCTATTTTTCCGACCTGATGGCCATGGCGCCGGGGGATCTGACGCCGTATGCCTGCATCATTGTGGACGAGGCGCAGTTTTTGACCCGGGATGAGGTGCGGTATCTGACCCAGCTGGTGGATGAGAACAACATCCCTGTCATCTGCTACGGCCTGCGGGCCGACTTCAAAGGGGAGCTCTTTCCCGGCTCTGCCGAGCTGCTGGCCTGCGCGGACATCATTGAGGAGGTCAAAACCATCTGCTGGTGTGGGCGCAAGGCCACCTGCAACGCCCGCTTTGACGCGAATGGACATGTGCTGAAGGAGGGGGAGCAGGTGGTGTTGGGGGCCAACGACCGGTATATTGGCCTGTGCCGGAAACACTGGAAGGAGGGCAGGCTGGGGCCCTGACGGCCGCATATGGTGAACTGGGGGAGAGGGCTGCGGCCCACTCCCCCCTTTTTGTTGTTTTAGAGGCAAACTATCGTATAAGGAAAAAGTTTCGAGCGTGCAAATGCGTGCACCTCTTCCCTATCCCGTGTTCTTTTACTTACTATATACGCATAATGCGTGCAATTGCACGCAAGAGAGGTGTGTCATATAGTGGAAAAGAAAGTCAAACATATCGGCATCCGTGTGATGCCCCAGGTCCATCAGAAGCTGAACTATATTGCCCAGTATGAGGGGAGAACCATAAACGGGCAGGTGCTCTATCTCATCCAATCCTGTATTCGCGCATTTGAGAAAGCCAACGGCCCCATTCCGCTGCCGTCAGAGGAGGAGGGAGAATGATTCCGCCGCTGGAATTTCTGCTGGACCTGCTGTTTCCACCCAGGTGCGTATTCTGCACAGCGCTGCTGAAAGGGGAGGAGCGGGATTTCTGCGCCGCCTGTAAAAAGGACCTGCCCTGGCTGGCGGGTACGCAGAGGGAACGGACGGGGGAGGCGTTCAGCCTGTGCGTTTCGCCGCTGCGTTATCGGGACAGCGTGCGCGAGTGCCTGCGCCGCTATAAATTTGAAGGGCACAGGGGTTACCGCCGGACCCTGGGCGCGCTGATGGCCCAATGCGTCCGGGAGCGCCTGGAGGGGCGCTATGATGTGATCACCTGGGTTCCGCTGTCAGACAAGCGCAGGCGGGAGCGGGGCTATGACCAGGCGCAGCTGCTGGCGGAGAGTATGGCGAAGGCTTTGGGGAGCGAAGCGCGGCCGGTGCTGCGCAAGATCCGGCATACCCCGGCCCAATCGGGACTGAAAGAGGACAAAGAGCGCGAAACCAACGCGCAGGGGGCGTATGTGGTCTGCGACCGGGCGTTGGCGGAGGGAAAGCGGGTGCTGGTGGTGGATGATATCGTCACCACAGGGGCGACTCTAGAGGCCTGCGCCCTGGTCCTGCGGGAGGCCGGGGCGGCGGAGGTCTTCTGCGCTACGGCGGCGCGGGCCAGATAGTGCGCGGACGTAGGGTGGGAGTTCCCAGGACAGGGCTGCTTTTAGGTCAAATATCAAATATTTTATGAAAATAGCGTTGAAAAATGCGCGCCGGCTCTGTATAATATAAGGGATAACCCCGGCTATGTCCGGGCAGACTATAAGAAATGGCCTGATTGGGCTTTGAGGTGTAAATATGTTCAGTAAAGATATCGGCATTGACCTGGGTACCGCTTCCGTTCTGGTCTATGTAAAGGGCAAGGGCGTCGTCCTGCGGGAGCCCTCGGTAGTGGCCATTGACAAGAATACCGGCAAGCTCTTAAAGGTGGGCACCGAGGCCCAGCAGATGCTGGGGCGCACCCCCGGCAACATCGTCGCCATCCGCCCCTTGCGGGAGGGCGTGATTTCCGATTACGATATGACCGAGCGGATGCTCAAAGAGTTTATCCGCAAGGTGACCTCTTTCCGGCTGTTTAAGCCGCGGATTGTCATCTGCGTGCCCTCCGGCATTACGGAGGTGGAGGAGCGTGCGGTGATCGACGCGGGCATTCAGGCGGGCGCCCGGCGGGTGTATCTGATTGAAGAGCCTGTGGCGGCGGCTATCGGCGCGGGGATTGATATCTCCAAGCCAGACGGGCATATGATTGTGGATATCGGGGGCGGCACCTCGGATATTGCGGTAATTTCCCTGTCCGGTATCGTGGAGTCCGCCTCCATCAAAATTGCCGGGGACCAGTTTGACGAGGCCATCGTAAAGTACATACGGCGTAAGCACAATGTACTGATCGGTGAGCGCACGGCCGAGGAGCTGAAGATACAGATCGGCTGTGTCTATCCCCGGCCGGAGGAGCAGTATCTGGAAATCAAGGGCCGCTGTCTGATGACCGGCCTGCCGCGGGTGTTTACCGTGTCCTCCAGCGAGATGATTGAGGCGTTTGAAGAGGTCTCCACCCGCATTTTGGAGGCGATCCACGGAGTGCTGGAGCGCACGCCTCCGGAGCTGGTGGCGGACATCTCCACCAACGGCATCTGTATGACCGGCGGCGGCTCCTTGGTCTGGGGTTTTGACAAGCTCATCGAGTCCCACACCGGCATTGAAACCCATGTAGCGGACGACGCTATTTCCTGCGTGGCCAACGGTACGGGCAAGAGCCTGGATAATGTGGGCGATATGCAGGACGGCACGATCAACCTCTCCAGAAGAAAGCAGATGAATTGAGTTTCCGTGCCCGTCTGGGCAACGAGGACGGGCGGGTATGCGGGAATAGGACAGGCAGCCCCCGGTGCGGGAAGCGCCGGGGGCTGTTTAGATATTATTAGATAGTGGAAGGCGGGCGCGCCCTTCCGGTGCGCGCAGCTGCGCCGCCGGGGCGGCCGGGTGTGGAAAGAGTTATGCGGGACTTTGTACCAGGGCCTCGCCCACGGTGTAGATGTCCCCGGCCCCTACAGTGAGGATCAAATCCCCCGGTCGGGCAATTTCCCGCAGATAGTCCGTCAGGGCGTCCAGGGTGGGGAAATAGCGGCTGCCAGGGATCTGGGCGGCCAGGGCTTTGGAGGATGTGCCGTGCTCGTTGACCTCTCTGGCGGCGAAAATTTCCGCCAGAAGGGTCACGTCGCTCAGCTGGAGCGCCTGGACAAAAGCGTCAAACAGGGCTTCCGTCCTGGAATAGGTATGGGGCTGGAAGGCGCAGACCACCCGCTGGTAGCCCAGGGTTTTAGCGGTGGACAGCAGGGCCTGAAGCTCGCCGGGATGGTGGGCATAGTCGTCATAGACCTGCGCGCCGTGATAGCTCCCCTTGTGCTCCAGCCGCCGGCCGGCGCCGTGAAACGCGCGCAGTCCGGCGGAGACTGCCTGAGCGGGGACATGCAGGGCGATGGCCGCCGCCGCCGCCGCCAGGGCGTTGCGTACGTTGTGAACGCCGGGTACCGCCAGGGATACGCGGCAGAACAGCTCCCCCCGGCAGAGGATGTCGAAAGAGGGCAGGCCGTGGTCCCAGGTGAGGTTGGCGGCGTGCACGTCGCCCTGTTCCAGCCCGAAGGTCAGCATCGGGCGCGTTTCCCCCGCCAGGGTATGCATGGTGTTGGCGTCGTCCCGGTTGGCGATAATCAGCCCCTGTTCAGGCACCCGGTCGGCAAAGGCCCGGAAGGAGCGCTGTACATCTTCCAGGTCCTTGAAAAAGTCCAGATGGTCGGCTTCAATGTTCAAAATGACCGCCACGGTGGGGTAAAAGGACAGGAAGGAGTTGCAGTATTCGCAGCTCTCCAAAATAATCGTGTCCCCCCGGCCCACCCGGTGTCCCGCCCCCAGCAGGGGGAGGGTGCCGCCAATCATGACGGTGGGGTCCCGCCCGGCGGCCATGATGATGTGGGTGCACATGGAAGTGGTGGTGGTTTTGCCGTGGGTGCCGGAGATGCAAAGGGCGTTTTGATAGGAGCGCATGATGGAGCCCCAGGCCTGGGCCCGCTCAAAGACGGGAATACCCCTGGCATGGGCCCCGGCTATTTCCGGATTGTCGTCGTGGACGGCGGCGGTGCGGACGACCAATTCCGCGTCCCGGAGATTCTCCGCCCGGTGCCCGATGGCCACAGGAATGCCGAGCCCGCGCAGGTGGGCCACTGCGGCGCTCTCGCTGCGGTCAGAGCCGGTGATCTCCATACCCATGCCGTGAAGCACCTCGGCAAGAGGGGACATGGACACGCCGCCGATGCCTACGAGATGAGCCCGGCGTCCGGGGGCGATGTAATCGTGAATATCCGGCGTTTTCATAGGAGGAACGCACCCTCTTTTCATTCATTAGATTTGCGCTTATAGTGACGGCGCGGCTGGGGCGGTTTGACCGCGGAAGCGGCCGGGCCTTGCGCGGCGCTTGTTGATATTATAGCCCATTATAGGCGAATAGCAAGAAAAAGTTACCTCAAAATGGGGAAAGCCGCCTCCAAATTTTTCTTGACATCGGGGGAAAATACGGTACAATATAAGCAAGTGATTAGAAAAGGGAGAAGTGCTTATTCGGAGGTGGCCCATGACTCAGCGGGAACGGCAGATCCTCAAGTGGATCGAAGAGGACCCCTTAATCTCCCAGCAGGAGCTGGCCGATAAGGCAGGCATTGCCCGCTCCTCTGTCGCGGTGCATATCTCCAGCCTGATGCGGCAGGGACAGATTGCCGGGAAGGGATATATTCTGCGCACCGCTCCCTATGCGGTGGTGGTGGGCGGGGTAAATATCGACATTGGCGGCCGCCCTGCCGGAGCGCTGGTGGAGGCGGACTCCAATCCGGGACAGGTGCGCATGAGCCTGGGGGGCGTGGGGCGGAACATCGCCCATAACCTGGCCCTGCTGGGGGTGGACGTGCGCCTGCTGACCGCCTTTGGGGACGATATGAACGCCCAGCGCATTGCCGCCAGCTGCGGTGAGCTGGGCATTGATATCAGCCAGTGCCTGACGGTGCCCGGCGGGGCTACCTCCACCTATCTGTTCATCACCGACCAGGCGGGGGATATGGCTTTGGCGGTCAACGATATGGAGATTTACCGCCACGTGACCCCCGTCTTCCTGTCCGGCCGGGCCAGGCTCCTGCAAAATGCCCAGGTACTGGTAGTGGACGCCAATATTCCGGCGGAGTCCATCGCTTGGCTGGCAGAGCATATCCGCCTGCCCATCTTTGCCGATCCGGTCTCCACCGTCAAGGCGGAAAAGCTCCGCCCGGTGCTGGGAAAGCTGCACACCCTCAAGCCCAACCGTTTGGAGGCCGAGCAGCTCTCCGGCGTGTCCATTACGGATGAGGGCAGCCTGAACCGGGCGGCGGATGCGCTGCTGGATACCGGCCTGCGGCGGGTATTCATCAGCTTAGGCGGGCGCGGCATGTTTGCCGCCGACCACAGCGGCCGCTGTTATGTGCCCTGCTGCCCCGGGAAGATGGTGAATACGACCGGCTGCGGCGATGCGGGCATGGCCGCGATTGCCTGGGCCTATTTGCAGGGCACGGACCTGCGGGGAACCGCCCGGGCCGCCATGGCCGCCGGGGCCATCGCCATGGAGAGCGGGGAGACCATCAGCCCCGCCATGAGCGCCCAGAGCCTGCGGGAGAGAGCGGCGGTGTGAGCGCTATATACGCGGCTATTTGACATATACTGTAATGATGGAGGGAATCAATATGAATTTGAAGAAGTATTTAGATGTAGCTCCGGAAGTGGCGCAGGCCATCCAGACTGGAAAGCCGGTGGTGGCGCTGGAGTCCACCATCATCTCCCACGGGATGCCCTATCCCCAGAATGTGCAGACCGCCCTGCGGGTGGAGCAGATCATCCGGGACAGCGGCGCGGTGCCCGCCACCATCGCCATCCTGGGGGGGCGGCTGAAGGCCGGACTGAGTCCGGAGGAGATCGAGTACCTGGGCAAAAAGGGCCTGAATGTGACCAAGGCCAGCCGCCGGGACCTGGCGGTGCTGGTCTCCCGAGGGGAGGACGGCGCGACTACGGTGACCACCACCATGATGATTGCCCACATGGCGGGCATCCAGGTGTTTGCCACCGGCGGCATCGGCGGCGTCCACCGGGGAGCGGAGACTACCATGGATATCTCCGCGGACCTGGAGGAGCTGGGGAGCACTCCCGTGCTGGTGGTGTGCGCCGGGGCCAAGTCCATTTTGGATTTGGGGTTGACTCTGGAGTACCTGGAGACCCACGGCGTGCCCGTCATCGGTTACGGCACCAAGGAGCTGCCCGCCTTCTATACCCGCAAGAGCGGCTTCGAGGTGGACTACCGCATGGATACGCCCGCCGAAATCGCTGCGGCCTTCCATGCGGGACAGGAGATGGGCCTGCGGGGCGGAATGCTGGTGACAAACCCCATCCCGGAGGAGTTTGCTATGGATCACGAGACCATCAACCGGGCCATTGACCAGGCCATTGCCGAGGCCAGGGAACAGGGTATTCACGGAAAGGCCACGACCCCGTTCCTGTTGGCCCGGGTGAAAGATCTGACCGGCGGGGGCAGCCTGGACTCCAACATCCAGCTGGTCTTTAACAACGCCCGCCTGGCGGCCCAGACCGCCGCAGAGCTGAGCAGGCTGTAGGGCTTTGTTTGCGGCGAATTCCCCGTTGCTCAACATTAAAAGACAGAAAAGCGCGCCAATGGCGCGCTTTTCTGTCTTTCAGAAAGAGTGGAAAAAAAGGAGAAAATAGAGAGAACGCTAAGGCCAGTTTACGCCCAGATCGGGGCGTACATCCAGGTCAATAATTTCTCTGCAGTCGTAGAAGGGCAGGTACCGCTGCACATCCTTGCCGGAGTTTCCACCCCGCAGGGTGGTGCCGTCGGGATGGAGCCGGTCGCAGGTGACGGCGGAGATGGTCTTTTTCACATAGGAGTAAGAGCTGGTGCCCACGCTGGCAAAAACCCGGAAGCCCTGGCTCTGAAGCCAGACAAACATGGGCCCGTATCCCTCGTTTTGGTCCTTATCCCCGTCAGGCCGCGCCCCGTGGGGGTAGAAGAGAATGGTGGTGGGCCCCACCAAGCTGCCCACCTCTTCCGCCCAACGCAGGGTGTCTCGCTGGACCTGCTCCATGGAGCGGCTGGCCAGATTGATGTGCCCCCAGGTGTGGGACCCAAAGGTCCAGCCGGTCTCCTTCAGCCGGGCGATGACGGGCTTTACCGCGTCAATTTCCGCCTGGCGGCGCTGGTCAAAGGCGGGGCGGGCCGGATCGGTCTCGGCGATGTCAATGTCATTTTGGGTGCGGTAGCCCAGGATGCCCTGATAGCCGGTAAGGGAATAGATCGCTTTTGCCCCGTTGAGGGAAAAATCGGGGTGTTCCAGCACGAATTTGTCCAAAATTGTGGTGGCGTCCAGGTCCTGGGTCAAAAAGGTCTCCTTGGTATAGGGGTCGGTGCACTCGGCCCAGATTTGCCCGTCCTCTCCCAGCACCAGCTTGGAGGTAAAGCCCTGGTCGAGCATATACTGATAGTAGTTCACATCGTCAAAGGAGATGACCAGGGGCTTTTTCCCCTCTGGGAGCATCAAGGTGTTGCGTACCATGCGCAGTTCCCCGTCGGCATTGGGCTGCTCGGTCCACACGTCCTCCATGCGCACGAGAATGTAGCCCTTGTCATAGACGCTCTGGAGAATCTTATTGTACTCGTCTACCGTCACCATCCAGTCGTCCAGTCCCTCCTTTTCCGAGCGGCTGGCGGGGCAGTCGTGGAACGCCCATTGGGGATAGGCGATGACCGGGTGGAAAAACAGGTGCTCCACGGTCTTTTCCGGCCCCCAGGCCTGGGTCAGCTGGTCCTGGCTCCAATAGGTGCGCACCGCGTCGTAGGGGTCAACGGGCGCAGGGGTGGGTGTGGGAACCGGCGTCACCGCCACAAGGCCCTCGTCCGGAGTGGGGGTGGGGGCGGGAGACGGTTTGCTGCCTGTGCAGGAGGTCAGGGAGAGGCCCAGGGCCAGAGAGAGCGCCAGCGCCCCGGCGCGTTTGAAACAGAAAATCATTGCTATCAGTCCTCCAAATCGGTTTTCTTTTGTAAAATGGCAACGCAAAGCCCTCTGGAATTGCAGGGCGAGGGGGAGCGCTGTGGCCGAAGGGCAACCGAGGCCGAGCAAGCATTATCATAGGACAATCCGGGATAAAATACTTCTCAAAAGAGTAACGAAATGGTGAAAAATTCTTTCAAGACTGTCCCGCCGCCTCCGGTACCCGGTGGACCAGCAGAATGGACGCGCCGCCTGTGACGGCGCCAGTGACCAGAGAGCACAGCAGCAAGGGGGGCAGGTAGACAAACGGAGCGGCTGTGCCCAGCACAGCGGCGGCGGCCAGAACCTGCCCGGTGTTGTGGGCGGCCGCGCCGGCGACGGATACCCCGAACAGCGAGAGCGCCGGCACACGCACCAGCAGGGCCATGGTTCCCAAGGCCAGCAGTCCGCCGGACAGAGAAAAGGCCAGGGCGGTAAGATTTCCCCCTATAAGAGCTCCCAGCAGGCACCGGGCGAGCAAAATCAGCAGCGCTTCCCGCTGGTCCATACGGCACAGGGCATATACTGTGACCAGATTTGCCAGCCCCAGCCGCAGCCCGGGTAGGGGGAACAGAACGGTCAGCGGTGCCAGCCCTTCCGCCGCGGAGAGGGCTAAAGCCAGAGCGGTAAGCACCGCGCAGCGGGTGAGCCGCCGCAGGTCGAGGGACATTGCGCCACTCCTTTCTAAAAGCGCCCGGCCGCCAGGAGGCGGGCCGGATACAGACGCGGAAAACTGCTTTTCCGCAGCCTTTTATCCGGTGACGGCGTCAAACTCTACCGCGCTGCCGCCGGAACCGGTGAGGGTGACGACCAAGCGGTTGGGCAGGCAGATGATCCGCCCGCCGCCGCGGACCCAGCCTGTGTGTACGCAGTCCTGTCCGGGGCAAGCGCTCTCCACCACCCGGACCCCGTCCGGGGCAAACTCCAAGGTGAGGGGATAAAGCGCGCCGTCCAGGGTGAGGCGCTCCGGCTGCGGAAGGGTGCTGAGCCGGTATTCCGCCACCTGCCTACCGTCTAAGACGACACAGGCAGTTAAAAAGTTTCCCTGAGAAGGGCGAAGAAGGAAAAAAAGTGTGCCGGCGGCCAATACGACCAGCAGGGCGGCCACCCCGTCCCAGAGGGTGGGCCCTCTGCGCTCAGCGGCGGGCGGTCTCACAGGTATACCCATAGGCGTCCCCCTGAAACTGAAAATAGTCCTCTAATCCTTCGGTAACGGTCACGGTCCCGCCGGCGCTGCACAAAATCAGCTCAAAGTCCTCCCGGCCGCGCCAAAAGTCCAGGGCGCTGTCCTTCCCCGCCACAAAAAGAGCGGTGGACAGAGCGTCGGCCAGCTGGGGATCGGAAGAGATGACGGTGACAGACAGAAGTCCGGAGTCGGCGGGATAACCGGTTTTGGGGTCGATGATATGATGATAGCGTATCCCGTCCTGCTCAAAATACCGCTCATATCCTCCGGAGGTGGAGGCGGTTTGGTCCCGCATGGCGACTACGCCCAGGTAGCGGCCGGCGTCCTGAGGATCAATGACTGCCACCCGCCAAAGTGGGCCGCCGGGGCCGTCCCCCAAGACGGTGACATTGCGTCCCAGGTCCAGCAGCGCGGAGCTGGCCCCTGCGTCCAGAACCGCTTTTACCGCCCGTCCGGCGGCAAAGCCTTTGGCCACGGCGCCCAGGTCCACCGCCATGTCCGCCCGCTCCAGCCGGGCGGCGGGAATGCTGGGGTCCACCAAAAGAGCGGCGCTGTCCACCAGGGAGAGGCTGCGCTCCAGCTGGGCGGGGGCCGGCATGCGGCACTCCTGCTTGGTAAAGCCCCAGGCGTCCATAACGGGGGCGATGGTGCAGTCAAAATCTCCGGGCAGGAGCTGGGCGGTCTGCTGGGCAAACTCCAGCGCCCCGGCGGTTTCCGGCTCCAGCGGCACCCAAGTTCCGTCTCCTGCGCGGGCGTTGAGCTGGGAAATCTGGCTGTCTGGGTCCGTGCGGGAGAGCAGGCCGTCCAGCCGGGAGAGCTCCTGCTGGGCGGCCTGCACAGCCGCCTCCCCCTGGGGACCGTAGACAGTCAGGCTCATAAGCGTGTCCATGGCAAATAGCTGCCGCTGGGCCGGGGGTGTTTCTTCCGCCGGGGCGGAGCATCCGGCGCAGCCGGATAAAAGCAGGAGAAGGGGGCACAGGACAGAAAAAAAATGGAATCTCATTGCGGGCTCCTATTCAATCAATAAAATGTGACGCCGCTGGGGATGATACAGCATAAAAAGTCCAAAATTTTATGCCGGCTCACGGGCCGGGAGGCTGAAAGCCGGCGGCAATGGGCGCAGCGGATGTATCACAGTTATTTTATCACAGCTTGTCCGTTCTGAAAAGGGAAATGCAGCGTGAACTGGGGTTGAAAAAACGGGACCTGCCAAAAACGGAAAGAGGACAGAGGACTTTTTCGACAGATTAGGCGCAATCTATTCTTGCAAAGCAAGCGATTTTCTGTTAGAATATACGAGATTGATCGTTTGCAGAAACTGGACAGTCCACGCCGTGAGGGCCGGCCGGGCGGCTTTGCACAGGGCGGAAGGATGAGAATACGGCGATTTTTTTACAGAAAACGCGGCCGGAAAGAAAAATACACGGCGTTGAGCCATGGGAGATGGAGCGATAAATGAACAAGAAGGAACAGCAGAAGCTGCAGCGCGAGCATCAGGAAGACGCGGTTTTAAATAAAGTCCTTATCTGGATCGTCGGAGCGGTTGTTCTGGAATTTTTGATGCTGCTGCTCAACCGCTACTATGTGCACTATACGCCCGCTACGATTTCCCTGGCAATGACTCTGCGTTCGGTGTTCCGGGTGCTGGCGGTGGCCCTGCCGGTATGCGCGGTGGCGCTGGGCGTGTGGTGCTTTTCCCTGTATAAAAAGGGGAAGAGCGTCCGTCTGGCCGGCTTTTTGACGGTGCTGGGGGCGGCGCTGGCCCTGTGCGCAGTGGCTGTGGCGGTGCTCGGCGGCTCCGGTATCCGCCTTTTATATATCGGCATACCTGCGGTCACCGTGCTGATGCTGATTTATTACCTGTATCAGCGGGAATTTTTCGTCTCGGCGGCGTTGAGCGCTATGGGACTTTTGGGCGTGTACCTGATTCCGCGGACGGAGTTGTTTTTTGCCGTGCCCTATATCTATGCGGCGGCTGCGGCGGTGGTGCTGGCGGCTGTGCTGCTGCTGTGCCGGAAGCTCCAGAGCGGCAAGGGGAATTTAAGTGTTAAGGGGAAAACGGTAGAGGTGTTTGCCAAGAGCGCCAAGTATGCCATGGTCTATACGACCTGCGGCGTAGTGGCGGCGGTAATGATTGCCGCCTTCTTCGTGGGCAATATGGCG
This sequence comes from uncultured Flavonifractor sp., assembly GCA_947346365.1. Classification (GTDB taxonomy): domain Bacteria; phylum Bacillota; class Clostridia; order Oscillospirales; family Oscillospiraceae; genus CANAAV01. Next base: position 81,063 of record CANAAV010000002.1, read on the forward strand.
CTGCTGTATGGGATTTTGGCGGCGTGGCTGCTGATTATGGCGGTGTATTACACGGTACAGCTGATGTAAGGCCCCCTTGCCCGGGAGCGGCGCAAGGGGAGAGAGGCATGCTGACGCGGCGGCGCTCCTCACACGGAGCGCCGCCGTCAGCGTGTTGAAAAAGCCTCGCAGGGTTCCCGCTCACGGGCGGGAACATTTTTCAGCCTGTTTTCTCGGCGGTATCTGCGCCGGAGAAAAGGGGCGGCTCAGATCTGGGAGAGAAGCCGCTGTGCGATACGGTCGGCGGTCTGATAGACCCGCGGGAAATCCACATGGGGATTATACAGCTGCTCCAGCGCGTCGTGCATGGCCTTGGCCTGGGCCAGGGACTCCACCGCCTCCTCCATTAGGGCGGCGGAGACCTTGCAGGAAAATTTCAACCGGGCCTTGTTCCGGTGCAGCAGCTCCGGGTCCGCCATACCCTCCAGCCGGATACGGCGGTAGGGACGCCGCTCGTAGCTCAGACCGGGACGGGTAGATACAAAGGCCAGGGACAGGGCGGGGATCAGCAGGTGCTCCAGCCGGTCAGGGGCCATGGGCGAGGGACAGAGAATCACGTCGTGCCCCGCCGCCATGGCTCCGGCGGCCAGGTGGGTGAGCAGGCTGTGGGCCAGGCCGTAGGAATCGGAGAGCTCGTATACCCGCTTGCACAGGGCGTCCGCCGTGTCAAACCGGCACAAAAGTCCCCTCCAGGTGACCCCGCCCAAAAAGCGCTGGGTGGCCCGGCCTGGTTCGCCGCCTGTTTTTTTGACCTCGCGGCTGAGAATGCCCCGGGCCCGTTTGGCGGTTTTTGCCTCTAAGTAGGGGGTATCCAGCAGGGCGCGTACATCCTCGCCAATTTGTGCCGAGGCAGCCAGACAGCGGTAGGCTCTGGCGTAGCAGTCCTGGTAGCCCTCCATGCAGGAGATGATCTCCGGCTTGATCTGTTCCAGCGCGGGCTTGTCGTAGCAGTCGCCCAAGTTGACGTAGCGCTCCACCGCGCCGGGGTATTTGGGCTCCACCACATGGGGAGCGGTGCCGTCTACAATGGCGGTGCGCAGCTGTGGGATGACCACCGCGTCCAGGGAATCAGGGTCGCCGGAACAGTCGATGTATTCCACGTCCAGCCCCTTTTTTTCCGCTGCTTGGCCGACCCGGCGCATAAGCGAGGATTTCCCGCAGCCGGGGCCGCCCTTCAAAATTAAAATTTCCCGGGCTTGCACGGGGTCGATCAGCTGGTCGTACAGGGAATAAAAGCCGCTGGGGGAGTTGGCCCCCAAGAAAAAACGAACCTGAGGTTCTGTCTGCATCAATAAATCCTCCAATCCATGGTATTTCTCACCTCAGCCTATGCGCATTTGGAAGCTGTGGTGCGCCGGGGGACAGGTTGGCGGAGAGGATGCAGGCGGAAAGGGCCTCCGGCATAGCCGGAGGCCCTTTCCGATTCAGATGGAGTTATTCTGTGGTGTAGTTGTCAAAATATCCCTGGATATAGACGATGGGCGTCCCCTTATCGCCAGACCCAGAGGTCAGGTCGCACAGAGAGCCGATCAGGTCGGTGAGCCGGCGGGGCGTGGTACCCTGGGCCGCCATGTTGCCCACCAGGTTGCTGTCCTTTTTCTGAATTTCTCCTTTGATAGCCTCCCGCAGAGCCTCGCCGGAGAGGGCGGCGAAATCATTATCTGCCAGATACTTCAGCTTCAGTTCATTGGGCGTGCCCTCCAGGCCAGAGGTGTAGGCTGGGGAGACCACCGGATCAGCCAGCTCCCAGATTTTCCCTATCGGGTCTTTGAAGGCCCCGTCGCCATACACCATGACCTCCACGTGTTTGCCGGTCTGGGCCAGAAGGCGGGCCTGAATGGCCTCCACCAGGCCCTGACAGTCCCGGGGGAAGAGCTTTACCTTGTCCTCCGTGGACTTGTTGGAGCCCAGCAGGCCGTATTTCTCGTTGCAGCCGCTGCCGTTGACTGGCGCGTTCATGATCTCGTCCAGGCAGAAGACCTGCTCTGCCCCGGCGGCGAGCAGACGGCGCTTGGTCCGGGCGCGGGTGTGAATATCGCAGCAGAGCACATGCTTGGCGTAGGGGAGAATTGCGCGGGCGTCGTTGGCAAAAATAATTTCCACCTCCGCGCCGCATTCCCGAATCAACTGGCCGTAATAATCCACATAGTCCACCCCGGTAAACGGGTGTTTGTGGTAGCCGAAGAGCGCCCGGTAGCGCTCCAGAGTGAGAACGTCCCGGTAGGGGTCCACCCCTTTTTCATCCACTAGGTCCTCATCCACCAGGTGGTTGCCCACCTCGTCAGCGGGATAGGACAGCATCAGGACAATTTTTTTCGCACCCTTGGCGATGCCCCGCAGGCAGATGGCGAAACGGTTGCGGCTGAGGATGGGGAAAACGACGCCGACCGTGCCGCCGCCCAGCTTGGCACGTACGTCGGCGGCGATGTCGTCTACCGTGGCATAGTTTCCTTGGGCGCGGGCCACAATGGCCTCAGTCATAGCGACTACATCACGGTCCCGGATCTGAAAGCCGTCCTGGCGGGAGGCATCCAGCACACAGGCGGTGACAATCTCCACCAGGTCATCACCGCTTCGAATAATGGGGGCGCGCAGCCCACGTGATACGGTACCGACCATCCGGCTCATATGCAAACACTCCTAAATTTTTTGAATTTACTGTGCCGCAGCGGACGCAGCATAGTAACCTAATTATACACGAAAGCCCAGCGTTTGTAAAATAAAACTTGGTGAAATCCTTTTTTGCGGCCTCTGCCGCGGCCCCGGGGCGGGAGGATATTTGAAGAAAGGGCTTGCAATAGAACGCTTGTTTTGTTAGAATACCCGTACAAGCGAGGTGAGGGCCATGCCGAAATTTGAAGTTGTCAGCGAATACACTCCCGCCGGGGACCAGCCTCAGGCCATTGAAGCCCTGGCCGCCGGAGTGGAGCACGGACTGAGCGAGCAGACCCTTCTAGGGGTCACAGGGTCGGGTAAAACCTTCACTATGGCCAAGGTGATCGAGAAAATTCAGCGGCCTACCCTGGTACTGGCCCACAACAAGACCCTTGCCGCCCAGCTGTGCGCGGAATTTAAAGAGTTTTTCCCCAACAACGCGGTGGAGTATTTTGTCTCCTACTACGATTATTATCAGCCGGAGGCCTATATCCCCCATACGGATACCTTTATTGAAAAGGACTCCGCCGTCAATGAGGAAATTGACCGGCTGCGCCTGTCCGCCACCGCCTCCCTGATGGAGCGGCGGGATGTGATCGTAGTGTCCTCGGTCTCCTGTATTTACGGCTTGGGGGAGCCGGAGGACTTTGCGAAGATGATGGTGTCCCTGCGGGTGGGCATGACCCTGGAGCGGGACGAGCTGATCAAGCGGCTCATTGCGATCCGGTATGAGCGCAACGACATCGCCTTTGAGCGCAACATGGTCCGGGTGCGGGGGGACACGGTGGAAATTTTCCCCGCCTATTGGCACGATTCCGCCATACGAGTGGAATTTTTTGGGGACGAAATTGACCGCATCAGCGAGATCAATGTGGTCACCGGTTCCCCCATCCGGCGGCTGGAGAATATCCCCATCTGGCCGGCTACCCACTATGTCACTCCTAAAGAGAAAATGGACGCCGCCGTTCAGGAGATTTATCGAGAGCTCGAGGAGCGGGTGGCCTTTTTTGAGGGAAATAACCAGCTCATCGAGGCCCAGCGCATCAAGCAGCGGACCATGTACGATGTGGAGATGATGCAGGAGCTGGGCTACTGCTCCGGCATAGAGAACTACTCGCGGGTAATTGAGGGCCGTCCGGTGGGCTCCCCGCCCCATACGCTGCTGGACTTTTTCCCCAAGGACTTTGTGCTCTTCATTGACGAGAGCCATGTGACCCTGCCCCAGGTGCGGGCGATGTACAACGGGGACCGGGCCCGCAAGACTACACTGGTGGACTACGGCTTCCGCCTGCCCTGTGCCTTTGATAACCGGCCGTTGAAATTTGAGGAATTTGAACGCAGGGTAAACCAAGTGATCTACGTCTCCGCCACCCCGGGCGAGTACGAGCGCACTCGCTCAGGGCAGATTGTGGAACAGGTGATCCGGCCCACCGGCCTGCTGGACCCCCGAATTGAGGTCCGCCCGGTGGAGGGACAGATTGACGATCTGATCGGGGAGGTCAACGAGCGTGCCGCTAGAGGCGAGCGGGTGCTGGTGACGACCCTTACTAAGCGCATGGCGGAGGATTTGACCGCCTATCTGAAAAACGCGGGCATTAAGGTCCGCTATATGCACCATGACATTGATACCATTGAGCGCATGGAAATTATCCGGGACCTGCGCCTGGGGACCTTTGACGTGCTGGTGGGCATCAACCTGCTGCGGGAGGGGCTGGACCTGCCGGAGGTCAGCCTGGTGGCCATTCTGGACGCGGACAAGGAGGGATTTCTGCGCAGCGAGACCTCACTGATTCAGACCATCGGGCGGGCGGCCCGGAATGCGGAGGGCCTGGTGGTCATGTATGCCGACACGGTGACGCCGTCGATGCAGCGGGCCATTGACGAGACCGAGCGCCGCCGGTGCAAGCAAGATGCGTTCAACCAAGCCCACGGCATCGTGCCCAGGACCATTATTAAGAGCGTGCGGGACGTGATCGACCTGTCTCAGGAGGAGGAGAGGTCCTATGATCCGGACGCGGTCCAGCTCACCAAGGCCCAGCGCATGGAGGCCGTCGCCAAGCTGGAGAAGGAGATGCGGGAGGCGGCAAAGATGCTGGAATTCGAGTACGCCGCCATTCTGCGGGATAAGATCGTAAAGCTCCGGGGGGAATAGCGCCGGGGAACAATAAAACAAGGAGTTGTGATTATGGAGTATGTTACATTGGGGAATACAGGCCTGCGGGCCGCCGCCGTCTCTTTTGGCGGTATTCCCATTCAGCGCTCCGACGCGGACAATACCCGCGCCGTGGTGGATAAGCTGGAGGAGTACGGCGTCAATTACATCGACACCGCCCGGGGCTACACCGTCTCGGAAGAGTATCTGGGTCTGGCACTGGAGGGGCGGCGGGACAAGTTCATTCTGGCCACGAAATCCATGTCGCGGGACTATGAGGGCATGAAGCGGGATGTGGAGACCAGTCTGGCCAACCTGCGCACGGACTATATCGACCTCTATCAGTTCCATAATCTGGCGGAAAAGGACATCGACCGGGTGTTTGGTCCCGGCGGGGCATGGGAAGCCCTGGCGGAGGCCAGACAGGCCGGGAAAATTGGGCACATCGGCGTTACGGCCCACAACCTGGACGCCCTGCGCCGCCTGATTGAGGAGCAGGGGGACAAGATTGAGACCGTGATGTTCCCCTATAACATTGTGGAGACCCAGGGACGGGAGGTCCTGGCCCTGGCCCGGTTCAAGGGGATGGGGACCATCGCCATGAAGCCCCTGGCGGGGGGCAACCTGGAGGACTGGCGGCTGGCCCTGCGGTTTGTGGCGGCCTGCGGCGTGTGTGACATCAGCATACCCGGCATGGGCTCTCCAGAGGAGGTGGAGCGCAACGCCGCCGCCGCGGAAGAGCTGTCTCCCCTCACCCCGGAGGAGCTGGAGCGGTGCGAGAGCATCCGAAAGGAGCTGGGCGAGCATTTCTGCCGCCGCTGCGGCTACTGCGCCCCCTGCTTTAACGGCATTGACATCCCCGGCTGCTTTTTGATGTCCAACTACCTGCGCCGGTACGGCCTGAGCGACTGGGCGAAGCAGCGCTATAAGGCCATGCCCTTCCACGCCAGCTCCTGCGCCCGGTGCGGGGCGTGTGAGAAGCGCTGCCCCTATGGCCTGCCCATCCGGGAGATGCTGCGGCAGGTGGAGCGGGACTTCGGCTATTGATGGGAGAGCGGGGATATGGCTTTTATCTCGCTGTTGGTGCTGTGTCCTATGATGCTGGTGGTGCTCTTTGTCCTTCTGGTGCTCCCAGCTCTGGGCGTAGCCTTAAATATCATCGCCGGGGGGCTGCTGGCGGTGAGTCTGATACTGCTGGCGGTTCTGCTGGCGCTGCGGGCCAAGTGGAAGGCCTCCGGGCGGCAGGAGGCGGCCTATATTGCCCGTTTCACCGGCTGGAGGCGGGCGGGGCTGCTGGCGGTGAAGTACCTGCTGGTGCTGGCGCCCGTTTGGGAAGGGCTTGTGGCGGCTGCGTGCTGATCATGCAGCCCATTCAGTGGTTCCTGCCGGTGTGAGGCAGGGGCGGCGCGCCCTTCTGATGCCGGGCAGGCTCTGCCGCAGCGCGGCGGTTAGGAGGAGTGCCCTGTGAAAAAATATCTGCCTTCTCTGCTGCTGCTGGCTGTATTTGAGTCGGTAGCGATTATCCTGTGGCTTACGAAGGATAACCTGTTTTACCTGCTGAATTTCTCTTATATCGGGGGCTGCATTGCGCTGGGCCTGGCCTTTTTCGCCAATGAAAAGCGGTACGCCCGGCAGTTTGTCCAGTTTGCGGTGGGCTGCTATATGCTGCTTTACCTGGGGCTTGTCTGTCAGGAAAATATGCAGATCGAGGGATTTTGGTACTACCTCTTCTTGGGGGTTTTTGAGGCCGCCACCATTCACTATGCCGTGGCTAAGATCTTTGGCCCGCTGCTCTTCGGCCGGGGCTGGTGCGGCTATGCCTGCTGGACCGCCATGGTACTGGACCTGCTGCCCTACCGGCTGCCCCGGCAGCCGCGGAAAAAGCTGGGCTTTCTCCGGTATGTCACGTTTGCCGCCGCGCTGGCCCTGGTGGCGGGACTGTTCCTTCTGCCCATTGGCAATCTGGAGCGCATCATGTTCCGGCTTTTTTTGGTAGGCAATTTGCTCTATTACACAGTGGGCGTCGCGCTGGCGTTCGCCTTTCGGGATAACCGGGCCTTTTGCAAATACCTGTGCCCGATTACGGTGTTTCTCAAGCCCATGAGTTATTTTGCGCTGCTGCGGGTCCACTGTGACGAAAAGACATGTGTCCGATGCGGCAAATGCCTCAAGGCCTGCCCGATGGATGTGGAGGTAAACCGGCAGGCCCGGAGCCGGAAAAACGCGACCGAGTGCATCCTGTGCTACGAGTGCGTCAAAGTCTGCCCCACAAAAGCCCTTCACTGATTTTACGACACCCCTTTAAAGGAGGCCCCATCGCTTATGCTCGATCACATTTATGTCAAAGGCGCGCGGGAAAACAATTTGAAGAATATTGACGTTGAGATTCCCCGGGACAAGCTGGTAGTGCTCACGGGCCTGTCGGGGTCAGGAAAGTCCTCCCTGGCCTTTGACACCATCTATGCCGAGGGACAGCGGCGGTATGTGGAGTCCCTGTCCTCCTATGCCCGGATGTTTTTAGGCCAGATGGAAAAGCCCGATGTGGATTACATCGACGGCCTGTCCCCCGCCATCTCCATCGACCAAAAAACCACCTCAAAAAACCCCCGCTCCACCGTGGGGACAGTAACGGAGATTTACGACTATCTGCGCCTGCTGTGGGCGCGGGTGGGCACCCCCCACTGCCCCAAGTGCGGCAAGGAGATTCGCCAGCAGACCATCGACCAGATCATCGACCAAGTGATGGCCCTGCCGGAGGCCACCCGTATTCAGGTCCTGGCCCCGGTAGTCCGCGCCCGAAAGGGCGAGCACCAAAAGCTGTTTGAGGACTCCCGCCGCTCTGGCTATGTCCGGGTGCGGGTGGACGGCTCCATCTACGATTTGACCGAGGAGATTCCCCTGGACAAAAATAGAAAACACAATATCGAGGTGGTGGTGGACCGCCTGGTGATCCGGGAGGACGTCGTCCGCCGCCTGACCGACTCGGTGGAGACCGCCTCCGGCCTGTCCGGCGGGCTGGTGTTGATTAATATCGTGGGGGAGGACCGGGACGTTCTCTTTTCCCAGAACTACGCCTGTGAGGACTGCGGTGTCTCCATTGAAGAGCTGGCTCCACGCATGTTTTCCTTTAACAATCCTTACGGGGCCTGCCCCACCTGTGCGGGCCTGGGCTCTCAGCTGAAGGTAGACCCGGCCCTTATTATACCGGACCCCAGCCGCTCCATTCTGGAGGGAGCCATTACCGCCTCCGGCTGGAACAACATCAAAGGAGACTCCATCTCCCGGATGTATTTCGACGCGCTGGCGAAAAAATACAAGTTTAAGCTGACCACCCCGGTAGGGGAGCTGCCGCCGGAGATTGTGGACATCCTTCTCTACGGCACGAAGGGGGAAAAGCTCAAGCTCACCTATGAGCGCAGCAACGGACAGGGGACGCTGTACCAGGCCTTTGAGGGGGTCATCAGCAATCTGGAGCGGCGGTATAGGGAGACCCAGAGCGACGGGATGCGCCGGGAATTGGAGGAGTGCATGAGCCAGCATCCCTGCCCCGACTGCGGCGGGCGGCGGCTGAAAAAGGAGTCCTTGGCGGTGACGGTGGGGGGAATCAGCATAGACGCCTTCTGCCGCAAGTCCGTCACCGACGCATTGGATTTTATAGACGCGCTGGAGCTCTCTCCCCAGAAATTGAGGATTGCCGAGCGGATTTTAAAGGAAATCCGGGAGCGGCTGGGTTTTCTGCACTCGGTGGGCCTGCAATACCTGACGCTCAGCCGGGTGGCGGCCACCCTCTCCGGCGGCGAGAGCCAGCGCATCCGTCTGGCCACCCAGATCGGCTCTTCCCTCATGGGGGTGCTCTATATCCTGGACGAGCCCTCCATCGGCCTGCACCAGCGGGATAACGACATGCTGTTGGCCACCATGAAGCGCCTGCGGGACCTGGGCAATACCCTGCTGGTGGTGGAGCACGACGAGGACACCATGCGCGCGGCGGATTACATCGTGGACGTGGGACCCGGCGCGGGCGTCCACGGCGGGCAGGTGGTGGCCTGCGGCACAGCGCAGGAGGTGATGGACACCCCCGGCTCCATCACTGGGGACTACCTGTCCGGGCGCAAAAAAATTCCCGTCCCTCAGCAGCGGCGCTCCGGCAGCGGAAAGCGGCTGACCATCCGGGGGGCGGCGGAAAACAATCTGGACCACATTGACGTGTCCATCCCCCTGGGGACCTTCACCTGCGTGACAGGGGTGTCTGGCTCCGGGAAGTCCTCTCTGGTCAACGAGATCCTCTATAAGCGCCTGGCAGCCGACCTGAACCGGGCCAAGTGCCGGGCGGGTAGGCATGATGGAATTGAGGGAGAGGAGTTTTTGGACAAGGTCATCAATATTGACCAGTCCCCCATTGGACGCACGCCCCGTTCCAACCCCGCCACCTATACGGGGCTGTTTAACGACATCCGGGAGCTGTTTGCCACCACACCGGACGCGAAGAGCCGGGGCTATAACGCCGGACGGTTTTCCTTCAACGTCCGGGGAGGGCGGTGCGAGGCGTGCCAGGGGGACGGGCTTTTAAAGATTGAGATGCATTTTCTGCCGGACATCTACGTCCCCTGCGAGGTGTGCAAGGGCAAGCGCTATAACCGGGAGACGCTGGAGGTCAAGTACAAGGGTAAAAACATTTATGAGGTTCTGGACATGACGGTGGAGGAGGCCCTGCCCTTTTTCGAGCACCTGCCGCGGCTGTATAATAAGCTCCAGACCCTCTACGAGGTGGGTCTGTCCTATGTAAAGCTGGGCCAGCCCTCCACCACCCTCTCCGGCGGCGAGGCCCAGCGGGTGAAGCTGGCTACTGAGCTGTCCAAGCGCTCTACAGGTTCCACCATCTATGTGCTGGACGAGCCCACTACCGGCCTGCACACCGCCGATGTGCACAAGCTGATCGAGGTGCTCCAAAAGCTGGTGGAGGGCGGCAACACCGTGGTAGTGATTGAGCACAACCTGGACGTCATCAAAACTGCGGACTACGTGATTGACCTGGGACCAGAGGGAGGCGACGGCGGCGGGCATATTGTGTGCACCGGCGCGCCGGAAGAGGTCGCCGCCTGCCCCGGCAGTTATACGGGGCAGTATTTAAAGCGGGTTTTGGAATAACAAAAGAGAAACGGCTCCGGCGGCGCGGAAGCGCCGCCGGAGCCGTTTCTTGACAGGAGGCTCAGCGCCCCGCCGTCAGTTCCGCCAAAGCCTGACAGAGGGCGCGCATCTCTTCGCGCGTCCCCACCGTCACCCGGAGGTAGTCGCTGATGCGGGGCTTATCCCACCAGCGGACTAGAATGCCCCGCTCCCGCAGGCCGTCCAGCAAGACCTTCGCCGGCGTGCCGGGGTGGCGCAGGAACAGGAAATTGGCGCTGGAGGGAAGGCACTGGAAGCCCAGGGCCCGGAGGCGGGGGATCACGGTGTCCCGCGTGCGGATAATCTGCTCCGTGGTCTGCTGAAAATAATCCCGGTCCTCCAGAGCCGCCAGGGCCCCCGCCTGGGCCAGCCGGTCCAGAGGATAGGAGTTGAAGGAATTTTTCACACATTCCAAAGCGGCGATTAAGTCCGCGTCCGCCAAGGCGAAGCCCACCCGCAGCCCCGCCAGGGACCGGGATTTGGACAGGGTCTGCACGACCACTAGGTTGGGATAGCGGCCGACCAGCGCCGCGGCGGAGGCCGCGCCAAAATCCACATAGGCCTCGTCGATGAGAACTACGCTGCGGGGATTGCTCTCCAGCAGCGCCTGAATATCCTCCAGAGGCAGGGCCAGACCGGTGGGGGCATTGGGATTGGGCAGGACCACGCCGCCGCTGCCGCGGTAGTCCGATACATGGACCCGGAACTGTTCATCCAGGGGGACCTCCCGCCAGGACAGGCCGTACAGCCCGGCGAAGACCGGGTAAAAGCTGTAGGTTACGTCAGGGAACAAAATCGTGCGCTCCGGGTCAAAAAAGGCCTGAAAGCATATGGCCAGCACCTCATCCGAGCCGTTGCCGGCAAACACCTGCTCCCGCTTGAGGCCGTACCGTCCAGCAACGGCGTCCCGCAGGGCGGCGGATTCCGGGTCTGGATAGAGCCGCAGGCTGCCTGCGGCGGCCTGACGGACAGCCTCCAGCACGCGGGGGGAGGGGGGATAGGGATTTTCGTTGGTGTTGAGCTTGATAAATGGCTGCCCCTGGGGCTGCTCCCCGGGGGTATAGGGGATCATATCCCGAATGCGGGGGCTCCAAAACTCTTTCATTTCTGTTCCTCTCCGGCCCGGCGGACCTTTTTAATACTTTTTTCCGCCTTGCTGCGGGGGAGCATCAGCTCATGTCCGCAGCCCTGGCAGCGCAGGCGGAAGTCCATCCCCACCCGCAGCACCAGCCAGCTCCGGCTGCCGCAGGGGTGTTCCTTTTTCAGCTCCAGCACATCGCCTACCCGGATATCCATACCGGCGTCCTCCATTTTTTATGAGTACCCGCGTCGGTCAGGCGAGCTGCCCTGCGGGTCATTGGACAGACTTTAATTATAGATTCCCCGGCCTTTTCTGTCAATTCAAGGCTTGAGAGCGCATATAGTGGTCTGTCAAGAAAAAAACGCCTGGAAGCAGGAAAGGATTGGTCACTTTGACGAACTGTTATTTGCCCGAAGGGCAGTTGCTGCATACGCCGGAAAATCAGACCAGCTGTGCCACCGCCTCCGCTCTGGAGCGGGCCATGAAGAGGGGGGATATTCTGGAGGGAACCGCAGCTTTGTGCAACGCGGAGCACGACCTGCTGGTGCAGGTGGGACCCTTTCAGGGGTACATACCCAGGGAGGAGACGGCTCTGGGCATCGCCGACGGCACCACCCGGGAGATTGCGATTCTCTCCCGGGTGGGCAAGCCGGTGTGCTTTGTGGTGGAAGGGCTGGAGGGGGAGTCGGGAGTGCTGCGCCCCAGGCTCTCCCGGCGCAGAGCCCAGGAGCGGGCCAGACAGGCGCTGCTTGCCCAGCTTGTGCCCGGACAGGTGATTCCGGCCCAGGTGACGCACCTGGAGCCCTTCGGGGCCTTCGTGGACGTGGGGTGTGGGGTGTCCTCCATGATCGGCATTGAAAATATCTCCGTTTCCCGCATCCCCCATCCGGCCGCCCGCTTTGAAGTGGGACAGCGGATTTTTGCCGCTGTGCTGGATCTGGACCGGGAGGCGGGGCGGATCTACCTGACCCACAAGGAGCTGCTGGGCACCTGGGAAGAAAACGCCGCCCGGCTCCAGGCCGGCATGACGGCGACAGGCATTGTCCGGGGCGTGAAGGACTACGGGGCCTTTGTGGAGCTGTTCCCGAACCTGTCCGGCCTGGCGGAGCTGAAGCCGGATCTGGCGGAGGGAGAGCGGGTGTCGGTCTATCTGAAGGCCATTCTGCCCGACCGGATGAAAATCAAGCTGCTAGTAATTGATAAGCTGCCGCCCCTTCCAGGGCCGCCGGGGCTGGAATATTTTATCACCGGGGGCAGAATGGAAAAGTGGAAATACGCGCCGCCGGGCTGCGCCAGGCTGGGGGCCGAGACGATTTTTGCTGGATAGGCGCGCGGCAGAGGGCGTTTTGAGAGAAAAAGAGAAAAATTTAAAAAAGCACTTAACTTTTATGCCGGACAGCCGAAAAAGAAAATATAAGGCCGCGGGGCATCAGGGTTTCCCTCTGCTGCGCGCCCGGCAGATATGGTTTCATCCGGCCTGCGCAGGCCGGCTGGAATAGGTACGCGTACTAAACGATCTGGGCAGTCTGGCCAGATGTCCAGACCGTGCGGTGCGAAGGCCCCAACGGACGGGCGGAAGGAACCGCTCGGAATTGTGATAAGGAGATTACAACATGCGTATTCAGCACAATATTATGGCGATGAACGCCTACCGCAACTACACCAACAACGTCTCCGCCATGAAGGCGAACCTGGAGAAGCTCTCCTCCGGCTATAAGATCAACCGCGCCGGCGACGATGCCGCTGGTCTGGCCATCAGCGAGAAGATGCGCGCCCAGATCACCGGCCTGGAGGCCGCCCAGAAGAACGCCAAGGACGGCATCTCTCTGGTGCAGACCGCTGAAGGCGCTCTGACTGAGGTCCATGACATGCTCAACCGTATGGTTCAGCTGGCCTCTCAGTCCGCCAACGGCACCTATGACAACACCACCGACCGCGCCAACCTCCAGAAAGAGGTCAGCCAGCTGCTGGACGAGATCAACCGCATCGCGGACTCCTCCAACTTCAACGGCATCAACCTGCTGGACGGTTCCATGGCGGTCAGCGAGGCCGTGGAGGCTTCCTCCAACACCACCACCGCCGACATTGCCGGTATGGACCGCATTATTAAGAGCGTCATCGGCAAGGGCGAGAAGGCCATGGAAGTGGCCGGCAAGAAGACCATTTTGGACTCCACCGCCCCCAAGGCCACCAAGGGCCAGTTCACCATCGACCTGGCCAAGATGGCGAAGTTCGGCACCACCGCCACTGCCGCGGGCAGCATCAGCAACGCTACCATCACCCTGAAGATCGGCGACGCCACCATCACCACCACCGCCTCCAAGTTCACCACTACGGCCTCCAACGGCGATATTGTGGTAAAGGCGTCTGTTGTGGCCGCCGCGTTTAAGGACGCGATTAAGGCCGCCGCTTCCAAGGCCGGCCTGGGCAGCATGTGCGTCAAGATCAACGGCGTGGAGTGGAAGGCTTCCATCTCCGGCAGCGTGCTGACCTTCACGCAGAAGCTGACGCCCGAGACCGCCGCCGAGGCGAAGACCAACTTCGACGTGCAGCTGTCCGTGGAGAACGGCGATAACGGCAAGTTTGAGATCAAGCCGGGCGATATCCCCGGTGTGATCGACAGCAGCACCAAGAACCCGGAGATGCGGCCCAGCCAGTCCATCAACGCCTCCGTCACCGTCGTCAAGCAGGGTATTGCCAAGGAGTCCGACAACCTGGCCAACACCATCTTCAACATCACCGCCGACGACATTAAGGACGGCACCAAGATCGCTCTGGGCAGCAAGACCATCGTTCTGTCCATCGGCCCGGACACCAATGTTAAGGCGACCGCCGCCGGCAACAAGACCGAGGCTGGCGAGGAGATCGTCAAGCTCACGGTGGACGACGACCTGAACAGCGCCCTGGGCAAGATCAACATGAAGATGGGCAGCACCGTCAAGCTGTACGTGGCCACCAAGAACGGCGGCAGGGCCAGCGTGTCCTTCCGTCTGGGCGTCAGCGACGGCTCTCACGGCTTCCCCACCGGCCTGACCCTGCAGCGCACCGACGCCGTGTCCACCAGCGCTCCTGCGTTTGACAGCCTGGAGAAGCTGGCGGCCAACTTCAAGATGCGCGTGACCACGACCACTACGACCGAGGCGAAGGAAGCCACCAAGGGCCTGACCCTCCAGATTGGCGACACTGCCGACGAGTTTAACAAGCTGCGCGTGTCCATCTCCGATATGCACGCCAACGCTCTGGGTATTGCCGACATCAACATCGGCACCCAGGAGGGCGCTTCCGATGCGATTGACAAGATCAAGGCCGCCATCAACGTCGTCTCCGACGTCCGCGGCACTTTGGGCGCTACCCAGAACCGTTTGGACCACACCATCAACAACCTGTCCGTCATGACTGAGAACATTCAGGACGCTGAGTCCACCATCCGCGACACCGACGTTGCCGACGAGATGATGGCCTACACTAAGAACAACATCCTGATCCAGTCCGCTCAGGCCATGCTGGCGCAGGCCAACCAGGTGCCTCAGGGTGTGCTGCAGCTCCTCCAGTAAGAGGTAAACGGCACTTAAGGCACCACACAGTCCCACATATGCGAACGGGGGCGGGCGCTGCCCGCCCCCGTTTTCTGCCTATGTGGCGCTTGGGAGCGCTGCCGGAGATGCGGCGGTATTCCCAAACGCCGCAGTGAATATGGAAAGGAATCTGTTTATGAAAGCCATTGAGATTGCCCGGAAGCTGGCGGAATTAGGCCAGAGCAAAGAGGCATGCCGGGCCTATACTCTTTCTCTTCAGGAGGAGGGGGAGCCGGCCGAGCGCCTGGAGGCGGGAGCTTATATCCTTCAAGCCGGGGGCGACTACCGCATTTCCTATACGTGTTTCCGGGACTTGTACAACCAGGGGCATTTCCGGGAGGAGGTCCTGCCTCTGATGACCCAGGTGTTTTACGAGCCGAATGTCAAGCTGCTCAAGTCCCGCTATGAGCGCAACTGCAAGCTGCTGAGCAGGTACCCCTATTTGTTCCGCAAGGACTTCGTACCCTTTGAGGAGCTGCCCATCCGCTTTTTCCCCTATGACGATCACAACGGCTATATCCCTTTTTATGTGGGCGAGGAGCGGTTTGGGGCGTTTATCAATTTCCGCAATCCTGTGATCAGCCGGAATTTTTTCCGAGATCTGGACAAGCCCATCCTGGCGGAGGATGTCTTTTCCCAGTATGAGCTGGAATACCTCAACGACAATGTGCGTCGGAGCGAGGACATCGGACGGGAAAACCATGTTTATCTGCACTATACCGATTGGTGCGTTTTCTGCGCTCATCTCCAGTGCCTGAGCCTGCGCCCGCTGCTGGAGAGCAAAAAGCTGGTGTTTTTGATCGGGGAGGAAATTGCGCAGTATCCCATTGACTTTAAGGAGCGCTTTGGCCTGGATTACAGCCAGTACTCCGTCCGGCCCATCAGCGTGCGGGAGGTCAACCGCCTGATTTGGCATACGCAGCTGTCTACCCATAACGGCGGCGACTTTTTCAACGAGGTATTCGACGCCCATCCCAATCTGGTGTGCCTGCCCTCCCTGATGATGAGCAATATTGTGGATGTAGTGGGAAAGGTGCGCAAGGGACTGCGGGAGGCGCAGAGCCTGCGGGAGGCCCTTCAGATTGAGGATTGGCCCCGCTATATCGTAGAGGAGCTGTACCATCTGAAGGAGTGTACGGACAAGGATATTATGGTGGGGCTGTTTTTGAGCATGAAGGAGGCGGTCTGCTGTATGGACCCCAGCGCCCGGATTGCGCCGGCACTGTTTTTCCAGCCCCACTTTTTTAACATCGTGTACAGCCTGCGGGTGGACGCCTCCAACCGGACGGTGCTGGAGGCGGAGCACTATGAGGAGATCCGGCGTTCCCCGATTTTTAGGAACTTTAAATACATTAAGACCTTCACCCCTATGCGCCGGTTCACCACAAGCCATGGGGCCACCGTTAAGTTTATGTACTATTCAGCTTCGATAGCGCAGGATGAGGATAAAAAGGGCGGGTCGAAGACGGTGGTCAGCGACGCGGTGATGGAGCGTATTCTGAACCGCAGCTTTATGATCGACCCGGAGGATCGGCTGTATAAGGACAGCGTGCTGGTCCGGTTTGAGGACGGAAAGCTGAATCCGAAGGCGACCTTTACCGCCTTGGCGGCGTTTCTGGATCTGCCCTATACCGAGAGCATGACCCGCTGTACGGAGGCGGGCAAGGAGCTGTATACCTCCAGCTCGGTGGGCTTTGACGCGGAGCCGGTTTACCGGACGTACAGCGACTATGTGAACGAGAGCGAGCGGTATTTTATCGAGTACTTCCTGCGGGACGCCTATGAGTACTACGGCTATGATTTCCTGAGCTACGACGGAGCAGAGATGAGCCTGGAGAAAGCGGAGAAGCTGATTGCCGGCTTTACGACGATTAACTACTATATGAAGGAGACGTGGATTAAGCTGTTCCGGGACGCCGAGGCCTACCAAAATGGGGAACGGGTGAACACGGAACTGGAGGAGGCGCTGCAAAAATCGCTGAGAGACAATTATCTGCGGGAATTTGATGTAAACCGGGTGGAGAACGTGAAAATTCTTCTGGAGGGGTTGCGGTTTGTGAACAAAAACGGCCAGCCTCTGCGGATGATGCCAAAGCTAAAGCTGGATCCGGCTCTGCTGGAGCAGCCGCTGTACCGCTGAGAAGATGGACGCAGATGCTTTGGAGCTGGAGGCGCTGGACCAGGTGCAGTACTTGCTGGAGCGGATGCTGGAGCTGGCGGAGCGATCAGCCGGTGAAGATTGCAGCCAGGCGTCCCGCGCGCGGCTTCAGCAGGGGCTGGCAATCCTGCGGGAGCAGCTTGAGCAGACCATAGACCGATATGATTACGGATGAGGAGGACGCTCCTGATGAGTGAAAAGGGGACCGTTTATTTCTTTACCGGCCTGGCCGGCGCGGGGAAAACCACCATAGGCGGGCTGTTCCACCGCAGGCTGCGGGCGCGCAAGCCCAACGTATTTTTGGCCGACGGAGATCAGGTGCGCAGCATATTTGGCCGCTCAGGCTACTCTACCGAGGCGCGGATGGACGCGGCCCGGCGGGGGTTCCGCCTATGGCGGGAGCTGGCGGAGCAGGGGATTGACGTGGTGGTGTGCAGCATCGCCATGTATGATGAAATTCGCGCATGGAACCGGGAAAATATCGAAAATTACAAAGAAATTTACATCAAAGTGACCCGGGAGACGCTGTATAAGCGGGATCAGAAAGGGCTGTATTCTTCCGGCCGTACGGAGGTCGTGGGGGTGGACCTGCCCTTTGACGAGCCGCAGAATGCCGACTTCATCGTGCATAACGACGGGGCGGATACCCCGGAGGAGATCGTGGGCCGTTTGGAGCGGGCGCTGCTGAAAGAGACGGTGGAAGGGTGAATATTGCGTTAATTATCGCTGGTGGCAGCGGGCAGCGGATGAACCAGGATATTCCAAAGCAGTTTTTGAACGTCTATGACAAGCCGGTGATTGTCTACACGCTGGAGTGCTTTCAGCGCCACCCGGAAATTGATGCGATTGAAGTGGTCTGCCTGGAGGGCTGGGAGGGCATTTTGCAGGCGTACGCCAAGCAGTTTAATGTGGATAAGCTCAAATGGGTGGTTCCCGGCGGCGCCTCCGCCCAGGAGTCCATACGCAACGGGGTGCTCCATCTGAAGGATATTTGCAGCGCTGGCGATATCGTGGTGGTTCACGACGGCATTCGCCCCCTGGTGGACGATTTTGTCCTCTCGGATGTGCTCATCACCTGCCAGAAGCATGGGAATGCGGTGACCTCTATGCCCTATAATGAGCAGATTTTCGTGATGGACGACGCCGAGACAACCACCCGCTATATTCCCAGGGACACCCTGCGCCGGGTCTCTACTCCCCAGGCATACCGCTACGAAAAGCTGCTGTGGGCGTATGAAAAAGCGTTTGCAGAGGGAATCGGCATCCAGAGCTCTACCTATACAAATACCCTGATGGTGGACCTGGGGGAGAAGCTGTACTTTGCCGCTGGCTCGGAAAAAAATATTAAGCTGACGACAAAAGATGACCTGGAGATGTTCAAGTGCTACATCAAGATGGAGAAGGACGCCTGGCTGAAATAAGGGGAGAACGGTGTGAAGCTGATTGAAAACCCGCAGTATTTAGAAAACCTGCGCCGGCTGCACCGGGAATTTCCTGATTGGAAACGGCTGGATGGCAGGACCGTCTTTCTCTCCGGCGCGTCTGGGATGATTGGGAGCTTTTTGGTCGACGCGGTGATGCTGCGCAACGAGGAGCTGCCGCCGGCCTCTCAGATTAAAATCATAGGCGTGGGAAGGGACCGGAGCGCGGCGGAACGGCGCTTTGCGCGGTGGCTGAACACTCCGGCCTTTCTGTTTTTAGAGCATGACGTCAGCGCTCCGATGGGGGATGTGCCACCGGCGGATTTTTGGATTCACGCTGCCAGCACGACCCATCCGCTGGCCTACGCGCGCGAGCCGGTGAATACGGTGCTGGCAAACGTTTTGGGGGGGCAGCATCTGCTGGAGCTGGCCGCGCGGGAAACGGGGAGCCGGTTTTTGCTCCTGTCAAGCGTGGAGATATACGGCGAGAACCGGGGAGATACGGAATATTTTGACGAGAAGTACGCGGGATATTTAGACTGCAACACTCTGCGGGCGGGCTATCCGGAGGCGAAGCGAACCAGCGAGACGCTGTGCCAGGCGTACATTGAGCAGTGCGGCGTAGACGCGGTGATTCTCAGGCTGCCCCGCTGCTACGGGCCCACTATGCGTATGAGCGACTCCAAGGCGGCGGCGCAGTTTATTAAAAAAGCGGCCGCAGGGGAAGACATTGTGCTAAAAAGCGAGGGAAATCAACTGTATTCCTATGCCCATGTGTATGACGCGGTTTCGGGTGTGCTGTGGGCGGCCTGCCGGGGCGTGTGCGGCGAGGCGTATAATCTGGGGGATAAGCGTTCAGACGTCACGTTAAAGGAGCTGGCCGGAATTGCGGCGAGGCACGCCGGCGTGGCGGTCGTATTTGATCTGCCGGGCAGCGTGGAGAAAAAGGGGTATTCCACGGCTTCAAAGGCACTGCTGAACGCCGCCAAGCTCAGGGCTCTGGGGTGGAGCGCGCACTACGGCATAGAGGACGGCGTGTGCGAGACGATTGATATTTTAAGCAGCCTGGATTAGGCCTTGTTTGAAAATGGTTTACACGTCCAAAGGGCGGGCCTTTTCCGCCACCGTACGTTTCATCCGTTTTCAAGCAGGGTCTATGCCGCACAGAGGCGGCGCAGGTATGGGGAGAGAACCGATGGCAGAATTGCTGGAGATGTTAGAGCCTTACCGCGGCAGAAAAATAGCGGTTTACGGCCTGGGCCTGGAGACAGAGAATATTTTGCCCCAGCTGGACGGCGTGGCGGAGGTGGTCGGCCTGCTGGCCAGCTACCGGGACGAGGGAACGATTTACGGCAGAGAGATCATCCCCTTTTCACGGGCATTGGAGGAGGGCGTGGCGCTGATTCTGGTTGTGGCCCGGCCCGGTTCCTGCAAGACAATCGCGAAAAAGATTGGTCCGGCCTGCAAGGAGCGGCAGATCGACCTGCTGGATATCCGGGGTAGAAACCTGTGTGAGGAGCGGAAAGCGCTGTATGACCTGACGGGGATGGTGGGGATGACCCGGGAGGAGCTGCGAGCGGCTCTGAACGGGGGGGACGTAATCAGCTTTGACCTGTTTGACACGCTGGTTATGCGCAACACGCTTTTTTCCACGGATGTGCATGAGATGACGGCGCAGGCCCTTGAGAAGCGGGGCGTAAAAATTCCGGACTTCTGCGGCAGGCGGCAGTCCAGCGAACGGCTGCTTTCCCGCTCCGGCGCCCCTACGTTGGAAGAGATTTACGCCCATATGTTGAAAGAGCATGACATCCAGGGGATAAGTGCTGCGGAGCTGGCCCGGTTGGAGTGGGAGCTGGACCTGAAGCTGCTGCTTCCCCGGCGGGAGCTGTGCGATCTGGCCCGGGCCTGCGCCGCGGACGGAAAAAAAGAGATCTATATCACCTCGGATACTTATTACACGAAGAATCAGCTTGCGCAGCTGCTGGATCGCTGCGGAATCTGCTTTTATGCGGATATCCTGGCCTCCTGCGAGTTCGGCAGAGGAAAAAAGCAAGGGCTTTTTGAAGAGCTTAAGCGCCGGGCAAACGGAAAGCGCTGTGTGCACGTGGGCGACAATGGAGTGGCCGATATAGAGTGCGCCCAGCGCAGCGGGATTCCTGCCTATAAAATATACAGCGCTGAGGAATTTTTGGAACAGACCGGTTATCTGGGCCTGGAAAAGCACTTAGGGAAGCTGTCCTGCCGGATCAAGGCCGGTATGTTTGCGGCAAGACTGTTTAACAGCCCGTTTCAATTTGAGACGCAGGAGAGAAGACTTGGCGTGGAACGGGCCTGCGATATCGGATACCTGCTCTTCGGGCCGATGATTTCGGATTTTGTACTGTGGTTCTATCAGAAAATTCAAGAGGAAAAGCTGAAAAATGTTTGGCTGTGCGCCAGAGACGGGTATTTGATCAAAAAAATGTACGACCTGCTGGCGGGGGATGGGTCCTGCACCTATTTCCTCACCTCTCGGGCCGCCGCGCTCCGGGCGGGCGTATCCGGGGAGGACGATCTCTATATGCACTTCAGCGGACCGCTGGAGAAGCAGCTGTGGGTGCAGTTTGGACTGCGTGTGACCCCCGAGTGCGCCCAGGGCAAAGAGTTGCGGGATTTTAAAGAGGCGATCCTGGAGCGGGCAAAGGTGTGCAGAGAAAATTACCGCCGGTATATGGAGCGCTTAGAGTCAAAACAGGGCGGTACGGCCTTTTTTGACTTTGTCTCAAAGGGGACCTGCCAGATGTTTATGGAGCGCCTGACAGAAAACCACCTGAGGGGAATCTATTTCTTCCGGGTGCGCACGGGCGTGGCCAAGTATGAGGAGCTGGAGATCGAGTCCTTTTATGACGCGGGCAGCGGGAAGGAGAGCGTCCTGCTGGACGACTTCTTCCTGTTAGAGCCGGTTCTGACATCGCCTGAGCCGTCAGTTCTGGAGTTTGACGGGGATGGGAAGCCGGTATATGAGGCGGAGAGCAGAAGCGCGGAGGCGATTGCGTGCGCCATGGAGGTTCAGGAAGGAATTTTGGATTATTTCCGGAACTATCTGAGCATCTGCGAAGGATGGGAAAATAGCACGGACGGAGAGCTGGATGAAGCGTTTTTGGCGCTGATACACAGGCTGGAAATTAAAAATGAGGCGTTTTTAGGCCTGAAAAATGAAAATGTGATTATGAACCGGTCAGCAGCGGTGGCAGATCTTCTATAACGGCTGGGACTGGGCACAGCAGGGAGGGAAAGGCCCGTATGGAGAAGAGCGAGTTTTGTCCCGCGTTTGCCGCGAATAATATTCCCATTGCGCTGGCTTGCAGCAACTGCTATGCGCCGTATGCGGGAGTGCTCCTGCGGTCGCTGATGGATACCGCCGGCAGCGGCTGGAATTATGATGTAGTCATTCTGGAGCGGGAGATTTCCGGCGAGAATAAACGGATTCTTACCGGAATGACCGCCGGCAGGGCAAATATTTCGGTGCGCTTTTATAATCCGAGAGATTTTCTGGCGCAGGTGGACGTTGCGGGCCTGGGGACAGAGCAGTTCCCGCTGGAGCTCTATTTCAGGGTTTTGGCTCCCCACATGCTGCGCTGCTACGAGAGGCTCATTACCATTGACGTGGATATGCTGGTAAAGCGGGATCTTGCGGAGTTGTTTCAGACGGATCTGGGCGGAGCCTGCGTTGGAGCGGTGCCCGACATCTTTTGGCAGGGCTTTTATCAGACGGATTATGTATTTGCCGGCAATAAAATGTCCGCCCGCACATATTTCAAGGAAATCTTAAATATGAAGGACCCTATGAACTATGTCAGCGGCGGGCTTGTTTTATATGACTGTGTGAAATACCGCCAGGCGCTGGACTGGAAGAGCATTATTTCTACGGCCCAGGCCAAGCGCTATATGTGGCTGGACCAATGCGAGCTGAACGCGTTGCTGGAGGGAAAGATTACGTTTTTGGACAGCGCGTGGAACATTGAGCTCGCGGCAAATCCGCGCTCGCAGTACGCGGTGGACGCGGCGCCGGAGGAGACTCGGCGGGCATATGACCGGGCCTTGGCCTCGCCGGCCGTGCTCCATTGGGCGGGAAAACCCAAGCCATGGGTGTGCCCGGATGTGCCCTATGGCGGCGAGTGGTGGTGTGCCGCCATGCAGACGCCCTTTGTGGGACATATTTTGGCGAGAATGTTTGATGAGCTTCAGACCCGCCGGGAGTATTACCGCGGCAAATATGGGCAGGAAGTGGCGGTCTGGGAGCCGGCTCCCCAGGTGAACAGGTCCCTGGGGGGGAGCGGGGAGAGAAAATGAAGGTAGTAATTTTAGCGGGCGGCTTTGGAACCCGCATTTCCGAGGAGTCCCAGTTTAAGCCCAAACCCATGGTGGAGCTGGGCGGAATGCCGATTATCTGGCACATTATGAAGATTTATTCGGCCTATGGATTTAACGAGTTCATCATCTGCGCGGGCTATAAGCAGCATGTGATTAAAGAGTATTTTGCCGACTACTTTCTGCATACGTCGGACATCACCTTTGACTTTACCGGCGGGAAAAGCGAGATGACGGTCCACCGCAACGTGTCCGAGCCCTGGAAGGTGACCGTGGTGGACACGGGGCTGGGCACCATGACCGGGGGGCGGATCAAGCGGATCAGGGACCACTTGGGCGGCGAACCGTTTTTGCTGACCTACGGGGACGGGGTAGCGGATTTGGACATTGCGGCGCTGGTGCGTTTCCACCGCTCCCACGGAAAGCTGGTCACCATTTCGGCCTATAACATGGGACAGCGCTTCGGCGTGCTGGATGTGGGCGCCGATGGGAGCATCCGGGAGTTTCGGGAAAAAATTCAGGGGGACGGCAACCTGATTAATATCGGATTTATGGCCTGCCAGAGTGAATTTATCGACTATATCGCGGGAGATGACACGGTGCTGGAAAAAGCGCCGCTGGAGACGGCCGCCGCGCGGGGGCAGCTGATGGCCTTTAAGCACACGGGGTTTTGGAAGTGCATGGATACTGTCCGGGAGAAGGAAGAGCTGGAAAAGCTGTGGGCAGAGGGACGGGCCCCCTGGAAGGTTTGGGATTGCTGATGGAAGAGCTGGGGTTTTACAGGAGAAAGCGGGTGCTGGTAACCGGGCACACGGGCTTTAAAGGGGCGTGGATGTGTCAGGCCTTGGCGGACGCCGGGGCGATTGTGACAGGGTATGCCCTGGACCCGCCCACCGAGCCAAACCTGTTTTCCCTGTGCGGGCTGAAGAGCAGGATGGACAGCGTGATAGGCGATGTGCGGGATCTGGAGCGTTTGTCCCAAGCGTTCCATCGGGCGCAGCCGGAAATTGTGATTCATTTGGCGGCGCAGCCCATTGTCCGGACGGGCTATGAACAGCCGGTGTATACCTATGAGACCAACGTTATGGGCACGGTGCATGTGCTGGAGTGTGTGCGCGCCGCGCGGCAGACGGTAAAGTCAGTGGTGATTGTGACAACGGATAAGGTCTATGAAAACCGCGAATGGACCTGGGGCTACCGTGAAAATGAGCCGCTGGACGGCTACGACCCCTATTCCAACTCCAAGTCCTGCGCAGAACTGGTGACGCACAGCTATAAAAACAGCTTTTTTTCCCACAGCGGTCCCGCTGTCTCCACCGCACGGGCGGGAAACGTCATCGGCGGCGGAGATTTTGCCCGGGACCGCATAATTCCGGACTGTGTGCGCGCTGCTGCCGCGGGGAAGCCGGTTGTGCTTCGAAATCCCAATTCGATCCGCCCATACCAGCATGTGTTAGAGCCGGTGATGGCCTATTTGATGCTGGCCCGGCGCCAATATGAGAACCCCAAGCTTGCCGGGTGGTATAATGTGGGCCCCGACGAGCAGGACTGCGTGACGACGGGAGAATTGGCGCGGCTGTTTTGCAGAGCCTGGGGCGGCGGAATGAGCTGGGCGGCACAGGGCGATGAAGGTCCTCATGAGGCCCAGTATCTAAAGCTGGACTGCTCCAAGCTGAGGGCCGTCTTCGGCTGGCGTCCGCGCTGGCACATTCAAAAA
The DNA here is from genome assembly GCA_947346365.1 of uncultured Flavonifractor sp. GTDB lineage: Bacteria > Bacillota > Clostridia > Oscillospirales > Oscillospiraceae > CANAAV01. The sequence goes on from CANAAV010000002.1 coordinate 105,377, forward strand.
GCTGTGGAACAGACGGTGGAGTGGAGCCGGGTGTGGCTGGACGGCGGCGATATCGCCGGAGTGATGCGGCGGCAGATTGCGGCATATTTGGAGGGATAAGAGATGAAAACGGCTGTCGTTACCGGGTGCAGCGGTTTTGTTGGCAGCGCTGTGGTGCGGGAGCTTTTGAATCATGGCTATAGGATCTGGGCGGTTGGCCATAACGGAAATTTTGCCAATCTGCCGGAAAATCCCCGCATCCGCCGGATTTCCTGTGGGCTGGAGGAAATCACAACGCTGCCGGAAAAGATTCCGGCTGGGGAGTATGAGGCGTTTTATCATTTCGCCTGGGCCGGCTCTGCCGGTCCAAGCCGCGGGGATACCGCGCTGCAGCTGCACAATGTCCAATGGACGATAGACGCCCTACACTCGGCAAAAAAGATAGGTTGCCGCCGTTTTTTAGGAGCAGGAAGCATCGTGGAGCACGAGACGGTTGCGGCGGCTTATACCCAGGGGAACCGGCCGGGGCTGGGCTATATCTATGGCAGCGCGAAGCTGGCGGCTCATGCCATGTGCATGTGTGCGGCGGCCGAGGCGGGGATTGAGCTGGTCTGGGCGAAGATTACAAACGCCTACGGCGTCGGGGAGCACAGCCCGCGGCTGGTGAACACGGCAATCCGGCAGTGCCTGCGCGGCGAATCGCCGCAGTTTACGGCGGGCACGCAGAACTATGATTTTGTCTATATCGACGATGTGGCCCGGGCATTTCGCCTAATTGGTGAACGGGGAAATGCGTTTCATGACTACCTGATTGGCAGCGGCAGTCCGCGGCCTTTAAAGGAGTTTTTGCTGGAGATGCGCTCGGCCATTGCGCCGGAGCTGGAATTTCACTTCGGCAGCGTTCCTTTTACGGGGATTGACCTTCCACTGTCCGCATTTGACTGCACACGGACGAGGACGGATACCGGCTTTCAGGCGGAAACCGGCTTTGCAGAGGGCTGCAGGCGTACCATGGCGTGGTGGCGGGAAATGGGGGGAGCGTAAGGCGTGATTCAGAAATTTGAATTTAGGGAGACAGCGATTCCCGGCCTGCTTGAGCTATCCGCGTTCCATGCGGACGATGAGCGGGGCGGCCTGACAAAGGACTATTCCAGGGAAGTATTTGAGGCCAACGGCCTGCGTCATGATTTGGCGGAGGTGTTTTATACCAACAGCCATAAGGGAGTCGTCCGTGCCCTGCACTTCCAGCGGGTGAAGCAGCAGCCCAAGCTGGTGCGCTGCATCTGGGGGCATGTGTGGGATGTAGTGGTTGACCTGCGCAGGGAAAGCCCCGCGTTTCAAAGATGGCTGGCTTTTGACCTGACAGGGACGGAATACAAGCAGCTTTTGGTCCCGGCGGGGTGCGCCCATGGATATCTGGTGCTGGAGGAGTCTGTTGTCTCCTACAAGTGCGCGGAAAAGTTCTATGGGGAGTATGACGGCGGAATCCTGTGGGATGATCCGGATATTGGAATATCCTGGCCCTTAGAGAAAATAGGCGGGCGGGAGAAGGTTATTTTGTCAGAAAAGGACCGGAACCTGCCCTCTTTTGCCCAGTTCATCGTGGAGGAGCAGGGCGGATTTTGAAAACAGACGCACATGCTGTAGGAACGCGGGGAGGAGCGTAAGAATGGACGAGCAGGAAAGAAATGGGTATCAGGCGGAAAAGAAGGCCTTAATTGAAGCGAACAGAGCCTACTGGAGCGGCACAGACGAAGTTTCAGCCAGGGAGGAGTGGATTTATGTCTACCACTGCCTGCCTCACGAATTCGGGTATTCTGTCCATGAAGATATTGTGGCAAAGGGACTTCAGGAGAAGGAGCGGCTTCCTGTCGCAGTGATTACGGACGGACACGGCGATGAGCTGCTGGACGAGCTGGACGCCTCTTTTGGTTTTGAGGAGAGCCGCCATGTGTTTTACAGCAAATTTGACAGCGCCGCCGGCGAGGAACGCGTTAATGAAGCGGCGATGCGTCTGACAGATGAGACGTATGGAGACAAAGCAAAACTGGCGGAGCTGGAATATCGGGGAATTGCGTGCGGCGACGTGCTGCATGACTATATTCTCCGGAAAAATGAGGGAGAGGTATTTGACTGCTTTGAAGTGAGCAAAGAGCAGTATTTTAAACTCCTGAAAAGCGCGCTGGCTATGATTGATAAGGCGTATGAGATGTTCAGCGAGAGGAAGCCGGCCTATATCGTTACCTCAGAATGCCTGTTTATCAAAGGACTTGTTGCAAGCGTGGCCAGGGAATACGGGGCGAAAGTATTGGTCATCTCCAACGACTACCCCGACACGGTGATGCGGATTCTCCCGGGAAGAGCACTGTTTAAAGAATTGAAGACGACAGAGTTTTTTACCCGGCAGGTGGAAGCCTATTTGGAGCAGGGCGTACCGGAGGAGGCCGGCGAAAAGGATCTGTTCGTCTATGAGGGGCCGCAGGATGCAAAGCCTGTCAACCTGCTGGAACGGCTGGGTATATCCAACGGGAAGAAGAACGTATTTATTTTGATGCACATATTCAGCGACGTTCCGAGAGAGGGGCACCACCACCACTTTTTCTATGAATACAACGATTGGTTCCTCAGCACGCTGAAAATGATTAAGGAAATACCGGACGTCAATTGGATTATTAAGGACCATCCGATGTCGCCCCGCTATAAGCAGGACGCGTATGTGAAAAAGGTCTTCCTGGAGCATAAAACGCCCAATATGTATTGGTGCGACCGGACGCTCACCGGAATAGAGCTGAAAGATATCGCGGACTGTATTATTACCTGCGTCGGCGAAGCGGCCATGGAATATTGGGCCTATGGCGTGCCGACAATTACGGTTTCAACTGCGTATTTCAGCAATTGGGGCATTTCGTATAACATGAAAACGCTGGAAGAGTATGAGAACACATTAAAGCATATCGGAGATCTGAAAAAGCCGCCGGAGCAGTCGGCAAAGCGGGCGCGGGAGTGCCTGCTTGCGTTGAAGCATATGGGCCGCAGCGAGGATGAGCTGGCCTGCTTATTCTTAGAGGCCCGGAAAAAGCAGCTGGAGAGCTATAAGACGGGCGGCAACGATTCTGACGTCAAGACGTTTTGCGAAAAGTACATTGAGCTGCTGAAAAAAACCGGCATACAGTCTAGTACGATTTATCAGCTTACAAGGGTGTATGACGTCAAATAGCGCCCCGGTCCGGCACAGTTTGGCGGGCGGGCCGCATTAAAATATTTTGCTAAGGTAAGGAATGATATCATTGCTCAATGATAAAACGGTATTGATTACAGGCGGAACGGGGTCCTTCGGAAACCATTTTGCCGACTATGTACTGAAAAATTATAAGCCGAAAAAGGTCATCATCTATTCCCGCGATGAGTTCAAGCAGTTTAACATGCGCAGCAGGCTGGCGGCCTATGACGCTGTGATGCGCTATTTCATCGGCGACGTGCGGGACCAGGACCGGCTGCGCCGCGCCTTTGACGGAGTGGACTATGTGATTCACGCCGCGGCGATGAAGCAGGTCCCAGCCTGTGAGTACAATCCCAACGAAGCGATAAAGACCAATATCAACGGCGCGGTTAACGTGATTGAGGCGGCTTTAGACGCGGAGGTCGGGCGGGTCGTGGCGCTGTCCACCGATAAGGCCGTGGGTCCGGTCAATCTTTACGGCGGCACGAAGCTGGTATCGGATAAGCTCTTTATCGCAGCCAATGTCTATTCCGGCAGGAGGAGCACCGCCTTTTCGGTGGTCCGGTACGGGAACGTGGCCGGGAGCCGGGGCTCAGTCATCCCGGTATTTCGCGAACTGATGGACAGGGGAGAAACCCGCCTGCCCATCACCGACCATCGCATGACCCGCTTTTGGATCAGCCTGGACCAAGGAGTTGAGCTGGTTTTGAAAGCGCTGGAGGAGGCAAAGGGCGGAGAGACGTTTATTTCTAAAATTCCCTCCTTTAAAATCACGGATTTGGCCCAAGCGATGTGCCCCGGCTGCGAGATGCCGGAAATCGGAATTAGAGCCGGTGAGAAGCTCCACGAAATTATGATAACGCAGGAGGACGCGCCGAACACCCTGGAATATGACAGCCACTTTATCATTTACCCCCAGATTCACTGGGAAAACCAGGAAAAGTTTGTGGCGCCTGGGGGAAAACCGCTGCCGGAGGGCTTTGCATACAGCTCAGGAAGCAATAACTGGTGGCTGAGCGTGGAAGAAATCCGGCAGCGCATCCGGCAGATGGGACTGTAGCGGGCTGAGGCTGCTGACATCTCATGGCGGGAAAGGGTAATAGTATGAGATTATGCTTAGGTACGGTTCAATTTGGAATGCGGTACGGGATACGCGGACAGCGGCAGCCAGATCTGGCGCAAGCGGTTCACATGCTCTACTATGCCGTGGAGCATGGAATCGGCGATATTGATACGGCCTATGCCTACGGCACCGCGGAGGAGGTTGTTGGGACGTTTCTCAGGGAGCGGGGCGCCGGGCGGGAAAAACTGTCCATCACGTCAAAGCTCAAGCCCAATATTTTGGAGCATGAACGGCCGGAGGCATATTACCGCGTTATCAAGGCGAATCTGGAGGAATCCCTGGCGCGGCTGCATACAGACTATCTGGACGGCTACTATTTCCATACGCCGCAGTATGTGTTCTGTGAAGAGGCGGTGGAAGCGATGGCGCGGCTGAAACGGGAGGGGTACGTCAAAAGCGCTGGCGTTTCGGCCTATGAGCCGGAAGAGGTGAAGCAGGGACTCCAAAATCCGCTGATCGAGCGGATACAGTTCCCATTCAGTGTGTTTGACCAGAGGATGCAGCGGGAAGGGATCTTTGCGCAGCGCGGCGCTGAGCAGACAATCCTGCACACCAGAAGCGCGTTTATTCAGGGACTCTTGTTTATGAGCGAAGCGGAGGTGCCGCCCTTTTTGCAGGAAGCGGTGCCGATTCTCCGTTCGCTGGATGAGGTCGGCGAGCAGTACGGGTATTCCAGGCTGGAGCTGGCGATGGGGTACGTCAAAGCGCAGCCCGGTATTGAATGCCTGGTGTTCGGAGTAGATGATATCGAGCAGCTGAAAGAGGATATCGCGGTGTTCCAAAAGGAGCTGCCGCAAGAGATCGTGGATGTGTTGGGGGAGAGATTCTGCAGCGTCAAGGCGGATATTGTGATGCCGAGCTTATGGAAATTAAAAAAGGAGATGTAAGGCAATGGGAAATTTAGCAGATGGAAAGAAGATTTTTTTAGAGGGTGAAGCGGACATTTATTTCGCGCGCCATGCGGATGTCCCCTTTGACGAGCACCGCTCCAAGGGGATACAGATTTTAGACGCGTTTTTAAGCAGGACGGAGACTTCCATAAAACGGGGGGGGGGGGCAATCCTGGAAATTGGTTGCAGCTCGGGCTACAACCTGGCCTACCTGTGTGAAAAATACAATATGGAAGGGTTTGGAATTGAGCCTGCGGAGGAGGCCGTGCGGACGGGAAATGCCTGGGCCGCGGCACACCCTGAGATTAAGCTGCATCTGCAAAAAGGCACCTCAGACGAGCTGCCCTTTGAGGAGAAGAAATTTGACATTGTGGTATTTGGAGCGTGTTTGTGTTGGGTGGACCGGAGATATATACAGCGGACGGTTGCGGAGGCGGACCGGGTTCTGCGCAGCGGCGGATTTCTGGTCATAGAGGACTTTTTGACGCCGCAGGCGCTAAAGCGGCCCTATAAATATAACGAGGCGCTGCATACATACAAGTGCGATCACGCGCAGCTGTTTCTTGGAAATCCTTGCTATTCCCTGATTGAGCGGATGACCTATTCGCACCGGGGAATGGGCTTTGACCCGGAAATTCAGGAGCGGCTGTCCACCAGCATTCTCTATAAAGAAGAAATTGACGACGTATACCCATTATGCCAATGAAAGAATGATGCCTTATGAAATTTCTTGCCCTGATTCAGGCGCGGTGCGGCTCGACGCGCCTGCCCTCAAAGGTGCTGAAGGATTTGGCGGGAAAAACGCTGCTGCAAAGAGTAGTAGAGCGTGTGCGGAAAAGCCGGCTTGTGGACGAGGTGTTGGTCATTACGTCCATTGATAAAGGGAACCTGCCGCTGATCCAGCTGTGCGCACAGGAGGGAATCCGCGTGTTTGCCGGCGCGGAGGACGATGTGTTAGACCGGTATTATCAGTGCGCGCGCCTGTTCTCGCCGGAATATGTGATCCGCATTACGGCGGACTGCCCATTGATCGACTGGCGGTATATTGATATGGCGGCCGAGCAGCTGCGGGAGGATTCGGATTATATCGGACAGCTTACGGAGAGTTTCCCCGACGGACTTGATGTGGAAATCATAAAATTTTCCGCTTTAAAAGAGGCGTGGGAAAAAGCGCCGATGCACTCGGATCGGGAGCACGTCACCCAATATATCCGCAACCGCCCGGAGCAGTTTGCACTGCAAAATCTGACCTGTCCGATTCCGGGCATCGCGGGCTACCGCTGGACGGTTGACGAAGAGGCGGATTATACGCTGATTAGAGCAATTTATGAGCATTTTCAGCGAGAAGGCCGGGATGAATTCGTAACGGAGGACGTCCTGGCGTATCTGGAAGCAAACCCGCAGCTGAAAGCGCTCAACAGCATGTATGAGCGCAACGAAGGGCTAAAGTCCGCCCTGGCCCACGACTGCGAGATGCAGCATACTGTGTAACAACCCAGAGGTGAAGAAAATGGATACCGGTTGGAAATTTTATGAAGAGGCGAAAAAACGGATTGCCGGCGGGACGCAGCTTTTGAGCAAGCGTCCTGAAATGTGGCTGCCGGGGAAATGGCCCTGTTATTATCAAAAGGCCAAGGGCTGCGGGGTCTGGGATCTGGATGGAAAGCGCTATTATGATTTTTGCATCATGGGCGTGGGGGCAAATGTGCTGGGCTATGCCTTTGACGAGGTAGACGAGGCCGCGAAAGCCGCCATTGACCGGGGCGGCATGTGCACGTTGAATGCGCCGGAGGAGCGGGAGGTGGCGGAGCAGCTGCTGGAGCTGCACCCGTGGGCGGATATGGTGCGCTACTCCAAAACGGGGGGCGAGGCGATGGCAATCGCTTCGCGCATTGCAAGGGCGCATACGGGAAAGGACGTTGTCCTGGTCTGCGGTTACCACGGGTGGCACGACTGGTATCTGGCGGCGAACCTGACGAAGGGCGACCCGCTGGCGGAGGTGCACCTGCAGGGGCTGATGCCGGCAGGCGTTCCAAAGGGGCTGGCGGGCACAAATCTAATTTTCCACTACAACCGCTTTGACGAGTTTGAAGCGCTGATTGCTCAAAATGAGGGGAAGATTGCCGCCGTCATTATGGAGCCGGTCCGAAATGACTTCCCGGAGGATGACTTTTTAAAGAAAATCAGGGAAGTTACACGGGAGAAGGGCATTGTGCTCATATTCGACGAGGTGTCTTCCGGATTCCGGCTGTGCGCGGGCGGAAGCCATCTGACCCTTGGCGTGGAGCCGGACCTTGCGGTGTTTGCGAAAGCGATGACCAATGGATATCCCCTGTCGGCTATTATTGGAAAAGGCGATGTGATGTCGGCTGCGCAGGACACGTTCATCAGCAGCACCTTCTGGACAGAACGTGTTTCCCTGGCCGCTGCCGCCGCCGCCATTGAGTGCTTCAAGGCCCGGCGGGTAGCGGAGCATTTGATTGCGGTGGGAACAGCGGTGCAGGAGGGCTGGCGGCAGAGCGCCGGCCGGCACGGCCTGAAGATTCATGTGGGTGGAATTTACCCGATGAGCCATTTTTCCTTCGAGTATCCGCAGCCCTTGGCCTATAAGACATTTTTTACCCAAGAGATGCTTAAAAAGGGATTTTTGGCAGGAACGATGTGCTATGCTTCCCTGGCCCATACAGAAGAGCTGGTACGGCTGTACTTACAGGCCTGTGATGAGGTGTTCGCCGAAGTCAAGCGCCTTATTACGGCGGAAGGCGGCGTGACTGGGGCTCTGGAGGGAGCAGTATGCCACAGCGGCTTTGAGCGGCTGAACTGAAACAGAATGTGGGAAGGAGACCGATCATGTTCGATAAATATGGTGCGGAAAAAATCGTAAAGCTGTATTTAGAAAAATATGACCTGCTGAAATCCATTCAGCCGCGGGAAGATGGGAGCCTGCCGGACGTGGGCGGCGCCTGCGACTTGAAGAGTATGTTGAATATTTACATCGAACCGACCAATTTGTGCAATTTAAGCTGCGTTTTCTGTGCGCGGGAAAATATGCGGCGCGGGACCATGCATTTGAGGCTGGATGGATTTCAGCGCGCGCTGAGGGACCTGCCCGCCGGCAGTTATATTACGATGACGGGGAACGGGGAGCCGCTGCTGAACCCGGATATTTATGAAATGATAGCCTCCGCGTCGGGAGCCGGGATGTATGTGTCCATGATTACGAACGCGACGGCGCTCAATGAGAGAAATCAGGACCGGCTGATTGACAGCGGTGTGTCGAGGGTGCAGATATCCTTCCAATCCCTTGACAGGGATACCTACGGCGCTATTATGCGCAACGCGAATTTTGAACGGACCTTGGAGAATGTACTGGGCTTTATCAAAAAGGTCCGGGAGCGGGAAAAGAAAATTTTTATCAGCATCAGCACGGTAAAAGTGAAAGAAGGAGAAAAATACGCCGCGGTGTCTAAACGCTTTTGGGAGAAAATGCCTATCGACAATTATTATGAGGGGGAGCTGCTGAGCTTACAGTCCGATTCCGCAGAATATGAGCAGTGTGTCATTGACGAACAGGAAGAGTATCTTCCCTGCGCAAATCCCTGGATTGATGTGAAGATCAACGCGGACGGAGCGGTAATTCCATGCGTGCAGGATTTCTCGTGCAAATATACGATTGGGAATATCTACAAAAACACGCTGCTGGAAATTCTGAACGGCGAAGAAGCCAAGCGCTTCCGTTGCGCCAGCCTCCACGGGGATATGGAATTCCTGGACAAAATCGGCTACCACTGCGGGCAGTGCAACACGTGGAGGGAGAAGGTCGGGGGAAGCATCGGCTATTTCCTGGAAAAATCCTTCCCGATCCGGCTGGGGCTGGTGGTGGACGAAATTGCCGGAGGGCGGCCGGGCAACACGGAATTTCTTGAGCGGGTACTCGCTTATCTAAAGTCCGGGGGCACGGACGTGCTTACGCAGTTCCGGGACGAGTTGCGAGAGGACTAAGGGCCTGGACCGGACCGGTATTTGGGGGGATGTCTTATGATTTATACTGCTGACCTGCATACCCATAGCAGCGCTTCAGACGGTCAATACACACCGTCGGAGCTGGTAAATCTGGCGAAAAAAGCCGGCTTAGAGCTTTTGGCCGTCACGGATCATGATACCCTGGACGGTCTGGAGGAGGCTGTGGAGGCCGGAAAAAGCGCCGGAGTGCGGGTTGTGCCGGGAATTGAGCTGAGCGCGAAAGAGTATGACACCTTTCACATCCTGGGCTATGGCTTTTCCCCCAGTGCGCCGGAGCTGAAGGAGCTGTGCCGCAGAATGAAGGCGCGGCGGGAGGAGCGGACGGATCGGCTGATCCTTTTCTTAAAAGAGAAAGGGCTGGATATTTCCCGCGCCGAGGTAGAGGAAATTGCCGGCGGCGGGGTACTGGGGCGGCCTCACTTTGCCCAGGCGATGGTGAAGCGGGGATATGTGGGCACGAACCGGGAGGCATTTGACCGCTATTTGGATACTGACGAATTTCACCGGAGGGTGGATCAGGGAAAGCCTCCGGTGCGGGAGTGTATCGAGACGATCCGCGCGTCCGGAGGGATGGCCTCTCTGGCGCATCCCTACCAGATTGGCTTGGACGACGGGGCGCTGGCGGAATTGGTGGGACGGCTTGCCGGTTTCGGCTTGGAGGCGATTGAGTGTTACTATCCGCGCCATACGCAAGCGCAGACGGCGTTTTATTTAGAACTGGCGCGGCGATACGGGCTGCACGCCACCGGCGGCAGCGATTTTCACGGCGAGCGAGTGAAACCGGACGTCCGCCTGGCGGCGATCAGGCTGGAGCTGGATTGGCTGCTGGAAGATAGAAAAACCCCGGCGGAGAATGGGTAGAGAAGCCGCCTTTCGAAGGAAGGAAGAGCGGGCGGGAAAGGTCGTGCACTGTGGCTGAATTAGCGATATATGGCGGGGCGCCAGTCCGTGAGACGCGGCTGGGCTACGGCCGCCAATTGATTGATGAGGACGATATTCAGGCGGTTACTGAAGTTTTGCGGAGCGATTACCTGACCTGCGGACCGAAGGTTGCGCAGTTGGAGCAGCGACTGTGCGAGATGACCGGCGCGGGATACTGCACCGCGGTCTCCAACGGGACGGCTGCGCTGCACGCGGCCTGCCTGGCGGCGGGAATCGGCCCGGGGGACGAGGTGATTACCACCCCTATCACCTTTGCGGCGTCGGCAAATGCGGTGCTTTATTGCGGAGGTACGCCGGTGTTCGCCGATATTGACCCGGAAACGTATGAAATTGATCCGCAGTCTGTGCAGGCGCATATCACAGAAAAGACAAAGGCGGTCATCGCGGTGGATTTCACGGGCGCTGCCTGTGATTACGGCGCCATTCGGGCCATTTGCCGCAGGCAGGGGCTGCTGCTGATTGAGGACGCGGCCCATTCTATCGGGACGCGCTACCGGGGAACGCCTGTGGGCAGCATCGCGGACTTGACGACCTTCAGTTTCCACCCGGTCAAAACCGTTACGGCCGGCGAAGGCGGCGCGGTGATGGCGCGGGACCCGGAGCTGGCGAGGCGGGTGGAGCTGTTTAGCCGGCACGGCATTACGCGGGACCCGGGGCTGCTGCAGGAGCGCGGCAATTCCAACTGGTATTATGAGCAGCAGATGCTGGGCTACAATTACCGCCTGACGGATATTCAATGCGCGCTGGCCCTCAGCCAGCTGAACAAGCTGGAGAGTTTCGCCGCGCGGAGAAAAGAGCTGGTCCGCCGGTATGACCAGGCGCTGGCACAGATTCCGGAGGTCCGCCTGCAAAGGGAGAACGAGGGCTCTGATTCGGTCCGGCACCTATACATCCTGCGGTTGGATTTTGAAGGCCTCTCCTGCACTAGGCGGGAGTTTTACAACGCCATGCAGGCGGAAAATATCGGCGTCAACGTGCACTATATTCCGGTGTACTATTTTCCGTATTATCAGGCGCGGGGCTACCAGAGGGGCCTGTGCCCCAGCGCGCAGGCGTATTACGACAGCTGCATGACCCTGCCGCTTCACTGCGCCATGACGGACCAGGATCAGCGGGATGTAATCTGTGCGGTGGAAAAAGTGGCGGCGTACTATCGCCGTTAGGTCCTGTTTGAAGGGCGGCGGTCAGAAATGCGCGAAAAGCGCGGCGGGAGGCGGTAGAGTGTTCCATCTGTTGGAGAAGACAGCCAGCGGCCAGGTTTATACAATTGCGGAGATGAGCGCAAACCACGGGGGAAGGCTGGAAAACGCCCTGGAGGTAGTGCGCCAGGCGGCGCAGGCTGGGGCGGACTGCGTGAAGATTCAGACTTATACGGCGGACACGCTTACCATTGACTGCGACAACGAGCACTTTCAGATCCGCGGCGGGCTGTGGGACGGCTATAAGCTGTATGACCTGTACCGGCAGGCGGGAACGCCTTGGGAGTGGCAGGAGCGCATCAAGCGGGAGTGCGAGAAGTGCGGAGTGGACTTTCTCTCCACGCCCTTTGACCCTACGGCTGTAGATTTTTTGGAGAATCTGGGGTGTGAAGCCTACAAAATCGCAAGCTTTGAGCTGGTGGACATTCCCCTGATTGAATACGCGGCCTCAAAGGGAAAGCCCATGCTGATCAGCTGCGGAATGGGCAGCGTTGAGGAAATCCAGGAGGCGCTGGACGCCTGCCGCCGCATGGGAAACCACAGCGTAATTTTGCTGAAGTGCTGCAGCGAATACCCGGCAAATTGGGCGGATATGCATTTGGGCAACATCCCGGACATGAGGGAGCGCTTTGGAACGCCGGTGGGACTTTCCGACCACAGTATGGGCAGTCTGGCGGCGGTCGTCGGCGTTACACTGGGTGCGTGCGTGGTGGAAAAGCACTTCTGCCTGTCCCGGAAGGCTAAAACGCCGGACAGCGAATTTAGTATGGAGCCGGCGGAATTTGGCAAAATGGTAGAGGATATCCGCAGCGCACGGCTGATAGCCGCGGGGCCCAACTATACCTTGACGGAGGGGGAGAGCGCCTCCACTATCTTCCGGAGAAGCTTGTTCGCGGTCCGGGACATCAAGCGCGGAGAGCCGTTTACGAGAGAAAATATTCGCAGCATCCGCCCGGGGGCTGGCGTGAAGCCCAAATTTTACGCTGATTTTTTGCAAAAGCGGGCGGCGAGGGATATTCCGCGGGGGACCCCGCTGAGCGAAGAGATGAAATGAGGAGCATAGCTTTGAAGGACGATCCGTGCGCCGTTCAACTGGAGAAAAGAGAAGGCGAACCTGTGCAGGCGCGCCAGCTGAGCTTTCAAAAAGCGTGCGGCTGCCACGAGGAGCTTCTGTTGGAGTGGAAAAATGACGAGACGGCCAGAGAGCAGTCTTTTCTGCCCAGAGTGATTACGGCTGAAGAACACCACAGATGGTTCCGCGCGGTATTAGCCAGAGCGGATATCACGCTGCTGATTCTGTATTGGGGAGAGGCGCCCACCGGCAGCGTGCGGTTTGAGCGAGCCGGAGAGCAGGCAGAGATTTCTTACAGCATTGACAGCCGCTATAGAGGTTTAGGCCTGGGAAACCGGTTGATCGGCATGGCGGTGCAGTACGCGCAGGAGACGCTTGCCCTTTCCCGGCTGTGCGCGAGGGTGAAAAAAGACAACGTCCCCTCTCAACGGGTGCTGCTGGCAAACGGCTTTCGGAACATGGGGGAGCTGGATGACCGGCCGGGGTATCTGTTTGGAAAACAGCTGGAAGCGCACAGTCAGCAGATTCCAGAAATCGCCCCCCCCCCCAGGATATCCCATTTGTAGAGTTTGGATTTATCATATTGGCCCTGCCGGTATTACCGTTTTTGAGGCGCTGTTCCCTGACACCCGGTTTGCACGAGGGGAGGGGGCCGCGCTGAAAATACTCTGTCTTTATCAAAATCAATGCGCACTGCCCCTATTTCATTGGTTGAGACAAGAGGGGCACGAAATACTCCTGTACACAGAGCGGCCGGAGGAAGCTGTGTTCCGGGACAGCGGGGTAGACCTCGCTGTCAGCTATACCTACCGGTATATTGTTCCAGAGGCTTTTTTGCGTATGTTGAATTTCAACGTAATAAACCTGCATAATTCCTTTCTGCCGTGGAACCGGGGGGCCGATCCCAACCTATGGAGCCTTTTGGGGGATTCTCCCAGAGGGGTATCGCTGCACTACATGGAGCCCGGTTTGGATAAAGGGGCGGTTATCGCGCAGCAGATTGTCCCGCTGTCTCCAAAAGACACGTTGAAAAGCAGCTATAACGCGTTAGACGCGGCCGCACAGGAGCAGTTTCGCCAGGCGTTTGAGTACTACTTCTTTTGGCCGGAGATGAAAAAACGCCCGCTGGGGATGGGCAGTTACCATTCTGTAAGAGACGGCGAGCGGTTGCGGAAGCTGATTGATACCTATGATATGCCGGTTGAGGAATTCCGGCGGCGTGTCAGGGAGAGTGGGTGAGCGGCTTATGGTATGCTTTCGCGCAGATGGAAATGCACAGGTTGGCAGCGGCCATGTGATGCGCTGCCTTTCCCTGGCGGACGCCGTGCGGGAGAGGGGGCACGAGCCGGTGTTCCTGTGCGCGGACAGCAGTGTTCAGCCGGTCATCCGGCGGCGGGGATACCAGTGCATCGTGCTGGACAGCGGGTACGACCGCATGGAGGGGGAGCTGCCGGCACTGCTGCCCCTGCTGGAAAAGCTGAGCCCGGAGTATACGATTTTAGACAGCTATTTTGTCACGGCCGGTTACATGCGCCGGCTGAAAAAGGCGGCGTGCCTGGTGTATATCGACGACCTGTGTGCCTTTGACTACCCGGCGGATTTGGTAATCAACTATAACCTCTACGCCGGTTCGCTGGTGTACCCAAAGAACAAGGGATATCTGCTGGGCCCGGACTACGCGCCTTTGCGGAAGGAATTTCAGGGGCTTGGCGGGCGGAAAGTCAAGGAGCGGGTGGAGCATATTCTGGTGTCCACAGGCGGAGCGGATCCCCGGCATACCGCCACTACGCTGCTGACATATTTGCGCGGACATCCGCCGGAGGACCGGGTTACCTATCACATGCTTGTGGGTGGGATGAATCCGGATGGGGAGAAAATTGCGCAGCTTGCCGCCGGGCAGCCCTGGGTGGAGCTGCACCGGCAGGTGACGGATATGCGCGGGCTGATGCTGCAGTGCGACGTGGCCGTCTCGGCCGCCGGTTCGACACTCTATGAGCTGTGTGCCTGCGGACTGCCCGCGGTGACGTACGTTTTAGCGGACAACCAGATTCAAGGTGCGCAGGCGTTTGAGGCGGCGGGGCTGATGCTCTGCGCCGGCGACGTACGGACAGAGCCGCAGTTTGCGAAGAACGTGTTTGCACGCTTGGAGCGCCTGAGCGGAGATTGGGCGGCCAGACAGCGAATGGCGCGGCGGATGCAGGCATTGGTGGATGGGCGCGGTGCGGCGCGCACGGTACAGGCAATCGGCGCCGCCTTGGCGTGAGCGCCGCAGGGCAGGAGAAGGAGGCGACAGGAAGTGGCAGATATCGGCGGAAGAGAAATTTACGAGCTGGCCGCGTCGCTGTTTCCACTGTGCAGGAGCATTACGGGGGACGGTGTGCGGGAGACTTTGGGGATACTGGGGCGCTATGTGGAAAACAGCTGCGGAGCCAAACTGAACGTCCACGAGATTCCATCAGGGACCAAGGTGTTCGACTGGACGGTTCCCAAGGAGTGGGAGATCCGGGCGGCCTATATTGAAAACGAAGCGGGAGAGCGCATCGTTGATATGGCCAGGCACAATCTCCACGTTCTGGGCTACTCCACGCCCGTGGACCGCTGGGTGGAGCTGGAGGAGCTTAAGCGCTATCTCTACACCCAGCCGGAGCAGCCGGATGTGATCCCCTATGTGACCTCCTATTACCAGGAGCGCTATGGATTCTGCATGAGCGAGAACCAGAAGAATGCCCTGGAGAGCGGCATGTACCATATGTACATTGACAGCGAGCTGAAGCAAGGGGCGCTGAACTATGGGGAGATCGTCATTCCGGGGGAGAGTGGAAAAGAAGTGTTCTTTTCCACGTATATTTGCCATCCGTCTATGGCGAATAACGAGTGCTCGGGGCCGGCGCTGTCGGCGGCCCTGGCAAGTTATGCGGCGCGTCTTTCAAAACGGACGTATACCTACCGCTTTGTTTATCTTCCGGAGACCATTGGGTCAATTGCCTATCTGGCCACAGAGGGACGCCTGGAGCACCTGAAAGGGCATATGCTGGCGGGGTTCAACCTCTCCTGCGTGGGAGACGACCGGGATTACTCCATTGTGGAGACGCGCTACGCGGACACGCTGGCGGATAAGGTGCTGAAGAATGTCCTGGGGCACAATGGCGCGTACAGCAGGTATTCCTTTTTGCAGCGGGGGTCCGACGAGCGGCAGTATAACGCGCCGGGCGTAGAGCTGCCAGTGGTGTGTTTCTGCCGGTCGAAATTCGGAACGTACCCGGAGTACCACACCTCCGCAGACGATCTGGGACTGATCAGCCCGGCGGGCTTTCAGGGCAGCTTTGACGTGATGAGAGAGGTGATTCAGGCCCTGGAGCACAACGAGCGCTATCAAATGGCGGTCTGCTGTGAGCCGCAGCTGGGAAAACGGGGACTTTATCCCACAATCAGCCAGAAGGGCGGCTATGACGCGGTGGAGGCCATGATGAATTTTATCGCCTACGCCGATGGGAGAAACGATTTGATTGACATCAGCGACCTGATCGGGGTCAAAGTCAAGGATTTAATTCCAGTGGCTGGCCAGCTGCGGGAAAATGGACTGATTGCGCCAGTTAACGCCCCTGCGGCGGCAGAAGGGGGAGGAGTTTGGACACGGTGATAGAACAGCAGATTTTGGACTGCCTGAAAAAAAGGACGGACGATGCGCCGTTTCTCTATTCGCTTGAGGAGAAGCGGTGGTGGACCTATCGGCAGGTGTGGCAGGGGGCGCTGGCATATAAGCGCTGCTTTGAGCAGATGGGGAAGAGGGAGATTGCGGTCATTCTGGAAAACGGCGTGCCGTTGTTCCTTTCGTATTTTGCGTGCATGCTCAGCGATTTTGTTTTGATTCCCCTGGATCCGCAGAAACCGAAGGAGGAGCTTGCACAGGTGCTTGCCCACCACCCCCAGGCGGGCGTAGTGGATGATCCGCGCCAGCTTCCCGGCACGGATGGAGAGCCGGTGGAGCAGGCCGGGCTTGTGGCACTGGTGGAGAAAATTGACCTGGAGCGTCTGTATATGATCACCTACACCTCCGGAAGCACCGGCCAGGCGAAGGGGGTTATGCACTGCTTAAAGAGCCTGTTTCACGCGGGTCTGGTATTTGGCAGGGCCGTGGGATTTGGAGCGGAGTGCGTTGCCTGCCACACGATGCCGATGACCTATATGGCGGGGATCCTGAATACGATTCTGATGCCGCTGATTATGGGGAGCAGGATTGTCCTGTTCCCGCGCTTTGACGTTTTTACGGCGGTTTCCTTTTGGAAAAATGTGATGCAGCATGAGGTCAACGCCTTCTGGCTGTCCCCGACGATGCTCAATATGCTGATGACGGTAGACCGGAGAGGACAAGCCAGGGAATACTTCCAGAACCGGCGCTCTCTCTTTTGCATCGGGACCGCGCCCCTGTTTCCCCAGCTGAAGGAGCGGTTTGAGACAAAATACGGGGTGCGCCTGCTGCCCAGCTATGGGCTTTCAGAGACCCTGTTTTTGAGCAGCGAATATGACGGCGCTGAGGAGACGCGCGGCTCGGTGGGGAATATCCTGCCGGAGGTGCGGCTGCGCTTTGACGGCGGCGGAGAGATTCTGGCGGGCGTACCCTGGATGTTTTTGGGTTACAGCAATGAGGACGCCGGGGCGTATTTTACGCAGGGGCTGTACCACACCGGGGACTTGGGCCACGTTGAGGCGGAGAAGCTGTTTATTGACGGGCGAAAAAAGGAATTGATTATAAAAGGCGGAATGAATATCAGCCCGAAGCGGCTGGAAGAGGTGCTTTTGGAATCCGGTCTGGTGAAGGAGTGCTGCGTCTCGTCGGTGGTGATTGACGAGGAGGAGCGGATTGTCTGCTGGGCGGTGCTCAACGGCGGCGGAGAAGACGCCGGCAGTGCGCTCAACCGAGTCGTGACCGGCCGGCTGGGAAGAGCCTGCGCTGTGGACCGGTATGTCTTTGCAGAGCGCATACCGAAAAATTTGAACGGAAAAGCCGACAAGGAGACGATGAAAAAGAGGCTCCTTGCGAGCCTGCGCGGCGAAAATGAGGGCTGAGCTATGAAACTAATTGACTTGTCACTCACAATCGACAATTGCTGCATGACATGCGGCACGCCCTGGCATCAGGAGGTGGCGGTTGAGCGTATGGGAACGGTGGCGGACGTGGGGCGCAATACGTCCAGGCTTTTGCTGGGCAGCCACACCGCCACCCACATGGACGCGCCGCTGCACTTTTTTGAAGAGGGCTATGGAATTGACGAGGTGGCCCTCTCCGACTGCGTTGGGGCGGTTTCGTGCATAGACTTTACCGCAAAAAAAGCGGGGGAAACCGTAACGCTGGAGGATGTGCGGAAGCTGGGGGTCACGCGGCGGATGCTGTTCGCTTTTGGCTGGCACCGGAATTGGAAGACTCCCCGGTATTATAAGCAGTTTCCGTATTTTAGCACAGAGGCGGTGCGCTTCCTGCTGGACGGGGGTATGCGCTTTATGGCGCTGGACACGCCCTCTCCCGACGATGGAAGCGCCATTCAAAAGGTGGGCGGGGAGGGGGATTCCCCCAACCACAAGCTGCTTTTGTCCCATGGAGTAGTCCTTGTGGAATACCTCACCCGTACGGATGAGATTGATTTCGGCAAAAACCATAAAATTATTGCGCTGCCGCTCAAGCTCAAGGGTGTGGACGGTTCTCCGGCGCGGGTTGTTCTGGAGGAGGAATAGGAATGGAAGAGACAAGAAATTGGCTGATTCAATGGTTTGTGGACAACGCCAACGGGGACGAAAAGACTCTGAGGGAGAATATGGCGGAAAATTATTTTGACAAGGGCTTTATTGACTCATTTACCTTTATCAGTCTGATTGCGGAGATTGAGGAAAATTTCCAAATCGAGTTTGACAACGAGCAGTTTGCTGACAGGAGCTTTGCGACGGTAGCGGGCTTAGCGCAGATGATTGAGAAGCTGAGGGGGAACCATGGGCAGTAAGGTATATGAGCCGGGCGACATTGGGCAGGCCCTGCGGGACATCGGCGTTGAGCCGGGCGACACGGTTTTTCTCCACAGCAACCTGGGTTTTTTCGGGGCGCCCAAAGGCGTAAGAACGGCGGACGAGATGTGTGAGGTCTTTTTAAAGGCGCTGAAGGAGGTCCTGGGAGAGACAGGAACGCTGGTTGTTCCGGTGTTTTCCTATTCCTTCTGCCACGGGGAGGTGTTTGATCCCAAAACGACAAAATCTACCTGCGGCATGTTTCCGGAATATGTGCGAAAGCAGGCGGGTGTGCTCCGGTCCCTGGACCCCAATTTTTCCATCGCCGCGTGGGGCAGGCTGGCTGAATTTTATGTAGAAAACCCTGCGCATGAGTCCTTTGGGGAGGGCTGCTTCTGGGAGCGGTTTTTGGCGCAGGATGGCAAGATTGTATGCATGAATACCGACGCCGGGGTAACCTTCCTGCACTATGTGGAGCGGTGCAACCGGGTGGCTTACCGGTATAATAAGGCCTTTAACGGCACATATATCGACTACGGCGGGCAGGAGCACAAAGACTATTTTGTGCACTTCGTCTACGACATGGACAGACCGGAGGATGAGAGCTTTTGCGAGCCACTGGACGCGCTGTGCCGGCAGAGAAAGGTTTGCAGGAGCGTGGACCTTGGAAAAGGGAGCGTTATGGCGATGGGAGCCCGGGCATTTTTTGATTTGGTCAGTGAGGAGCTGAAGCGGTCCCCCAGATTCCTCACACGCGGAGGATATCAGCCGATATGAGTAAAAACGTAAAGATTATGGACGTGACCCTGCGGGATGGAAGTTATGCAAATAACTTTCAATTTTCCTGCGCCCAGCAGAAGTTGATTACCGCGCATCTGGAGCGCGCGGGAATTCCCTATATCGAGATTGGACATGGAATGGGGCTGCACGCCAGCTGCCCCGAAAACGGAGTCGCCCTGCACAGCGACGAGGAATACTTGGCCGCCGCCCAGGCGGTATTGAAAAAGGCGTGCTACGGCATGTTCTGCATTCCGGGGGTTGCCAGGCTGGAGGACATTGATATGGCCGCCGGTTATGGCATAGGATTTATCCGTGTGGGGACGAACGTCACGGAGGTGGAATTGTCGGAGCCCTATATCCGGCGGGCGAAGCAGCGGGGCCTTTTGGTGATGACCAATTATATGAAGTCATACGCCGTGCCTGCGGAGTACTTTGCCGGACAGGTGCTCAAGTCGGAGGCATACGGGGCGGATATGGCGTATGTCGTGGATTCCGCAGGGTGTATGATGCCCGAGCAGCTGGAGGCTCTGTATCAAGCGGTGCGGGAACGGTCGGAAATCGCCTTGGGTTTCCACGGGCACGATAATTTGGGAATGGTGATGAGCAACAGCTTTAAAGCGGTGGAGCTGGGCTTTGAGCTGGTAGACTGCTCTTTGCAGGGGATGGGGAGAAGCGCCGGGAATACACCTACGGAGCTGTTTGCCGCCTGCCTCCAGAAGCGGGGGTATACGACCGGCGTGGACGTGCACGAGCTGCTGAAGGCGGGCAAAAAATATGTGTTCCCCTTAGCCGGGAAACACAATATTATTGACACGATGTGCGGCATTACAGGCCTGCACACGGCGTATCTGGGGGCAATTCACAGAGTCGCCGGGAAATATGGGGTAAACCCCCTGGTGCTGATGGAAAAATACACCGCCTATGATCAGGTCCATATGAATGTGGAAAAGCTGGATGAGATGGCCAGGAGCCTTCCAGAGGATCTGGACGGCTTTATGACGGCGGATTTCAGCGGCTATTTTGGGCACGAGCAGGACTGAACTGGAAATAAGAGGGGAGACGCGCGCAGAAATGAAATTTGAACGGGACGACGAGTGGCAGAAGTTCGCCAAAGAGGACGAGCGGTATTTTCACTATATCGACGAGCTGGAAAAGATGGGGGCGCCCGTACGGGAGGTTATCTATAATTTTCCGGTCTTTGTGGGGCAGGTGAACATTGCCAGAAGCCTGTTTTTCTATGAGCTGTATAAGAAGGTGCTCAGCCTCAGCGGCAACATTGCGGAGATCGGCACCTATAAGGGCGCGTCCTTCATGCTGTGGGCAAAGCTGATTAAGCTGTTTGAGCCGAACAATCCCACAAGGGCCTATGGTTTTGATTGGTTCCAGGGCATGGAGGTAGGGGAGCACGACCACGCTGCGCACCAGGGGACCTATCAGGCGGATTATGCCACCTTGCGCAGACTGGTTGAATTGCAGGGGCTGGATGACGTGGCGCTTTTGTGCAAGATGGATGTGACAAAGGAGCTTGAGTCCTTTTTGGAGGAGCGGCCCTGGCTGCGCTTTAAATTGGTGTTTGTGGACTGCGGCGTAGAGGACGTGCTGGAGGCCTCGCTGCGCAGCCTGTGGCCCCGGCTGGTGGAGGGCGGCGTGCTGATTATGGATCATTACGGCCTGTCCACATCCCCCACCGAGAGCGATATTGTGGAAAAGTATATTGGGAATCACTTGGTGATGCAGATGCCCTTCAACAGGCATTCCAGCGGCTACGTAATTAAGCGCGCGCGGAATGCAGAGGAACCTCTGCATTATGATCCCAAGGATGCAATCCTTGGGATTTAAAAAGACCTGATTCAGAAAAATTATACAGGAGCGCTCCTGTATAATTCTCTTGAGCCAAAGGCTCAAGAGAATTATACAATCTATTGCCGTTCCTGCCGTGCTGAAAGGAAAGGCGGAGATTGTAGGTGAGGGTGGAAAAAAGGCTGGAGACGTTTCAAGAATTTGAGGAATTTCTCTCAACGCAAAAGAATATCAAGCTGTTTGGAGCCGGAAATACAACCGTTGAGGCCATTGGGCTGCTGAAAAAAACCGCTCCCGAACTCTTGAAGAATATTCAGGCGATTGTTGCCACAGGCGTTTACGGAAAGCCGCCGTATATGGAAAACATCCCTGTTTTGCAGTATGACAGCGCAGCGCCGTCGAAAAAAGATTGGGTCATCCTGATGATTCAGGAGAAGTATTACGACGAAGTGGGCGGGATGCTGGAGGAGAGCGGGGCAAAGCTGGTGGAATTTTCCGGGAAGATCCTCTATGAAGACACCTATCAGAAGGTGCTCGGGTGCTTAAAGCCGTTCATTGACGGCTATCCGGGCAATACCGCCGGACTGGAGCTTCCGCGCTGTACGGGGGACGGAACGCTGCGGGCGTGGAGCATGTGGTGGCAGGGAGAGGAGCAGGCCCCGGAGATTGTGAAGGCGTGCTTGAGAAGCCAGAGGAGCCGTTTGCCGGCCGAGGTGGAGTATACGGTTATCACGGAAGAGAATTATGAAAAATATGTAAGGGTACCGCAGTACATCATGGAAAAAGTGGCGCGGGGAGATATTTCGCGCACGCATCTGTCGGACATCATCCGATGGATGCTGCTGTATCAGTATGGCGGACTGTGGATGGACGCGACGGTTTTGCTAGTGAAACCGGTAAAAAAAGAGATATTTGACTATCCGATTTACACGCTCGCAGGGCAGATGGACTACTGCGGGACCGACATGATGTGGACGATCCCCTTCATGGCGGCGAAGCCGGGAGAGAAGTTGTTCCATTTTTTGACTTGCGGCTTTTTTGACCATCTCAAGGAGCATGACACTGTCATGGAAGTGGACTACCTGATGTCGGACTATATGATTGGGATTGCCTATAACACATATCCCGATGTGAGAGAAAAAATGAGAGCGATTCCCCAGGTCAGGGCCAAACGGGTTTTTAAAAACACCCTGCTGATAGAGCCCTACGACGCAGAGCGGTTTCAGGCCTATATGAGAGAGGCGGACTGGCTGAAGATGACATGGTATAAGCACGACGGCGCGAAGGAAAAGCAGGTGGAGGACCGGGGAACGGAGGGAACGCTGTACGATTTTATCTGTAAAAATTTTTAAGAATCTGCATTCATAACCAGGGGACGTCGGATTGGCGCGGGATGCTGTGGCTAATCGAGGCAAATTTTCGCGGGCACACTGACGTATGGCAAGAAAATTTAATGCGGAGCAGCTGCAAAAGACCCGCCAAGGCGGCGTTCAACGGCCGTGAATACGGGTTCTACGTGCGGAAAACATCCCCCTCTGGGCCACAGGCCCAAAGGGGGACTTTATAACATGGAGGGGTTCAGCCGCCCATATAGGAGAAGTGCATGTAATCGTGGTAACCGGCGGTGGGGTCGGTGTCCATTGCCCAGGCGTCGCCGCCCCAGCTCCAGCCGTGCTCGGCAAAAATACGCACCACAGAGCCGTCCGCCGGGATGGAGTAGGGGTTGACCCCCGGCTGCCAGAGGCTGCCCGCCCTAGCCTGTCCGTCCTGTACCTGGTAATTTTCGTTGGAGTTAATGTCAATGGCGGTGCCGCAGTTGTGCTCGCCGGTGGCGGAGTCCCCCCGCCAGGAGTAGGCCCCCACGTCCTGCATGGGGAATTGCTCCGGGTCGTTGTAAATCTCGGTGAAAATCTCCACGATTTCGTCCGATAGCGCCTTATGGATGGAGAAGCTGGCGGTTCCGGGGCTCTTAACGCCGCCGCTCAGCCGCCATACGGGCACGGTCACCGTGACCATATTGGCCTCAGCCTCCTCCCGGCTGTCAAAACGGCGCTTATCCTCGCGGCCGAACAGGCGCAGGTATTTTTGCGTGTTTTCCCCCGGCCATTTCAGCGGATCGCCGCCGTAATCCATGCCGGAACCAAAGCTCCAGCCGTCCCAATATCCCCAGCCATAGTCCCAATTATCCCAGGAGCTCCATGTATCCGACGTGTCCCAGGTATCCCAAGCGCTGTCTTCGCTGGGGATGGCGGGCTCCGGCTCAAGCGCAGGGAACGGTTCCATCCCAGGCAGGGCGGAGAAGAACGGGTCGGAATCTGGAGGATCAGGCTGCGCGGAGGGGGGCTGGCAGTCCAAAGCCCGCAGCAGGATAGCGGCGCCCTGGGCACGGCTGAGAGTGCCGTTTCCGCCAAAGGTCCCGTCAGGGTACCCGGTTAACAGGCCCAGCGCATAGGCGCGGGCCACGCCGGGGCGGTAGTCGGCCGGGAGCTGGAAGAAATCTGCGGCGGCTGGGTCCGGGGAAGCAAGGGGATTCCCCTCCAGCGCGCATACCGCTAGAACCGCCGCGTCCTGACGGCTGACGGGGGTGCTGAGATTGGCGTCCGTAACGGGCATATAGTCCTGAAGTATACCTGAGATTCGGGCCGTCATATAATAGCCATAGGCCCAGTGGGCGTTGTCAGGAACGGCGTGCGGGGGGCTGTCGGACAAAAAGGTCCTATACAGCATAGCCAGATACTCTCCCCAGCTCAGCACAGCTTCCGGCTGCATGGCGCCGTCCGCCGTACCGGTGACAATCTCCAGGTCATAGGCGCGGGACATGATGCCGTAGGCCCAGTGCTCCGCGCTCAGGTCAGGCCAGGACTGCGCGGCCCGGGCGGGCAGGACAGCCAGGGAGAGCATTAAGAAAACAGCGCATACAGCGGAAAAGGGATTTCGTCTCATCGCGTTCCACTCCTTTGTCTTTTCACTGCTCAGTATAACACCTGGAGAGGGCAAAGAAAAGAACGGTTTCGACATTTTCCGGCAAAAGGAGACGCTTTTTTTGAGAAAAGGCGGTGGAGAAAAAGTGGGCTTTTTCGGGCGCAGAGTATTCCATTTGCCGGGCCGGTGTGGTAAAATACCTGCTGAGCGGACATTTTATAAGCGTATCCGGCTCAAACCGGGTTTGCAAGCAAATAGATGAAGGGGTGGATATCAGATGTCTATTCTAGTCAGCGGCGGCGCCGGCTATATCGGCAGTCATACTTGTGTGGAGCTTATCAACGTGGGATATGACATTGTGGTGGCGGACAACCTGTGTAATTCCAGTGAGGAGGCTGTCCGCCGGGTGGAGCGCATTACCGGCAAAGCGGTACCCTTTGTCAAGGCGGAGCTGTGCCATGAGAATGAAGTGGAGGCGCTTTTTGCCCAATATCCCGATATCAGCGCGGTGATTCACTTCGCCGGGCTGAAAGCCGTGGGGGAGAGCGTATCCAAGCCCCTGGAGTACTACACCAATAATCTGGTGAACTCCCTGGTACTGCTCAATGCCATGCGGCGGCATGGGGTGAAAAATTTTGTTTTTTCCTCCTCGGCCACGGTATACGGCGATCCCGCCAGCGTGCCCATCCGGGAGGATTTTCCCACCGGGGGGACGACAAACCCCTACGGTACGACCAAGCTGTTTTTGGAGCGTATCCTTACCGATTGCTGTGCCGCCGACCCATCCTTGAACGTGGCGCTGCTGCGGTATTTTAACCCCATCGGGGCCCATGACAGCGGCCTGATCGGGGAGGACCCCAACGGCATCCCCAATAACCTGGTGCCCTATATCGCCAAGGTGGCGGTAGGCGAGCTGGAAAAGGTTCACGTCTATGGGAACGATTATCCCACCCACGACGGCACCGGCGTGCGGGATTATATCCATGTGGTGGACCTGGCCCTGGGACATGTGGCGGCGCTGAGGAAGCTGGATACCGGCTGCGGACTGTTTGTGTGCAATCTGGGTACCGGAAAGGGATACAGCGTGTTAGACGTCCTGCACGCCTATGAAAAGGCCTGCGGGAAGACGCTGCCCTACTCGATTGATCCCCGCCGGCCTGGGGATATCGCCATGTGCTACGCCGACCCGGCCAAGGCCAGAGAGGAGCTGGGATGGCAGGCGCAGTACGGCATTGAAGAGATGTGCGTCTCTTCTTGGAAATGGCAGTCCATGAATCCCAGCGGTTACAGAGGAGGCGCAGCGGAATGAAAAAGCCTGTCCTCGTCATTATGGCCGCCGGCATGGGCAGCCGGTACGGCGGATTAAAGCAGCTCGACCCTGTGGGGGGGTACGACCAGGTGATTTTGGACTACTCCATCTATGACGCACGCCGGGCGGGCTTTGAGACGGTGGTTTTTGTCATCAAGCCTCAGATTGAGGAGGAGTTTAAGGCGCGGGTCGGCCGCCGGGTGGAGCGGTGTATGCAGGTGAAATACGTCCACCAGCTGCTGGAGGATCTGCCTGAGGGCTACGCGGTGCCGGCCGGGCGGGAAAAGCCCTGGGGCACCGCCCAGGCGGCCTTAGCGGCCCGGCATGTGGTAGACGGCCCCTTTGCCATCATCAACGCCGATGACTATTACGGTCCAGAGGCCTATCAGAAGATCTATGACTATCTCAGCGCGCATCCTGACGGGGCGCTGTATGAGTACGTGATGGTGGGCTATCTGGTGGAAAACACAGTCACCGAAAATGGGCATGTGGCCCGCGGAATATGTCAGGAGGACCAGGAGCACTGCCTGACGCAGATCACCGAGCGCACCCACATTGAGCAGGGGCCGGTTTGCCCCCGCTTTACCGAGAATGGGGGGGAGACCTGGACCGACCTGCCCCAGGGGACGGTGGTGTCCATGAATATGTGGGGCTTTACCCGCAGCTTTTTGGACGAGGCGGAGCGGGGCTTCCCGGCATTTTTGGACCGGGCCTTGGCGGAAAATCCCGCAAAGGCGGAATATTTCCTGCCCAGCGTGGTCAGCCGCCTGATTGAGGCGGGCAAGGCGCGGGTCAAAGTCCTGCGCAGCGGCGATAAGTGGTACGGCGTTACCTACCGGGAGGACAAGCAGGCGGTACAGCGGGCCATTGCGGAGAAAACGGCCGCCGGGCTCTATCCGGAGCGGCTTTGGGAGGTATGAGCATGAGGGCGGAAGAGAGAATAAGCGAAGTTCTGGAGGCCTTTGATTTCGGTGCCCCGGTGGTGGGGGCCGTGCGGTATGGGCAGGGACATATTAACGACACCTTTGTGGTCCATACGCAGCCGGCGAGCGGCGCCTGCCGGAGGTTTATCCTCCAGCGCATGAGTCCCGCCGCTTTTAAACGTCCGGATCAACTGATGGAAAACGTGATCGGCGTTACCGAGTATCTGGGCCGGGAAATTGAGCGCGCCGGCGGCGACCGCAGCCGGGAGGCCCTCCAGGTAATCCGGGACCGGAAGGGCGAGCCCTACTATACCGACGCGGAAGGAGGCCCTTGGCGGGTGTACCCCTTTATCGAGGGCACGGTGTGCTGCCAGGCGGCGGACACGCCGGAGCTTTTCGCCGCCTCCGGACGGGCCTTTGGACGTTTTCAGCGGCTGCTGCGGGACTATCCCGCCAAGACCCTGTACGAGACCATCCCGAACTTCCATAATACCGAGGACCGCTTAGCCAAGCTCAAGGCCGCCGTAGCGGAGGACCCCCTGGGCCGGGCCGGAGACTGCCGGGCGGAGATTGATTTTATGCTGGAGCGGGAGGCGGACTGCTCCGTGACTCTGCAGGCCCTGCGGGAGGGTGCGCTTCCCCTGCGGGTAACCCATAACGATACCAAGCTGAACAATGTGCTTATGGACGAGACCACCGGCGAGGGATTGTGCATTATTGACCTGGATACGGTGATGCCCGGCCTGGCGGTCAATGATTTCGGTGATTCTATCCGCTTTGGAGCGAACCACTGCGCCGAGGATGAGACAGATTTGAGCAAAGTGGCGCTGGATTTGGACCTATTCCAGGTGTACACCGCCGCCTTTTTAGAGGGGACCGGAGGGGCGTTGACCCGCGCAGAGATTGAATATCTCCCGTGGGGGGCCAAGCTGATGACCCTGGAATGCGGTATGCGCTTTCTCACCGACCACCTGGTGGGGGACGTCTATTTCCATATCAGCCGCCCGGGGCAGAATCTGGACCGCTGCCGCACCCAGTGCAAGCTGGTGAGCGACATGGAGCGCCATTGGGAGCAGATGAAACAGATTGTAGCCGCCTGCGGCTGAGGAGGGTCTATGGACGAGGAGAGGACCGAAGGGACGCAGCCGGAAAAAATTGCCCTTCCCCGCAGCATCCACCTGGTTCCCCTGGACCGGGTGGATGGTTTTGATATCCGGCCTGGATTTTATGAGATCAACGGGGCCACCGCCATCCCCGGCGGGGTGAACTTTACCGTTCACTCCCACGGGGCTACGGGGGTAGAGCTGCTGCTGTTCCACCGGAAGGAGGAAGAGCCTTTCGCGGTAATCCCCTTTCCGGAGCACTACCGGATTGGCAACGTGTACTCTATGATTGTGTTTAAGCTGAATATCGAAGAGTTTGAGTATGCCTACCGGGTGGACGGTCCCTATGACCCGGACAAGGGACTGCTGTTTGACCGGCGCCGCTATCTGCTGGACCCCTACGCCAGGGCGGTGACCGGACAGAGCCGCTGGGGAGAGCGGGCGCCCCACGGGCAGCACTACCGGGCCCGGGTGGTAAAGGACGATTTTGACTGGGGCAGCATGCCCCAGCCGCTGATTCCCATGGAGGATCTGATCATTTACGAGCTGCACGTGCGGGGTTTTACCCGGCACAGCTCCTCCGGGGTGGCCCATCCAGGCACCTTTGCGGGACTGAAGGAAAAGCTGCCCTATCTGCTGGAGCTGGGCGTCAACGCGATTGAGCTGATGCCTATTTTTGAGTTTGACGAGATGCAGGATTACCGGGAGGTGGATGGGGAGAAGCTGTATAATTACTGGGGCTACAGCACCGTGAGCTTTTTTGCCCCCAACACCAGCTACTCCGCCAGCGTTGAGTACAACCGGGAGGGAAACGAGCTCAAGGAACTGATCCGCGCCTGTAAGCAGTGCGGGATCGAGGTCTATCTGGATGTGGTGTTCAACCACACGGCGGAGGGGGACGAGCGGGGGCCCTTCTTTTCCTTCAAGGGATTTGACAATAACATATACTACCTGCTTACCCCTGAAGGAAAGTATTACAATTTCAGCGGCTGCGGCAACACCCTTAACTGCAACCACCCGATTGTCCACCAGATGATTTTGGACTGCCTGCGCTACTGGGTGACCGCCTACCGGGTGGACGGCTTCCGGTTTGACCTGGCCTCAATCCTGGGCCGCAATGAGGACGGCACCCCTATGGCCGACCCGCCCCTGCTCCAGGCGTTGGCCTTTGACCCGATTCTGGGGGACGTAAAGCTGATTGCGGAGGCGTGGGACGCCGGCGGGCTGTATCAGGTGGGGTCGTTTCCCTCCTGGAACCGCTGGGCGGAGTGGAACGGCCGCTACCGGGACGACCTGCGCCGGTATCTCAAGGGGGACGCCGGTATAGCCCAGGGGGCGGTGCAGCGCATTGCGGGCTCTCTGGATCTGTACGAGGCCAGCAGGCGCAAAAATGCCTCGGTGAATTTTATCACCTGCCACGACGGCTTCACCCTGTGGGATCTGTTCTGCTATAACGAAAAGCACAACCTGCGTAACGGCTGGAACAATACCGACGGGGCCAACGACAACAACAGCTGGAACTGTGGGGTGGAGGGGGAGAGCCGGGACCCGGCGGTCAACGAGCTGCGGCGGCGGATGGTGCGCAACGCCTTTGCCCTGCTCATGTGCTCCAGAGGCATCCCCATGTTTTTGGCCGGAGACGAGTTCTGCAACACGCAGATGGGCAACAACAACGCCTACTGCCAGGACAACCTGACCTCATGGCTGGACTGGTCCCTGCTGGAGCGCAACCGGGATATGTTTGAATTTTTCCGGTATATGATCGCGCTGCGCAAAGAAAACCGCCTGCTGCGGGCCAATTTGAGCGCAGGCGCCTGCGGGTTTCCGGATGTGAGCTTCCACGGGGTGACGCCGGGGCACATCGGCCCCTTTGCCGCCCATGAGCACTATGTGGGCGTCATGTTTGCCGGATGGGAGCGGGAAAAGGGTCCCCAGCTGATCTATGTGGCCTCCAACGCCTGGTGGGAGGAGCTAGAAATCACGCTGCCCGCCCTGCCTGCGCCCATGAGCTGGACCATAATGGCGGACACCTGGACCGCGGAGCAGCACCCCAGGCCCCACGGGGGCGGAGCGCTGCGTATCCATGGGCGGAGCGTGATGGTGCTGTCCGCCAGATAAGGAGGAGCCTGATGCGCCGCTATTTTGCCCCTATGGAAGGGATTACAGGCTGGCTCTTCCGCAGCGTCCACCAGCGGTATTTTCCCGGCGCGGATAAGTACTATATGCCTTTTCTCTCCCCGCGCCGGGATCACTCTTTCACCCAGCGGGAGCTGGCGGACGTTCTGCCGGAGCACAACGGGGGCGCGGCCGCGGTGCCCCAGCTGCTGACGGGGAACGGAGAAGATTTTCTGTGGGCGGCCAGAGAACTCTTTGCCATGGGCTACCGGGAGATCAATCTGAATTTGGGCTGTCCCTCCGGGACGGTAACGGCCAAAGGGAAGGGGGCGGGATTATTGGGCCGCCCCCAGGAGCTGGAGCGGATGCTGGATACGGTTTTTTCCGCCGCGCCTACTGCGATCAGCGTCAAAACGCGCCTGGGGCTGGAACGGCCGGAGGAATTTGGTCCGCTGCTGGAGCTGTTCAACCGCTATCCCATTGCGGAGCTGACCATCCATCCGCGGGTGCGCAGGGATTTTTATAAGGGCCGGCCCAGAATGGAGGCTTTTGCCGCCGCCGCCGCGGCAGGCTGCCGGCCCATTTGCTACAACGGCGATTTAACCACGCCGGAGAGCGTATCGGCGTTCTCCAGTGCGTTTCCCGCGGTAGAAGCCGTTATGATAGGCCGGGGGGCGGTGGCAGACCCGGCGGTGTTCCGCAAATGCGCAGGGGGGGCGGGAGCTTCGGCAGAGGAGCTGCGGGGTTTCCACGACGAGCTGTACGAGGGCTATTGCCGGGCGTTTGACAGCCGCCGCAACGCTATGCTGCGGATGAAAGAGGTCTGGTCCTATCTCATCGGCCTGTTTGAGGACGGGGGGCGGTGGGCCAAGGCCCTGCGGAAGGAGCGCGTTCCGGCGCAGTATGAGCGCCTGACGGCGGAGCTGTTCCGGAGCGTGCCGCTGCGGGTGCGCCCGCGGGAGGTCTGGCGGCAGGAGGGAAAGCTGTGAAGTGCTGGGTCTATATGCTGCGGTGTGGAGACGGCACGCTGTACACCGGCAGCACCGGCGATGTGGAGCGCCGCCTGGTCCTCCACCAGAGCGGCCGGGGGGCCAAATATACCCGTGGGCGGGGACCACTGGAGGTAGTCTACCGGGAGGAGTGTCCCGACCGCTCCGCCGCCCTGCGCCGGGAGGCGGAGATTAAGCGCCTAAGCCGCCGGGAGAAGGAAGCGCTGGCGGCTCAGACGGAAAATGCGTGACGTGAAATTCTTGGAAGATGGAGCGGCGCTCCGGGACTTGTGCCCGGAATGCCGACATGTAAGAGCCTTTTTTGTAAAAAGAAGGTCAGGGAAGTCCAAAAGAAGCGCGCTTGCGGCGGCATTTTGACACAGAAGCGAGAGGAAATTGCTTGACAGCGGGGACGGCAGCGGTTATACTTGCAGTAACGGCAGTGAACAAAGGCGTTCCACCCGAGGGGGCGGAGCGTCTTGTTTTGTGTGGACGGGCAGGCATATCCGCAATGAGAGAAAGGGGAAGTACAAATGGTTTATACCAAGGAAGACATCATGCGCCTGGTGAAGGAGCAGGAGATTGAATTTATCCGCCTTCAGTTTACCGATATTTTTGGCCAGCTGAAAAATGTGGCGATCACCTCGTCTCAGATTGAAAAGGCGGTCAATAATCAGATTATGTTCGACGGCTCTTCCATTGAGGGCTTTGTGCGCATTGACGAGTCCGACCAGTACCTCTACCCCGATTTGAAATCTTTCCGGGTGTTTCCCTGGCGGCCGGCCCACGGAAAGGTGGCCCGGTTGATCTGCGACGTGCACAACCCTGACGGGTCGTCCTTCCAGGGAGATCCCCGGTACGTGCTCAAGCGGGCTATTGAGAAGGCCCGGGCCATGGGCTACGACACCTTTAATGTGGGACCGGAGGCGGAGTTTTTCCTGTTCCAGACCGACGAGGAGGGCAAGCCCACGACTAAGACCAACGATGAGGCGGGCTATTTTGACCTGGGCCCCCTGGACCACGGGGAGGGCACCCGCCGGGAGATCTGCATGGCCCTGGAGCAGATGCATTTTGAAATTGAGGCCAGCCATCACGAGGTGGCGGCGGGGCAGCATGAGATCGACTTTAAATATGAAGAGGCTCTCCACGCTGCGGACAATATCATGACCTTTAAGCTGGCGGTGAAGACGCTGGCGCAGCGCAACGGATTGCACGCCACCTTTATGCCCAAGCCCATTTTTGGCGTGGCCGGTTCTGGTATGCACACCAACATGTCCCTGTTTAAAAACGGTAAAAACGTCTTCTATGACCCTGACGGCGAAAAGGGGCTCTCCAAGGAGGCGTACAGCTTCATCGCCGGGCTGCTGTACCATGTCAAGGGCATGGCGGCGGTGACCAACCCCCTGGTGAACTCCTATAAGCGTCTGGTGCCTGGCTATGAGGCCCCCTGCTACCTGGCTTGGTCGGCCTCCAACCGCTCGGCTTTGATCCGTATCCCGGCCTCTCGGGGCCAGTCTACTCGGGTGGAGCTGCGCAGTCCTGATCCCGCCTGCAACCCCTATCTGGCCTTTGCAGTGTGTCTGGCGGCCGGTCTGGACGGCATTGAAAAGGGAATGACTCCCCCGGCGGAGGTCACGGAGAATATCTTTGCCATGGACCGCGCCGCCCGGAAGGAACACGGCATTGAGAACCTGCCCGGCTCCTTGGAAGAGGCCATTCAGGCGCTGGAGGGCGACCGGCTGATTTTGGATACCTTGGGCGCCCACGTGGCGGACCACTATATTGCGGGCAAAAAGGCCGAATGGGACGAGTACCGCACCCGGGTCAGCTCTTGGGAGCGGGATAAATACATGATCAATTATTAGGCCTTGTTTGAAAAAGAAGGCCCTCCGGAGCACCATGGTGCTCCGGAGGGCCTTCCGATTGTTCGAGCGCTCTCACAGAGTTCGCGCCCTTGGGCGCGAATCGGGCGCGCGGTAAAACGCTCAGGGGCGGCCGACGCCTGTGCCGCCGCTGCGTTCGATGTGCGCCCGGATACAGGCGAAGGTCTCGGGGCTTACGTCGTGCTCCATGCGGCAGGCGTCGGTCCGGGCCACCTCAGGGGTCACCCCCAGGGCGGTGAGCCATTCGGTCAGCAGGCGGTGACGTTCGTAAATCTGCTCGGCAATGGTGCGGCCGGCATCGGTCAGCTCCAACCAGCCCTCCTTGTCCATAGTGATATAGCCGTTTTCCCGCAGGCGGCTCATGGCCCGGCTGATGCTGGGCTTGGAATAGTTCAGGTGGCGCACCACGTCAATGGAGCGTACCATGCCCTTTTGCTCTTTGAGCATCAGAATTGCCTCCAGATAGTCCTCTACAGATTCGTTAATCGTCATGGAAATCCCCCCTTACCTGCATATAGGCCGTTAGAATATTGGGTGTTCACACAAAAAAGATGGGAGCGTCTTTGTAGTCATTTTACCATATGAAACAAGAAAAAAGCGCTGTGGCCGCTCTAGGCCTTGTTTGAAAATTGTTAACACGTCTAAATGGCGGGTCTTTTTCCGCTTGGACGGCGGGGTTTTTCCTTGAAATCCGTCAGGATTCTCGCGTCAAAACCACTTGTCAGCCGAAAAAATCCCTCGCCCTTGGGCATATTCCCATTTTTCAAACAAGGCCTAACCGGATTGATTGCCAAGTGGCGTATCCGGGCGGACTGACCCGGGAGGCGGCCGGGGCCTATACGCCCAGGGCGGCCTACAGCCGGGAGGGAGCGGGGAGAAAGACGAAATGCGCTTACCGGAACCGGGACAGCAGAGCTGCGCCGATAATTCCCGCATCATTGCCCAGGGTGGCGCGGACCAGGCGGGTGCGGCGGGCCTGATTGCGGGCGTAATCTTCCCGCTGGAGGATCTCCCGTACGGGTCCCATGAGGTTTTCCCCCTGGGCGGAGGGCCCTCCGCCAATACAGAAAATTTCCGGCTGGAAAATATTCACCAGGCTGGCGACGCCGCAGCCCAGGTAGCTGACATACTCGTCGATGATCTGTAGGGCGGTAAAGTCGCCGCGGGCGGCGCCGTCAAAGGGAGTGCGCCCGTTCACGTGCTCCAGGCTGCCCTGGGCGAGCCTCCAGAGCAGGGATTCCGGGTGCTGCTCCATCAGCTCGCGGGTGCGCTTGATGAGGGCGGTGGCGGAGCAGTACGCCTCAAAGCAGCCGCGCCGCCCGCAGGTGCACAGCCGTCCGCCGTACTCAATGACAAAATGGCCCACCTCCATACCGGCGTAGTTAAAGCCGGTGTACAGCCTGCCGTCCAGCACCGCGCCGCCCCCCACGCCGGTGCCCAGGGTGATGGCCACCATTGAGGAACTCCCGCGGCCGGCTCCGGCGGCAAATTCCCCCAGGGCGGCGGCGTTGGCGTCGTTTTCCAGCAAGACCGGCCGGTCCAGCTGGGCGCTGAGCATATCTGCCAGAGGCACATCGTTGAAATCCAAATTGGACCAGTATTTCACCATGCCGGTGTCCGGCTGGATCGTGCCGGGGGAGCCCACGCCCACAGCGGCGACGTCCTGTAGAGACGTCCCAGCGGCCTGCGCCGCAGCGCGGGCCGCCTGCGCCATGCAATTCACTACCTGCGCCGCTCCCCGGGGGGTGGGGAGACTGGCTCTGCCTATTATCGCACCGGAAGGGGTAACCACTGCGGCGGCCACATTTGTGCCGCCTAAATCAATGCCCAGATAGTTCATCCTTGGACCTCCTGCCTTCGTTTTGTCCGGCCCGTGCAGCGTCCCAGACGCTACCATTATAATGCATGGCGTCCCTTGGCACAAGCTATTTTTTCACCCATGGGCGCAGGCCCCCGGGGCAGCGGGGAGAAGGACGCTTGCGAGCTGCGGGTTTGGTGCGGGCGGGGGAAGCAAGCGCATTTGCGGTATTGTATTTCCCGCTTAAGTCGTATATAATGTAGTCTGTTAAATTCCGGCCCTGGCATATTCTGCCGGGCGCAGGAGTCACCATACCCACGAGGAGGAACATCCCATGTCAAAACTGCTTCAGCTTTTGGAAGAGGACTGCACTCTCACCCCCGAGCAGCTGGCCTCCATGGCCGGTATGAGCGTGGAAGAGGTTAAGGCGCAGATCAAGAAATATGAGGACGACAAGGTCATTTTAGGCTATAAGGCGATTGTGGACTGGGACCGCACCGAGCGGGAGGCTGTCACCGCGCTGATCGAGGTCCGGGTCACCCCCCAGCGGGGCGACGGCTTTGACCGGGTGGCCGAGCGCATTTACCAGTATGACGAGGTGGAGAGCGTCTATCTGATGAGCGGCGCCTATGATCTGACCGTTATCATCTCCGGGCGGACCCTGAAGGAGGTGGCGCAGTTCGTGGGAGAGCGGCTGTCCACCCTGGAGGACGTCACCGGAACCGCCACCCACTTTATTCTCCATAAGTACAAAGAGAAGCACCTGATTTTTGAAAAGCAGGAGCAGCAGGCGAAGGAGTGGATTTTCTCATGAACTACGAACACCTTTTGTCCACGCGGATCCAAGAGGTAAAGCCCTCGGGCATCCGGCGGTTTTTTGATATTCTGGAGGAGATGAAAGACGCCATTTCCCTGGGAATTGGGGAGCCGGACTTTGTTACCCCCTGGCATATCCGGGACGCCGGTATTTACTCTCTGGAAAAGGGCTTTACCAAATACACCGCCAACGCCGGCATGGCCGAGCTGCGCCGGGAGATCGCCTCCTACTTAGACCGGCGGTTTGATCTGCAATATGACTTTGCCAGCCAGATTGTGGTGACGGTAGGCGGCAGCGAGGGGATTGACCTGGCCCTGCGCTGCCTGCTCAATCCCGGAGATGAGGCCATCATCCCCGTCCCCTCTTTTGTGTGTTATGGTCCCTTGGCCTCTATGGCGGGGGGCACGCCGGTGTATTTGCAGCTGAAGGCGGAAAATGAGTTTCGCCTGACGGCGGAAGAGCTCAAAAGCGCAATTACCCCCCGCACGAAGCTGCTGGTGCTGCCCTTCCCCTGCAACCCCACCGGCGGAATCATGGAGCGGGAGGACCTGGAGGCCATTGCCCAGGTGCTGGAGGGCACGGAGATCTTGATTCTCTCCGACGAGATTTACGCCGAGCTGACCTACGGACAGCATCATGTATCCCCCGCCAACCTGCCCCAGCTCCACGACCGCACGATTATCGTCAACGGCTTTTCCAAGAGCCACGCCATGACCGGCTGGCGGATGGGCTATGTGTGCGGGCCCCGTGAGATCATCCAGCAGATGCTCAAGCTCCACCAGTTCGGCATTATGTCCGCCCCCACGATGAGCCAATACGCCGCAGTGGAGGCTATGCGCAGCGGCGACGGAGATATTGAGAAGATGCGGGACGAGTACGACGGCCGCCGCCGCTATTTGGTGGAGGGCCTGCGGCGGATTGGCCTGCCCTGCTTTGAACCCAGGGGGGCCTTCTATGTGTTCCCGGACATCCGGGGTACGGGATTGAGCTCCGACGATTTCTGTGAGCGCTTTTTGATGGAGGAAAAGGTGGCGGTGATCTCCGGAGCGGCCTTTGGCCCCGGCGGAGAGGGCTTTGTCCGCTGCTGCTATGCCACCAGCATGAGAGATATCTCAGAAGCGCTGACCCGCATGGATAATTTTCTCACGAACCTAAGGAAAAAACAGGCCCGCCAGGGCTGAGAGGAGGGCAGAGAGATGTTTATCACCTGTTTGGATATGGAGGGCGTGCTGGTGCCCGAAATTTGGATCGCCTTTGCCGAAGCCAGTGGAATCCCCGAGCTGAAGCGCACCACCAGAGACGAGCCGGACTATCATAAGCTGATGGCGTTCCGGCTGAACATCCTTAAGGAGCATGGCCTGGGACTGAAGGAAATCCAGGCTGTCATTGCCAAGATTGATCCCCTGCCGGGGGCCAGGGAATTCCTGGATGAACTGCGGGCTGAAACCCAAGTGATTATCCTCAGCGATACGTTTGAGCAGTTTGCCAAGCCCTTGATGAAAAAGCTGGGCTGGCCGACCATTTTCTGCAACTGCCTGGAGGTGGCGCGGGACGGGAGCATCACCGGCTTCCGGATGCGCTGTCCCCAGTCCAAGCTCACTACGGTAAAGGCCCTTCAGTCCATCGGCTATGAGACTATCGCCGCCGGGGACAGCTTCAACGATCTGGGTATGATCCAGGCCAGCAGGGCGGGCTTCCTCTTCAAGAGCACCGAGGCCATCAAGGCCGCTCACCCGGAAGTGCCCGCCTATGAGGAGTTTGACGAGCTGCTCAGCGCCATCCGGGGGGCCATGGAGTAGTGCCGGACAAGACCCGCGGGAGCGGATGGTCCCTCTGGGAGCGCCCATCCCCAGGATAAATTTATCATTGAAATGAGTGAGCACGATGACCAGCGCATTTGAACGCCTCCCCTTCCGTCCGGCGGACATCCTGCTGCCCCAAAACTGTGAGTACGGCAAGTGGTCGGTGGTGGCCTGCGACCAGTATACCTCTCAGCCGGAGTATTGGCAGCGGGTAGAGGAAAACGTGGGAAGCGCGCCCTCCGCTCTGCGGCTGATTCTGCCGGAGAGCTGTTTGGACGGGCCCAATGTGGAGACCGACATTGTGGATGTGAACAACACCATGACCCGTTACCTGCGGGAGGGGAGGTTCCGGGAGCTGCCCCACAGCCTGATCTATGTGGAGCGGCGGCTGGACAACCTGCGCCTGCGCAGGGGAATTGTGGGAATGGTGGATTTGGAGCAGTACGACTATGAGCCGGACTCCGCCGCTCTGATCCGGGCCACCGAGGGCACCGTGCTCTCCCGCATTCCACCCCGTGTCGCGGTGCGCAAAAACGCCCCGCTGGAGCTGCCCCATGCCATGCTTTTGGCGGATGATCCGGGTAAGACGGTGATCGAGCCTCTTTCGGCCCGAAAGGGGGAGTTTGAAAAACTCTATGATTTTGACCTGATGGAGCGGGGCGGGCATATCGCCGGCTGGCGGCTGGACGAGGCGGCCATGGAGCAGGTGGCCGCGGCCTTGACGGCGCTGGCGGACCCGGAAGGGTTCTGCTCCAGGTATGGCGTGGAGGAGAGCAACGTGCTCCTTTTTGCTATGGGAGACGGAAACCACTCCCTGGCCACGGCCAAGGAATGCTATGAGCGCCAAAAAAAGCTGGTCCCCCGGGAGCAGTGGGGGTCCCTGCCTGCCCGGTATGCCCTGTGTGAGCTGGTCAATCTCCACGACGCTTCTTTGGAGTTTGAGCCTATCCACCGGGTGCTCTTCGGCGTGGAACCGGAAGAGGTGGTGTGCGCTTTGCTGGCGGCCTATCCCGGGGCCTACCGGGGGGAGGGGGACGGACACGTGCTGCGCTATTTTTACCGGGACGGCCATGGCGCAGTGACGGCGCCCCACCCGGACCACCAGCTGGAGGTGGGTACGCTCCAGCGCTTCCTGGACGGCTATGTGAAGCAGCGCCGCTGCCGGATTGACTATATCCATGGGGCGGACGTGGCGCGGGCTCTGGCGTCAAAGCCGGACTGTATCGCGTTTCTGCTGCCTGCTATGGGTAAGGAGCAGCTGTTTCCCACGGTGCTCCATGACGGGGTTCTGCCCCGCAAGACCTTCTCCATGGGACAGGCCCATGACAAGCGGTTTTATCTGGAAGCCCGCAGAATCCGGGCGTAAAGGGGGAACTGGCGATGCCGGTACTGGAGGCGAAGGCCCGGGCCAAGCTCAACCTGTCTTTAGATGTGCTCTGCCGCCGGGAGGACGGGTATCACGAGCTGCGCATGGTGATGCAGACGGTGGAGCTGTGCGACACCCTCCGGCTGGAGACCGGCACGGGGGAGCCCCTGCGTATGTGCAGCGACCTGGGATTTTTGCCGGCCAATGAAAAAAACCTGGCCGCCGCCGCCGCCCTGCGCCTGTGTGAGGCAGTGGGGGCGGACCCCAAAGGAGTGTCGATTGAGCTGAAAAAGTCCATTCCGGTGTGTGCCGGACTGGCGGGAGGAAGCGCAGACGCCGCCGCCGTGCTGCGGGGACTCAACTGCCTGCTGGAGCTGGGGCTGCCCCCGGAGCGGCTGGCGGAGGTGGGCGGAAAGGTGGGCTCTGACGTACCCTACTGCGTCTGGGGGGGGACTGCCCTGGCGGAGGGCCGGGGAGAGGTGCTGACGGCGTTGCCCGCCCTGCCTCAATGCCATGTGGTGCTGTGCAAGCCTCCTTTTTCGGTCTCCACGCCGGAGCTGTTCGGGCGGATCGACAGCGTGCGCATCCGCTGCCGGCCGGACACCGCCGGGCTGATCGCAGCGCTGCGGCGGGGAGACCTGGCGGGGGTGGCCCGGCGGGTGTACAATGTCTTTGAGGACGTCCTGCCCGAGCGCCGGGCCGGAACGGTCCGGGAGGTGAAAAACACCCTGATTCAGAACGGGGCGCTGGGAGCGGGCATGAGCGGCACCGGCCCCACGGTATTCGGCTTGTTTGACAGCCTGGAGGCGGCTCGGGCGGCCTATGAGCTGCTGCGGGGGCGGTATCAGGAGACCTTCCTGACCAGAACCGCCGGGAGTGAGTTTGCATGATCTGGTGAATTGTGGTATAGGCAGAGGAATTGCCGTCCATACTGTAGGTATCCTGCATATGGACGGTGATTTTTTGTGAAATGTACATCTGATCAATCAAAACGCCTGCGCCGCTGGGAATTGGCGCTGCTGCTGGGGGTAGCTTTTGCGGCCCTGCTGGGGGCCTGGCTGGACGGGCAGCAGTCCGCCCTGGCGGACAAAGTAATCCGCCTGCATGTAATTGCCAATTCAGATGCGCCGGAGGACCAGGCGCTGAAGCTGGAGGTGCGGGACAGAGTTTTGGAGCGGGCGGAGGAGCTGATTCCGGCGGGGGCCGGCCTGGAGGAGGTCCGCTGCGCTCTGGAGGAGTCTCTGCCCGCCTTGGCGCAGGCGGGGGCGGAACTGGTGGGAGAACGGGGGTATGGCTACCCGGTGTCGGCCTCTTTGGAGGATGAGGTGTGGTTTCCTACAAAAGAGTACGGAGAGTTTTCCCTGCCGGCGGGACAGTATACGGCCCTGCGCCTGGTGATCGGCGAGGGGGAGGGGCGCAACTGGTGGTGCGTGGTGTTTCCGCCCCTGTGCCTGGGCTCAGTGAGCGAGACGGCGGAGGAAACCGCCGCGGAGGCGGGTTTTTCCGAAGAGGAGATCGCCTTGATTTCCGGCGAGGACGAGGGATATGTGGTAAAGTTTAAGGCAATTGAGCTTTGGGAACAGTTTCAGGCATGGATGGAGGGGCAATAGACTGCCTGCGCGCACCGTGCTGGCGTCTGTTTGAAGGTTGCTAACATGCCCAAGCGGCGGACAGAGTTTATCTGTCCGCCGCTTTAGGTCTTGCTTGAAAATTGTAAAAACGCCCCAATAGCGGGTCTTTTTCACCTGGACGATGGGTTTCTTCTTGAAATCTGTCAGGGTTCCCGCATCAAAACCCCTTGCCAGTTGAAAAAATCTCTCTCCTTGGTCAGAGCCCCATTTTTCAAACAAGGCTTAAAGGCGCGAGCTGTGTGAAACTTTTTCGGCAATTTCACGTTTCCACACGGGAGACCACTGGCGTATGAGCGGAAATCTGTGGTACAATGTCAGCGTCAAGCGGAGGATGACCATCGGGAGGGATATTTATGCTGACGCTGCTTTTGGGCCGGGCGGGAACCGGAAAGACCCGGAGTCTGCTGGAGACCATCGCCGGGCGGGGACCGGAGCGTTCCCAGGTGCTCATTGTGCCGGAGCAGCATTCTCACCATATGGAGAGGCAGCTGTGCGCCATCGGGGGCAGCCCTGTCTCCCGGTATGCGGAGGTGCTCTCTTTCACCCGGCTGGCGGACCGGGTGTTTGCCGCCGGGGGCGGTTTGGCGGCCCCAGCCTTAGATGAAGGGGGGCGGCTGCTGCTGATGTACACGGCCCTGAAAGGAGTGGCCGGGCAGCTGAGGGTCTATGCCCGTCCGTCCCGCCGGCCGGCTTTTCTCTCTGGGCTGCTGGCCACGGTGGACGAGCTGAAGACCTGTGCCGTCACGCCGGAGCATCTGTGGACCGCAGGAAGCGAGGCCGGCGGCGGGGAGGGGGACAAGCTGCTGGATCTGTCCCTGATCTACGGGGCCTACGAAGCTCTCACCGCCCGGCAGGGGGCCGATCCGCGGGACAAGCTCACCCGGCTGGCCAAGCTGCTGGAGGAGTGTCCCTGGGCGCGGGGCAAGGACATTTATATGGATGGTTTTACCGATTTCACCCCCCAGGAGCGGCTGGTGATCCGGCGGCTGCTGGATCAGGGGGAGACGGTGACGGTGGCCCTGACCTGCGACGGACTGGAGGAGGACGAGGGGGGCGGCGGAATTTTTTCTCCCGCCCGGAGAACGGCGCGGCAGCTGCTCCGCCTGGCGAAGGACGCGGGCGCTGCAAGCGAAATCCGGCGGAGCACCGGGCCGGGGCGGCCGAGAAAACCCCCGCTGGAGCACATAGAGCGGGCGCTGTTTGCGGCGGATGGGAAAGCGTGGACTCAGGCGGCGGAGTGTGTGACGGTATTTGCCGCCCATACGCCCTATTCCGAAGTGGAGTGGACGGCGGCGGAGATTTTGCGCCTGGCGCGGGAGGAGAACGTTCGCTTCCGGGAGATTGCCGTGTGTGCCCGGAGCCTGGAGGGCTATGGGACCCTGCTGGAGACCATTTTTGCCCGATATGGGGTGCCG
This sequence comes from uncultured Flavonifractor sp., assembly GCA_947346365.1. GTDB lineage: Bacteria > Bacillota > Clostridia > Oscillospirales > Oscillospiraceae > CANAAV01. The sequence goes on from CANAAV010000002.1 coordinate 146,472, forward strand.
GTATTTCTGGGGCGCATGAGCGATGTGCTTCAAAAGCCGGTGTTTGCCCTGATTACCGCTGCTCTGGAGGCTGCGTCGGGGGGATACCGGTATGAGGATGTATTCCGCTATCTTAAGACCGGCATGGCGGGGGTGAGCCTGGAGGAGGCCGACCTGCTGGAAAACTATGTGCTCAAATGGGGGCTGGAGGGGAGCGCCTGGACAGGAAAGCGGGAGTGGGCCAATCACCCCAAAGGCTACGGCAGGGAGTTCACCGATGCCGATCAGGCGCTGTTGGCGCGGCTGAACGCCCTGCGCCGCCGGGTAGCGGAGCCCCTGGAGCTGCTGCGGAAAAATCCGGACAGGACAGGGCGGGGACAGGCGGTGTCCCTCTATCGTTTTTTGGAAGCCATCGGCCTGCCGGAGCAGCTGGACCGGCGGACCGAGGCCCTGCGGGAGCGGGGGGAGGCCGCGCTGGCGGAGGAATACGGACAGCTGTGGGAGATCCTCTGCACCGCGCTGGAGCAATGCGCCGGCATACTGGGGGAGACGCCCATGGAGCTGGACGAATTTGCGAAGCTGTTTGCGCTGGTGCTCTCCCAGTACGATGTGGGGAGCATCCCAGTGTCCCTGGACCAAGTGAGCGCTGGGGAAATGCCCCGGCTGGCCCATAGAGGATACCGGGCGGTGTTCCTGCTGGGAGCGGACGATACGTCCCTGCCCCAGGCCAGCCCGTCTCCCGGTCTGCTGGACGACGACGACCGGAGTCTACTGGCCTCTTACGGACTGGAGCTGGCCCCCCGGCTGGACGAAAAACTGGTGCGGGAGATGACCATCATCTATGAGACCTGCGCCCTGGCGGAGGAGCGGCTGTATGTAAGCTGGCCTGGAACTGGGCCGGAGGGGGAGGAGCGCCGGGCGTCGTTTCTGGTGCACAAGCTGCGCCGCCTGCTGCCCCAGCTGCGCCAGGTGCGGGAGGGAGCCTTGGACGGCAGCTTCCGCCTGGCGGCCCCACGGCCCGCTTTGGAGCTGGCGGGGCGGTATCCCGCGGCGGCGGCGGCACTGCTGGAAATGCCGGAGTATGCCCCGCTGGCGCGGCGGGTGCTGCGCGCCGCCCAGTTGGAGCGGGGGCATTTGACCCGCTGCGCGGTGAACGCGCTCTATGGCGAGCGGGTGCCCATGTCGGCCTCCCGGATGGACAAGCATCAGTCGTGCCACTTTTCCTATTTTATGCAGTACGGCCTGAAGGCGGAGCCCCGCCGGGCGGCGGGCTTCCAGGCCCCGGAGTACGGGAGTTTTGTCCACTATGTGCTGGAGCATGTGCTCCGGCGGGCCGGGGAGCAGGGCGGCGTGGGAAAGCTGGAAAAACAGACGCTGCGCGCGCTGGCCAAGGCGGCGGTGGAGCGGTATGTGGCGGAGGAGCTGGGAGGCCTGGAGGAGGCGACGCCCCGGTTCCAGTATCTGTTCCACCGGCTGCTGAAATCGGTGTACGCCGTGGTAGAGAACGTGGCGGAGGAGCTGGAGCGCTCTGATTTTGAGCCCATCTCCTTTGAACTGGGCTTTGGCCGCGGGGGAGAGCTGGAGCCGATAGAACTGACGGCAAACGGAGTGACGGTGAGTATCTCCGGCTTTGTGGACCGGGTGGACGGCTGGGAGAAGGACGGCCGGCTCTACCTGCGGGTGGTGGACTACAAGACCGGACGGAAATCCTTTGATCTGACAGATATCTGGAACGGCATGGGCCTACAGATGCTTTTGTACCTGTTTACCCTGGAGCAAAAGGGCGAGGCTCTCTACCGCAAGGAGATCGTCCCGGCGGGGGTGCTCTACCTGCCCGCCCGGGAGGCGGTGGTGGCGGGCAGCCGGTCCATGAGCGAAGAGGAGCGGAAAAAGAAAGTGGACGCCCAGCTGAAGCGCCGGGGCCTGGTATTAGACGAGGCGGCAGTGCTGGAGGCTATGGAGCACGCGGGTCCGGAGGGCCCCCGGTTCCTGCCGGTGCGGGTAAACCGCTCCGGCGCCCTTACCGGGGACGCCCTGGTCAGCGCCGAGCGGCTGGGCAGGCTGGCCCGGCACACCCGGCACATCCTCCAGGAGGTAGGAGAGGAGCTGGCGGCGGGAAATATTTCCGCCGACCCCTTTTGGCGCACTCCGGAACACAATGCCTGCCGGTGGTGCGAATACGCCGCCGCCTGCCACTTCGAGGAAGGGCGGGGCTCTGACCGCCGCCGCTATCTGCCCGTGGTGAAGGGAGAGGAGTTCTGGGCGGCGGTTGAGGGAGCGCAGGAGGACTCCAATGAGCTTTTGTAACCATATGTAATCCGATTTTAGTTGACATAAAGCGACAGTCTGATAAAATAGAATGGAATTCGGCCTTTGGGGGAGGTACAGGCATGGACGCAAGAAAATTGGCGCTGGATGTGCTGGAGCAGGTGCGCCGCGCGGTGGTGGGCAAGGACGAGGTGCTGATTAAGGTTCTGCTGGCCACCCTGGCCCAGGGGCATATTCTGCTGGAGGACATCCCCGGCGTGGGCAAAACCACCATGGCTTTGGCCTTCTCCAAGGCTCTGGATCTGCGCTATGGGCGGGTGCAGTTCACTCCGGACGTGATGCCCTCGGATATTACGGGCTTTTCCTTGTATAACAAGCAGACCGGACAGATGGAGTACCAGCCGGGGGCGGTGCTGTGCAACCTATTTTTGGCCGATGAGCTCAACCGGGCCACCAGCCGCACCCAGTCCGCACTGCTGGAGGCCATGGAGGAGGGGCAGGTGACGGTGGATGGTACAGCCCACCCGGTGCCCCGGCCTTTCCTGGTCATCGCAACCCAGAACCCGGCCGGCGCCTCGGGCACCCAGCTGCTGCCGGACTCTCAGCTGGACCGCTTTATGGTGCGGCTGTCTATCGGCTATCCGGAGCCCCTCCACGAGATGGACATGGTCCGGCGCAAGCAGGAGGGAAATCCGCTGGAGCGGGTGGGACGGGTCATGGGCCTAGGGGAGCTGGAGCAGCTGCGCCGGATGTGCGGGCAGGTGCACGTATCCGATCCGGTGCTGGATTATATCGTCCGTCTGGTGGGGGCCACCCGGAGCCACCCCAGCATTCTCCAGGGCGGGAGCCCCCGGGCCACCTTGGCTGTGACGGCAATGGCGCGGGCCGCGGCCCTGGTGCAGGGCCGGGATTATGTCATCCCGGAGGATGTGCGCCGGATTTACCCGGACGTGATTGCCCATCGGCTGCTGCTGGCCCCCAAGGCGGGGGTAAGCGGAACGGCCCTGGCGGAAGAGCTGCTGAAGGCGATCCCCGCACCGCGCATCAAGTGAGGAACCTATGATACACCGCAGGATTGCCTACGTGGGGGCCCTGGGGGCCGCCGTGCTTTTTCAGATCTTTTTTAAGGGCTATTTCTCCAGCTTTTTGCTGGTTTTGGTGGCGCTGACCCCGGTATTGTCCCTGGCCTTGAGCCTGCCGGGGATGCTGCTGTGCGCCTTGGAGCTCTCCCCCTGTGCGTCTATGGTGGTCCGGGGGGAGGAGGCCCGGTTTCAGGTGCTGCTGCATGTGGGTGCGCGCCTGCCCTTGGCGCGGGTACGCCTGACGGTGGACTGCCTCAACCAGATGACGGGGGAAAAGGAGGCATTGCACCGGGATTTGTGGGGCGGCGGAGCGGCGTTCTCCCTGACGGCGGACGCACGCCACTGCGGGCGTCTGGTGTGCAGCGTCCGAAAGGCATGGGTCTGTGACCTGCTGGGACTGCTCTGCCTGCCGGTGCGCACCTGTGGCACGGCGGCGCTGGTGGTGCTCCCCGTGCCTGTGGACCCGGATGAGCCGCCGGATTTTGCCGGGGAAGAGCAGCAGGGGGCCACCTTGCGTCCCCGCCCTGGCGGCGGACCGGGGGAGGACTACGATCTGCGCTCCTACCGCCCCGGCGACCCCATGAAGAGCGTCCACTGGAAGCTGTCCACCAAGCGGGATGAGCTGGTGGTGCGGGAGGTGCTGGAGCCCGTGCGGGCTCAGCTCTATCTGAGCTATGACCACTTCGGCACGCCGGAGGACCTGGACCGGACCATGGACCGTCTGACGGCGCTGTCCCGGCTGCTGCTGGAGCGGGAGCGGCCCCACTGTATCCTGTGGGCGGACCCGGTGAGCGGGGAGCTGCGGGAGCGCTTGGTGGAAGCGGAACGGGGGCTGATTGGGGCCCTGGCGGAGGATTTTTCATTCCCCGCGCCTTTGACGGGCCGTTCCGCGCTGGAACAGACCCTTCCCGGCGGAAGGAATGTGCGGCGCATCCATGTGACGCCCCACGGACTGGAAGGAGGGGAGGCCTTATGACGCAGTCCTCCTCCGGCGCGCGGCGCAAAAGGGGAGTGCTGAGCGCCGTGCTGGATGGGACGCTGCTGTTTCTGGCCCTGTGGGGCAGTGTCTTTTCCTTCTCCACCGCTTTTGCCCTACGGGTCTATCCCGCCTGCCTGCTGGCGGGCTGCGCGCTGGGAGCGGTGGTGTTTACGGCGGTGTTCTCCCTGCCCAAATACCGCTGGGCCGCGCTGCTGGCGATCGCCGCCGGGTGGTGCTGGGCGCTGTGGCAGCTACGGCAGGCGCTGGTGCTGGGGGAGATTTCCCTGCGCTGTTCGGTGGTAAACGCCTGTGAGGAAAGCCTGGGGACAGAGCGTTACATCCAGCCCATCGCCCAGCTGCCCGATGAGGTTTGGCAGGGGGCCTGTACCGTGCTGGTGCTGGCGGCGGTGGTTCCCGCGGCCCTGATTCTGGGCTTTGCCATCGTGCGGCAGCGGTCCTTCTGGCTGACGGCCCTGGCCAGCACACCCTTTTTGGCGGTCCCGCTGGCCTTTACCATCACCCCTGCGTGGCTGCCCCTGATGGCGGTGCTGGTGTGCTGGGGGACGCTGCTGCTCTCGTCGCTGACCGTTCGGGCCGGGCGGAAAAACTGGAACCGGATGCGCCTGACAGGACTTTTGACCTCAGCGCTGCTGCTGGCGCTGCTCACCGCTGCCATGCCTCAGGAGCGCTACCGGCGCCCCGCCTGGGCGGACAGGGCCAACGATAAGATTGTCAACTGGGCCACGGAGCTCAGCGACCGGCATTTTTCTCACATGGAGCTGCTGCCCGGCGGCAACGGCGGCGGACTGCTCCGCGCCGAGGAGCAGGTGGACCTGGCGGGAGCGGGGCCCCTGCGCTTCTCCGGGCGGACGGTGCTGGATGTGCGCAGCTCGGATCTGCGGGGGCGCATTTACCTGCGGGGCTTCTCCAGCGCTGTGTACGATGGAAAGAGCTGGGGACCTCTGGAGGATGAGGCCTATCAGGACCTGGAGGAATACTGGAGGAGAAGGATATCATCATCATCTTTTCGGTACCGGCCCGAGCGCGGCGGCGATGAAGAGGGGGAAGAGCCGCCCGCTTCCCTGGAGGAGCAGCTCAACGGCTTTCAGCCCATCAACTTTCCCGCCCTGGCGGCGCGGGAGAGCGCGCCGGGGCGGAAGTATGCCAAAATCAGCGTGCGCAGCGTGGGGCCCAGCTCCGGCTGTGTGTACTTCCCCTATCATCTGCTGACAACTCCGGGTGAGCTCTCCGGAGCGGAGTTTGTCCAGGATTCCTATCTGGCTCCGGCAGAGGGAGTGGAGACCCACACCCTCTATCTGATGCCGGACAGCTCCCCGCTGGATGGGTTCAAGCTCCCGGAGGAAGCCGTCCCAGCGGAGCGGCTTTACTACAATGCTCTTGTATGGGATGTATATACCCGCTATCCAAACAGCGCAGACCTGCGGCAATCCCTGACGGACTGGGTGCGCGGGGTGATCGATACCCCGGAGGCATACCTGGAAGAGGGAGCGGAGAACAGACACTACCAGATGCTGGTTCAAAGGGGCGTAAACACGCAGGCCGAGTGGGCTTTGCACATGGCGGGGCTGATTCGGGACAGCCTGGATTTCCTGGCGGAGTACGACCCGGACACCCCCGCTGCCCCGGAGGGGGAGGATTTTACGGCCTATTTCCTGGCCCAGAGCCGCCGGGGGTACTGTATGCACTTTGCCAGCGCCGCTGCGCTGCTGCTGCGCTATACCGGCATACCTGCCCGGTATGTATCTGGCTATGTGGCGGATATCCCGCCTTCCGGCCGGGTGCAGGTGCCCGATTCCGCCGCCCACGCCTGGGTGGAAATTTATTTAGAGGGCTACGGGTGGTATCCCGTGGAGGTGACCCCCGCCTATGCGGGAGGAGAACCGGCGCACAGCGGGGCGGGCGGCGAGCAGGCCGTACCCACGCCTACGCCTACTCCTACGCCTGCCCGTACGCCGCCGCGGACCAATACGCCTAGACCCACCGCCGCCCCCCAGCAGGAGAAGGTGGACCTGCGCCCGGTGTGGAGTGGATTGATCGTTTTACTGGCGGTGGGTTTACTTCTTTTGCGGCGGCATTTGGTCCGGTGGCTGCGCCGCCGGCGCTTTGCCGGAGCGGACGCCAACCGGGCGGCAATCAGCGCCTACCGCTATTTGGAGCGGCTGGTCCGCCGGGGCGGGACGATTCCGGCGCAGGCCCAGGAGCTGGCGGAGAAGGCTAAGTTCAGCCAGCATACCCTGTCCCAGGAGGAGCGGGACGCGATGACGGCTTTGGCCCAGAGAGAGGCGGAGAAGCTGTATACCGCCGCAAGTCCGGCCAAGCGGCTGCTGCTGCGGTATTTCTGGGCGCTGTATTGAGAAAATTAAGGAAGGCGGGCCGCTCGGCGGCCCGCCTTTTCTATTCGTGCAGGGAGAAAAAAGATTCCACCCGGTGGGATTTGTCAAAGATGTTGTTGTACTGGAGCATTTGGTACTCCTCCAGCCGCCGGGCCAGGGGCTCGGGCAGAGGTTCGTTTTCTCCGTACCAGGTTCCGGAACGGTCCTGAATTCCCACGGTATTGATGACGGGCAGGTCCCGGTAGAGCTCAGAGAGGAAGCGCTGATACCCGGTTTGGGGAAGGCCGGCCGTCTCCATGAGCAGAGCGGAGAGGTAATTTAAAGAGAGCGCTACGCCGTCCCGCTCCGGAATGTCATAATTGGCCCACAGAACAAAGGGAGTCATCTGCTTTTTTTGGGCCAGAGCGGGCTCAGGATCGCTGCCCAGGACGGCCGTATAAAAGTTAGTGGCCACCTGGGGCTGGTGATCTCCGAACATGAGGATCACTGTGGGCTCCTCCACCTGAGAGAAGTAATCGATTAAGTACGCGAAGGCCCGGTCGGTTTGACGGATGAGAGAAAAATATTGGTCCACAGAGGAAAAACGCCCTTCCAGCGCTCCGGTCAGCCAGACTTCCCGGTCCAAATTGGTCCAGGGCATGTTGTAGGCGCTGTGGTTCTGCATGGTGACGTTGAAGAGAAACAGGGGCTCACCCTCCTGCTTGTGCTCATACATGTGCACGAGGTTTTCAAAGTTGCACTGGTCGGAGATATAGCCGCTGGAGGCATCCCCCCGCAGGTAGGTCCGGTTTTGAAAATCCCGCTCAAAATAGACCTGGTCAAAGCCGTAATCCCGGTAGACGCTCGGCCGGTTCCAGCCGGAGGAGCGGTAGGGGTGGGAGGCCACGCAGCGGTAGCCGAGATCCTTCATCTGCCGCACCAGGGAGGGGTCCCCGTCGGAGACGTACATCTGGTAGGGTACCGTTCCCGCGGGCAGGAAGGCGGTGGTGTTTCCGGTGAGAAATTCATACTCCGAGTTGGCGGTAGTACCGCCGAAGACGGAGGTGTAGGTATAGCCCTTCACCGTGTTTTCCGACAGAGAGCGGATAAAAGGCATGGCGTCCACATTACTGTCCACGCCGGGCAGAACGGACAGATCGGCAAAAGACTCGTTCATGATGACGATGACATTGACCGGGCGCTGTCCCCCCTCTGGAACGGCGGCGGCGGACTGGCTGAGAGAGTCCCCGGCCAGAGCGTCCAGCGCGGTCTGGGAGTAGCCATCGGGCCGCTCTACATGCATGTATTTTAGGCAGACGGCGAAATTCAGAGCCAGGCCGTTGCCGCGGGTAGTCCACATAGAGGGCTCGATGCCCAGAGCGCCGACAAGGCCGGTGCAGAAAAAGACCGCGGCATAGCCGGCGCACAGACCCGCCGCCGGGAGGGAAAATTTCCAGGACAGGGGGCGCTTCTCCTCCTTGGGCAGGAGGGAGACCAGCAGCAGGCAGGCCAGTAGGATCAAAAAGGTAATGGACTGAAGCCGGTCGGGAGTGTAATTGTACTGCCCCGCCACATTGACCGCCGTGCCCAGGGTGAGCAGGTCTCCGGGGAAAAGAGTCCGCCCCCGGAAGGAGATCAGATAGTGGTTGACGCATCCGAACGCCCAGGCCAGTCCCAGGCCCCACTTGACCGCGGCGGCCCGCCGCCGGAGCAGAAGGAAGAGCAAAAGCTCGCCGGTGTAATACCAAGCCAGGTTCAAGGCATTTTGAATGGGGGAGAAATCGGTCCAGGGGTTGTTGTAGTTCAGCACCTCTACCAGAGTAAAGGACAGCAGGGGCGCCAGAACCAGCAGAGAGCGGGATACCCAGGCGGCTTTTGCGCTGGTGAGATTCAGTTTGGGGTAGGAAAAACGCCGCCGGACAGGGGGGCGCTCTATAAAAATAGGGGTGCTCATGGCAATACCTCACAGCTGGGCGGTTTGACTGAAGAAAGCTGGAAGACGTTGGGCTTCAACGGATTCCGCATAATTCAGCGGGCATTATTATAGCAACCAAAGCCCGAAAGCGCAAGGCGCTTTCGGGCTTTTTAAAAAAACCTTCATATATTCCGGTTGGAAGGTTCTTCCACCTGGGTCAGCGGCGGTCCGGCGGTGAACACCACACGGTCGCAGCGCTCCAGCACCGCGGTCTGGTGGCTGCACAGCAAAACAGGAACGCCCAGCTGCCGCAGCCGGTCCAGAATGCGCCCTGCCCTGGGGGGATCCACGCCGGTGAAGGGCTCGTCCAGCAGCAGCAGCGCGCCGCCGCAGGCCAGGCAGCGGGCCAGGGCCAGCCGCCGTCCCATACCGCCGGAGAGCTGGGCGGGATAGCTGTGCGCCTCCCCGTCCAGCTCCACCAGGGCCAGCCAGCGGGAGACTTCCCCCCAGCGGCGGCGAGGCAGTACGTCGGCAATGTGCTGCCCCGCCGTGCGCCAGGGCAGCAGGCGGTCCTCCTGAAAGAGAAGGGCGGTCTGTGCCGGGACCAGAACCCTGCCGGATTCCACCGGCTGAAGGCCGGAGAGCACCCGCAGCAGCGTTGTTTTTCCACAGCCGGAGGGGCCGGACAGGACGGTAAGGCCGGAGCTCGGAATTTCCATGGAGAAATGCGCTAAAACGGTTTTTTCCCCAAAACGAACGGTAATATTTTCGACCCGGATCACAGTGCGAGCCTCCTTCCCGCCCGCCGGAGTAGCAGGCCCAGGGCCCAATCCAGCGCAAGGCTCAAGGTGATGACCACCGCGGTCCAGGCAAATAGAGCGGGAGTATCCAGGGTGAGCTTGGCGGCGTAGAGCTGGGAGCCGATGGCGGGGCGGGGCTGACAGAGAACCTCCGCGGCTACTCCGGCTTTCCAGGCCAGGCCCAGCCCGGTGGAGCAGCCGCTGGCAAAGTAGGGGATAGCGGAGGGCAGATAGACCAGCGCGAAGGTCCGCCATGGGCCGAAACGGTAAGCTGCGGCGGCCTCCAGCAGCTGAGAACTGGTAAGATGAATTCCTTTACAGACATTGGCCCACAGGACAGGGAGGACCATCAACCCGGAGATAATTCCCGGCACCCGGCCGGTAGGCACCCACAGGAGGATCAGGACAATAAAAGAGGCCACCGGCGCGGCCCGCAGAACCTTTACGGCCGGGGAGAGCAGCCGGTCTGCCCAAGAAAAGGCACAGGTGAGTACCGCCAGAGCGCTGCCCGCCAGGGCGCCCGCCAAAAAGCCGCCCAAAATCCGGCCCAGGCTGATGAGGGCGCTGCGCCAAAAGTCCTCAGTGACTGCCAGCTCGGCCAGCCGTGCGGCGGTGGCGAGAGGGCTGGGGAGAAGGAGCTCTTTTCCCACGGATAGGGCCGCAAGCTGCCAAAACCCCAGCCAAAAGGCCAGGGGCAGGGCAGTTTTTTGTAATAACTGTTTGCTGTGATTACGGAATGTAGTAAAACGCGTCATCGGGAATGGCCCCTCCAATCGAAGCGGGGTCGGCGGCGAAGAGTACCTCATAGTAGCTGGCGATGTCCATAAGATCGCTGGAGGTGATCCAGACCAGGTTGGCCTGGGGAATAGCGGCCTGGGCCACGGCGGCCTTGGGGACAATGCCGAACTGCTCCATCAGGGCGGCGGCCTCGGCTGGATTGTCGAGCGTATAGCGGATTGAGGAGGCAAAGTCGGACAGGATGCTGCGGGTCAAATCCCCGTGCTCCTCCAGCCACTGCTTTCGGGCTACCAGACAGCCCATGGTAAAGGTGCCTTGGGCTCCGGCGCTGCGCCAGGCGCTGTTGAGATCAATGGCGTCGCGCACGTCCTGGTTTTGCATCATAACGCTGGTAGCGGCGGGGACGGGGAGCATGCCTAGAGCGGCCTCTCCGGAGGCCATCAGAGCGGTGAGCTCATCGCTGGCTTTCCACTCGATGGTCACGTCAACGCCGGGGGTGAGTCCGTTTTGCTCCAGAAGATAGTTGAGCACGTATTCCGGATTGGCCCCCTGCCCGGTGGCGTAGAGCGTCTTGCCGGCCAGATCCGCCAGGCTGTGGACGCTCTCTCCGTTTTCCAGAATATGAAGTACCCCTAAGGTGTTCAGAGCCAAAAGCTGGATTTCACCCCCGGTCCGATTATACAGGGCAGCGGCCAGATTGGTGGGGATTGCCGCCAGATCCAACTCCCCGTTGATGAGCTTGGGCACGATGTCGTTGGCGGGATCCGAGCCCAGGGTTACATTATAGGAAGCGGCGGCAGAGCCGCTGTCGTTGTCAGACAGCAGTTTGGCGGCTCCCATGCCTGTAGGGCCCTTGAGCAGGCCCAGGTTCACCGTCTCACCGGCGGGGGTGGGAGTTTCCGGAACGGGCTGCGCCGTGGGCTGTGCCGTAGGCACGGCGGTGGGCGCGGAAGCGGTGGGGGCCGGGGTGGAATTGCCGGCCTGAGGGGCGCAGCCGGCGAATAATCCCAGCAGCACGCACAGTCCTAAAGCCAGGGAAAGCGCTCTTTTTCTCATATATCATTCCGTCCTTTCACGGTCCGCGTCCATGGGTGCGGGCCCGCCATTAAAATGAGACAGTCCGGCCTCGTCCAGCAGCTCAATCCGTTTTCCCACCCGGCGGATCAATCCGGCCTCGTCCAAAGCGTCATAGGCCCGGTACAGGGAGGCGCGGCTGACGCCCAGGCGTTTCGCCAGTCCGGTAGAGGAGCACTCCGCCTCCGCCCAGCCCTGCCGGGCGGAGGCGAGCAGGTACTGGGCCAGCTTCTGCCCGGCGCTTCCGGCGGTCAGCGCGTCAATTTTCCCGGTGAGGAAGCGGATGCGGCCGGACAGGTAGGACACATAGTTGCGCCCCACCTGGGGGAACCGAGCTATCAGCTCTTCCACCAGCTGCTGGGAGAGCAGCAGCAGCTCACAGGGGCTGCGGGCGGTGAGGGTGGCGGCGTAGTCCTCCGCCTGACAGAAGAGGGCCGCCGCGCCGAAGAGGTCCCCCGGCTCCAGCACGCTCATGATAAGCGGTCCCTTTTCCACCTGCACCCGGCCGGAGAGCACTACGCCCAGACAGCGACGGAAAACATGGGGAGAGTAAATGACAGCGCCCTTGGGTGCCCTCTCCCAGGTCAAGCGGGGGTCCGAGAGAAGGAATGCCAAAGGTTGCTCTCCCGTATCCCGGAGCAGGAAAGTCCCGGCCAGAAGGGCGCGTTGCTGAGCGGTAACCGGTCTCATGAAACAACGCCCCATTTCTGTCTCATATGATACAGTTTAGTATAGCACGAAACTGGAATTTGTCAATGCTGTCTGGCGCTTTTCGGTCCCCAATCCGTTTGTGCGCATAGAATGGAAGGAAAAAGGAGGTATTGCGCTATGATAAATGATTTTTGCCGCCGCTGCGGGCAGGACCCGCTGCGCCGGCAGGCCCAGGAGGCGGCGCAGGCCATCATCGCCCAGGCCCGGCAGGCGGCGCGGGAGACCCAGGCCAGACGTCCGCAGGACCTCCCCGCCGCCCCCCTGGAGGTGGAGGAGGAGCCCATGAACCGCTATGTCCGCGTGATTACCCGCCCAGCGGGGCGGGGCAGCTGCCCCTGCCAGGGCAGCGCGGCGGACACGGCCCTGGCGGAGCGGACGCTGGAGACGCTCACCGGGCAGACGCAGCTGCTTATCGACCTGCTGGCGGCGGTCAACTCCCTTACCGCCGCCGTTTTGGGCATACAGGCCCGGATGGGGGAGTGAAAGCGTTTCTTAAAAAAACATAAATTGTGAAACTTTTTCTTGCCCCTATTCGTCTTACCTTGTATACTAAGATGTGCTGAACGTTGACATAATATGATTTCCAGCTGTGCCTGGAGCGGCACGATTGCATACGCCAGAAAAGGGGGCGGCCTTTGTGGCCCGACGTATTTTGAAGCCAGCTGTTTCCCCGGCCCGACGGGCGGGAAAGATTTTATACGGCGTCCTGGTGGCGCTTTCGGCGGTCATTGTCCTGCTGTACTGCGTGTTTCTCTACCTGCGCAGGCCGCCGGAATACAGAGGGGCCAATCCGGTCTCCCCTACCCCGCCGGGGCAGGTCTCCGGCCCCGGCGGCCAGCAGGCGTCCGCCACCCCCGCGCCGGAACAGGGGCCGGTCCGCCGGGAGTATACCTATACGTTTTTGCTGGTGGCCACCGACCAGTCCAGCGGCAGCACCGATACGATGATGGTGCTCACCTATGACACGGTCAACCAAAAGGCGGGACTGGTCTCGCTGCCCCGGGACACGATGATTGACGGGGTGGGGGAGAAAAACGGCTCGCATTTTTATAAGCTCAACAGCATGTGCGCATACAACGGTATCGAGGCCCTCCGGGAGGAGGTAAGCGGAATCCTGGGGTTCCCCATTGACTACTATGTGAAGGTGAACACACGGGGCTTTGTCCGTTTGATCGACGCAGTGGGCGGTATTGACTTTTATGTCCCGGTGAATATGAGCTACGACGACCCCACTCAGGATCTGCACATCCATTACAATAAGGGGATGCAGTGGCTCTCGGGACGGGATGCGCTGAAGGTGGCCCGCTGCCGCCAGAACTCCTATATCGACGAGGACGGCAGCGTGCGTACCTACGATGTGTACGGCGGCGCGGACATCGGGCGTACGGATACCCAGCGAAACCTCCTGGTGGCGGTGCTGAAAAAGGCACTGTCCAACCCGCAGAAGTTTGCGGAGTACTATGACATCTTCCTGGAGAACGTGGAGACCGATCTGGACGCGCAGGCGCTGGTGTTCTTTGCCGCCGAGGCGTTGGAATTTGATTTTTCCAGCGGCCTGACCGCGTCGGTGCTTCCGGGGGACGGCACGGTGACCTACCACGGGTGGACGTGGTGCTATGAGCTGGACCCGGCGGGGGTGCTGGAGACCGTCAACACCTGCGGGCTGAATCCCTACACCGCCGATATCACGGGAGATATGCTGGATATCGCCCAGAAGGGCTGAAGAGCAAAAAAGCGCGCCGTCAGCATTCCTCTGCTGACGGCGCGCTTTTTTACGCTGTGGCTTTTTATACATGGGGGACGGACTATGTCTGTCTGCGGTAGTAGCCGCTGTCTGCCATGGAGACCATGTCGCCGTCCACAAAAACCAGATGGTCTTCCAGTACAACGCCCACCTGAGCGAGGATTTTTTGCAGGCTGTAGGTGGTGGCGATGTCGTCCTCAGAGGGGAGCGCCAAACCGGAGACGTGATTGTGGGCCAGAACCACTACGGCGGCGTTTAGGGACAAGGCGGCCTCCACCACCAGCCGGGTGGTCACCTGGACTGTGTTTACGCTGCCCTCTCCCAGCCTGCGCAGGCCTAGAATTTTGTGCTTGCCGTCCATGCATAAAAGGCAGGCGCGTTCTGTCCGGGCCCCGAAAAATTCGGGATGCAGCGCCTGATAATAGTCGCGGGAGGAACGGGCGATATGCTCCAAGCTGGTGCGGCCGGCGAAATAGCGCACGGACAGCTCCTTCACCGCTTGAAACAAAACGGCGGCGTGGCCTCCTATGCCGGGGACCTTTTGAAGCTCCTCCGGCGTGGCGTCCAGCACGCCGGCGATGCTGCCGCAGTGGTCCAGCAGATCGTGAGCTTGGGGATTGGTGTCGCTGCGGGGATTGGCGTAGAATAGGAGCAGCTCCAGCAACTTGTGGTCTGGAAAGGTGTCCGGGCGGGCCAGGAATTCCGTTTTCAGCCGCTGGCGGTGTCCGCTGTGGTCGGCCATGGCGTTGCCTCCCTTTGTCCCTTATTTCTCCTACGGAGCCTGCGGCCCTGCCTTGAGAGCGGGGCTTACCTGGCGCCGTATTCCGCCAGATAGCCCTCCATACGGGATTTCATCCCGTCATTGATATAAACCGTGCCGTCTATGGGAGTGTTGTGCAGGAAAGCGATGATTTCCCGGACGGTGACAATGGGGAAAACCTGAATGCCGTAGTCCTGACGCAGCTCGTCCAGGGTGGAGCAGTCCCGGGTGCCGCGCTCCATACGGTCCACGGAGACGATCAAGGCGTGTATGTCCACCTGGGCCACATGCTGGAAAAGGGCGATGCTCTCCCGCACGGCGGTGCCGGCGGTGACTACGTCCTCAACAATGACCACCCGGTCCCCGTCCTGGGGCTTATACCCCACCATGGTTCCGCCTTCTCCGTGGTCCTTGGCCTCTTTGCGGTTAAAGCAGTAGGGCAGATCCCGGCCGTAGCTGCGGTACAAAGACGCGGCGGCGGATACCGCCAGAGGGATGCCCTTATAGGCGGGGCCGAACAGGCAGTCCACCCCGTGGGGCAGATGCTCTTGAATACAGGCGGCGTAATAATCTCCCAGGCGGGCGGCCTGGGCGCCGGTTTTATAATTGCCGGTGTTGATGAAGTAGGGAGTTTTCCGCCCGGACTTTGTGGTGAAATCCCCAAAGGTCAGCACGCCGGAGCGTACCATAAACGTGATGAATTCCTCTTTGTAGGTCATGTCTGTCAGCCCCTTTTTTTGTATCGCCGGATGGTTTAGATCATCCTATTATATCAGCCGCCTGCGGCTGGGACAAGAGCGGAAGGGCAGGAATTTGCCGCAGCGTTGTGAAAAAGTTGATGTTTTTCTCCGGCGGGTGTGATAAAATAGAGGCGTGCCGGCCCTGCCGGGCGGAGCGCTGCGCTGAGGCGGGCGCGTGGAAGAAAAGGGAGGACGTTATTTTGGAACTGTTAAAGTGGCTCACAGACAGCCAGACGGGCGAGCTGGTGTTTACCATGCTGGTGTCGATGCTCCCGGTGATTGAGCTGCGGGGCGGCGTCCCCTTCGGCACGGCGCTGGGACTTTCACCCCTGGCGGCCCTGGTGGCCAGCGTAGTGGGAAATCTGATACCGGCGCCCTTTATTATTGTGTATATCCGCCGCGTCTTTCAGTGGATGCGCCGGCGCTTTCCTCAGCTGGACCATATCGTGGACCGCCTGGAGCGGAAGGCCCATCTGAAGGGCCGCAGGGTAAGCCGCTATAAATACCTGGGACTTTATCTCTTTGTGGCCGTTCCCCTGCCAGGGACGGGGGCGTGGACGGGGTCGCTGGCGGCGGCCTTTCTGGACATGCCGCTGCGCAAGGCCCTGCCGTCGATAATTCTGGGTGTGATTACCGCGGGATTGATTATGACCTTTGCCACCGGACTGGTGGTGGCGACCATCAATTGACACCTTCTGCTGCCGGCTGGCATAGGATGGGCCGGAGGTGAGGGATTTGGCGCTTTGGATGGAAGCGGGGCTGTCGCTGCTGGCGGCGGCGGGACTGATTGCCCTGGGCTGGGTGCTCTTTGGGCGGCTGCTGACCCCTGTGGGGGGCGGCGGGGAAGAGGTTTATGCCGTGGTGCCTGCCCATGGGAATGCAGCGGGGCTGGAGCGGACGGTGGACGGCCTGCTGTGGCTGCGGGGCGGTGAGCTGGCCCGATTTACCATTGTCATTGCCGACAGCGGTTTGGACGAGACGGGGCGGGCGGTGGCGGCGGCTCTGTTGAACCGGGAGCAGGGGCTGGCCCTGTGTCCGGCGCAGCGTTTGGGCGAGTACGTCGCAGGAACGGAAGAACCATTCGACAAATCCGGCGGAAAGTGGTAAAATCCTCTAAAA
This sequence comes from uncultured Flavonifractor sp., assembly GCA_947346365.1. Lineage (GTDB taxonomy): Bacteria > Bacillota > Clostridia > Oscillospirales > Oscillospiraceae > CANAAV01. Next base: position 162,714 of record CANAAV010000002.1, read on the forward strand.
AGGAGGACGGGGCCATGCAGGAGGCGCAGTGGAATACAATTGAGGGCACCGTGGACGCCGTGATTTTTCAAAATCAGGAAAACGGCTACACGGTGCTCAAATTGGACGCGGGAGAGGCGGGCGGCGTCACGGTGGTCGGCTGCCTGCCCGGCGTGTCTCCGGGAGAGGGGATCACCGTCCGGGGCACATGGATGCGCCACGCCTCTTATGGAGAGCAGTTTAAGGCCGAGAGCGTAGAACGGCGCATGCCCGCCGGGGAGAAGGCTGTTTTTGACTATCTGGCCTCCGGCGCGGTGCGCGGGGTGGGCGCGGCCACCGCCCGTCGGATGGTGGAGCTCTTCGGACAGGACGCGCTGACCGTGCTGGAGGAGGCGCCGGAGCGGCTGACGGAGATCCGTGGGATCACCCGCAAGCGGGCCCTGGCTATAGGGGAGGCGTTCCGGCTCCAGATGGGTATGCGCCGCCTGCTGGAATTTTTGGGTGGACACGGGCTGCCGCTCCAGCTGGCGATGCCCCTGTACCGCCGTTATGGGGGCCAGGCGCTGGAGATCGTCCGGGCCAATCCCTACCTGCTGGTGGATTCAGAGCTGGGGGTGCGCTTCAGCCAGGCTGACGGTCTGGCCTTGGACATGGGCATGGAGGGAGACGACCCCCAGCGGCTCGAGGCGGGATTGCTGTTTGAGCTGCGGCACAATTTGGACAACGGGCACACTTTTCTGCCCCGGCGTAAGCTCCTCTGGGCCACCGGGCAGCTCATCAGTCTGGAAGAGGAGGAGCTGACCGACGCGCTGGAGGCCCTGCTGGAGCGGGGGGAGCTGGTTCAAGAGCAGGTGGCGGGGGAGCAGGCGGTATATCTTCAGGAATTGTGCCAGGCGGAACAGTACGTGGCCTGGCGGCTGCGGGAGATGGCGGCGGGGGAAATGACGGCCCCGCACGAGCTGGACAAGCTCATCGACCGCATTCAGGCAGAGCAGCATATTACCTATGCGCCCCAGCAGCGGCAGGCGGTGGTTCTGGCGGCCCGGAGCCAGGTGATGCTTCTCACCGGCGGGCCGGGCACCGGAAAGACCACCTCTTTGCGGGGGGTGCTGGCCTTGTTTGACGCCCTGGGCCTGGATACCGCCCTGGCCGCGCCCACCGGGCGGGCGGCAAAACGGCTGGGAGAGCTGTGCGGCGTGGAGGCGGCCACCATCCACCGCCTGCTGGAGACCCAGTACGACCCCCACTCCGGGAGCCTGGTTTTTGCCCATGATGAAAACGACCCGCTGAAGGCCGACGCGGTGATCGTGGACGAGACCTCTATGGTGGACCTGCCCTTGATGCGGGCGCTGCTGGCGGCGCTGCGGGAGGAGTGCCGGCTGGTGCTGGTGGGGGACCCGGACCAGCTGCCCTCAGTGGGACCGGGGAATCTGTTTTCCGACCTTATTCGCAGCGGGGCGGTGCCGGTTGTGCGCCTGAGCGAGATTTTCCGGCAGGCGGCCGAGAGCGCTATTATCCGCAATGCCCACGGGGTCAACCAGGGGCGGCCGCCGGAGCTGAAGAACAATCAAAAGGACTTTTTTTTCCTGCGCCGGAAGGACCCCGGCCGGGCGGCGGAGACGGTGGTGGAGCTGCTGCAGACCCGCCTGCCCCAGAACATGGGGATTCCCACCGGGCAGATTCAGGTGCTCTCGCCCACCCGCCGGCGGCAGGCGGGCACCGCCGCGCTGAACCGGGCGATTCAGGCGGCGGTCAATCCGCCGGGCGAGGACAGGCCGGAGCGGCGCTTTGGGGAGTACATCTTTCGAAAGGGCGACCGGGTCATGCAGGTGCGCAATAATTACGACGTGATGTGGCGGGAGCGGGGAGGAAATTGCTCCGGTATGGGGATGTTTAACGGCGACGTGGGCATCATCGAGGATGTGGACGACCGGGGGGAGACCGTTACGGTGGACTTTGAGGGCCGCCTGGTGGAGTATACCCCCGATATGCTGGGGGAGCTGGAGCCGGCCTATGCCGTCACGGTACACAAGGCGCAGGGGAGCGAATACCGGGCGGTGATCCTGGTGGCCTGCGACGGCGCGCCGGTACTGCTGACCCGCGGCGTGCTGTATACCGCCATCACCCGCGCCAGAGAGCTGCTGATTATTGTGGGGGACGAAGAGGTGGTGGCCAAAATGACCGCCAATGACCGGCAGCAGCGGCGGTATTCCGGCCTGCGCTGGCGGCTGGCACAGGGAGAGTAGCTGCGGTGAAGCTTTCTGCTGCTTTACTCTGGACAAGCGGTGAAAAATGCAATACAATAAAAAGGCGCCGCGCGGAGCGGCAAACCTGATTTCTGCGCTGGAGGTGCGCGCGGTTGATGCAATATATTGTCTACCTATTTCCGGTGCTGGTGATTGCCGCCCTGCTGTACTGCTTTCTTTGGTTTTGGCAGGCTTCAAGGCGCGCCGCGCCGGGCCGTCCCGCGGGGGCCGGTTTTCCAAAGCGGTTTTCCTTCGCGGGGAAGCGCTACCCCATGCAGCGCAAGGACGCTGCGCCTCTGCTGGCGATTACGGCGGTATACGCGCTTACGGCCTTTGCGAACCTGGGCAGTATGCAGGCGCCCCAGTCCGCCTGGAATTTTGGGGACGGGGAGAGCCGCACCATAACCCTGGAGGAGCCGGTTCTCCTGTCCAAGCTGTGGTATTTTCCCAATCTGGGTACCGGAAGCTATCGCGTCGAAATTTCCTCCGACGGGGAGCGGTGGCTGAGCTTGTGGACGCGGGAGGAAAACGGCGGCACGGTTTATTACTGGGCTGACGGGGCGGGCTATGCCCCTGGCTATGCCATGAGCCAGAGCTATAACGAGCTGTTTAAATGGCTGGAAGTGGCTCTGGAGAATCCCCAGTATGCCCGCCAGGTGCGCATTACCGGGCGGGCGGACCGGAACCTGCTGGAACTGGCAGAGCTGGTCCTCTTCGACGGGGATGGCGGGCGGATAGTCCCTGCGGCGGCGGACGGGGCGGTAGAGGCCCTTTTTGATGAGCAGGAGACTGTTCCGGAGCAATTTTCCTGGACCAACTCCGCCTATTTTGATGAGATTTATCACCCCCGCACCGCCCTGGAGCACATTGAGGGGGTGCCCCCCTATGAGATCTCCCATCCCCCCCTGGGCAAGCTGATTTTGGGGCTGGGCGTGCGCCTGTTCGGTATGACCCCCTTTGGCTGGCGGTTTATGGGAACCCTGTTCGGGGTGCTGATGCTGCCGGCGCTGTACGTGTTTTTGAAGAACCTTTTTGGCAGGAGCGTGGTTGCCGCCTGCGGTACGGCCCTGCTGGCGGCGGATTTCATGCATCTGACCCAGACCCGCCTGGCCACCATTGATACCTATGGGGTGTTTTTCATCCTGCTGATGTATCTGTTTTTGTACCGCTACCTGACCCTCCCCGCCGGCACGCCGTTTGCCAGGTGCGCCCCGCCGCTGTTCCTGTCAGGGCTGTGCTGGGGGCTGGGCGCGGCGTCCAAGTGGACGGTGATTTACGGCTGCGTAGGGCTGGCGGCGCTGTATTTTGCCGGACTGTACCAGAAGCTGCAGGATTGGCCCGCAGGAGAGGACGCCCTGCTGGAGCGGAGGCGCTGGTGCCTCAAGGTGCTGGCCTTTTCCGTGCTGTGCTTCGCGGTGATCCCCGCCGTGATTTACTTTTTGTCCTATTACCCCTATGCCCAGGCCAGGGGAGATACCAGTCTGGGGGCATGGTGGAAGGTGCTGTGGGAGAACCAGAAATATATGTTCACCTACCACAACGGGGTCACCGACTCCCACCCCTACTCCTCCCGCTGGTATCAGTGGCTGGTGGACGCCCGGCCGATTCTGTACTACCTGGACAGTCCGGCGCCGGGGTATACCATCCGCTTTGCCGCCTTTGTCAATCCGGTGGTCTGCTGGGGCGGCCTGCTGGCGGTGCTGACCCTGGCTGCGCGGGTGTTTACCCGCAGGTGCGGCAGCGCGCTGTTCCTGCTGGTCGGCTATTTGTCCCAGCTGCTGCCTTGGCTGCTGATCGGGCGGATTACCTTCGCCTACCATTATTTCCCCTCGGTTATTTTTCTGGTGCTGGCCTTAGGGTATGTGTTTTCAGAGATGATAGACAGCCTGCCGCCCAGGGCGTGGAAGTCCGTTGTCTATGGCATAACCGGAGCTGCCGTGGCGCTTTACGCCATGTTTTACCCGGTGCTGGTGGGTATTCAGGTCCCCACCTGGTACACCGCTTATTTCCTGCGCTGGTTCCCCAGCTGGCCTTTATGAGGAGGCGCGTTTATGTATCTGGCCGATTATCACACGCACAGCTTGATTTCCTTTGACAGCCAAGCTCCGCTGAAGGCCATGGCGGACGCCGCCGCGGGAGCGGGTTTGGCGGAGCTGTGTGTTACCGATCACTGCGACCTGTTGGACGAGGATGGGGGCCGAGTTTATGATTTTGACTGGCCACCCGCCCTGGAGCAGTACCGGCAGGCCGTTTCCGCCTGCTCCTCCGGCCTCAAGCTCAAACTGGGACTGGAGCTGGGCATGGGGCACATCGACCCGGAAGCGGCGCAAAGGATTCTTCGTGTGCCGGAGCTGGATTTTGTCATTGGCTCCGTCCATAACCTGAGCCTCCAGGCGGGCGGGGAGGACCTGTTCCACTTGGATTACACCGCCTCGGAGGGATGCTATGCCGCGCTGGACGATTACTTTGCCTCCATGGCCCTGCTGGCAGAGAGCGACTTTTACGACGTATTGGGCCATATTATTTATCCCCTGCGGTATATGAGCGCCCCAGTCTCCCTGGACCGGTATTGGGAGCGGGTGGACGGTATTTTCCGCGCCGCCGCGGAGCGGGGCCGGGGAATTGAGCTGAATACGTATACAGGGAAGGCTGTCCGGGAGTGGAAGCTAGTGATGGACCACTGGCGGGCCTGCGGTGGAGAGATCGTGACCCTGGGCTCGGACGCCCACGCCCCCGGAGGGGTGGCCGGGGGCTTTCAAGAGGCCTGCGCTCTGCTGCGGGAGACAGGTTTCCGCTATGTTGCCGTGTATGAAAAGCGCAGGCCGGAATTCCACCGGCTGTAAAAGAGAAAAGGGACGGGATGAGAGGTGCAATGGACCGCGCTCTATCCGGCGGCTTGTTGGCGGCGAAGATGCCCCGGCGGGCACAACGGCACGAGCATCCTGACCCTGGGGACCGCCGCACAGCGGCATGTGGACAAAATAACCGCCTTAGGGCGGCAGAAATGAGGAGAAGTTGCCCATGACGGACAGAGAATTGGTAGAACGGGCCTTTACCATGCTGGAGCGGGCCTACGTGCCCTATTCCCACTTCCCGGTGGGAGCCGCCCTTTTATGTGAGGATGGGGCGGTGTTTACCGGCTGCAACGTGGAAAATGCCGCCTATGGCTCCACCATCTGCGCCGAGCGCACCGCCCTGGTAAAGGCGGTCAGTGAGGGACGGCGGGACGGCTTTGTGCGCCTGGCGGTAGTGGGCGGCGGCGCCGATTACTGCTGGCCCTGCGGAGCCTGCCGGCAGATGCTCTATGAGTTTGCCCCGGAGCTGGAGCTGCTGGTGGCCCGCGGGGACCATGAGTTTGTGACCCTTCCGCTGGCGGAGCTGCTGCCCCACGGCTTTGGCCCCAAATCGCTGGGGTGAGCGCGTTCGATTGACTGGGGAGAACGCGGCTGCCAGCGGTACGGAGCGCGTGTTTGGATTTGGCGGACATTAAAATTACATGAAATTCTACGCCCCTCCCTTGACGGGAGGGGCGCGCGAGCATATTCTATACATACCGACGGTATGTATGTAAGGAGGCATACCCGACATGGCCCGCAATAAGCACCCGGAGGAGACTGTGCGAAAGATCTTGGACGTGTCCCTGCGCCTGTTTCAGGAAAAAGGGTATGAGGCCACTACCATCCAGGATATTGTGGATGCCCTGGGCATGTCCAAAGGGGCGATTTACCACCACTTCAACTCCAAAGAGGCTATTTTAGACCGCATCAGCGAGCAGTATTACCGGGATCTGGGCTGGTATCCCGACCCGGAGGGGGTTCCCGGGGAGACTGGCTTGGAAAAGCTGCGCTATATTTTTCGCGTTTTCCTCTCCGATTCCCATAAAGCGGAGATCGACGGGATGATGCTCAGCCTGCTGCGAAATCCGAAGATCGTTACGATGTCTTTGGAGTCGGTATTCCGGGAGGCCGCCCCGTACATGCGCCGCCTGGTTCAGCAGGCGATTGACGACGGCTCTGCGGCCCCCCGGTTTCCCGGTGAGCTGTCCGAGGCGTTCATGCTGCTGAGCAACGTGTGGATGTGGTCGGAGCTCTACCGGGGAGACAGGGAAGGATTTCGGCGCAAGCTCCTGTTCAGCAAGGAGATGCTGGAGTATTTTGGACTGCCCATCCTCACCGGCGAGCTGGTAGAGGTGGCTATGGATTATTACGACCGGCTTTTTGCGGGGGGACTGGCAGGATAAACCGCCTGTAAGGGCGGTTTTTTCGGGGCAAATACATACCAACCGTCGGTATTAAAGGAGGTATGTTTAATGAACACAAAACCATTCTCCAGGGATTTCCGATTGATGATTCTGGGGCAGATCATCTCGCTTTTCGGCAATGGAATCCTGCGTTTCGCGCTGTCCCTGTACGTACTGGAGCTGACCGGGTCCGCCGCCGTGTTTGGAGGGATTTTAGCCCTGTCCATGGTTCCCACCGTGCTGTGCGCCCCGGCAGGCGGCGTGCTGGCCGACCGCCTTCCCCGGCAGAACATCATGGCGGGGCTGGATTTTCTCACCGCCGCCTTGACGGCGGGCTACAGCCTGTTTGCCGGCGTGGGAAGGGTTGGGGCAGTGGGGGCGCTGATGGTGCTGCTATCCCTGATCCAGGCGCTGTACCAGCCTTCGGTTCAGGCGGCGGTGCCCGCCCTGGTGGAGCCGGAAAGGCGCATGGCGGCCAATGGCATAGCGGCCCAGGTGCAGTCCCTGGCCGCGCTGCTGGGGCCGGTTTTGGGAGGTGCGCTCTATGGCTGGGCCGGGCTGGGGGTTATTCTGTGGACCAGCGCCGGATGCTTTGCGCTTTCGGCGGTAATGGAGTTGTTTCTGCGCATCCCTTTCCAGCCCCAGCCAGGGGGAAAATCCCCCTTGGCCGCCGCCGCCGGGGATTTGAAAGAGACGCTGGAATTTCTGGTAAGGGAGCGCCCCCGGTTGGTGCGGATGCTGCTTTTGCTGGCGGGGCTGAATCTGTTCCTCTCCTCTTTGTTCGTGGTGGGCCTGCCCTATTTGATTAAAATCCACCTGGGACTGGGGGCGCAGTTCAACGGCGCGGCAGAGGGCGCGATGGGGCTGGGGGCCGTCCTGGGGGGAATGCTGTCCGGCGTGCTGGCGCAGCGGGTGGAATTCCGGCGGTCCTACCTGTTTTTGACGGGGGCCGCGGCGGCTCTACTGCCTCTGGCCTTGGTTCTGGGGCTGGACATCCCGCCTCTGGCGGCCTACGGGACGCTTGTGCTGTGTGTGCTGCTAGGTATGGCCTGCGCCACCCTCTTCAACGTGTCCGCCCAGACCTTTTTCCAGCAGGAGACCCCGCCCCACCTGATGGGAAAGGCGGCGGCCTTCATCAGCGCCATTTGCATGGGAGCCTACCCCTTGGGGCAGGCCCTGTACGGGGTGCTGTTTGACCAGCTGCGGGAATGGGTGTGGCTGCCGGTGGCTTTCGGCTCGGCGGTGAGTCTGGGGCTGTCCCTGCTGGCAGGGCGGACGATGCGGGGACTTGGAAGCGCCCCCACTGCCGGTTGATTTTCAGACGCGAAACAGGTATACTGTGGCTATAGCGATGGAAAGGAGACGTCCATGGACCATAAAGTATATATAATCTCCTGCACGGACTATAGCCAAGTGGGAACTAAGCTGGCGCAGCTCATTGCCCAGATGGGAGGGATGGAGCGCTATGCCAAGGCGGGAGAGCGGCTTTTGCTGAAGGCCAACCTGCTGGCCGCCGCCGTGCCGGAGCAGGCGGTGTGCGTGCACCCGGCGGTGGTGGCCGCGGCAGCGGAGCTGATAGGGGCCCAGGGCTCCAAAGCGGTGATCGCCGACAGCCCCGGCGGGCCCTACCTGGAGGCCGGGATGAGACGGCTGTACGAAAAAAGCGGCATGGTTAAAGCGGCGGAGCAGTCCGGAGCGGAGCTTAACTACGATCTATCCACCCGGCAGGTCTCCCTGCCCCAGGGGAAGGTTCTGCGCCAGGCGGAGATCATCGCTCCGGCGGTGGACTGCGACGGCATGTTCGACCTGTGTAAAATGAAGACCCACACCTTTATGAGCATGACGGGGGCGGTGAAGAATCACTTCGGACTGATTCCCGGCGTGACGAAGGTGGGCTTCCACGCCAGTCATCAGGAAAAAAGCCGTTTTGCGGACATGCTGCTGGATCTGGCCGCGTGGGCAAATCCCCGGCTGTGCATTATGGACGCGGTGCTGGCGATGGAGGGAGACGGACCGGGCGCGTCGGGCACGCCCCGGCAGGTGGGGCTGCTGCTGGCATCGGAGGACCCCGTGGCCCTGGACGTGGTGGCGGGGGAGATTATGGGCCTGCCCCGGAGGGAAAACCCCATCCTTCTGGCGGCGGAGCGGCGGGGCCTGTCTCCCAGCCGGATAGAGGACGTTGAGCTGGTAGGGGGAGAGCTTGCGCGGCTGCGCATTCCGGATTACAGGCTCCCCGGCCATGTGCGGAGCAATATCATGGAATTTCTGGGCCCCCTCACCGGCCCGGCCCAGCGGCTGGGCAAGGCTCTGATGGCCCAGACGCCCCGAATCCTCTCGGAGCGGTGCGTGGGGTGCGCCATTTGCAAGAACGCCTGTCCCGCCCAGGCCATCACGATGAAGGACCGCAAGGCCAGGGTGTCGCCGGGCAGATGCATCCACTGCTACTGCTGCCATGAGCTGTGTCCCCAGAAGGCGGTGGCCCTGAAGCGGGGAGTGCTCAGCCGCCTGCTCAAGTAGGGGGGACGCGGCCGGTATCCGCTACCCCTTGTATTCTGCTGGAGGAAAAGACACTATATTTTCTCTCGAGGGGAAGAAAAGACGGATTTTCCACAAAATGACGGAAAAATTTCGGTTTTTTTATTGACTTTTTTCGCGTTTCAGGCTATGATTTGTTTGTTAAAGGGGCGTACCCAACCGCCGGTTTGGGTACGCCCTTTACTGCCATCTTGAGAAATGGGGGAGGATAAATGCCCAAGGAGCTGATCCGCCTGTCGGATTGTGTTATGAAATTTGACAACGATGTGATTTTGGACCATATCAACTTGTATATCAATGACAAGGAGTTTCTCACGCTGCTGGGCCCCTCCGGCTGCGGCAAGACCACGACCCTGCGGATTATCGGCGGTTTTCAGAAGCCGACGGCGGGGGACGTGTTTTTTGACGGTGTGCGGATTAACGACGTGCCTCCCCACAAGCGGAAGGTCAACACCGTGTTCCAGAAGTACGCCTTGTTTACCCATCTGAATATCTTTGAAAATGTGGCCTTTGGCCTGCGCATTGCGAAAACGCCGGAGGACGAGGTGAGGCGCAGGGTGGAGGAGGCGCTCTCACTGGTCAACCTGGCCGGCTATGGAAAGCGCGCGGTGGACGCCCTGTCCGGCGGACAGCAGCAGCGGGTGGCGATTGCCCGGGCGGTGGTGAACCGGCCACAGGTGCTTTTGCTGGACGAGCCGCTGGGCGCGTTGGATTTGAAACTGCGCAAGGATATGCAGATAGAGCTCAAGCGTATTCAGCAGCAGGTGGGCATCACCTTCGTCTACGTGACCCACGACCAGGAGGAAGCGCTGACGATGAGCGACACCATTGTGGTCATGAATGGCGGCAAAATCCAGCAGATTGGCTCTCCGGAGGACATTTACAACGAACCGAAGAACGCATTTGTAGCCGATTTTATCGGCGAGAGCAATATCATCGACGGCGTGATGCAGGAAGACTATGTGCTGGGCATGTACGGCCGCCGCTTTCCCTGCCTGGACAAAGGCTTTGCCCCCGGCGAGGCGGTGGACGTGGTAATCCGCCCGGAGGACATTGATATTGTCTCCCCTGACCAAGGGCAGCTGACGGGAACGGTGACGGAGGTCACCTTCAAAGGGGTGCACTACGACACCATTGTGGATTTCCGGGGCTTTAAATGGCTGATTCAGACTACGGACTACTCCCCGGTAGGGGCGCGGATCGGGGTGAAGATCGACCCGGACGGCTTCCACATTATGAAAAAGAGCGCCTACTCCGGCCAGTTTGGCGACTACAGCTCCTACAGCGCTGAGTATGATGAGCTTAACGAGGGGCCTGGCAAGGCGGAGGACGGCGATGAAGAATAAAAGCCTGTCGATTCCCTACGTCGTTTGGATGGCGTTTTTTGTCGTGGCGCCGCTGGTGCTTATTGTGGCCTACGCCTTTACGGCCAGGGACGGGAGCGTCACGCTGGACAATTTCAACAATATGGGGGTATATTTCCCAGCTTTTTACAACTCCTTTGCCTTGGCGGCGGCAGCTACGCTGCTGTGCATTCTGATCGGCTATCCCCTGGCCTATTTTGTGTCTAAGGAGAGCTTGCTGGTGCGCAAAGTGGCGATGATGCTGATTATGCTACCCATGTGGATGAATTTTCTTCTGCGCACCTATGCGTGGATGTCCCTGCTGGACGATAACGGGCTGATTAACCAGTTTTTAAGGACCGTGGGAGTGTTTGATCTGGTAAACGCCCTGTCCGGTGGGAACATGACCTGCCTGCACATGATTAACACCCAGGGGGCCATTGTGCTGGGCATGGTGTATAATTTCCTGCCCTTTATGATCATGCCGATTTTTTCGGTCATCGACAAGATTGACCCTAGGGTGATCGAGGCCGCTCAGGACCTGGGGGCGGACAACGCCATGGTGTTTCGCAAAGTGGTGTTTCCCCTGTCCCTGCCGGGAGTGCTCTCCGGCGTGACGATGGTGTTCATCCCGTCGGTGTCCACCTTTGCCCTGTCCCGGCTGCTGGGGGGTGGAAAAACCCTGCTGCTGGGGGATTTGATTGAGATGCAGTTTTTGGGCAATGCCTATAACCCCCATCTGGGCTCTGCCATCGCCCTGGTGATGATGGTAATCGTGCTTGTCTGCATGGCGGTGATGAACCGCTTTGGCGAGGGTGAAGAGGGGGTGTCCGTCCTATGAGCCGCCGTCGTATTCCCTCACGCGTCTTTTCCGTGCTGGTTTACCTGTTTTTGTACGCGCCGATTGTGTTGCTGATTATTTTTTCCTTCAACGCCGGACGGAGCAACCGCATCTGGGAGGGCTTTTCCCTGCAATGGTATCTGGAGCTGTTTCACAACGCGCGGCTGCTGGGAGCCCTGCGGACCACCGTGGTGCTCTCTCTCATAGCCGCGCTGATGTCCACGGTGCTGGGCACGGCGGCGGCCATCGGGTTTTACAGTATGCGCCGCCGGGCGCGGGGAGTCTGCCTTGCGGTGAATAACGTGCCGCTGACCAACGCGGACATTATTACCGGCGTGTCCATGATGCTCCTGTTCGTGTTCGCGATTGACCTGTTCAACGGCAGCCCCCTGAGCGCAGCCCTGGGCCTGCGCTGGCGGATGGGCTTTGGCACGCTGCTCATTGCGCACATTACCTTCGACGCGCCTTACGTAATTCTCTCGGTCATGCCCCGGCTGCGGGGACTGGATCCCAATATTTATGAGGCTGCTCAGGACCTGGGGGCTACGGGCTGGTACGCCTTTCGGAAGGTCATCCTGCCGGAGATTCTGCCCGGGGTGCTCAACGGAGTGATTATCGCCTTTACTATGTCCATTGACGATTTTGTCATCAGTTATTTTACCAAGGGCTCCGGCGTGACGACTTTGGCGGTGGAGATCTATACCATGGTCAAAAAGCCGGTGACGCCGGAGATTAACGCCCTGTCTACGCTGATGTTTACCGTGGTGTTTCTGCTGCTGCTGGTGGTCAACGTGCGCCAGGCCCGGCAGGAGGCTGCCGCCACCCGGCAGAAGGCGGCGCTCACACCGGACGGAAAGGCCCGGTAGCGCGCGCCCCGTCCCGGGAGGCGGGACCGGCGCTGAGAAAAAGGTTTTATTTTTGTTCTGAAAGGGGATAAAGAAAGAAATTGAAAAAGACTTTCGCGCTTGCGATGGCTGCCGCAGTGGTCTGCGGGCTGTGTTTGACGGGCTGCGGCGGCGGTGCGTCCTCCGGTGTGGCCGCCGCGCCGGGAAGCGGCGGCGTAGTGAATGTGTTCAACTGGGGCGTTTATATTGACGAGTCGGTGCTGGACGATTTCACACAGCAGACGGGCATTAAGGTCAATTATGACACCTTTGAGAGCAACGAATCCATGTACGGCGTGCTGAAAAACGACGGTGCCAGCTACGACGTGGTGATTCCGTCGGACTACATGATCTCCCGGATGATTGAAGAGGACATGCTGGAGCCTTTGGATTTTTCCAATATCCCCAATTTTTCGGATATCGACCCCAGCCTGCAAAATCCCACTTATGATCCGGAGAATCTCTACAGCGTCCCCTATATGTGGGGGGTGCTGGGGGTGATTTACAACACCACGATGGTAAAAGGGACCCCGGACAGCTGGGGGCTGCTTTTCGACCAGGACTATGCCGGGCAGATTTTGATGTTTAACAACTCCCGGGACGGCATGGGAGTGGCGCTGAAGTATCTGGGCAGCTCCTACAACACCACCGACGAAGCTGAGATCAGAGCGGCTACCGACCTGCTGATTCAGCAGCGGCCCCTGGTTCAAAGCTACGTAATGGACGAAGTGTTTGAAAAGATGCAAAGCGGCTCTGCCGCCGTATGCTCCTACTACTATGGGGACTACCGCACGATGGCGGATGTAAACCCTGATCTGGCCTTCTACGTGCCGAGGGAGGGGAGCAACCTCTACGTGGACGCCATGTGCATCCCCAAAGGAGCGGAGAACAAGGCCAACGCCGAGGCGTTTATTAATTTCATGTGCTCTACCGAAGCAGGGCTGAAGAATTGTGAGGAGACCTGGTACTCGACGCCCCTGCTCTCGGTGCGGGAGCAGCTGGACCCGGAGCTCACCGGCAACCCAGACGCGTATCCCAGCAGTGATTTTCTGACGGAGCGCTGCGAGGTTTATCAGAACCTTCCCCAGGATATTCTGGCCCTGTATGACAGTGAGTGGACCCGTTTGATGCTGGCGTCAAATTGAGCTTTGCCCTGCTGGGGTGAGAGAAACTGCGGCTTCTACTGCGCGGGCTGTACATAGCCCGCGCAGTACCATGCTGGCGCAATATTGTATGCAATGTGCATACTTGGAAGAGGATGGTTTGGCATGAATCGTACGTTGGAGCATATCCTCCCACGGGTACAGAAGCCTGCCCGGTACACCGGCGGAGAATACAACGCAGTGGTAAAAGACCGGGCGCAGGTGGATGTGCGGTATGCCCTTTGTTTTCCGGATACCTATGAGATTGGGATGTCCAATTTGGGAATTCGTATTCTTTACGGTGTGATGAATGAGATGGAGGGCGTTTGGTGTGAACGGGTCTTTGCCCCCTGGGGTGACATGGAGGGGGAGATGCGCCGGGCGGGTATCCCGCTGTACGGCCTGGAGAGCGGAGACGCCATCGCCGACTTTGATCTGATTGGTTTTTCTCTGGGCTACGAAATGGCCTATTCCAATGTGCTGAATATGCTGGATCTGTCGGGAATTCCCCTGCGCAGTGAAGAGCGCGGGGCCCTTGCGCCCATTGTGGTGGCCGGGGGGACCTGCGCCTTTAACCCGGAGCCGCTGGCCCCCTTTGTGGACCTGTTTCTTCTGGGTGAGGGAGAGGATGTGAGCGTGGAGCTGATTCAGCTCTACCGCCGGGCCCGGGAGGAGTGCTGGGACAAGGAGGAATTTCTGCGCTCCGCCGCCGGAATCCCTGGCATATATGTGCCGTCGCTGTATACGGTGCGCTACCATGAGGACGGCACAGTAGCCGCTGTCACGCCGCAGGAAGGGGTTCCCGCGGCGGTGGCCAAGCGCATTGTCCAGGACTTTGACAAGAGCTATTTCCCCGTCAAAACCATTGTTCCCTCCACGGAGATTGTCCATGACCGGGTGATGCTGGAGCTGTTTCGGGGCTGTATCCGGGGCTGCCGCTTCTGCCAGGCGGGGTACGCCTACCGGCCGGTCCGCGCCCGGAGTCCCCGGCGGCTGGTGGAGCAGGGAATTGAGGCCTGCCGGGATTCGGGCTATCAGGAGATGACGCTCTCCAGTCTGTCCACCAGTGATTACCGGGCGCTGGAGCCCCTGTGCGACGGCCTGCTGGAGTGGTGCGAGCCGAACCGGGTCTCCCTGTCCCTGCCCTCCCTGCGGGCGGATAATTTTTCGCTGGGGCTGATGGAGCGGGTGCAGCACGTGCGCAAATCGGGGCTGACCTTCGCCCCTGAGGCGGGCACCCAGCGCCTGCGGGATGTGATTAATAAAAATGTCACAGAGGAGGAGATCCTCCGCTCCTGCCGGACGGCCTTTTCTGGGGGATGGAGCAGCGTAAAGCTCTACTTTATGCTGGGTCTGCCCACGGAGACGGACGAGGACGTGCTGGGCATTGCCAGTCTGGCGGAAAAGGTGTACCAGGCGTGGAAGCAGACCACCCCCAATCCCAAGCGGGGGGTGAGCATTACGGTGTCTACCGCCTGCTTTGTGCCCAAGCCCCATACCGCCTTCCAATGGGAGGCTCAAGTGTCCATGGAGGAGTATCAGCGCCGGGTCAAGCTCCTGCGGGAGCATATGAAGGGGCGCTCTATCCGCTATAATTGGCATGACGCCCAGACCAGCCGGCTGGAGGCGGTGTTCTCCCGGGGGGACCGCCGCCTGGCGGCGGTGCTGGAGGAGGCCTGGCGGCAGGGGGCCAAGTTTGACGCGTGGAACGAGTATTTTGATTACGACCGCTGGATGGCGGCTTTTACCGCCTGCGGCCTGGACCCGGATTTTTACGCCGGACGGACGCGGGCGCGGGAGGAAGTATTCCCCTGGAGTGTGACTTCCACGGGGGTGAGCGCCGCTTTCCTGTGGCGGGAGCGGGAGCGGGCCTACAAGGCGGAGATTACCCCAGATTGCCGGGTGCAGTGCACCGGCTGCGGGGCAGACAAGCTCTATCTGGGAGGGAAATGCGATGCCGAGGCATAGACTGGCCTTTTCAAAGGCGGATACCGCCAAATATATCTCCCATCTGGATCTGATGCGCACATTCCAGCGGGCCTTTCTGCGCTCCGGGCTGCCGATTAAGCATACGGAGGGCTTCAATCCCCATGCCTTTGTGTCGATTCCCCTGCCCCTGCCGGTGGGACATTCCAGCGCCTGCGAGGTGCTGGAATGCGAGCTGCTGGGGAATCCGGACCTGGCGGAGGTTCCCGGCCGGATGACCGCCGCCCTGCCCGCGGGAATCACCGTCACCCGCTGCTATGAGGGCGGGCGGGCGGTCAAGCAGCTGCAATATGTCAACTATATTGTAACGCTGGAATATCAGGCGGGAGCGCCCTTCGGGGCGGACACCGCCATCCGGGATCTGCTGAACCGGGAGAGCCTGACGGTGGTGAAGCGCTCTAAGAAAGCCAAGAGCGGCCAGGTGGAGGTGGATTTGATCCCTCTCATTGCCAAGGTTACCGTAGAGGAGCGGCGGGACTGCATTATTTTGGACCTGGTGCTGAGAGCCCAGAATCCCGGACTGAATCCGGACTTAGTGGTTTCTGCCATCCGGGAGCGCTGCCCCCAGGCCGCGCCGGACTATGTCTGCTTCCACCGCAGGGCAGTGCTGGATGAACAGCAGCAGGTGTGGGAATAGGATGATAAATAAAAAGCGGAGGCCTCCGGCATTTGCCGGAGGCCTCCGCTTCAGATTACGAAAAAAGCCCTCCGCAGGAGTTTCACGCCCGCAGGCGCACAGCGGAGTGAATCCTCACGTAAAAAAGGAGCCCTCCGGCTTTGCCGAAGGGCTCCTTTTCGGGCTTATGCGGGTTTTACAGAGTGCGCTTACATGGTCAGCACCCGGTGGAGGATGGTGGCCATCTCAGCGCGGGTCAAGGTGCCGGTGGGCCGGAGCAGGCCGTTATCGTCGCCCTTGATGATGCCCGCCTGCACCAGAGCCGCAACGGCGCCCTGGGCATAGGGGGCCACGCCGCCCCGGTCGGAGAAGCCGTTGAGCGCGGTATCCGCGCCGTCGCGCAGGGTGGAGCCGGTGGCGTTCAGCGTACGCTGAATGAGCACCATGGCGTCCTGACGGGTCAGGGGAGACTTGGGATTAAAGCGCCCGTCGCCGCCTCCGGCGGCGATGTCCAGGGCCTGGGCTGCGGCGATAGCCTGGGCATAATAGGCGTTGGGGTCCACGTCGGTGAAGGAGCTGCTTCCGGAGCCGCGAAGGTTAAAGGCCCGGTAGAGCATCAGCACAAAGTCGCCCCGGGTGATGTTGGCGGCGGGAGAGAAGTGTCCGGCGGTGTCCGTGCCGGTGACGATGCCCGCCTGGTAGAGGTAGTCCACTGAGGGGGCCGCCCAGTTGTAGTTGGCTCCCACATCGCTGAAGGTGGCGGAGACGGTGGGCTGAGTAACGGTGATTTCAACAGAGGCCCGGTAGGTGGAGCCGTCCTTGTCGCTGCCCGTGTAGTACAGCACGGCGGTGCCGCTGAACCCGGCCTTGGGTATGAAGGAAATCTGGGACAGGGAATTGTTCCCGCCAGTGCCGTAAGACATGCTGGGGCTGATGAGCCCGCCGTTGCGGGTGTGGCTAATATAATCCACATAGAGCTTGCCATAATTGGCGTCGGGAATTTCAAATTTGACAAAGTCCAGCTCCGCTCCGCCCCGGGCGTCGCAGGCGGCGGTGAAGTCACGCAGCAGGAAAGGCACCTGCCCGCCGTTGCTGGTGTAGCGAATCGTACCGGGGTCCTTGATCGCGTTGTAGGTGATAACAAGAGTGCCCTCAAACTCGTCGCCGGAGGTAGACTCGCCGTAGAAATTGATGCTGACGTCCCCGGTGACGTTGCGGGCAGGCACAAAAGTGACCTGATCCAGATAGGGCTTGCCCTTGCGGTAATACTTGGTGGAGGACTTGACCTCGGTGTTGTTCCTGGAGTCCGCGGAATAGTCGTAATACAGGGTGCCCTTGCTGGAGGAGGGCAGGTCGAAGGTCACAAAGTCCAAAGTGGCCTTGCTGTCCAGCTCGTCCTTGCAGTAGCTGGAGAATTTGTCTACGTCGAAGGTGACGGCCTGGCCGGCGGGCACTTTGTCATAGACAATGTCGCCGCCGCCCTTGCCCACGGTGATCTTCATCGTACCGGTAAATTTATTGCCGTCCAGGTTATAGCCGCTGAAATCCACCGAGACGGTGCCGTTATAGCCGGAAGCGGGGACAAAGACTACCTCGTCCAAGTCCACGTCAGATTTGTCGGGATCCCGGTAGCAGCGGGTAGAGCTCTTGAGGGCGGTGTTCCGGGAGGAACTGGAATACTCGCTGTACAGGGTGCCCTTGCTGGAGGAGGGCTGGGTAAAGATAACATAGTCCAAGTTGGATTTGCTGCCGGTGGCCTCTTTGCAGTAGTCGTTAAAGTCCCGGAGATTCAGCTCCAGGGTGCCGTTGCGGTCCACGCTGTAGGTAATGTCGGCGGCGTTCTTGTTCTTGCCGACCTTGATGGTGAGGGTGCCGCTGACCTCAGAGCCGGAGCCGCTGCGGCCGTTGCAGGCGGTGAAGGGGATTTCCACGGTGCCGGTGTATCCCTCCGCAGCCACGAAGGTGATGTCGTCGATGGCGTCGCTGCCCTTGTTGTAGTACTCGCTGTTGCGCTTTACGGCGGTATTGCTCTTGGCGTCCTTGTCGTATTTAAAGTACAGCGTGCCTTTGCTGCTGCCGGGCAGCGCGTCAAAGATAATATAGCTCAGTCCGGTGCTGCTGGAGCTCTCCTTTTTGAAGAAGCTGGCGAAATCGTCCGCGTCCAGCTCCAGGGTGCCGTTCTTGGAGATGGAATACACCAGGTCTCCGGAGGCCCCGATGGTGATTTTGACCTGGCCGGAGAACTCTGTGCCGTTGATGGCGCAGCCGGTATAGCTCAGGGCCACGGTGCGGTCGTCGGCGGACTTGGGCACGAAGGTCAGATCCTCAATCAGCCGATCGCTCTTGCTGCCGCTCTCGTAGTAATACTTCTCACTGGAAGAGGCCTTAACGGCGGTGCCCTTTTTGGTGCCTTCGTCGTACTTGTAGTAGAGCGTACCGTAGGAAGAGGAGGGCAGATTGGTAAAGTAGATGTAATCTAAGCGCTTGTCGGCCACGTCCTTGGTATTGCAGACGTCATTAAAGTCCCGGGCTACGAAATTCACCGGAGTGTCGCCGTCGGTGGAGTAGGTAATGTCGTCCGCGGCGGCGTTGGTGACGGTGACCTTGCAGCTAAGGCTCTGCACGGTAGTGGAGCCGCTCTTCACTGTGGCGGTAATGCCCACAGAGCCGTTGGTGGCGGAATTGCCGGTGAGCGTAATTTCCTTGCCGGTTTTGGCGGAGAGGGAGACGCTGCTGCTGCCAGAAGTCCACTCCACCGTATAGCCGGAGGGCAGATAGGAGACGGACAGCTTGGAGGTTTTCTTTACCGCCAGGGTCAAAGAGGTGCTGCTCAGGGAAAAACCCTTGACCGTGACGGCGCAGGTATAGGTATTGCTCCCCGCGGTTACGGTGATGTTAGCCGTGCCCGCGCTCTTTGCGCTGATGGAGCAGGAGCTCTTTCTACTTGCACCGCTACCGCTGACAGCGCCGTTGCCGTTGACCGCGACGATATTGGCGTTGCTGCTCTTCCAGGTGACGGAGGCAGTGCTGTCTGGAATTTGAATCAGCTCCAGCGTGCTGCTCTGGCCCAGGTATAGCTCCAGCTTGTCGGCGCTGAGCTTGGCCTCGGCGGGGGCGGAGACTGTGATGGTGCAGGAGTCCTTTTTCGAGCTGTCCGCCGTGGAGGTGGCCGTAATCGTCGCGGTGCCGGCGGCCTTGGCGGTGACTTTACCGTCGGAGACCGTGGCGATCTTGTCGTCGCTGCTGTTCCAGGTGACGGTTTGGGCGGCGCTGCCCGTCACAGCAACCGTGGCCGTCAGGTTGACCGTCTCGCCGATTTTCACCGTGGCGGAGCTCTGGTTGAGCCTGACCTCGGTGACGGCGTCGGTTACAGGGGGAGGATCGGCCGGGCAGTGCCAGTCGTAGCAAGTATCTTCGTCGTGCACGTGTTTGGGGCAGCTGTCATTATGAGAGTGTACGGTACAACTAGGGCCGTGCTCATGGTCTACGTCAATTTCATCATACTGTATATTACAGTCGTATTCTTCTTTGCCGTCATCACCTGTTTTTTTCGTGCAATTATCGTTATGCTGATGTTCTACTTGTTTTTTATCCTTTTCAGGGCAGCCTTCATATTGCCCATCTTTATCACATTCATAGTCTCCTTCTTTTTTAGTGCAGGTAAGCGTTTTACACGCATCAGTATGCTGATGATTGGGGTCGGTATTTTTTCCGCTTGCCGCCCCTGCGGCAGGCAGCATCCCCACCACCATGACCACTGACAGCAACAGGGCCAGACAGCGGGGATAGAGCTTGGTTTTTCGTTGTTCCATGACGGATTCTCCTTCCAGTTCTGATGGTGGGCCTGGGCCTGCGGCTCAGGGAGCGCCAGGTTGAAGGGCCCTCTAGGCCCGGATCATCCCCATTGTACCGCAAACCAGACAAAAGGTCCATACTGTTAAGACTATTTTAAGAAAAGAAAAGTTCCGCCGTCCCGGAAAAATTTTTCCCGGCGGCGCGAGGGATAAAAATGGAACGCCTGTTTGACAACGGGCGGACTGCGTGGTATCATAACTCCTGTAACAAACAAAGGGAGGACAGCGCCGTGGACCGGACCATCCTGCACTGCGATCTGAACAGCTTTTACGCCTCGGTGGAGCTGCTGGAGCATCCGCAGCTCCGGGAACAGCCGGTGGCGGTGTGCGGGGACCCGGAGTCCCGCCACGGGGTGATTTTGGCCAAGAACGAGCCCGCCAAGCGCTTTGGCGTGAAGACGGCCGAGACCGTCTGGCAGGCCCGGCGGAAGTGCCCCGAACTGGTGCTGCTGGGGGCCCACCACTGGAAGTACCACAAGTACTCCAAGCTGGTCAACGCCGTCTATGAGCGCTATACCGACCTGGTGGAGCCCTTTTCGGTGGATGAGAGCTGGCTGGATGTGACCGGCTCCCTGCACCTGTTCGGCCTGAGCGGCGGGGCGCTGGCCGACGAGATCCGCGCCGTGGTCCGCCGGGAGCTGGGGCTGACCATCTCCGTGGGGGTGTCCTTCAACAAGGTCTTTGCCAAAATGGGCAGCGACTATAAAAAGCCGGACGCCACCACCGTCATTACAAGGGAAAACTACCGGCAGCTGCTCTGGCCTTTGCAGGTGGGGGAGCTGCTCTTCGTGGGCCATGCCGCCCGGCGGACCCTGGCCGGCTATGGCATACAGACCATCGGGGACCTGGCCCGCTTTGACCGGGAAGCCCTGGGGGAAATTCTGGGGAAACAGGGATATACCCTGCATGACTATGCCAGCGGCGCGGAGCACGCCCCGGTAATTCCCGCCCGGGACATGCCGGGGCCCAAGTCGGTGGGCAGCGGCCTGACCTTTTCCCACGATCTGGTGGGCTGGGAGCAGCTCAGCGCCGGGATCTGCTCCCTCTCCGACGAGGTGGCCGCCCGGCTGCGCAGGCACAAGCTCAAATGCGCCACCGTGCAGGTCACCATACGCGACCCCAATTTTAAGGATATCTGCCGCCAAAAGCGGCTGGGGGCCCCCACGTATGTGTCCCGGGACATCGCCGCGGCGGCGATGGAGCTGATCCGCGCCGCCTGGAACGAGCGGGCCCCGGTGCGGGCGCTGACGGTCACCGCCCAGAACCTGGTGGAGGAGGGACAGGCGGCGGAGCAGCTGGACCTCTTCGCCGCCGGGGCCGCCCCCCGGCGGGACAAGCTGGAGCGGCTGGAGCGGGCCATGGACGGCATCCGGGGCAAGTACGGGCGGCAGGCCATCTCCTTTGCCTCCGGCGTGCCCCGAGAGGGCGGGAAAAAACAGCGGGGCGGCGCTCAGGGGGAAAAAATCGGGCCGGAATATTGACCCCCTTTTCCCGATGTGATATGCTGTGAGGGCTGCGGGAGAGCTCTGTATTCCGGAAATTTTCCACCCGTTCAGGAGGAAGTGCCCATGCGCGCAGGACTTATCACGTTCCACTATGCCCACCATTACGGAGCCCAGCTTCAGGCCTATGCCACGATGCGCGCGGTAGAGTCCCTGGGAGTGGAGTGCCAGGTGATTGACTACCGCCTGCCCCATACCGTCCAGTCCAGCCGCCTGTTTCAAAGCGGGCGGGGGGTGCGGACCTTGGCGGCGAACGCCCACACGGCGTTGCACTACGGGGCTTTTCAGCGCCGGTTCCGGCGCTTTGAGGCGTTTGTGTCCGGGCAGATGCATCTCTCGCCCCGGCAGTACGCCAGCGCCGGGGAGCTGGAGCGGGAGCCGCCGGCTTATGATGTATATATAGCGGGCAGCGACCAAATTTGGAACCCGTATATTTTCCAGGATAAGCAGTTTGACCCGGCCTTTTTCCTGACCTTTGCCGGGGAGGGGCGCCGGATCGCCTACGCTCCCAGCCTGGGTGTGCCGGAGCTGCCGGAGGATAAGGCGCGGCAGCTGCGGGGCTATCTCTCCCCCTTTTCCGCCCTCTCGGTGCGGGAAAAGAAGGGACAGGCGCTGCTGCGGCAGGCGGCGGGGCGGCAGGCCGGAGTGGTGCTGGACCCCACCCTGCTGCTCACCGGGGAGCAGTGGGGGGAGCTGGCCCTGCCGCCCAAGCGGGAGGGACCCTATATTCTGTGCTATTTTGTCTCCGACCCCGGGCAGGCCGCCCCCTATGCCCAGGCCCTGTCTGAGCGCACCGGCTGGCCCATCGTGCAGCTGGCGGGGGCCCGGCGGAAGATCCCCGGCGCCCGGGAGGTGATTTTCGACGCGGGGCCCAGGGAATTTTTGGGGCTGTTCCGGCAGGCCGCCTGTGTGGTGACCAATTCCTTCCACGGGGCGGTGTTCTCCCTTCAGTTTCAGCGGCCCTTTTTTACCTCCATGTCCCCCAAGGAGCAGAAGGAGCCCACCTTTTCCCGCATTTACAGCCTGCTCTCCCGGCTGGGCTGCGCCGGACGGATTATCGGCCTGGATGAGACCGAGCCGGTGGATGCGGGTATGGACTACGCCGCCATAGGGGAGCGGCTGGAGGAGGAGCGCAGGGCGTGTCTGGACTATCTCAGGGCGGCGCTGATGGGGGAAGAGCTGCCGCGGCCCCCGCGGGAGGAGACGGACGCTCCGGCGGGCCCGGCGCTCTGCCGCCGGGAGGACTGCACCGGCTGCGCCGCCTGCGCCAACGTGTGCCCGGTGGACGCTATCGCCATGGCGGCCGATCACGAGGGATTTTTGCGGCCCAAGGTGGGGGAGAGCTGTATTTTGTGCCGCAGGTGTGAGAAAGCCTGTCCTATGCTCCACCCCTACGAAAAGCGGCCCGCCCCGCAGGCGGCCTATGCCGTGTGGAATACGGACGAGCGGGAGCGGGCGCTCAGCTCCTCCGGCGGCGTGTTTTCCCTGCTGGCCCGGCATGTGCTGGCGCAGGGAGGGGCGGTATTTGGGGCGGTGCTGGACGCCGGCGGCACTGTGCGCCACACCTGCGCCCGCACGGAGGAAGAGCTGGAGCCCATGCGGGGCTCCAAATATGTCCAAAGCGAGATCGGGCAGAGCTTCCGACAGGTGAAGCAGCTGCTGGATCAGGGGACGCCCGTGCTCTTTTCCGGCGTTCCCTGCCAGATAGATGGGCTGCTGCAATACCTGGGCGGGGACCGGGAGGGACTGTTGACCTGCGACCTGGTGTGCCACGGGGTGCCCTCACCCGCGGTGTTTCGGGCCTGTATGGACCGGCTGGAGGCGCAGCAGGGGGCCAAGGCGGCCGACGTGCGCTTTAAGGACAAGTCCCACGGCTGGTCCCATCCCTATTTTACCGTCCGCTTCGCGGACGGCGGCGTGTATACGGAGGATTTCAACCGCACGCCCTACGGCCGGGGCTTTGGGATGCAGCTGTTTTTGCGCCCGGCCTGCGCCGTGTGCAAATATACCAGCACCAGCCGGCCGGCGGACGTTACCCTGGCGGATTACTGGGGGCTGGACCCGGCGCTGGAGCTGCCGGTGGACCGGGACAAGGGTGTGTCCATGGTCTTGGTGAACAGCGCCAAGGGTCGAGAGGTCTTTGCGCAGATGTCCTCCCAGCTGGGTCAGGCGGAGCGCCCCCTGGCGGAGGCGGTGGCCGGCAATCCCCGGCTGGCCTCTCCCCTGAAGGCCAATCCCCGGCGGGGGGCTTTCTTCGCCGCCTTTGCCTGTCAGGACTTCCGGCAGGTGGAAAAGCGCTTTTTAGCCCTGCCCTGCCTGCCCTACCGGGTGGCGGCGAAGGCGCTTACTCCGGAGCTGAAAGCCAAGATACGAAGCATCCTCAAATAGAGGGGCCGCCCGCCCGGAGAGGGAAAATTTACACTTTGTTCGAGAATTTCTGTTCAGCCTCTGGTAGACTGGTTACAATATCGTGGGGAGGGACTAAATTTGAAATCCATTGACCGCCTCTTAGACCGCTTTTGCTATAATCACCCCCGACTGGGGATACCCAATCTGATGCTGATGATTTCCATTGGAAACGTCATTGTGCTTTTGCTGGACATTTTCAGCAATTACACCTTCAGCATGATGCTCCGCTTTATCCCCGGAGCCATTTTCCGTGGGCAGATCTGGCGCCTGGTGACCTTTATCTTTGTGCCTGTCAATGAAAATCTGCTGTGGTTTGTGTTCTCGGTGCTGCTGTACTACTCTATCGGCACCAGCTTGGAGCGGACCTGGGGCACCACCAAGTTCACGGTGTACTACCTGCTGGGGGCCGCCATTAACATCGTCAGCGGCCTGCTCACCGGTCTTTTTGGGTTTGGCTGGATGGAGACCGCCAATATGTACTACCTGAACATGTCGCTGTTTTTGGCCTACGCCACCCTCTACCCGGACGCCACCTTCCTAATCTACTTTGTCATTCCGGTAAAGGCCAAGTGGCTGGCGTGGCTTGACGGGGCGTTTCTGGCCCTGGCGGTGGTGGGCAATCTGCTGCGGCTGAATATCCCCATGGCCCTGATGCCGGTGCTGGCGGTGCTCAATTACCTGCTGTTTTTCTGGTCGGACCTCTCCGCGCTCTTCGGGAGGACCCGTTACCGGGTGCAGCATAAGGCTTCCCGCCAGACGGTGAACTTTAAGCAGGCCACCCGGAAGGCCCAGCAGCAGAAGGGGTACATTCACAAATGCGCTGTATGCGGAAAGACGGACACGGAGTTCCCCAACGAGGAGTTCCGCTACTGCTCTAAATGCAACGGATACTACTGCTACTGTTCCGAACACCTGAACAACCACGTGCACATCCAATAAAGGGAAGGAAATTTAGGCCTGTCGAAATAGTCTTACAGAGTTTGCGCCCCTGGGCATATTCCCATTTTTCAAACAAGGCGTAGGAGTCTGCCAAGCCAATTGCTGGTTCCTAGCCTGGGGGACTACCAGATAGGCGTCCGCAAAACAGTTTTAACTAAATTGCAAACGGGCATTTGTCAGGCAGGCTGGTTAAAAGGCGGCGCATCCCATTCTGAGATCCTTTTGCCGCCTTATGTCCCGCTGTAAAAATGTGGAGGAAATCCTGAACGGCTATATTATAGAAGGCGTCTCGATCTCGCAGAAAGCGCAGCTGACCGGTCAGACCGCGCGAAAATAGGACTCCCGCGTCTGTTGTGGCGCGGGAGTTTTTCTAGGCCTAGGCATTGGGAGCGTTTCATTTTCAGTTTCAGTCTAGCTGCAGAACAGGTGCAGAAGAGACCTCAAGGGTTCAAGCGGGGAAAAGCATAGTAGGCTCGAGGTGCATTGGTGGATTTAAGTAAGATTTTTCAGATCAGATATTCGCTCCCAGCTCTTTTGCTTTCTTATTTACTGCTCCGGCTGCCGCATAATGCGGCGGATCAATCCCAACACAAGCCTTACATCATCGTTGCTGAGCTGGCGCAGGGCCTGGGTGGTCTCCAGCACCAAGGGCGAATCGTGTTTTCCATCGTCAAAAAACTCTGATACGGTCAGATGAAAATAGTCCGCAATGTTGAAAAGCTGTTTCGCTGAAGGCAGGCATTTCCCGGATGTGATCCCCTGGACATATCCCTTGCTCTG
>CANAAV010000003.1 GCA_947346365.1 uncultured Flavonifractor sp.
ATGGTGTGTCACGACTTCATTCTACCAGAGACTGCAAACCTTGTCCTTTTTATTTGCGCAACTTATTGTACCTTATCTACACTTTTCGCATATACTATACTTCTAGATGAACCGTTTCAGCAGTTCTGGGGCACCTGCCACTGGACTTAACGTTGTTAATCCATACTTACACGGTGGTGGTGATCTCGCCGTCCACGCAGTCAAAGAGCACAGCGTCGGAGTAGGCGTAGTTGCCCGCGGCGTCCCACATCTCAAAGACCATGCCGTACTGACCGTCAGGCAATGAGGCCTCACCGAAGGAGGTATCCGCCGTCACGGTCAGTTCCTCGGCGGTATACATTTCAAAATCGTCGTCCCCGCTGAAGGTAGACAAACGGTAGTTCTGTTGTTGCCCCTATGCGGGGTGGCCCTTGCGCCGCCTCTTGATGTCATCCATAAAAGGCGTGACCGCCAATGACGGTCAGGCAGGCTTTGTTGCGGGAGGCCCAGCAGCTTTTGCCCACGCCGTTGAACCAGTAAGCGTTGGGGACGACTGAGGCTCCCTCCAGACAGAGCTTGGCGGCAATAATGCTGCCGCTGTTCGGTGTTTTCTCCATCGCGCCGGTCTGCTCGGGGAAAAACTGCCCTGCTTGGTAGACCACGTCGTAAAGGGTATTGGGGAAAGAAGGATGCCGGACCCGGTTGAGCAAAACATTCCCTACGGCGATTTTACCCTCCATAGGCTGGTTGCCGCTCTCATTATAGATAATGTGGGAGAGCAAGAAGAGGGCGTCTGGATCATAGAACTCGTCGCCCGGTACCAGCGGTTCCCCGCCGGAAGCAACCTGCACGGCGTCGTTCTCCCAGGACACAGACGCGCCCATGGCCTGGGCCAAGGTGCGGACGGGAACCAGGGCGCAGGTGAGGATTCCCTCCGGACTGACGCCGGTGCGAACGCCGCCGGGAACATAGAGATAGCGGCCGTTGGCGTAGAGATACAGGTTGCCCGGCCGGGCGGACATGTCCAGGCCTTCGGCCCGAACCAGGGCCAAACCCTGGTCCCAGCTCAACTCCGCTTCAGGACGCAGGGCCAAGGCCATGGCGTGGATGGACACATAGGTGACTTGATTGATTACAGTTGTATAAGGGTGCTCATAGAGAACGCCGTCCACATAAATTGGGGGGGCGCTGGGCTCCTCCGCCGCATGGGCAGGGACCACAGCGCATGTAAAAAGGGCCAGGCACAGGGACAGCGCCAAAAGATGCTTTCGCATAAATGTCACTCCTTCGGCTGGTCTTGAAATAGGCGAAACCTCCCGCTGTTTCCAATGGGAGATTTTTTGTAACTGTATTGTAACCGATTTGCAATCAAAATGCAAGTATTTTCCGCCGACTTCTTCAAAGAGACTTCGACAAGACGTAGGAAGGAGGGATTTTTCCCTTGCTGAACGGCCTGCCAAAGGGTATAATGAAAAAGAGAACCACAGGTGTTCCACCATCCATTCAATACAAGGAGAATGAGACGCTATGAAAAAGGCAGCGAGTATTTTGCAGATCGTATCCGGCGCAGCCCTGATTGCCGCAGGTGTGCTGGGGTTGATCGAGGCCTGCGCCCGGGTCAAGGTCCGTGAGCGGCGCAGCCGCGGTACCCGTTTTTAAAATCGGCATTTCCGCGGGAGAGCAGTGAGAGGAACAAGGTGAGGCCATTGAACACGCGCGTATTTACGCCGGAACAGGTATCGGAGGCCGCCGCCATCCTCCGCCGGGGCGGGCTGCTGGGGATTCCCACTGAGACGGTGTACGGCCTGGGGGCTGATGGGCTAAACCCGGACGCGGTAAAGGCGATTTTTGCCGCTAAGGGCCGCCCCCAGGACAATCCGTTGATTCTGCACATTCCCACGGCGGACTGGCTGGAGCGGTACTGCGCCGAGGTTCCGCCCCAGGCCTATGCTCTGGCGGAACGGTTTTGGCCAGGGCCCCTGACCATGATTCTCAGACGCCGGCCCTGTGTTCCGGACGTGGTGACGGCGGGCCTGGACACGGTGGGGATGCGCTGCCCGGATCACCCGGCGGCCCGTGCGGTTCTGACGGCTGCCGGGGTGCCGGTGGCCGCGCCGTCGGGGAATACCTCCGGGCGGCCCAGTCCCACCTGCGCGGCCCATATGCTGGAGGACATGAATGGGAAGATAGAGGGCATTGTGGATGGCGGACCCTGCGCAGTGGGCGTGGAATCCACCATTATTGACCTGACCGCCGTGCCGCCCAGGCTGCTCCGCCCGGGCGGGGTCAGCCTAGAGCAGCTCCGGGCGGTTTTGGGAGAGGTGGCGGTGGACGGCGCGGTCAGCCGTCCCCTGTCCGCCGGAGAGCGGCCCCGGGCCCCCGGCATGAAGTATCGCCATTACGCCCCGCGGGCCCCCGTGACAGTGGTGCGGGGAAGCCCCGGCGCGGCGGCGGCGTACATCCGAAGTCAGATCCGGCCGGGAGACGGAGTGATCTGTTTTGAAGAATTTGCGCAGGAATATCCCGGCTGTGTGGTAGAGAGTCTGGGGTCTGCCGCAGATAAAGGCGAACAGGCCCGGCGGGTATTCGCCGCGCTGCGCAGCTTCGACGCCACTTCGGCTGTCCGTATCTGGGCTCAATGTCCCGACGAGGTAGAGCTGGGCCTGGCGGTGTGCAACCGTCTGAATAAGGCGGCGGGATTCCACATTGTGCAGCTTCCCATGGACGCTGAACAGCGGGCAGGTGAGTAAAGAATGAAATTGATTGGCATTACCGGCCCCACCGGGGCGGGGAAAACGACTGCGTTGGGGGCCCTGGAGGAGCTTGGGACAGTGATCATCGACGCGGACGCCGTCTATCACCGGCTGCTTGCGGAGAGCGCCGCCCTGCGCGCGGCCCTGGCGGAGCGCTTTGGGAGGGAAATCCTGGACGGCGCGGGTGGGCTGGACCGAAAAAGGCTGGGGGCGGTGGCCTTTTCCAAAGGGCAGGCTCTGTCCGATCTGAACAAAATTACCGCGGACTTTATCCGCAAAGAGCTGGAGCGCCTGTGCGCCCAGGCGGAGGCGGAGGGCCGAAATGCGGCCATTGACGCAATCCGTCTGATCGAAAGCGGCGTCGGAACGCGCTGCGGCGCAATAGTGGGCGTTCTGGCCCCAAAAGAGCTGCGGATCCGGCGGATCATGGCCCGGGAGGGTATCTCCTACGAGTATGCCCTCAGCCGAGTGGAGGCCCAGCCGGAGGACGCCTTTTTCCGCCGTCACTGCCAGTACATCCTGTACAACGACGCTGCAAAGACCCGGGAGGCGTTTCGGGCAGAGGCGCTGCGCCTGTTCCGGAGGCTCTTAGAGCCAGCTTAAAGACACTCTGCGTACGGCTTGCTTGCCGGTTTTCGCTGCAATTCCGCTTATGCTTTTGGAGGAAAATGGAATCGTTTGACGCCATAAAAGTGAAGACCATTAGAGAAAGGAAATGCCTGCATGAATGAACGTCCCGCCAAGATGGGGGCTTGGGCCTACCTGCTTTTGACCGCCGCGGCGCTGATTATTTCCGCCTACTTTTTCTTTTTTGGCCCGCCGAAGGGAAACATCGCCCTGTTCGGCCTGCCGGTTTGGATGGGCTACACCGTGTTTGTCCTGTTTAAAAGCATCTCCGATATGATCGGCAAGCGCCAGCGCATCGCGAACTTTACCCGGATGCTGGACCGTTGGGAGGATGCCCTGGGGAAGCGCAGCAGCGCTCTGGCGTTGCTGGTCTTTATGACCCTGGCGGTAGGCGGGGTAAAAATTGCGGTCCCATTTATTTTAATGATGATTTAAGGGGGGCGGCCTGTGTCCATTCTGATTCAGAACGGCACCCTGTTTCTTCCGGCGGGTCCTGAGAAGGCCGACCTGCGCCTGGAGGGAGAAAAGATTGCCCAGATCGGCCCAGACCTGCCCCAGGGCGGGAGCCGGGTGATTGACGCCGCGGGGAAGCTGGTGTTTCCCGGTTTTATTGACACGCACACCCATTTTGAGATGAACAAAGATACGCCGCGGGAGACGGCAGACAACTGGAGTACCGGGACCCGGGCCGCCCTGGCGGGGGGGACTACCTGCGTGCTGGATTTTGCCGAGCCCCGGCGAGGGCACAGCCTCCATTCCGCCCTGCGGGTTTGGCATGACCGGGCGGATGGCCGCGCCAGCTGCCACTACGGCTTTCATATGACGATTAAGGATTGGGACCCCCGCATCCGGGCCGAGCTGCGGGAGATGACCACCGCAGGGATTACATCCTATAAGATTTACATGGCCTATGCGCCCATGCGGGTGTCCGACGCCGTAGCCTGCAAGGTAGTCCGGGCGGTAGGAGAAGAGGGCGGCGTGGTGGGCTGCCACTGTGAAAACGGCGATTTGGTGGACTGCGGCATTGCCGCCATGCACGCAGCCGGACGTTTTGCCCCCGAGGCGCATCCGGCGTCCCGCCCTGCCGCTGTGGAGGGGGAGGCGGTAAACCGGTGGCTGGCCATCAGCGAGAGCGCCGGGTATCCAGTGAATATTGTCCACCTGTCCACCCGCCGGGGGATGGAAGCGGTGCGCAGCGCCCGTTTGCGGGGACAATCCTGCTACGTGGAGTCCTGCCCCCAGTATCTGCTGCTGGACGAAAGCCGCTACCGCCTGCCGGGATTTGAGGGGGCGAAATATGTCTGCGCGCCGCCCCTGCGGCCCTTGTCCGATCAGGAGGCCCTATGGGAGGCTTTGGAGGACCTGGAGGTGGACACGATCGGCACCGATCACTGCTCCTTCCGCTTTGACCCGGTGAAGAAACTGGGAGAGGGGGATTTTGCCGCTATCCCCGGCGGGGTGCCCGGTGTTGAACACCGGGCGGAGCTGCTATACACCTATGGCGTGGCGGCGGGGCGCCTGTCCGCCCACCAGATGATGAGACTGCTTTCCGAGCAGCCCGCCCGCCTGTTTGGCATGTACCCGCAAAAGGGAGCTCTGGCAGTAGGGAGCGACGGCGACATCACCATTTTAGACCCCGGCGCATCCCATTTCATCACCGCCGCCGAGCAATACCAAAACGTGGACTACACCCCTTATGAGGGGATGGAGAGCCGCTGCCGGGTGGACACTGTGCTCCTGTCCGGAGAGGTTGCCGTAGAAAACGGCAGGGTAGTCCGGGAGAACCGGGGGCGCTATGTCCGCCGGGGTCCCGCGCAATTCTGGCGGTGAGGCTGGGCGCGGTTTTAATGGCCTCCGGTTCCGGACAGCGGTTTGGCGGGAATAAGCTGCTGTTTCCCGTAAAAGGGATACCCCTGGCGCAGCGGGCTATGGACGCGCTGCCTGCGGAGCTGTTTGAACGGGTGGCGGTGTGCTCTCCCTACGGGGAGCTCCTGGCGCTGGCCGAAAAACGGGGATACCTGCCGCTGCGGAATGAATGGGCGCGGGAGGGAATCTCCGCGTCGATCCGGCTGGGGCTGTCCCGGCTGTCAGATATGGACGGCGTGCTTTTTTCCGTATGCGACCAGCCGTTCTTGACGGCGGAGAGTATTGCGCGGCTGGTATACGCCTTTTGGGAAACGCCGGATTTTATCTGCGCGCTGGCCTGGCAGGGGCGCAGGGGCAACCCGGCGCTTTTTCCTGCCGGACTTTTTCCCGAGCTGCGCGCCCTATCCGGCGACACCGGCGGCGGCGCGGTGATCCGCGCCCATTTTGACCGGTTGCGGCTGGTGGAGGCGTGCTTGCCGGAGGAACTGAGGGATGTGGACACCCTGAAGGACCTGTAACGCCGTCCTGGCCAGCTTCCAGGGCGGCGTTTTGGCGTTTTCGCCTGCCCTCGAACCGGTCCCCGGCAGGCTGCGGAGGAGGTTTTTAACTGAATTTTAAGAAAGCCTAAATTTCATTTTAGCGGCTGCGGGTTATACTGTCAGTGTCAATCAACGGCGAAAGGATGTGTCTTTATGGCTGTGACGCTGGAGCAGGTGGAAAAATTACGGGAGAAGGCCCATGTCTCCTATGAACAGGCCCGGCAGGTGCTGGAGCAGGCCCAGGGCGATATGCTGGAGGCTCTGATTTTATTGGAGCGTCAAGGTTTGCTCCGGACGGAGGGGCAGGGGAGCAGCTACAGCACCCGCCCCAGCCAGACAGGAGCGCCGGACCCAGACGCATCCCAGGCCGGCGGGGAGCGGAACGGGCCGGAACCGCGCCGCAGCCTGGTCTTTGTCCGTCCCGGAGAGGAGGCCGGGGCGGGGAAAAGCAGGCGCGCCAGCTTTCGGGAGCAGGTGCGGGATCTGCTGGCGGCGGGAGCGGACCTGCTGCGCCATGCCACGGTGAACCAATTCCAGGTGTGGCGGCGGGAGGAGCTGATGACCACTATGCCGGTGTTGATTTTGATTTTGCTGGTGGTGGTGGCATTTTGGGTGTCGGTACCGCTGCTGGTTTTGGGGTTGTTTTGTGGGTGCAAATACCGCTTTGCCGGACCCGATTTGGATGAAAACCAGGCGGGTAAAACCGTTAACCGCGCGGCGGACGCCATCCAGGGCATGGTGGAACAGGTAAAGGATGAGTTCCAGAAGGCTGCCCGGGGAGAGAAACACCACAAGTAGCGAGGAGAGCGATGAGCCATGGCGGAGAGATTGCTGCTGATTGAGGACGAGGAAAAGCTGGCCCGAATGGTGGAGCTGGAGCTGCAATACGAGGGCTACCAGGTGGAGAAGGCGCTGGATGGGCGCACGGGGCTGGAGCGGGCGCTGTCGGGGGAGTTTGACCTGATTCTGCTGGACATCATGCTTCCCGCCCTGTCGGGCATGGAGGTCCTGCGTCGGTTGAGGCGGGAAAGCCAGGTGCCGGTCATCATGCTCACTGCCCGGGACACGGTAGTCGATAAAGTGTCCGGCCTGGACATGGGGGCGGACGACTACATCACCAAGCCCTTTGCGATAGAAGAGCTGCTGGCCCGTATCCGGGCGGCCCTGCGCAAGCGGCCTGCCCAGGCCGCACCGGAGGAGCGCACCCTCCTTCGGGCGAAGAGTCTGACGATGGATACCGAGCGCCATGAGGTTATGGTGGACGGGCAGACAGTGGAGCTGACCCGGCGGGAATTTGATCTGCTGCGCTATCTGCTGGAAAATAAAGAGAAGGTCATCACCCGGGAGTCCCTGCTGGACCATGTCTGGGGATTTGATTTTGTGGGGGAGACCAATGCCGTGGATGTGTACATCCGCTTTCTGCGCGCTAAGCTGGACGAGCGGTTCGGAGTAAAGCTGATTCACACGGTCCGGGGCGTGGGGTATGTGATTCGGGAGGAGTGAGGAGCATGAAAGCGTCCGCTATTGTGTATACCAGCGCCACCGGCTTTACCGCCCGGTACGCGGCTCTGCTGGGGGAGAAGACGGGACTTAGGGTTTATCCTCTGGACCGGGCGGTCAAAGAGCTGGACCGGGGCGCTGACGTGCTCTACCTGGGGTGGCTGTGCGCGGGAAGCATCAAGGGACTCAGCCCGGCGGCCCGGCGGTTTGAGGTGAAGGCCGTGTGCGCCGTTGGAATGGCTCCGCCCGACCCAGCCTATGTGGCCAAGCTCCAAAGGCCGGAAAAGCTGTGGCAGACGCCGCTGTTCTACCTCCGGGGCGGTTACAGGCCAGAGGGCCTGCGGGGGATTTACAGACCTATGATGGCGGTGATGGCAAAGGCGGTCGCCAAGGTGCCCGCCGGAACGCCGGAGGAGAAGGCCATGCAGGCGGCCTTCCGCCAGGGAGGCGACTGGGTGAGCGAGCAGGCCCTGCACCCGGTGCTCAACTGGCTGGAGGCGTGAGAGAGCGCAGCTTTAGAACGAGAAACGGCCGGCACAGGCCGGAGGAGCGTGGGCATATGGGCAAAATCGAACGGCGCCCGCCGGGGAGAATCAGGTCTTCTATCGTGGCCCGGCTTAACAGCCGGCTGTTTCTGCGGCTGCTGGGTATCTATTTTTGCATGGATGTGCTGCTCTCGTTCCTGTGCTGTGGGGGGTTGTTTTTCTGGGCGGAGCATCAGGCGGCGGATATCAGCATTTTGGTGCAGGAGCGGGGGGTTCCCACCGCCCAGGCCACCGAGTGGATGCAGGCGGGGGATTATATTGTCACCGCCGGGGACGCCGTCCCCGGGGGATTCCGCCTGCCCGGCTGGCTGCCTGCCCCGGAGGAGACCGCCGGGGGCACGCGGTATTTTGAGCCCGGCGACGTGGGAGTGTTCTCCTTGGTGACCTTCCACACCGGCAGGGCCACCAGCTACACCTTGTACATGGAGAACGGCGGAGAGCCCTATACCATCTGGCTGGACCTGTCCGGTCCGGCGGGCATCTTCCTGTTCGCCGCGCGGGTGCTGCTGATCTGTCAATTTGCCAGCCTGATCGTCAACCTCTTTAAAAATGCGGGCTCTATCCGGAAGGTGCTGCGGCCCATCCAGGAGCTGGCGGCCACCGCCGCCAAGCTCAACAACGTGGACCGCATGTCTCCGGAGGAGCTAAAGGCTTTGGCGGGAAAGCTGGGACAGATTGACGCGGGACATTTGGACGCGCGCATCGACCTGCCCGGCACGCAAAAAGAGCTTCAGGCTTTAGCGGGAGCCATTAACGCCATGCTGGACCGGATCAACGAGGCGTACCGCTCTCAGATGCGCTTTGTCTCGGACGCTTCGCACGAGCTGCGTACCCCCATTGCGGTCATTCAGGGATATGCCAGCCTGCTGGACCGGTGGGGAAAAGACGACCCCGCCACCCGGCAGGAGGCCATTGACGCCATCCGCCAGGAGGCCGGCTCCATGAAGGAACTGGTGGAGCAGCTGCTCTTCCTGGCCCGGGGGGACAACGACTCCATGCACATTGAGATGCAGGTCTTTGATCTGACCGAGGTGGCTGCGGAGGTGCTGCGGGAGACCGAAATGATCGACCAGACCCACCGGTATGCCGCCCATTGGAGCGCGGCGGCGCCGGTATACGCGGATGTGGGGCTGGTGAAGCAGGCCCTGCGGGTGCTGGTGGACAATTCCATCAAGTACACGCCCGCCGGAGGGCGGATCACGCTGCGGGTGGAGACGGTCCGGGGGACGGTCCGTCTGTCCGTGCAGGACGAGGGACAGGGAATCGACGCCCAGAGCCTGCCGCATATTTTCGACCGGTTTTACCGCACCGACGAGAGCCGGGCCCGGCAGACCGGGGGCACCGGACTGGGGCTGGCGATTGCCAAGTGGATCGTGGACCGCCACGGCGGCTGGTTTGAGGTGCGCTCCTGGCCCGATGTGGGCACGCGGATGACGATTGTGCTGCCCCTGGCGGCGATAGGCGGCCGGAGCGGGGACAGCGAGGCGCCGGAACAGAGCGCGTAAGGCTTCAAGAGAGCGCGGGCGGGAGGAAGAAATCCCGATCGCCGGGGGGAGGCAAAGCGGGCCCTTAAAAAGGTGGAGCGCCCCGCCGGAAACTCGGTGGAGCGCTCTTGGTTCGTCAAACAAGGCCTGGGCGGGCGGCGTAAGGACGCATTACTGCGCGCGCCACTTTCTGCACTGCTCAATACGCCGCCCATTGTCGCCCTGCTGGGCATCGTAAGCGAATTGATGGAGCACAGCGCACGGGAAATCTTCGCAGCTGCCGCAATGGGCCAGCGCTTTATCCTCACAGCAGGACTTTACAGGACAGCTTTCCCCCCAAAACGGCTTGTCCATATGTATGCATCCGGCGCACCCGGTTTGCGCACGGTAGGGGCATTGACTACAGAGCAGGCCGCATCTGGACTCGATCATAAAAACAGCTCCTTCTTTTTAAAAATCTGAGTGTATTATATCAAGGGGAACAGGACAGCTATATGTCCTGTTCCCCTTGATATATTTTTAAAAGACGGGCGGCCTGCCGGCGGATGTCCTCGCGAAGCGTGACCGGCTCCAGCACCTGCACCTGAGCGCCAAAGCTCAAAATCCACTGCCGCATGTTCTCATAACTTGCAAAATCCCGTTCAAAGAGAAGCTTGTGACTGGCCGTCTCCGTGTAGCACTCCGTTCCGTATTCTTCGATAAAGCGGTATTTCGCGCTGTGAGAAAACAGC
The DNA here is from genome assembly GCA_947346365.1 of uncultured Flavonifractor sp. Classification (GTDB taxonomy): domain Bacteria; phylum Bacillota; class Clostridia; order Oscillospirales; family Oscillospiraceae; genus CANAAV01. The sequence continues at coordinate 10,025 of CANAAV010000003.1, forward strand.
GCCCGCAGGCGGATGCTCCCCTGTTCAAGACGGTGGTTGAGCTTCAAGGCCTGCGCAGGCACGTTCCTTGCTGTAAATGTTTCTGGAAGAGTATGAAGGTTCCAGAGCCGGTTCAGCTTAAAAAGCCGGAATGCGCCGCGGGTTAAGCAGTAGCCCAAGAGGTACCACGACGACCATTGAAACATAAGCCGGTAGGGCTCAACGGTGCGCTGGCACTCTCCCTTTTCATAGAAATAGGTGAAGGTAATCAAGCGCCTGTCCTGGGCGGCCTTCCCAATGCAGTCAATTTTTTCTCTGAGCGGCGTTTGGTAGTGGGAGGCCAAATCAATCACAATAAGACCGTCAGCGGCGGCGCGGTTTACTCTGCTGGACAGTTTTTCGGCAACGGCCTCCAAGCGGGGGATTTTGGACACGCTGTCTACGCCCCTTAACCCGATGAGGAGCGCTTGAAGCTCTTCCCCAGACAAAAGAGTTTTGTCTATTTTGTAGCCCTCTGCGATGGAAATGCCGCCCCCATATCCCTGGGTGGTGGCAAGGGGGATGCCGGCCTTGCAGAGGTCCGCAATATCCCGGCCTATAGTCCGGCGCGACACTTCAAAGCGCCGGGCCAGCTCGGGGGCGGTGATGGTCTCCTGCTGCAAAAGGATTGTGAGAATTCCCATCAAACGGTCAATTTTCATAGCGGCTCACCACCTGTTTATCAAGTATACCACAGAAATGGGACGGGAGAAAAACGGAAGGCCCTAATAGGCTGCCGCTGGAACTGGGATGAGAAAACGCGGGCGGAGGGGACTGGATGTCTCTTGATGAATCGACAAAAATATGTTAAACTACTTACCGCAGAAGCGGACTGGTGCGGTAAGGCCCGACAGGAGGTGGACCGGTGTGACGTCCAGCACAAAGCAGGCGTTGGCGGCTTCGCTGAAGAAGCTGCTAAAGAAAAAATTCCTAGACGATATTACAGTGAAAGAAATCGTAGAGGACTGCGTAGTCAACCGGCAGACCTTTTACTATCACTTTCAAGATATCTATGACCTGCTCCGGTTTATGCTGGAGCAGGAGACGCACGCCGTATTAGAGGACAGCGGCGGCTGGCGGCAGGCGCTGCTGAGGGCGTTTGAGTACGTGCAGCGGGAGCATCTGGTGGTTTACCACGTGTTTCTCTCCGATGGGCGGGAGCATCTGGACTGCCATGTATACAGCCTGGCCCGGCACATTGTGGCAGAGGAGCTGGACCGCTGTGCCGGCGACTTGAAGCTGCCGGGAAAAGACAGGGATTTTATCACGGATTTTTACATGAATGCCCTGGCGGGGATGATAATTGGCTGGATGGTCCGGGATATGAAGGAGGAGCCGGAGGAGATGACGGACCGGACCGGCCGCCTGCTGGAGGGGGAATTCCGCCGGGCGGCGGAAAAATTTGCGGATGAACGCTGAAAGCGGACTATTTTCATATTTTATACGCTCAAGCGCCCCGCCGGAGAGACGGCGGGGCGCTCTTAAAATCTGCGGGATTAAGACTTGCTTTTCAATTGCCAGCATGCCAAAATCGCGCGGTTTCTTAGTTTATGGGAACAACCACAGCCCCGGCGGGAGGCCGGGTTTCGGGGGCCTTGTCTGCGGGCAGGCAGGACAGTTCGAAATGCAGCTGCATGTCCAGCGCGGCGGAGGAAAGGGACATGTCCATCTCCAGCGTCACCTTGTCGGGCTGGGCGTGCTCAGTCATAGTCAGCGCCATTGCCATACCGGGCTCTTCACTGGAAGCGGCCATAGATACATCCAGGGCCACAATGTCCTCCCCCTGCTCGGTAAGGGTGATGGTGGTGGCGAGGATATTTTCCACCAATGCCTGGGCAGTATAGACGTTCCCTTCCTTGGTAAAGACTTGGTCGCTGAACAGGCCCGTATAGATGGACACAACCTGGGCCAGACCGGAATAAGCGTCAACACTATCCAGCGGCATGGAGCGGATGACCCAAGCCAGGACCTCCCCCACGGAGGCGTCCTCCAGTTGGGCCAGGGTGGAGGTGTTCGCCAGCTCCAGCAGCTGCGCGCTGTACGCAGACAGGTCCAAGGAGTACCAATTGTCGGCACTCTGCCCGCCCAGGAGCAGGGCCGGAGCGGCGCCGTACAAATAAAGCGTCTCAGATTCCAGGTCCGCGCGAACCTCAACGTTCAGATCGGACAGGAAGGGCTCCAGCATCAGCCTGGAGGAGTCGTCAGGCAGCAGGGTGGCCAGCGCAGACAGGTCTGCCCCGGCCGTCAGCTGAAGGCCGCTTTTACCCATAAGGCCCTGCGCCGCCCCCTGCACATGGATCGGCTGGGGCAGGTTTTCTCCGCTGGGGTCCGACAGGTCCAGGGTCAGATTTCCGGAAAGGGACATGTCTTCCGGCGCGTCCTGCTTGGCGCAGTAGGCGGCAAAGCGGTCGAGCAGCTGGAAGGTTGCGCCCCCAAACAGGGCGTCCACGTCCACCAGGATTACCGTTTGGTTCTGCTGGTCCCAGCCCACGCTGCACCCGAGAGCCTCGGCGGCAAAGCGCACAGGAATATAGGTGCGGTTATTTTTGGCATAGGCGGCCGCATCCATCTCCAAAGTGCGGGTCTGGCCGTTTTCTACGACAGTGGCCTGCTTCTCGCCCAGAACCATGGACACTCTCACGCCGCCGCGCTGGGCGGTGACGGTAGCGGTCTGCGCGTCGTAGTCCACCTGAGCCCCCATGGCCTCCAGCAGAGTGCGAAAAGGCAGGAAGGTGCGCTGGTCCACCGCCTCGGGAGCTGCGTCGGAGAAGGACAGAAGCTCGCCGTTGAGCTGAACGGAAATGGAAGAAGACGCTCCTGCGGCGGACGCGGCCGGGGCGGGTTCCGCCGCCAGAGCGGCCCCGGCGAGCACGGCCAGAAGGGCGGCGGCGCAGAATAACGCCCTACCGCAGCGTTTCCAAAATTTCATACGCGAAAACCTCCTTTTAGTAGGTATTTGAGATAAGCTGTTTTTATAGTAGCACAGACAGAGGAGATTTTCAAGCGGCGGCCGGCAGGGCTTGTAGGATTTTATGCGTAATGGGTAAAAGGAGGGCCGCTGCCGGAATCACAGCGGCGGGCGAATTGACCAGGAGGGAGCGCCCTGGGAAAGAAGGGATTTATTCCAGCAAGCTGGTCAGTTTCAACAAAAACGACATAATATCGCAAGAATAATCTGGAATTTGTAACATTTGAAAACATTTCTTTGGCAAATAGCGGCGGTTTTTCTTGACAACGGGGGGGAAAGCTGATATCGTTTCATAGACAAGAGCCGGGGCGGGAAACCCTTGCGGCTGCAAGGGTTTTAAACCGGGCGGTCTTGTGTTCGGAAACGCGCCGGCCCCGCCCTACACCGCAGGACGGGGCCGGAAAAAGAGGTTGAGGCATATGGTAAAAATTGTACGGAAAAGGGCGCTCAATTCCAGCGTGACCCTGCTGGAGGTAGAGGCGCCCTTGATTGCCCAAAAGGCTCTGGCCGGGCAGTTCATTATTCTGAGGCTGGATGAGCAGGGGGAGCGGATTCCCCTGACTATTGCGGACTTTGACCGGGAGAAGGGTACGGTGACGATCATTTTCCAAAAGGTGGGACTTACCACTCAGCTGCTCTCTGAGCTGGAGGAGGGCGGCGTGATTTTGGATTTTGTGGGTCCCTTGGGCTGCCCCACCGAGCTGCCGGAAAATGCCAAGCGGGTGTGCGTCATCGGCGGCGGGGTGGGCTGCGCAATCGCCTATCCCCAGGCCAAGGCCTGCCGCGCCCGGGGGATTGCCGTGGATGTGATCGCAGGCTTCCGCTCCAAGGATATTGTGATTTTGGAGGAGGAGTTCCGGGCGGTCAGCGACCGCCTTTTCGTCATGACCGACGACGGCTCCTACGGGGAGCGCGGCCTGGTGACGCAGAAGCTCCAGAGCCTTGTGGACGGGGGCGTCCGGTATGATGCGGTGATCGCCATCGGGCCTGTTCCCATGATGAAATTTGTCTCCCAAACGACCCGGCCCTACGGCATTCCCACCCTGGTGTCCCTGAATCCCATTATGATCGACGGCACCGGCATGTGCGGCGGCTGCCGGGTGACGGTGGGCGGCGAGATGAAGTTCGCCTGCGTGGACGGGCCGGATTTCGATGGGCACAAGGTGGACTTTGACGAGCTGATGAACCGCAACGGCCTCTACCGCGGCCAGGAGGCCCGGGAGCTGGAGCGGCACGACTGCCGCATGGACCAGATGGCCCGCCGTTTGATGGGCCGGAAGAAATAGGGGAGGGACGGGATATGGCGAATATGAGTCTAAAGAAGGTCCCTATGCCCACCCAGGATCCGCAGGTTCGCAGCCATAATTTTGACGAGGTGGCTCTGGGGTATACCCCGGAGATGGCCATGGAGGAGGCTGCGCGCTGTCTGGGCTGCAAGAGCAAGCCCTGTGTCGGGGGCTGCCCGGTGAATATCCGCATTCCGGAGTTTATTGCCAAGGTGGCGCAGGGGGACTTCCGGGAGGCCTATGAGATTATTTCCGACACCAATGCCCTGCCCGGCGTCAGCGGGCGGGTCTGCCCCCAGGAGGTGCAGTGTGAGGCCCGCTGTGTCCGGGCGGTAAAGGGAGAGCCGGTGGCCATTGGGCGGCTGGAGCGCTTTGTGGCCGACTGGTACCGGGAGCACGGGGACGAGACCGCTGCCAGGCCTGCCTCCAACGGGCGGCGGGTGGCGGTGGTGGGTTCCGGCCCGGCCAGCCTGACCTGCGCCAGCGACCTGGCCCGCCTGGGCTATGAGGTCACGGTATTTGAGGCGTTTCACACCGCCGGGGGCGTGCTGGTGTACGGCATTCCTGAGTTTCGTCTGCCCAAGGCCATTGTGGGTGAAGAGGTTGACAAGCTCGCCGCTCTGGGCGTAAAGGTGGAGACCGACATGGTGGTGGGCAAGACTTTCTCGGTGGACGAGATGTTTGAGATGGGCTACGAGGCCGTTTTTATTGGCTCCGGCGCGGGCCTGCCCATGTTTATGGGCATTGAGGGGGAGACCCTGGCGGGCGTGTACTCCGCCAACGAATACCTGACCCGCATCAACCTGATGAAAGCCTACCGAGAGGGGTATGACACGCCGCTGAAGGTTTCGAGGGCCGCCGCTGTTGTAGGCGGCGGAAATGTGGCGATGGACGCCGCACGGTGCGCCAAGCGGATGGGTGCGGAGCACGTGTATGTGCTCTACCGCCGGGATGAGGAGGAGATGCCGGCCCGGAAGGAGGAGGTTCACCACGCCCAGGAGGAGGGTATTGAGTTCATGCTACTGACCAACCCCGTACGTATTCTGGATGACGGAAAGGGAAGGGTGGGGGGAATGGAGTGCGTGAAGATGCGTCTGGCGGCTCCGGACGAGAGCGGCCGCCGTTCCCCCAAGGTGATAGAGGGCTCCAATTTCCGCCTGGAGGTGGATACGGTGGTAATGAGCCTGGGCACCAGCCCCAACCCCCTGATCCGTTCCACCACGCCCGGGCTGGAGGTCAACAGGCGGGGCTGTCTCCAGGTGGACGAGCAGACCATGGCCACCAGCCGTCCCGGCGTGTATGCCGGGGGCGACGCGGTGACCGGCGCGGCCACCGTGATTCAGGCCATGGGCGCGGGGAAAAAGGCCGCCGCGTCGATCCACGCATACCTGCGCGAAAAAGGCTGAAGTATCATAAGAAGGGCCGCTGTGGGGAGAAGCCCCACGGCGGCCCTTAAAGCCTGTATTTATAGTCATGAACGCCGCTGGTTAGGCCTTCGTTTGAAAAATGGGAATATGCCCAAGGGCGAGGACAACTCCTAACTTGGCGGACCACTAGGAATGCGGGCTGCTATTTTGCGGTTTGGCACTTGTATTTTCAAGGGGGCTTCCTGTATAATGAATGACAGGCCCGCCCGGAGGAGAATTACGGCATGGCGGCTATTTCCGAAACCGCTCGAGCAAGGCCTGCTCCCACTTGTCGCCGTATTTGAGGGCCGCTGCAAAGACGGCAATCCCCGCCGCGCCCAGCAGCACCAGCCCCCATAAGGGGATGTGGATGGCAGAGCCGCCCAGGGCGCAGGCTACCAGCAGCCCCCAGGGGCGGGTGAGCACCGTGATGACGAAAAAACGGGGCAGGGGGATGTCCGTCAGCCCCGCCAGAATGCAGATCATGTCGTCCGGGAAAAAAGGAAAGAGAAACACCAGGATCAGGAAGATGTCCCGCTTACGGCGGATGACGTCTAAATACCGCTCCGAGATATTCCGGCCCACAAAGCGGTCCGCAAAGGGCCGCCCCAGCACCCGCGCCAGCCAGAATACCAGGACAGAGCCGCCGGTGACCGCCGCCGTGGTCAGAGCGAAGGCGGGCCAGGTGCCAAACAGCAGCGCGCCGGCCAGGGCGGTGATGTTGCTGGGGATGGGCGCGAGGATGACGGAGAGCAGCTGTACCAGAAAATAGGCCAGATGGGAGAAGGGGGCGAAGCGCTCAATATACGCGCGCATGTCCTCCAGCGAGCCCATGGCGGCAAAGAACCCCGTCTGCCACAGCAGCAGCCCGCCGCCGGCCAGCAGAAGTGCCGCAACCAGAGCGACTGCCCATTGAGACCGTTTCATTTCAGCATCACGCCCCTGCATGGAATGGATTGGCATTAGGCTACCACATCCCGTTTAAAAATGCGATAGGAAAGTTCTTAAGATTTTCAAAAAACTCTGCGCCTATTTTCCGCAAAGCGCGAAGCGCCGCCGCCCCGCGGCAGAGAAAAAGGAGGTCCGGCTATGTCTACGCTGCTGATTAAAAACGCCCGGTATATCGTCTCCTGCGACGACAGCGACGCCCTGTACGAGCGCTGCAACCTGTTTATCCGGGACAACGCCATTGAATTCATCGGTCCGGAGCTGCGCCAGGCGGACCAGGTGATTGACGCGGCCTCCATGGCGGTTTACCCCGGCCTGATTAACACCCACCACCACCTGTATCAGCTGTTTTCCCGCAACCTGCCGGAAGTGCAGAACATGGAGCTGTTCCCCTGGCTGGTGACCTTGTACGATGTGTGGAAGGGCCTGGACGAAGAGGTGGTGGCCCGCTCGTCCCTGGCAGGCATGGGGGAGCTGCTGAAAAATGGGTGCACCACCTGCTTCGACCATCACTATGTGTTTCCTGCTAAGGCCGGAGACCTGATCGCCGCCCAGTTTCGGGCGGCCCAGGCTGTGGGGATGCGCTTTCATGCCTCGCGGGGCTCAATGGACCTGTCTCAAAAGGACGGGGGCCTGCCTCCGGATTCAGTGGTCCAGACCATCGACGCCATTATGGCGGATTCTGAGCGGCTGGTGCGGGTGTGGCACGACCCGGAGCGGTTTTCCATGCGGCAGGTGGCCCTGGCTCCCTGCTCCCCCTTCTCGGTGTCGGGAGATCTGATGCGGGAGAGCGCCGTTCTGGCCCGGTCCCTGGGCGTGCGTCTGCATACCCATGTGGCAGAGACCAGGGATGAGGAGCAGTTCACCGTAGAGAAATTCGGCATGCGGCCTCTGGCCTATATGCAGTCCCTGGGCTGGACCGGCCCCGACGTGTGGTACGCCCACGGAATTCACTTTAATGACGGGGAGCTGCGTGTGCTCGCGGAAACGGGCACCGGCGTGGCCCACTGTCCCATCTCCAACATGAAGCTCTCCTCCGGGGTGTGCCGGGTGCCGGATATGCTCCGCCTGGGGGTGCCGGTGGGGCTGGCGGTGGACGGCTCCGCCTCCAACGACGGCTCCAACCTGCTGGAGGAGCTGCGGGTGGCATACCTGCTCCACCGGCTGGTCCACGGCAGGCAGGCGCCTACCGGATACGAGCTGCTGAAGGTGGCTACCCGGGGAAGCGCCCGGCTGCTGGGCCGGACGGATATCGGCTGCCTGGCCCCCGGCATGGCGGCCGACCTGTTTTTGGTGCGCCTGGACCGGCTGGAGCTGGCGGGCGCTCAGCTGGATCCCATGTCCATGCTGGGTACCGTGGGGCTGAAGGGGCCGGTGGACTACACCCTGGTCAACGGCAGGGCGGTGGTCCAGAACGGGGAGCTGGTCACGGTGGACGAGCGGGAGGCCGCCGCCCAGGCCAATGAGACGGTCCGCCGCTATTTGAACCGCTTTTAGGCCTTGTTTGAACATTGTTCACACGTCCAGATGGCGGGCCTTTTTCCGCCATACAGCAGTATGCCCGCGAAAATTTGCCTTGCCTGGCGAAAAAACCTCTCGCCCTCGGGCGTATTCCCATTTTTCAAGCAAGGCCCAGATGAATACAGATTTTTATTTGTGAAAAGTGCCCCTTGCTTTCCTGCGACAGCGTAGTAAAATAGAATAAAAGCGTTTGGGCCCCGGCCTGTCGAGACGGCTTTTCGACGGGCCGGGGCCTGGATATTGCCATGAGGAGATGATTCTAATGCAGCCCCAAGTCCAACAGCCGGTTGCGCCTCTTTTTACCCGCCGGGCGTTGGTCCGGCTGATTATCCCCCTGGTCATTGAGCTGTTCCTGCTGATGACGGTGGGCATGGCGGACACGGTTATGGTCACCAGCGCCGGGGAGACCGCCGTTTCCGGCGTGTCTCTGGTGGACCAGATCAATACGCTGATTATTCAGGTGTTTGCGGCCCTGTCTACCGGCGGGGCAGTGGTGGTCTCTCAGTATTTGGGCCGGGAGGAGCGGGAAAACGCCAACACCGCCGCCCGGCAGCTGCTGTATGCGGCTTTGGCAGTTTCCGGCGCGCTGACGCTGCTGGCACTGGTGCTGCGGGGACACATCTTAGCTCTGATTTTTGGACAGGTAGAGCCGGCGGTGATGGACTCGGCCCTGGTGTATTTTCTGCTGACGGCCCTGGCCTATCCTTTTATAGCCGTCTATAATGCGGGAGCGGCCTTGTTCCGCTCCATGGGCAACAGCAAGGTGTCCATGTTCTGTTCTTTAATTGTCAATATCATCAATATTGCCGTCAACGCTATACTGATTTATGGTTTTGACATGGGCGCGGCTGGGGCGGGTATCGGAACGCTGGTGTCCCGAATTGCGGCGGCGGTGATTGTTCTGGCGCTGCTGCGTCAGCCGGACAACACCGTGCAGGCCAGCGGCCTGCTGCCCCTGCGCTTTCAGTGGCGGATGGTCCGGCGCATCCTCTTTATCGGCGTGCCTACCGGACTGGAAAACGGCATGTTCCAGGCGGGAAAGCTGCTGGTGCTCAATTTAATTACGACGTTCGGAACAGCCGCCGTGGCGGCAAACGCCATCGCTAACAGCATTGCCGCCGTGAGCAATGTGCCGGGACAGGCCATCGGGTTGGCCCTGGTTACGGTGGTGGGCCGCTGCATGGGGGCGGGAGACAGCGCTCAGGCGGTGGCCTACGTTAAGCGTCTGGTGGGCGTGGCCTACCTGTGCATGCTGGTGATGGGCACGGGGCAGTTTTTCCTGGCCGGGTGGCTGGTTACCCTGTTTCACCTGAGCCAGGAGGCCATGCTGTCCGCCGCCCAAGTGCTCCGGCTGTGCGCGGTGTTCAACATCGTGTTCTGGTCCATGTCTTTTGTCATGCCCAACGCCCTGCGGGCGGCGGGAGACGCGGTATTTACCATGGCGGTCTCCCTGTGCTCGATGTTTGCCTGCCGAGTGGCGCTGAGCTATGTGCTCTCGTGTTCTTGGGGTCTGGGCTTGGGTTTGACCGGTGTATGGCTGGCGATGTTCTGCGACTGGGCTGTGCGGGCGTGCGCCTTTCTGGTCCGGTTTTGGCGGGGAAAATGGAAGCAGCGCCAGGTGATATAGGAGGCGGGGGGATTTTAGACATGATCGCTACGGTTGTTAACGTTGTTTTGGTCTTGCTGGGTAGCCTTTTGGGCCTGATTTTTAAAAACCGCATCAGCGGCCGTTTTTCCGCCGCGCTGACCGCGGCCCTGGGACTGTGCGTGCTGGGAATCGGCATCTCCAGCATGATTTCCACGGACGACACCCTGTGCGTGATTGTGTGCATGGTGGCAGGGACCCTTTTGGGGGAGGCGGCGGATATTGAGCGGCGGATGGAGAGCGTCGGCGAGGCGCTGCGGCGCAGGCTCAACCGCGGAGCGGGGGACAGCCGGTTTGTGGAGGGGTTTGTCAACGCCACGGTGCTCTTCTGCGTGGGGGCCATGGCAATCAACGGAGCCATGGAGGCGGGCATGAACCACAGCTATGAGATTATCATCTCCAAGGGGGTCATTGACGGGGTGACCTCCGTTACCTTTGCCGCGGCATTGGGGATGGGGGTGGCCTTCTCGGTGATTCCCATTCTGCTCTACCAGGGCGGGCTGACCCTTCTGTTCGGCGCGGTGGGCCAGGGGATTCCGCCGGAGACCGTCACGGAGATGAGCGCCGTGGGCGGCGTTATCATTGTGGGAATCGGGATGAACATGCTGGGCCTGCCCCGGGAGAAGCTGCGGGTGGGAAATATGTTGCCGGCCATCTTCCTTCCGCTGGCGTATATGCCGCTGTCCCGGTGGCTGGCCGGGCTGATCGGATAAAGGCTGACCGGGGCGCCCCGGCGTCGGCTGCGAAGGGCGTTTTTTGCGGGTGCAGGGCGAAGAATATCTTGCGAATACCAAGAAAAAGGGCTTGCGCGGCGGCGGCAAATGAGGTATACTGATGCTGAACATTGTGGACCGGCGGAGTGTGGACATGCATCCGCGCTTTTTCAGGTCATGCAGTGTTAAAAAAATAACAAACTTCCGATTTCAGCTTTGCAGCAGCGAATCCTTAAAAAAACAAGGAGGCAGATTATCATGGCATTTGTAACGCTGGAAAAACAGGGTCACGTGGGCATTATGACCATCGACCGGCAGGAAGCCCTCAACGCGCTGAATTCTCAGGTTCTCAGCGATCTGGACGCCGCCATTGACCAGGCGGAGAACGATGGGGAGATCTATGTGCTCGTCCTCACCGGCGCGGGCCGCTCTTTTGTGGCCGGAGCCGATATCGGCGAGATGAAGGGGTTTTCCTCCATCGACGGCAAGAAATTCGGCGTCCATGGCGGCGAGGTATTCCTGAAGCTGGAAAATATGAGCAAGCCTGTCATTGCCGCCATCAACGGCTTTGCCCTGGGCGGCGGGTGTGAGCTGAGCATGGCCTGCGACATCCGTTTGGCCAGCGAAAAGGCGAAGTTCGGCCAGCCCGAGGTGGGCCTGGGCATCACCCCCGGCTTTGGAGGGACGCAGCGCCTGCCCCGCATTGTGGGTATTTCCAAGGCGATGGAGCTCATTCTTACCGCCAAGGTCATCGGCGCTGCCGAGGCCAAGGCAATCGGCCTGGTCAGCGAGGTCTATCCCCCCGAGGAGCTTATGCCCAAGGCGCTGGAGATGGCCAACGCGATCTGCGCCAACGCCCAAATCGCCGTGTGCGAGTCCAAGCGCTGCATCCGTAAGGGAATGCAGACTGATATCTACACCGGCTCCGCCTTCGAGGCCGAGGCTTTCGGCGTCACCTGCGGCACCGAGGATAAGGACGAGGGCATGGGCGCGTTCCTGGAGAAGCGTCAGGAAAAGAATTTCAAGAACCGCTAAACCGGAATAAGGAGGAAGCGGCGGTTCTGCGCCCCTCGGAGAGCGGAGAGGGTATCGCGCCGCAGGCGCGTACTAGGGGAAGTGGTTCCCCCTGGAAGGCGCGGCTGGGGAGCGCAGCGACGCATTTCCCGCAGGAAATGCCCGCGCCGGGTATGGGCGCGTTCCTGGAGAAGCGCCAGGAAAAGAAGTTCAAGAACCGCTGAGCGCCAATGTCCCCTGTGATTGCCAATCCGGACGGACAGGTCTGGAACATGATCCTGAAAAATTTCGCGCACATCATTCCACAGGATGATTCCATAAAAAATACTGAAAAGGGGTATGTCATCATGAACAAAATTGTAGTGATCGGCGGCGGCACCATGGGCCTGGATATCGCGCAGGTCTTTGCCAAGAAGGGCATGGACGTTGTGGTCCGCGATATTAAGGACGAAATTCTCGACGCCTCCAAGGCCCGCCTGAACAAGGGCCTGGACAAGCTGGTGGCCAAGGGCAAAATGGACGAGGCCGGCAAGGCCGCCCTGCTGGGTAAGATCACCTTTACCACCGACCTGAATGCCGCCGCCGACGCCGACCTGGTGGTTGAGGCCGCTATTGAGAACCTGGACATTAAGAAGAGCATTTTCGCGGAGTTGGACAAGATCTGCAAGCCGGAGACGATTCTGGCCTCCAACACCTCCTCTATTTCCATCACCGCTATCGCTTCCGCCACCAAGCGCGCCGACAAGTTTATCGGTATGCACTTCTTTAACCCCGCCACCGTGATGAAGTTGGTGGAGGTCATCCGGGGGGCCAACACCTCCGACGAGACCTATAAGACCATCCATGACCTGTCCGTGGAGATCGGCAAGGAGCCCGTAGAGGTCAACGAGGCTCCCGGCTTTGTGGTCAACAAGATTCTCATCCCCATGATTAACGAGGCCGCCGACCTGCTCTACACCGGCGTGGCCACCGCCGAGGGTATCGACACGGCCATGAAGCTGGGCGCCAACCATCCCATGGGCCCCCTGGCCCTGGGCGATCTGATCGGCCTGGATGTGTGCCTTGCCATCATGGATACCCTGTATGCTGAGACCCATGATCCCAAATACCGCGCCTCCCTGCTGCTGCGCAAGATGGTCCGCGCCGGCAAGCTGGGCCGCAAGACCGGCCTGGGCTTCTTTGATTACAGCAAGAAGTAAAACGCTTGAGTCCATAGCGCAGAACGCCGCAGGGCGTCTGCCCCGCCCCCGGCGGGGCTGGCAGTAACCGACCTGTTGTGAGCAAACACGACGGGCGGGAGTTCCGTTCCTGGTCCTCCCGCCCGCCTGTTTCTGAAATACGAATCTAGGAGGAAGGCAACAAATGGATCTGCACCTGTCCAAGGAGCAAGAAATGCTCCGCAAGATGTACCACGATTTCGCCGAGAACGAAGTCAAGCCTATGGCCGAGTACGTGGACGAGAACGAGGCGTTTCCCGAGGAGAACGTCAAGAAGCTGGGCAAGCTGGGGATGCTGGGCATCTATTTCCCCAAGGAGTACGGCGGAGCCGGCGCGGACGTTTTGTCCTATGTCATGGCCGTTGAGGAAATGAGCAAGGTCTGCGCTACCACCGGCGTTATTATTTCCGCGCATACATCCCTCTGCGCCGCCCCCATTTTTGAGAACGGCACCGAGGAGCAGAAGCAGAAGTACCTGCCCAAGCTGTGCTCCGGCGAGTGGATCGGGGCCTTTGGCCTGACCGAGCCCGGCGCCGGCACCGACGCCCAGGGCCAGCAGACCACCGCCGTGAAGAACGAAAACGGCGACTGGGTGCTCAACGGCTCCAAGATCTTCATCACCAACGCCGGCTACGCCAACGTGTTTATTATCATCGCCATCACCGGCGTGAAGCTGGACAAGCGGGGCCGCAAGACCAAGGAGATTTCCGCCTTCATCGTAGAGCGCACCGATAAGGGCTTCTCCGTGGGTAAGCACGAGAAGAAGATGGGCATCAAGGGCTCTTCCACCTGCGAGCTGGTCATGGAGGATTGCGTGATCCCCGCCGACCGTATGCTGGGCAAGCAGGGTAAGGGCTTTGCCATCGCCATGAAGACCCTGGACGGCGGCCGTATCGGCATCGCTTCCCAGGCCCTGGGCATCGCCGAGGGTGCCATTGAGGAGACCATCAAGTACACCAAGGAGCGCGTGCAGTTCGGCAAGCCCATCGCCAAGCAGCAGAACACCCAGTTCCAGCTGGCCGACATGTATGCCAAGACCCAGGCTGCCAAGTGGCTGGTGTACTCCGCCGCCATGAAGAAGCAGAACCACGAGCCTTACTCTGTGGACGCCGCCATGGCTAAGCTGGTTGCCGCCGAGACCGCCAGCGACGTGACCCGCCGCTGCGTGCAGTTGTTTGGCGGTTACGGCTACACCCGCGACTACCCCGTAGAGCGCATGATGCGCGACGCCAAGATCACCGAGATCTACGAGGGCACCAGCGAGGTGCAGCGCATGGTCATTTCCGGCGCTATCTTGAAGTAAGGAACGGAGGGAAAATACGAAATGAAATGCATTGTTTGTGTCAAGCAGGTACCGGATACCTCCGGCGTGGTGGCGGTGAAGGAAGACGGGACCATGGACCGTGCGGCCATGGCCACCATCACCAACCACGACGATCTGGCGGCTGTCGAGGCCGCGCTGCGGATCAAAGACGCCACCGGCTGCAAGGTCGTGGTGGTCTCCATGGGTCCTCCCCCCGCCGAGGGCATGCTGCGTGAGCTGCTGGCCATGGGTGCGGACGAGGCCGTGCTGGTGTCCGCCCGCGAGTTCGGCGGCAGCGACACCTACGCCACTTCCCAGATTCTGGCCGCCGCTATTAAGAAGGTGGGCGTGGACAACGACGATATCATCTTCTGCGGCCGTCAGGCCATTGACGGCGACACCGCCCAGGTTGGCCCCCAGATCGCCGAGAAGCTGCACGTGCCCCAGGTCTCCTATGTGGAGAAGGTGGAAGTCAACAACGGCAAGGTCACCGTCCAGCGGCAGCTGGAGGACGGCTATATGACCATCAAGGTCAATACCCCCTGCCTGCTGACCTGCCTGAAGGAGCTCAACGAAGCCCGTTACATGAGCGTGGGCGGCATTATGGAGTGCTACTCCAAGCCCCTGAGCGTGTTCAACTATGAGACGCTGAAGGACGATCCCCTGATTGACGTGGACACCATCGGCCTGAAGGGATCTCCCACCAACGTTTACAAGTCCTTCTCTCCCCCGGTGAAGGGCGCCGGCATGATGATGGAGGGCGCCGACAAGGCGACCGTCGATCAGCTGGTCGGTATCCTGAACGACAAGCACATCATTTAACAGGAAGGAGAGATAGGAAATGGCTGAATTCAATAGCAAGGACACCGCCGCCTTCAAGGGCGTATGGGTATTCTGTGAGCAGCGGGAAGGCGTGATCATGAGCACCTCCTACCAGCTGCTGAGCGAGGGCCGGAAGCTGGCCAACGACCTGGGCGTGGAGCTGGCCGGCGTAGTGCTGGGCCACAACGTCAAAGAGGACTATCTGAAGGCCCTGGGCGGCTACGGCGCAGACAAGGTGTATTACTGCGACCACGAGCTGCTGGATGTGTACACCACCGACGCCTACACCAAGGTCATCTGCGACCTGGTGGAGGACAAGAAGCCCGAAATCTTCCTGATTGGGGCCACCAACATCGGCCGCGACCTGGGCCCCCGGTGCGCCGCCCGGCTGCACACCGGCCTGACCGCCGACTGCACCCACCTGGACGTGGACGTGGCCAAGTATAAGGAGTTTTTGAAGACCACCTCCACCATCGACGTGGACAACACCGTCTTCGAGGAGAACACCAACCTGAAGATGACCCGTCCCGCCTTCGGCGGACACCTGATGGCCACCATCATCTGCCCCCGCTTCCGTCCCCAGATGTCCACCGTGCGTCCCGGCGTGATGCAGACTCAGCCCTATGACGACGCCGGCGCCGCCAAGACCGTCATTGAGAAGGTCGCGGTACAGCTGTCCAAGGACGACATCAATGTGGAGGTCGTTGAGGTGGTGAAGGCCGCCAAGCAGCTGGTGGACCTCATCGGCGCCGATGTGGTGGTCACCGTGGGCCGCGGCATCAGCAAGGACGTGGAAGGCGGCCTGAAGCTGGCGGAGGAGCTGGCGGGCGTCTTGGGCGGCGTGGTTGGCGCCTCCCGCGCCTGCGTGGACGCGGGCTGGATTACCGCCGACCACCAGGTGGGCCAGACCGGCAAGACCGTCCATCCCCGTATCTATGTGGCTCTGGGTGTGTCCGGCGCCATCCAGCACCTGGCCGGCATGCAGGACTCCGAGTGCATCATCGCCGTGAACAAGAATGAGAGCGCCCCCGTGTTCGACGTGGCCTCTTACGGCATCGTGGGCGACCTCTTTAAGGTCACCCCCATGCTCATCGAGGCTATCCGCACCCTTAAGGCCAGCAAGTAAAGCTGATGATTCAGACCGGAGCCCTTTTAGGGCTCCGGTCTGAATCTGCGATGAATTTCCCTGCTGGGCGACAGCCCACCTGCAAAAATTTTCCTTGATTGGCGAAAAAACTCTCACTGTTGGGCATTCCGTCAATTCTCAAGCAGTGCCTAAACGGCGCGAACTTTGAGAGACTTTTTTGACAATCTGAGCCAGGGGACCGTGAAGGGTCGGACCCCTGGCTCTTTTTGCGCGGCTGCCCGGGGGTTTTTCCAGATTTCAGAAAATACGCCAGAGTCCTTGCATAAGCTGCGAGAAAGGTTTAATATAGGCAATGCAATTGTACGCCGAAAGGATGAACAAAGCTTGTATATCGTGATTGTAGGGGCTGGCAAGGTGGGCTTTACCTTAGCTGAGCATCTCTCCCAGGAGGAGCACGACGTTACTGTCATTGACACCGATGATGAAACGCTTCACAAGGCGTCAGAGGCCCTGGACGTCATGTGTGTAAAAGGCAATGGGGCCACAGTTTCCACGCTGAGGGAGGCAAACGCCGCCACGGCAGACGTAATTATTGCGGCGACCAGTATGGACGAGCTGAATATGATCTGCTGCCGAACGGCTAAACGGCTGGGAGCCCGATATGCCATTGCACGGGTGCGCAATGTGGAGTACACAATGGAGCTGTCCATGCTCAAGCAAGAGCTGGAGATTGACCTGGTAATCAATCCGGAAAACGCTACCGCTGTAGAAATTTCCCGGCTGCTGCGCTTCCCCTCTGCGGCCAACATTGAAAATTTCTGCAAAGGCCGGGTGGAGCTCATGGGCTTCCGCGTGCAGGAGGGAGACTTTTTGGTAGGTCAACCTCTGTCCGCGCTGCCCCGGCATATCCGGGAGCTGTCCATGCTTTTCTGCGCCGCAGAGCGGGGAGACGAGGTCATCATTCCAGACGGTTCTTTTGTACCCCAGGCAGAAGACCGCCTATATGTGATCGGTCAGCCCACCGGCCTAACGGATTTTTTCAAGCTGCTAGGCCGCTATACCCCCAAGGTGCGCCAGGTGTTCATTGTGGGCGGCGGGCGGATTGCCCATTATTTGACGGTTATTTTAGAGAATCTGGGCATCCGGGTCAAAATTGTGGAGCGCAGTATGGAGCGCTGCCGCCATCTGTCGGAGGTGCTGCCGCACACGATGATCCTCTGCGGGGACGGCACCGACCAGGAACTGCTGGAGCAGGAAAATCTCTCTGCTGCCGACGCTTTCATTTCCTTGACAGACCGGGACGAGGACAATCTGATCATTTCCCTGTATGCCATGCAGCAGGGAATGAAAAAAGTAATCGCCAAGTGCAACCGGCAAAATTATGCGGGGATTGCCCAGTCGGTAGGATTGGACAGCGTGATCTCCCCTAAGCTTATCACCGCCAACCTGATTTTGCAGGTGGTGCGGGGAATGCAGAACTCCAAGGGGAGCGTTATGAACGCCCTTTACCGTATTGCCGGAGGGCATGCGGAGGCCATGGAATTTGTGGCCAACCAGACTACGCGCAACCTGGGGGTAGCGCTGAAGCAGCTGCGCTTAAAAAAGGGAATCCTGATTGCGGTGCTGGTCCACCGGGGACGTGTCGTCATTCCGGACGGCTCTTCCGCGATCAGCGAAGGGGACACGGTCATCATTGTCTCCCGCAACCACGGTATTTTGGACCTCAATGACATCTATGAGGACTCCCTGTTGGATATGGGGGCTGTCCAATGAATTACAGGCTGGTATTCAAGCTTACGGGCAATGTGTTGCTGGTGGAGTCGGCCGCCATGCTGCTGCCGCTGCTGGTCGCGCTGATCTATCAGGAAAATCCCATGCCGTTTCTGGCCACCGTTCCTGTGATCGCGGCGGCGGGGCTGCTGTTGTCCCACATCAAAAGCGACGACCATTTTTTCCCCCGGGAAGGATTTTTTGCGGTGGCGCTGATCTGGCTTCTGCTGGGGGCCTGCGGCGCGCTGCCCTTTTACCTGTGCGGGAGAATGCAGCCGGAATTGGGCCTGTTTCAGACTTACATCGACTGCTTTTTTGAGGCGGTCTCCGGATTTACCACCACGGGAGCTTCCGTCCTCACCGCCGTAGAGCCGCTGCCTTTATGTATTCTCTTCTGGCGCTCCTTTATCCACTGGCTGGGGGGGATGGGCGTGCTGATTTTAGCCATTGCGCTGCTGCCCAGTCTGGGGGGGCGGACCGTCCACCTGATGAAAGCGGAGAGCCCCGGCCCTGTCGTCAGCAAACTGGTCCCCAAGACCAGTGATTCCTCCAAAATCCTCTACAGCATCTACTGTGCCCTGACCGCCCTTCAGGTGCTGTGCCTGCGTCTGGCGGGCATGCCCTGGTTTGACAGTATTGTCAATTCCTTTGCCACGGCGGGAACCGGGGGCTTTGCTGTGCGCAATACCTCCATTGCCGCCTATGCGAATCCTGCGGCGGAGATTATCATTACCGTATTTATGCTCCTGTTTTCCATCAATTTTTCTATGTATTTTCTGTTGCTCTGCGGGAAAATCCGCCAGGTATTCCGAAGTGATGAGCTGCGCTTTTTTCTGCTGGTTGTAGCGGGGAGCATTGTGTTGATTACCGTGAATATCCACACGCTCTACCCCACGGTGGGAGAGAGCCTGCGTCACGCCGCCTTTCAGGTGGGGTCCATTATCTCCACCACTGGCTTTTCCAGTGTGGATTTCGACCTATGGCCGGAGTTTTCCAGGGTGCTGCTGGTGTTGCTGATGTTTATTGGTGCCTGTGCTGGTTCTACCGGAGGCGGGCTGAAATGTTCCCGGGTGCTCCTGTTGGGACGGTGCATTGGCCGGGAGATCCGGCAGATTGTGCATCCCCGCTCTGTCAACGTGGTCAAGCTGGACGGGCGGGTGGTAGAGGAGGATTCCCTGCGCTCCGTACATATCTTTTTTGCCGCTTATATGTTTATTATTCTGTTGGCAACGCTGGTGGTAGCCATGGATAATTTTACATTCGGCACGACCTTTACCGCCGTAGTTTCCTGTATTAATAATATCGGTCCCGGCCTGGAAACTGTGGGGCCAATGGGAAACTTTTCTGGATTTTCCTTTTTATCTAAATTTGTGCTCTCCCTATGTATGATAATTGGGCGGCTGGAGATTCTGCCGGTGCTGGTACTGTTCGGTAGAAATGCATGGAAAAAGTCTTAGAAAACCGCATATTTTTGTATAAAGTGTCAAACCTGCGGGTTTGACACTTTTCTTTTCCAAGTTACACTTGCATTGGGAAGGTGATTTGCGCTAAAATTAACTTATCTTGAGAGGAGTGAAGCTCAATCTTATGAGGTTCGCAGCATAATAAAGGAGCTGGTTAGTGTGTTAGAAAACCTGTTTTGGGTGGGCTTAGTAGGGGCGGCAATTGCCCTGATTTTTGCTTGGGTCCAATGCCAAAAGGTCATGAAGTTCTCTGAAGGCACGGAATTAATGCAGAAGCTGGCCGCGTCTATTCGGGCGGGGGCTAACGCCTATCTGCGACGGCAGTATACCACCGTGGCAAAGATTTTTGTGGTGGTTTTTGTAATCCTGCTGGTATTGGCGGGCGTAAACCTGCTGGATAACTGGTTTATCCCCTTCGCTTTCCTCACCGGCGGCATCTATTCTGCCCTGGCGGGCTTTATCGGCATGAAAATCGCCACCTCCGCCAATGCCCGTACGGCCAACGCCGCCCATGAAAGCCTCAACCGGGGTCTCAATGTGGCCTTTTCCTCGGGGGCTGTTATGGGCTTTACGGTGGTGGGGCTGGGCCTGCTGGATGTGTCCGTCTGGTTCCACATCCTGAAATATGTTGCCGGGTACGGCCCGGAACATATTGCTCAGACGATGGTGATGTTTGGCATGGGCGCGTCCTTTATGGCCCTGTTCGGGCGTGTAGGCGGCGGTATTTTCACGAAAGCCGCCGACGTGGGCGCCGACCTGGTAGGCAAGGTGGAGGCCGGCATTCCGGAGGACGATCCCCGCAACCCGGCCACCATTGCCGACAATGTGGGCGACAATGTGGGCGATGTGGCCGGTATGGGCGCAGACCTGTATGAGTCCTACGTGGGCTCCATTCTGGCCACCTTTGCCCTGGGCGCTTCGGCCTATGCCGCCGACGGGCTTACTTGGAACGCCATGCTCCTGCCGCTGGTGATCGCGGTAATCGGCGTGGTGTGCTCCGTAGTGGGGAGCTTTTTGATCCGCACAAGGGAAGACGCCACCCAGAAGTCCCTGCTGGCCACTCTGCGCAAGGGGACCTATACTGCCGCCCTGCTGGCGGCGCTTCTGGCCGCCCCGGCGACCTACTTTATTATGGGCTCTTGGGGTCCCTATATCGCCATTGTAGCGGGACTGATTGCCGGATGCGCCATCGGTTATTTTACCGAATACTATACTTCGGATACCTACAAGCCCACACAGGGCCTGGCGGCCGCTACTGAGACGGGAGCCGCCACCACCATTATCGGCGGTATCTCTCTGGGAATGCTCTCTACAGCGGCGCCCATCCTGATCATCGGCGTGGCCATCATCGTCTCCTTCGTGGCGGCGGGCGGCTCCCTGACCACGGGGGCGGAGCACTACACCGCGCTGTTCTCCAAGGGACTGTATGGCATCGGTATCGCCGCAGTGGGGATGCTCTCCACTCTGGGCATCACCCTGGCTACTGACGCCTACGGACCTGTGGCGGACAACGCCGGCGGCATTGCCGAGATGAGCGGCCTGGGCGAAGAGGTCCGCAACCGCACCGACGCGCTGGACTCTTTGGGCAACACCACAGCCGCCACCGGAAAGGGCTTCGCCATCGGCTCTGCCGCCCTGACCGCCCTGGCGCTGCTGGTGTCCTATGTGGATGTGGTAAAGACCAAAGTGGACTATACCTTGGACCTGTCCCTGACAAACCCCGCCGTGTTGGTTGGCATATTCGTAGGGGCCATGCTGACCTTCGTTTTCGCAGCGTTGACGATGAGCGGTGTGCAGCGGGCAGCCCAGTCCATTGTGGTGGAGGTCCGCCGCCAGTTCCGCGAGATTTCCGGCATCATGGAGGGGAAAACAGACCCGGATTATGCTACCTGCGTGGATCTGTGTACCAAAGGCGCGCTTCACGAGATGGTGGTGCCCTCCCTGCTGGCTATTGTAGTGCCTGTGATTCTGGGCCTGATCCTGGGGCCGGAGGCTGTGGTGGGACTGCTGGGCGGCGTAACCGTCACTGGATTTGTAGTAGCTGTGTTTATGTCCAACGCCGGCGGCGCCTGGGACAATGCGAAAAAGTACATTGAGGCCGGCCACCATGACGGCAAGGGCTCCGATTGCCACAAGGCCGCCGTGATTGGCGACACTGTGGGCGACCCCTTTAAGGACACTTCCGGTCCCTCTCTGAATATTCTCATCAAGCTGTGCTCTACCGTGTCCATCGTATTCTCCGGACTGGTAGCGACGGTCAGCGGCTTTCTGCTCTGATACCGGCACAAAAATGCACCCCCGGCAGCCGCTGGGGGTGCATTTTTGTGCCTACAGGCTGTGGAGCAGAACGAGAATGACGCCATAGATTATGCTGGCGCTGATGCCGAATACCAGCACCGGCCCGGCAATCACGAACATTTTTGCCCCTACGCCCATGACCAGTCCCTCACTTTTAAATTCCAAGGCAGGGGAGACCACCGCATTGGCAAAACCGGTAATTGGCACCAGCGTGCCGGCCCCCGCGTGCTTTGCCAGGTTGTCGAAGAGTCCCAGTCCGGTGAATAGGGCGGAGAGAAAAATCAACGTCACTGATACGGCAGTGGCCGCGCCCGCCTCGTTCAGGCCGCAGTGGCGGTAGAGGTTTAAAAGAGCCTGACCCGCCGTGCAGATCAGCCCGCCGACTACAAAAGCGCAGAGGGTGTTTTTCCAAATAGGGGAGGGCTTAGATTTAGCGTTGACATATTGTCCATAATCTTTGTTGGTCATATCCATGGATATGCGGCCTCCTTTCCTGCGCAGTATTTCCCTTGACAAAGCGAATCATACATGGTATGCTATAGATTAGTAATTTAGTAAATTACTAATCTACTAACGGGAGGAACTTAATCGTGGATATTCCGACCAATCTCAAGCACAAGCCGGTGGTAGCGGCGGAGGACTATGCCCGAATCGACGGCTATATGGCGTACGACTCAGATGCGCAGGGGATTTCTCTGGGACTGGCCCAGTGGAACGACCGGGGAAGGGTAGACATCTCCGCAAAAGTATGGCGGCATACCGGCGAAAAATGGTCCCGTCAGTCGGAAGAGCTGCCCCTGCACCGGGTGCTGGACCTGGCAATTCTGGCTTGCCGGGCACAGCTTTATTTTCAAGAGGAGGCCTACCGTTTCCCACAGGGCTATGATCCGGAGCACCCGCAAATTGACCGCGTAGGCCTCCAGGGGGACGCTATGACGGTGGAGGTGTGCACCAGAAATGAGCATATTGACGAGGACATCAGGCTCTTTCAGACAGCCCTGGCACGGGACGGTGAGCTGTTGGGCGAGCGTATGCGGGTACTGGCGCGGATACTGGGGGAGCTGGGCTATCACGGGTAAAAAAGAGAACTTTACATCGGGTAAAAAACCGGCCTGTAGACCGCAAACGCGGTCCACAGGCCGGTTTTTTACAGCTGCTGGCTGGTATTTACCGCATGGCGTAGAGCATATCTGCCATTTCGCCGCGGGTCAGCAGGTCCTGGGGGCGAATATTACTGCCGTTGGCGCCCACGACTCCCTGGGCCCACAGGTTTTGGGCGTAGAGCGCTGCCCAAGTGGGGACCTGTACGGCGTCCGGCGCGGTGAAAGCGCCGCAGTTGCTGCCCATAGGCTGGGTACGGCCTAGAATAGTCAGGGCCTCAGCGCGGGTGATGGTGGTTCCGGCATTGACAAGAAGCTGGCCGCCTGCGTCCGCACCCTTGAGCAGGCCGAGGCTGTACATAGCTTTGACTTCACGCAAAGCCCACTCCGGAACGGAAGAGGTGTCCGCAAAGGGCAGCTCCACTCCGGCATAAAGCCCCAGATCCA
Organism: uncultured Flavonifractor sp.; assembly: GCA_947346365.1. Classification (GTDB taxonomy): domain Bacteria; phylum Bacillota; class Clostridia; order Oscillospirales; family Oscillospiraceae; genus CANAAV01. Next base: position 33,051 of record CANAAV010000003.1, read on the forward strand.
GATTTAACCACCGGGCCACCAGAGCGAAAAACTCCGCCCTGGTAATATGCTTATCCGGCTGGAAAGCCAAGCCGTCTACAGTGGGCACGCCGTTGGTGACGGCTGTGTCATAGAGATGGGTGGCCTGGAGGCGATAGGGGCTGTCCGCCATATCTGAGAATACGGATTCTCGCCCTTCTGGAGGGGCGATGCCGGCGCTTCCGCGGCCCAGGTTGCCGCTGGCGTCCGTGGCGGTGACGCTGACCCGGTGACAGGCAGCGCCTGCCTCGGGCAGGGCGGCCGTAAGCACTCCGGCGGCCTCGTCCCACTGAAAGTCCAGAGGCATACCGTCATAGGACAAGGTCAGCTGTCCGCGGGTGAAGCTCCGGTCTACATTGTCGGACACGGAAGCGGTGAGCTGGCGGCCGCTGATGGTAACCGACACGGTAGGAGGTGTAAAATCATGAATTTCCTCGTTGGAGGTTGTGAACTGATCCAGCCAGATGACGCCGCTCTGCCGCTCCGGCAGGCCGCCGTCTGGGAGGGCGCTTTCAGCGGGGGGCAGGATCTGAAGGCCGGTGAGGGAGACGCTGTTTTCCGGTAGGGGAACGCTTATGTGTTTCCAGCCGGTGAAATCCAAAACGGCCAGGGTGAAATACTGCTCCTGCAAAGCGGTGTTGACCGTGGCGGCCTCTAACACGTTGCCGGAGCCGTCTCCATAAATCCACAGGCCCAGATAGCGTTCCCCGCCGGCAATGCTCAACACACCGCTGAGCAGGGCGCTTCCGGCAGACAGGTCATAGGAGACCCGCCAGCTCTGCCGGCCTGAGCGCACGAAGTCCAGGTTGGTCTCCGCCTCCACCAGGGTGGGTGCCGCGCCGGTGAAGGCGGGGAAGCCCTCGCAGACGTCCAGCGGATACACATGGCTGGCAACGCGCACGGGAACGGTGGCGCTGGCTCCGCCGGCGGAGACGGTGAGAGAGCCGCTGGCCCCCTCCTCGCCAGCGGTAAACACGCCGTTTGCGTCCACGCTGCTCCCCGGCACATCGGTGCTCCAGACAAAGCTGGTATCCTGGGCCACCAGAGCCAGCTTGCGGTAGACTGCTGATGCCGTCAGGTCCAGCTGCTCGCCGGGGTCCAGATTTAAAGCGGAGACCGCGGCGCCGGTGGCCTCGTTAAGGACGGAGATGGAATCAGGGGTTTTGACGGTGGTGATGTAGGCGCTGCCGTTCCCCCAGCCGTCGGAGGCGGAGACCACACTAAAGCCGCTTTCGCTGCCGGCAGTGAACAGGCCGCCGGAGTTTATGCTGCCGCCTCCCTCTGGAACGCTCCAGTCCACATAGCCCCCAGAGGTGGGGTAGAAAGCGCTGTCCAGTCCAGCGGCGCTGAGCTGGAGGGTGGAGCCCGCTAAAAGCATGGCGTCGGTGGGCGTGACATAATAGGAGGACAGATTCCCGGTGGGCTCCATCCGGGTCGTCAGGAAAATAGCGGTGGAGTTGGCCCGCTGGGAGCCGTCGGAGGGTCTGCCGACAATTTGCAGGCTGCTCTGCCCGGGCCAGGTAACTCCCAGATTGGTGGAGCCGCCGCCGTCCATGCTGATGGCGTCCACACAGCCCAGCTCAACCAGCCGCTGAGCCACTTGGGTCATGGTCGCGCCCACGCTGTACCCGCTCTGCCGCCCGTCCAGGGTGTAGAGCACCACGCTGCCGTCGGAGCGCACCCCCACGGCGGTACAGGCGGTGCGGTCGGAAGGCAGACCATTTTCCACCTGGCCCGCGGTGACGATTTTGTCCACTCCGCCCAGGGCTTGGTCCACTCCGGTCCAGCGGAGATCGGCGGTGCCGATGGTGAGAACGACCGGGTCGCCAGGCTGAAGGGCGCGCAGCTCCTCTAAAATTTCGGCGTTGTCGCTGCTGTTGAGAGTGAGCACCGCCTTGCCTTCCGGTATGGGAATGCTGCCCTCGGACTCCAGCACCTGCTCCACTACATAGCGGGTCATACTGCCGATGCGGGGCTCTAGAGAGTACCCTGTGCCGTCGTCCATGGGGGTGAGAATGACGTCTACGCCAGGCTGGGTGTTCTGAGTCATGGCGGAAAAATCAGAGGTCAGCAGCGTCAGGCCGCCGGAGGTGTCTCCGGAGACCAGCTTGCGGATTTTGTTGATGCCTCCGCCCAGGCGGCGGGCCTGTCCCCCAAAGGAGACCGAGATGTTTAGCCCCGGCCGGCCGATAAAGGCGGTGCCGTCGCTGTTAAAGCCCACGGCCCAGGCGGTATTGTAGTAGGGAGTGCTGCGCACCACGCCGCCGGTGAGCACCAGTCCCGTGGGTGCTCCGGTGGAAACCACGTACCAGTCCCCGTTGATTCCGGAGACCACATGCTTGCCGAGAGATTCCAGTCCTTCCGCCATGCTGGTAAGAGTAGCTTTGGCCAGAATCCGTTCGCCATAGGCCACGGTGGGGACGACAGAGGGATTGGGCGTGTACTCGATGTAGTACTCAGCCCGCAGGTCGGCGTAGGTGTCGCTCCAGAAAAGCGTTTTTTCAAATCCGGTTCCCTGGGACAGTGGGACCCTGCCTCTATGTATCTCCCACCCCAGGGCGTCCGAGGCTCCGGCGGTGGCGGCGCCTGCGGTCATAAGCAAGGCCAGCCCTAAAGCCGCGCCCCGTCTAAGCAGTTGCTTCATTGGGTTCCTCCTATCAGATGCTGTATGTTAAACTGTGTTTTTATGGATAAACGTTATGTTAACATAAAAGTTCCCTCCTGTAAACAGGAGGGAACCCGTTTCTGAAAGAAAAAATTTTCCTGCTGCGGGAAAAGGGAGCGGCCGCGCACAGGGGGCAAGAAGCGAATCAATTCCCCTCTCTCCCCTGCTTCAGCCGGGGGGGCGGGGCCTTGAATTCACTCTCCTCCTGCAGGCTGAGCAGATCGCAGATGAGCTGGTTGGACACCAGAAAGCCCTTGGGCGTCAAATTCCACCTCCGGTCATGGCGTTCGGCCCAGCCCTGGCGCTCATACTCCTCCAAGCGCTGCTCAATGGGGTCGAAATTCATAAAATATTCCCGGCGGTATTCCCATTCCTCCACCCCGCGGGTGGTGCGCAGGCGGAGCATCAGATACTCGCCTCCCCGTTCCCGCTGGGGAATCAGCTCTGACTGGTCGATCACCGTGCCGCCGCCCAAAATGCCGGAGATATATCCGTTTAAATCCCGTATGAAAGAGTACCGCCGCCCGCCGAAGTCGGAGTGGGCCCCCGGGCCAAAACCGATATAGGGCCGGCCCATCCAGTACTTCAGATTGTGCCGGGATTGACAGCCAGGGCGGGCGAAATTGGAGATCTCATATTGGCGGTAGCCCGCCTGAGCCAGCCGCTCTACCGCCCACAGGTACATGTCAGCCTGCGCGTCGTCGTTGGGAAGCGTCTCTCCCCGGACCACCCGGTCGTCCAAAGGGGTACCGGGCTCCACCTTCAGACCGTAGCAGCTCAGATGCTCCGGCGACAGGGCCAACACTTGCTCCACCGTGTCCTGCCAGCCGGACAGATCCTGGCCGGGAAGGCCGTAAATCAGATCCAAGCTCAGATTTTTGAACTTGGCGCTGCGGACGGCGGAGACCGCCTGCTGCGCCTGGAGGAAGGTATGGGGACGGCGCAGGCTGCTGAGCTCTCTGTCACAGGCCGACTGCACGCCCAGGGAGATGCGGCTGACGCCCGCCCGGCGCAGGCGGGTGAGCATCTGCCTGTCCACACTGTCCGGATTGCACTCTACCGTAATCTCGGCGTCTTTGGCCAGGTCAAAGAGCTTTCCTACCGTGCGCAGCAGGGCGTGAAGGCGCTTTTGTCCATAAAAGCTGGGGGTGCCGCCGCCGAAATAGACGGTGTCCACCTGGTAGCCCTTGGTCTGGGGGGCGGTCTCCTTCATGTGGGTGATGAGCGCTTTTTGGTAGTCGTCCATCCGGCCCTCCTGGCCGGAGAGGGAGTAAAAATCGCAGTAGTCACATTTGCTGCGGCAAAAGGGGATGTGGATATAAAGTCCCAATTTTTCCGCCATGTGGAGCGCACCTCGCTTCCGCAAAGGATTGCGGTTGACTCTGCCGCGCGTTCTGCCGCCGGAGGCTTTGCCTATAGGGCGCAGAGGCGTGGACAGAAGTAATCCTAAAGCTATTATACTACAAGTTTCCCCGTTTGAAAAGTAGGAGGAAAGTTGTTATACTGGTATTGAGAATGGAAAGATGCCGCGAGACCGGTTAAGAATGAATACGAATAGAGAAATAGAAGGCAGAGTATACATAAAGTATAGAAAAGGAGGCCGCCGGATGGAGCAGCAACCCCGCCGTCTGACATTGACGGTGACACAGCAGCAGGCAGGAGAGCGGGTGGACGGGCTTTTGCGTCGGGCGCTGGGACTGTCGGGAACGGTAATCCGGCGGGTCAAATGGCTGGAGGACGGCATTTTACTGGACGGCGTGCGGGTGCACACCAACCAGCGGGTCCGGGAGGGACAGCGGCTGTCCGTGCGCCTGGCGGACGCGCGGCTGCGCAGCGGCATGGCGCCGGTTCCCGGTCCCCTTGATATTGTCTACGAGGACCAGGATCTGCTGGTGCTGAATAAGGCGCCCGGGGTGCCCTGCCATCCGGGGCCGGGACATTATTCCGATACGCTGGGGAATTTTGTCGTTTATTATTACAAAAAGACCGGAGTACAGGCGGATTACCACCCAGTTCACCGGCTGGACCGGGGCACATCCGGGCTGATGGTGGTGGCCAAACACCCCCATGCCCAGGAGGTCCTCAAGGGCCAGCTTCATACGCCCCGGTTCCGCCGGACCTATTTGGCGGTGTGTGATGGGACGCCGGACGCCCCCAGCGGGGTGGTGGACGCGCCCATTGGTCCGGTTCCAGGCTCTCTCATGGCCCGGCGGGTGGACCCGGCGGGCCAGAGGGCAAGGACCCGCTACCGACTGCTGCGCACAGCGGGCGGGCGTTCCCTGGTGGAGCTGGAGCTGGACACCGGCCGTACCCACCAGATCCGGGTGCATATGGCCAGTCTGGGCTGTCCGCTCACCGGAGATTTTCTCTACGGGGTGGAGGACCCGGCTTTGATTGCCCGCCCCGCCCTCCACTCAGCCCGGTTGAGAGTGGACCATCCGGTGACCGGGGAAACGCTGAGCTGGAGCCTGCCGCTGCCGGAGGATATGGCGCGGCTGATACAGCCTTAGAGCTCATTTTTAAGCAAGAGTGAAACAACCCGCGGAGGCATAGGCCCAGAGGGCCGGCTTCCACGGGCTGTCCGTTGACAGGCGGAGTTTATGTGCCGCCGGGGGCCAAGCCGCATATGCTCTCCCATTTTCGGCTGCGCCAGCGCAGGGTGCATAGAATTCCGCGGATGACCAGGTCCGCGGACATGGCGATCCACACCCCGGCCAGCCCCAGCCCCGCTTGATAGACCAGCAGGGGGGATAGGGGAACCCGGATGCACCACATGCAAAACAGGCTGATGAGCATGGGGCAGCGGGCGTCGTGGGCTCCCCGCAGGGTGCCGGCGAGGATGATGGACAAAGCGAAAAAGGGCTCGGATACCGACACGATACGCAGCATCAGCGCCGCCTGAGAGACGACCTGCTGATCGGTATTGAAGAGGGAGGCCAGGAAGGGCGCGCCGAAAAAGAGGGCGACAGCGGTGCCGACAGTGAGGAAAAAGCCCAACAGGGCCGCCAGCCTTCCATAGGCGGCGGCGTCCTCCCGGCTGCCGGCGCCCACTGCCTGCCCCACCAGGCCAATGGCCGCAAAGGAGATGCCATAGGCGGGCAGGTAGCACAGCCCTTCGGCGGTGACGGCGATGTGATTTGCCGCCAAGGCCACAGTGCTCAGGGAGGCCACCACGGCAGTGAGAATAATCTGCCCGATGTTGATGGTGGCCCGCTCCAGAGCGGTGGGCACGCCCAAGCGGACTGCTTGGCGGATGACGGACCGGTCGGGCCGGAAATCCTCCCGCAGGGAGATGCGGTAGCGCCCTTGGCGCATACCGGAGAAGAGCAGCGCTGCCCCCGCGCCGGACAGGGCCAGGGCGGAGGCGATTGCCGCCCCGGATACGCCGAGGCCCGCTCCCGGGATCGTAAGGACCGCGCCCAGCAGACGGACTGGGCGGGTTGGGTATATGAGAAAGAAATTCAGTATAATATTGAGCACATTGGCGGCGGTGTTAAAGTAAAGGGGCGTTTTGGTGTTGCCCATGCAGCGGAGTATGGCAGAGAAAACATTGCTGGCGGCAATAAAAGGGGCGGCCAGGGAGTAATAGCGCAGATAGGCCACGGCGCCAGGAAGCACCTCCGGGCGGGCTCCCAGCCAACGGGGGATTAGAGGGGAGAGGAGCTGAAAGACCAGCAGGGCCGCCAGGCCGGTGGTCGCGGTGGCCACCAGACCCTGCCGGATGACCTTGCGCACCTGTTCATGCTCCTGGGCGCCGACGGCGTTGGACACCTGGACCGAATAGCCCACACCCACGCCGCTCATTAATCCGCCGTACAGCCAGATGGGAGCGGCGTTTACCGAAACGGCGGCCGTCCCCGCCGCGCCCAGCAGGCCCACCATCGCCGTGTCCACATAGCTGACCAGGGTGGCCAAAATCTGCTCGATAATGGCGGGCCAGCTCAGCCGCCACAACCGCGCCAGACGGTTTTTTTCCGCCTTTTTTACCGCTTGCTCCATGGGAACCGCCCCTTTCTTCGCGCCTTGCCCTGCGAAAATTTTCTCCAACCACAGTTTGCAATCCTAACTTATATAGACTACGAGTGTCTGTTTGAAAACCAGCATTCCGCCGGTTTTCAAACAGACGTTAGATTCCTGTCAGATCAAACGGGGGAATATAAACCGCCTGTGCCGCCCCGGCGTCTTGGGTGAAGCCCTCCAAGCCCAGATCTCTCATATACGCCTGCGCCGCCCGCAGCTCGGAGGGGCGCAGGGTGCGGTTAAGCTCCGGATAATCCGCGGCCCGGCCCCAGGGCGTATACTGCCCCATCAGGGAGAAAAGCACCTGCCCAGGGGAAAACTGTTCCGACACCCAGTCCATGACGCGCTTGGCTTCCGCCAGACGGCCCGGAAGAATCAAGTGCCGGATGAGAACGCCCCGCTTGAGCAGGCCGTTTTCCAAAACACAGGGCCCTGTCTGGCGGAACATCTCCAAAACAGCGGCCTGGGCCCGCTGGGGGTAGTCCGGCGCGGCGGAGTAGCGCGACGCCAGCTCCGGCGTGCAGTACTTCAAATCCGGAAGGTAGACGTCTATCCTACCCTCCAGAGCGCGCAGGGTGTCCACCCTGTCGTATCCGCCGGAATTCCACACCACCGGCACGGGCAGGGGCCGCGCGAGAACCTTGAAAATACAATGGGCGTAGTGGGTGGGGTTGACCAGGTCGATGTTGTGGGCCCCTTGCGCGATGAGCCGCTCAAAGATTTCCCGCAGGCGGGAGATGGAGACGGGTTTTCCAAAACCCCGGTGGCTGATGAGCTCATTCTGGCAGAAGACGCAGCCCAGAGAGCACCCGGAAAAGAAAACGGCGCCTGCCCCGCGCTCCCCGGAAATGGGGGGCTCCTCCCAGCGGTGGAGAGCGGAGCGCGCCACCACCGGCAGGGCGGGCATGCGGCAGGTCCCGGCCCCGGCGCTCTGCGTGCGCAGAGCGCCGCACGCGCGGGGACAGAGACGGCAGATCACAGGCCGGCCTCCGCCCCGGAGGAGGGCAGGTTTAGGCTGGCGATAAACTGCTGGGCTGTGCGGGGGGTGCGTCCCCCGTGGCGGAGCTCCCACTGAATCGCCTGGGCGTGCAGCTGCGGAATGGGCAGACAGATGCCCGCCCGCCGGGCCAGGTGTTCCACCAGGGAGAGAAACTCCGGCTTATTCAGGGCCAGGTAGGGAATGCGCAGGCCAAAGCGCTCGGACAGGGCGGTTTTTTCCTGGATGGTTTCCCCAGCGTCCACCTCGTCTCCCGTCCGGTCGGAAAAGGTTTGGCGTACCAGGCGGCGGCGGTTGGAGGTGGCGTAGACCGCCACGTTGGCAGGGCGGCGCTCCAGCCCGCCCTCCAGAATGGTTTTCATCACCGAATAGGTTGCGTCGTCCTGATCAAAGGCCAGATCGTCGATAAACAGGATAAATTTCATCCGCCGCCCCGCCAGAGTGCGGATCAGCTGGGGCAGGTCGGGGAGGGAGGGCTTTTCCACCTCGATAAGCCGCAGCTCCTCGCAGCCGGGGAGGTGGAGCAAGCTTTTTACCGTGGCGGATTTTCCCGTGCCGCTGTCCCCGTAGAGCAGAACGTTGTTCACCCTGCGCCCTGCCAGCAGGGCGCGGGTGTTGGATGCCACCTGGCTGCGCTGAAGCTCATAGCCGCACAGTTCCTCAGGACGCAGGGCGTCCGGTTCCGCGACCGGATGCAGCTGGCCGTCCGCCCAGAGAAAGGCCCGGTGACGGGCGAATATCCCGGAGCCGTGGGCGCGGTAAAACCGGGTCAGCGTATCAAAAGTAAAAGGGACCTCTGTCCGCCACGGGGGTAAAGGCGGGCAGCCTTCCAGCGTCTGCGCGGCCCGCCCCAGGTCCAGCTGGGCCAGCTGGGCAAAGGCGGCGGCGTCCTGCCGGGCGGCCCACTCCAGGGCGGGGTCCTCGCCGCCCAGCTCAACCAGTCGGGCGTACGGGGAGTCGTCATAGCGCAGGCGGTCGTGCAGCCACTGGCCCAGGCTGGAGCAGTTTGTCCGGTGCAGGGCGTAAAACAGCTGGGAACAGCGGCAGGCGGCGGCGTCTGCGTCCTGCCGGTCCAGTGCGTCCAGCAGCTCCAGCGCCAGGCCCATCAGCGGGTCGTCGGTGATGTTGCGGTAAGCGGCCGTGCACGCCAGGGCACGGCGCAGGGCGGAAATAGACATGGGACAGCCCCCCTGTATCAAAGAGTGGGATCGCGCCTCAATTGCACAAAAGCGCGGGAAAAACGGAATGCGAGGGCGCACTTTTTATACCATACCGTGAGCGGTAAAAACAATCTCTCGCAGAAACCGCCCCGAATCTCCCGCCCCGCCGGCTGCGGCCGGGTGGGAGAAGCGGGAGAGCGGGACGGAGCTACTTTTTGATAAAAAAAGCCGGAGCAAGCGATATGCAGCTTGCTCCGACGTGGTGCGCGAGGCGGGACTTGAACCCGCACGTGCGTAATGCACACTAGAACCTGAATCTAGCGAGTCTGCCAATTCCACCACTCGCGCATATACCCGCGCTGTTGCTCAGCGCGGGTTTTATATTACCACCTCCGCTCTCAAATGTCAATGCCTTTTTCGGCGTGAAATAAAATTTTTTGCGCCGGTTCGGCATTCCTCTTGACCGGCGCAGGTTTTTCTTGACGCTGCGGAGAAAAGATGATACAATACCTGCGCATAAAAGCGATGACCGGGAGGAGTACGCGCAGGACCCGGACCGGCAGAGAGGAGCCGTTTTGGTGCAAGGCTCCCGGCGGTCCCGCGGAAGGCGCCCGTGAGCTGCGCAGGGAAAATGCTTCGCCGGCGCCCCGCCGTTACCGGGTTTGAGTGTCCTCCGATCTGGGGGAAATTCAGGTGGTACCACGGAAGAAATTCCGCCCTGAGCGTTTACTGGCTCAGGGCGTTTTTATTTCCGCAGCATGAAGCATGAATTTATTATAAAAGGAGTGCATTCCTATGAAAAACACGGAAAAAACCATGGAGCAGATTGTAAACCTCTGTAAGGGCCGGGGCTTTATCTATCCCGGCAGCGAGATTTACGGCGGTCTAGCCAATTCCTGGGATTACGGTCCCCTGGGCGTAGAGCTGAAAAATAACGTCAAACGGGCGTGGTGGAAAAAATTTGTCCAGGAGAGCCCTTATAACGTGGGCTTGGACGCCGCTATCCTCATGAATCCCCAAGTTTGGGTGGCTTCCGGCCACGTATCCACCTTCAACGACCCACTGATCGACTGCAAGGCATGTAAGATGCGCCACCGGGCGGATAAGCTCATTGAGGACTGGTGCCAGGAGCAGGGACGCAGCGATGTGAATGTGGAGGCGATGACCCAGGAGGAGCTGGTGCGCTTTATCCGGGACAACGGCGTCACCTGTCCCGGCTGCGGAAAAAGTGATTTTACCGACATCCGCAAGTTCAATCTGATGTTCAAAACCCACCAGGGGGTCACAGAGGACAGCTCCACCGAGGTTTACCTTCGCCCGGAGACCGCCCAAGGGATTTTCGTTAATTTCCCCGCCATTCAGCGGACCACCCGGAAGAAGCTTCCCTTCGGCGTGTGCCAGGTGGGCAAATCCTTCCGCAATGAGATTACGCCCGGCAACTTTATTTTCCGCATCCGGGAATTTGAGCAGATGGAGCTGGAGTTCTTCTGCCAGCCGGGGAGCGACCTGGAGTGGTTTGCTTATTGGCGGGAATTCTGCCACAAGTGGCTGCTGGGTCTGGGACTGAAGGACGAGAATCTGCGCCTGCGGGACCACGAACCGGAGGAGCTGGCGTTCTACTCCAAGGCCACCACAGACTTTGAGTTTATGTTCCCCTTCGGCTGGGGCGAGCTGTGGGGTGTGGCGGACCGGACGGACTACGATCTCAAGCAGCATCAGGAGCACTCCGGGAAGGACCTGACGTACTTTGACCAGGAGAAGAACGAACACTATATCCCCTATGTTATCGAGCCCTCTCTGGGAGCTGACCGGGTGACCCTGGCCTTTTTGGTGGAGGCCTATGACGAGGAGGTAGTGGACGAGGCCAAAAACGACGTGCGCACCGTCATGCGCCTGCATCCGGCCCTGGCCCCCTTCAAATGCGCCGTGCTCCCCCTGTCCAAAAAGCTGGGACCCAAGGCCATGGAGCTGCGGGAGGAGCTGGCCCGGGAGTTTATGGTGGACTATGACGAGGCCGGTTCCATCGGCAAGCGCTACCGCCGGCAGGACGAGATCGGCACCCCCTTCTGCATCACGGTGGATTTTCAGACTGTGGGGGACGGCGAGACTCCGGCCGACGGCTGCGTGACCATCCGCGAGCGGGACACCATGGACCAGGTGCGCCTGCCTATGGATAAGGTTAGGGATTATATCGCCCAGCGAGTTAAATTTTAAAAACCCGTATTTACAACCGGGAGCGTCGAATTGGCGCGGAGCGGCTGCGGAAGGTCCGTCAAAGCGGCGTTTAGCGGTTGGGAATACAGGTTCTAACGCAAAATCGGTTTGGCGCCGGCGAAAACGGGGCCTAATTGAGAAAGAGCATGATTCAGGCCTTGCCTGGACAATGTTCCGGCAAGGCCTGGACGGGGGCCGATCACGATAAGATAAAGAAGGGTTCAATATGGAATTTCACGCCAACGAAGGAAAGAGCGTCACCATCCAGGTAAACGGGAAGACCTATGCCCGCCACGCGATTCAGACCCATTTTGTTCAGGTGGGGGAGAGCTATGTGGATTTGGTGGAGCGCTATGTCAAGCCGCTCTATCAGCCGGGGGACCTGCTGTCCTCCAGCGAGAAAATCATTGGACTGTGCCAGAAGCGGGTGGTCTACAAAAAGGACATGAAGGTCAGCGCGCTGGCCAGGTTTTTGTCCAGATTTGCCTCCCACTCCACCGCGGGCATCGGGGTAGACAGCCCTTGGAAAATGCAGTTTGCCATTGACCAGTGCGGGGCCTTGAAGGTTATTTGGGCCGCTGTGTGCGCCGGAATCGGCAAGCTTTTCGGCAGGCGCGGAGTATTTTATGACATGGTAGGGCAGGAGGTCTCCGGTCTGGACGGCTTCTACGACCACGAGTTTGCCGAGTACGGCGAGTTCGGCATCCGCCTGCCGGAAAACCCCGGCAAGGTGTGCGACGAGATTGAGGCCGCCACCGGCGTGCAGGCTATGATTGTGGACGCCAACGACCTGAACATTGAAATTTTGGGCAAAGCGTCCTCTGTACAGATGGATGAAGGGACGCTGAAGGCGCTCATCCGGGACAACCCGGCGGGCCAGTCCCGGGAGCTGACTCCTTTTATCCTTATCCGCCCGGTGGAGGAGAGAGAGACCCCGGCAGAGGATGGGGAGACCCCGGTATAACTTTTCTGTGCAACCTGCCAAAAGCATCTTGTATTCTGGCAGCACCTTCGGTATAATGGTGCTAAGTGCACCGCACATTGCGGGAAATCAGATGTAAAGAGAGGCGGCACCATGGAAATCAAGAATTTTGACAATATCATCAGCCGTGTTCCCAAGCTGGCCAATCCTCTGCGGGTAGTGCTGGCGGGTTCCGACGGGGAGAACATGCTTGAGGGGCTTTTCCAGGCCCAGAAGGAGGGCTTTGTGCAGCCCGTTTTGGTGGGAGACCGGGCCCGCACCATGGTCCAGCTGGAGAAGCTGGGGCTGGAGCACGAGCCGTATACCATGGTGGATACGCCGCCGGGCCACAGTGTGGCGCACGCCGCGCTGGACATCATCAAGTGCGGGGAGGGGGATATTCTCATGCGGGGCAATATGCCCACCCGGGATTTCCTGATGCCTGTGCTGGACCGGAAAAACGGCCTGCGCACCGACCGGATTATGAGCCATGTGTCCTTAGCCTCCATCCCTGAGTACCCCAAGCTGCTGGCGCTGTCGGACATGACCGTCATTATCAACCCCAATCCCAACCAAAAGCGCGCGATTATTAAAAATACCGCCGACGCCCTGAAGGCCTTTGGGTACGAGAATCCCAAGCTGGCCCTGATGGCCCTGGTGGAGAGCGTGAATTTCAACATGCCCGATACCATCGAGGCTCAGCGCCTGATGGCCGAGCAGCAGCGCAAGCCCTTTGCCGACTGTGAGCTGTGGGGACCCATCGCCTATGACCTCATCATCAGCAAGGAGGCCTGCCGGCTGAAAAACTACGACTGCCCCTATGCCGGCGGCGGATTTGACGGGATTATTGCACAAAACCTCCTATCCGCCAATACGCTGATTAAAAGCTGGCTGATTCACGCCCACGCGGTGACCTGCGGCGCGGTGGTGGGGGCGCGGGTGCCCATCGCTCTGACTTCCCGCAGCGCGGCGGCGGAGGAGAGCTTCCTCTCCCTGGTGTTCTGCGCCGTACTCAATGAGTGGCGAAAGATGCAGCACTCGTAAAAATTCTGCGTGACTTTTTGACAGCCGAAGAGGCCCTCCGTCCGCCGGACGGGGGGCCTTTTAAAGCGTCTGGAATTTTTGTGGCGGCATTCCCAAAAAATTCACAATAACTCTATGGGTTCCGGTTGATTTTTAGTGGACTTGGAGGTATAATGAGCCCCGAAGGGTATTTCCATTCAGGAAGGAAATCCAAAAAATAATTTGGAGGTCTTTGTACATGAAAGAAATTTATGTGGTCAACTGCTGCCGCACCGCGGTAGGCTCCTTTGGCGGCAGTCTGAAGGATGTTCCCGCCTCTGACTTGGGCGCCGCCGTGGTCAAAGAGGTTCTCGTCCGGGGCGGTGTAAAGCCCGAGCAGGTTGACGAGCTGATGTTCGGTTGCATTCTCACCGCTGCCCAGGGGCAGAACGTGGCCCGCCAGGTGGGCGTAAAGGCCGGCCTGCCCTACTCTGTGCCCGCCTATACCGTGGGCATGGTCTGCGGCTCCGGAATGAAGAGCGTGATCGAGGGCGCCCGCGCCATTCTGGCCGGGGACGCCGACGTCATCGTCGCCGGCGGCACGGAGAATATGTCCGCCGCCCCCTATGCCATTCCCACCGGCCGCTATGGTGCCCGGATGGGCAACACCCAGATGGTGGACACTATGATTAAGGACGGCCTGTGGGAGGCCTATAACAACTATCACATGGGTACCACCGCCGAGAATATCAATGATATCTGGGGCATCACCCGCCAGGAGCAGGACGAGTTTGCTGCCTCCTCCCAGCAGAAGACTGAGGCCGCTCAGGCCGCCGGTAAGTTTGAGGCGGAGATCGTTCCCGTGATGATTAAGAAGAAGAAGGAAATGGTGGAATTCAAGGTAGACGAGTTCCCCAAGGCCGGCGTGACCGCCGAGGGCATCGCCAAGCTGCGCGGCGCGTTCCCCGTGGGCCCTGAGGGTGTGGAGGACGAGGTGGTCCACACCTTTGAGCCCACCGGCATCCATGAGGCCGATGCCAAGAAGCATGTCCAGCGGGTGACCGCGGCCAACGCCTCCGGCATCAACGACGGCGCGGCCGCCATTCTGCTGGCCTCCGGCGAGGCGGTGGAGAAATACGGTCTGAAGCCTATGGCCAAGCTGATTGGCTGGGGCCAGGGCGGCGTGGACCCGAAGATTATGGGCGTAGGCCCCGTGCCCGCCTCCCGCAACGCCATGGCCAAGGCCGGCGTGACCATCAAGGACATTGATCTGGTGGAGGCCAACGAGGCATTTGCCGCCCAGTCCATCGCCGTGGCCCGCGAGCTGGGCTTCGACATGAGCAAGGTCAACGTGAACGGCGGCGCCATCTCCATCGGCCACCCGGTGGGCGCTTCCGGCGCGCGCATTATTGTCACGCTGCTCCACGAGATGGCCAAGCGCCCCGACGCCAAGAAAGGTCTGGCGACTTTGTGCATCGGCGGCGGCATGGGCGTTGCCACCGTATTTGAAAAGTGCTAAGGCGCATAGGCGCTGCTGCTTTGTCTCCTGCGCTGTCCAGTATAAAAATTTAGGAGGTAATCAATTATGGCTAAGATCACATCTATTCAAGAAGCCATTGCCCAGGTCAAGGATGGAATGACCATTATGGTGGGCGGCTTCCTGGGCTGCGGCGGTCCGGATAAGCTGATGCACGCGCTGGCCGAGTCCGGCGTGAAGGACCTGACGGTTATCTGCAACGACGGCGGCCTGCCCGGCGTACGCCTGCTGGGTGTTCAGGAAGTCATCCATAACGGCCAGGTGAAGCACCTGATTGCCACCCACATCGGCATGAACAAGGAAGTGGGCCAGATGATGAACACGGGGACCATGAAGGTCACCCTGGTTCCCCAGGGCTCTCTGGCGGAAAAGATCCGCGCCGGCGGCTATGGCCTGGGCGGCGTTCTGACCCCCACCGGCCTGGGCACTCCTGTGGGCGTTGATTCTGAAGATGCGGCAAATGGGGCCAAGAAGGAATCCATTGTCATTGATGGCAAGGAATACCTGCTGGAGCGCCCCATTCGCGCCGACATCGCGTTTATCTACGGCTCTGTCGCGGATAAGTACGGCAATGTGAAGATTCACGGCACTGCCCGCAACTTTAACACCGTCATGGCCACCGCCGCCGATACCGTCATCTGCCAGGCTGACGAGGTGGTCGAGATGATCGACCCCGACGAGGTCTTGATCCAGGGCGTTCTGGTGGACTATATCGTGGGAGGTAAAAACTAATGGAAAAGGGAATGATTAAAAGCTTTATCGCCAAGAGAGCCGCGAAGGAGTTTAAGGACGGCGATTTTGTGAATCTGGGAATTGGCCTGCCCACGATGATTCCTGCATACCTGCCTGACGACGTGCACGTGATTTTAGAGGCCGAGCTGGGCATGGCCGGCGCGGGCACCAAGCCTGAAATCAATGATTTTAATGTCTGTGACGCGGGCGGCGCCTCCTCTTCCGTGGCCGTCGGCGGCGCCTTCATCGACTCCGCCACCTCCTTCGGCCTGATTCGCGGCGGCCATGTGAACGCCACCGTGCTGGGCGCTTTGCAGGTAGACGAGAAGGGCAACCTGGCCAACTGGATTATTCCCGGCAAGATGGTGCCCGGAATGGGCGGCGCCATGGATCTGTGCGCCGGCGCGAAAAAGGTGATTGTCGCCATGGAGCACACCCAGAAGGGCGCGCCTAAGATTCTCAAGGAGTGCACCCTCCCTCTGACCACCCAGACCTGCGTCACCAAGATTATCACCGAGATGTGCGTAATCGACGTGACCGAGAAGGGACTGGAGCTGGTGGAGATTAACCCCGAGTTTACTCCCGAGCAGGTGCAGGAGGCCACTGAGGCCACTCTGATCGTCTCTCCTGACCTGAAGCCCATGTGCTGAGCATATCCGGAGAACGGAAAAATAAGAGCTGGCGCCCCCGGTTTTGCCGGGGGCGCCGGTATTTATTTTAGTGGATAAGTCCCCAATTTTCCGATACAGCGCGGCAGAGATTTATGAATTTTCGGTAAACCATGTCCATACGGGTTGCTCTTGAAGAAGAAAAGGCGTATACTCTTATCCGAACTTGCCGGGCGGCTGCTCCGCCGGACGTCCTGTCTGGAAAGCCGCCGGAAACAGGAGGAGAATACCGATGAATTGGAAGAAATATTTGTGCGCCGGCATGGCGGCCGCGCTGCTGGCGGGGACGCTGGGTGGGTGTGCTGAGGAGGCAAAAACCCCCGATCCGGGCGATATTGCCTATCAAACCGCAGGCATCAGCCGGGACACCGTGCTCTTCACCGTGGACGGTACGCAGGTCACAGCGGATGAATACCTGTTTTGGCTGCTGAACAGCATTACGGAGGCCCAGTATAACGGCTATTTGGCCGACGATGAGGCTTGGGCGGGCGAAATCGACGGGAGCGACGCCGCCGATTATTTAAAGGCGCAGGCACTGGAGACCAGCAAGCTCTATACTGTGGTCGCCAACCGGGCGGCGGCGGCGGAGATTACGCTGAGCGAGGAGGAGACGGCCTCTAACGAAGAACAGTTGACGGCTTTGGAGCAGCAGATTGCCCTTTACTATAATGGAATGACCATCCAGGATTGGCTGGACGGCCAATGCATCTCCAGGGAGGCGTTTTTAAAGCTGAACGAAGTATCCTTCCTGGCCCAGCACCTTCAGGCCTGGATGGAGGAGAACGGGGAGCTGGAGGTCACCGACGAAGAGCTGGACGAAATGATCAATGAGGCGGGCTTCTACAAGGCCAAGCATATCTTGCTGGCTTTCCCCCGGGATGACAACAATCAGATTATCCAGCCCAGCGAGGAGGAAAAGGCCGCTCTCAAGGGGGAGGCGGATGCACTGCTGGCGCAGATTCGGTCTGCGGCAGACCCCTACGCGGAATTTGACCGGGTTATGAATGAACGCAGCGAGGACGGCCGGGACGGAGACGGGAATTTGGCCGCCCCGGATGGCTACGTGGCCTCCAGCGGGCAGATGGAGCCAGCCTTCGAGCAGGGCGCCCTGGCTCTGGCTGAGGGGGAATTCAGCGAGCCTGTGGAGACCGCTTATGGCTATCATATCATTCAGCGCCTGGAGATCAGCCAGGAGGAATGGCAGGAGCTGCGGGACAGCGCCCGTCCCTATCGGCTGAACGCCAAGATGGCGGAGCTTAACCAGCAGTGGGTGGAAGAGGCCGTGGTGGAGACCACCCAGGCCTATGATGAGCTGGACCCCAAGACGTTTTATGAAAAAATGGTAGCCTTCAACGAAGCCCGCGAAGCGGCGCGGGAAGCGGAGGCTGCGGAGGACGGCGCTCCCCAGGAGAGCGGGGACCCGGCCGGGACCCCGGAGCCCTCCGGCAGCGCCAGTCCGGCCCCGGGGAATTAAGAAAGCCGCGTTCATAATTATGAAACGCCCTTGGCAGTCCTTGCGCCAATCCGGCGTCCCTTAATAATGGATACGGGTTCTAAGGCGGCGAGACGATACAGCAGGAGAGGAAGCTCCACCGGAAGCGGTGGGGCTTCTTCCTATTTTGAAGAATGGTATACCATCTAATTTTTGCATAAAATAGGATTTTAAGGGAACCAAAACAGTTGATTGAACGAATAAAAACAGTTGATTGAATTTTTGATTCAAAAGTTGCTTTTAAAAAGTCAAAGTTCTTGTCAAAGTATATCTAAAGTTTTGACAGGAGGAGCTTTTATGCAGACGGATGCAAAGAAGCAGCTTTGTGTTGAAGTGGGACGACGGGTATGGCAGTATCGAAAGGAAGCGGGCATGACAAAAGAAACGTTGGCGGAGAAGCTGGATATTACCAGTCAATATGTCAACGATATCGAGCAGGGGAAGAAATGTATGTCCATGGCGTATTTCATCCAGCTGGGGCGGATTTTCCACGTAAGCCTGGATACGCTGTCCTCCGGCATACAGCCGGAGGATCCCGCAATAGACCGGATGGTGCGTCAACTGAGGGATATGTCCCCGGTAGACCGGGATCTGGCTGTGCACATGATCCTTTCCGCCGCCAAGGCGGTGGAGGCCATGGGCCGGGAAGACTGATGGATGCGCCGATCCGGGTGCTGCTCATTGAGGATGACCCGGCCTATCCGGTGCTGTTGGAGCGTCTGTTTGCATCTGTGCCCGGCCTGATCCTGTGCGGCGTGGCTCAGGACGGAAGGTTGGGCCTGGAGCTGCTTGAGCAGGAGCAGGTGGATGTGGTGCTGCTGGACCTGGTGATGCCGGAGATGGACGGGTTGACCTTTTTGGAGCGCCTGCGCAACAGACCCGGCCGTCCGGCGGTGGTGGTCCTCTCCGGGGTCAGCAGCCAGCGGATTATCCAACGGGCTCTGGGCTTAGGGGCGGACTACTACCTGATTAAGCCGGTGGAACCCCGCGCCCTTTTGGGTCTGCTGCGCACTTTGTGCGGCGGAGCGGTGGAGGAGTGCGCCCGGACAGTTTTGGAGGAGATGGGCGCTGGAGGTTTAGGGATGGCGGCCGCCTGTGCCGCCGCGGCGGAGCTGGCCCGAGAGAGGGACGGACAGATGCTCCTAAAAGAGGCATACGCCCCCTTTATCCAGCGGGAACGCACCAGCTATGCCTGTGTGGAAAAGAACATTCGGGCGCTCACCGGGAAGCTCCATGCCGGGGGAAGTCCGGCATACCGGCAGCTCATGGGCGGAATGCCCAGCTGCCGCCCCAGTAACGGCGAGTTTCTCCGCTGCCTGTGCCGGGCGGCGCTGGCCAGATGCATGGAGAGGAGACTGCGGCCCAAGGGGACAGGCGGCAGTCGGTCCTCTGATTGATGCGGCGTGTCAGGCGGGAGCGCCACGTTTCCCCTGAAATCGGACAGGCCGTGTGCTATACTGATAAGCGGAATAGTAAAATTCTGGTTATCAGGGGGACGGCATATGAGCGATTTTCATGCAATGGGCATCAGAGAGACGCTGGAGGCCCTAGAGAGCTGCCAGGACCGGGGGTTGTCTGAAAAGGAGGCCCAGCGGCGGCTGGAGCGGTACGGTCCGAACCGGCTGGAGGGGACGCGGGCGCCGGGCCTGCTCCGGCGGTTTTGGGGACAGCTGCGGGATCCGATGATCCTGGTGCTGCTGGCGGCGGCGGGACTGTCCCTGTGGGCCAGCGGCGGGGAGGACTGGCTGGACGCGGCGATTATTCTATTGATTGTTTTGGTCAACGCCTGCATCTCTATTTCACAGGAGGACAGCGCCCAGCGGGCGCTGGAGGCCCTTCAGAATATGTCCGCGCCGCTGGCAAAGGTCCTGCGGGACGGGAAAATACAGCGTCTGGAGACCTGCGTTCTGGTCCCTGGGGATATCATTCAGCTAGAGGCCGGGGACCTGGTGCCGGCGGATGGGCGCATTCTTGCCTGCGCGGCGCTGAAGGTAGACGAGAGCGCCATGACAGGAGAGTCCGTCCCGGTGGACAAGGCTGCGTGCGGCCCGCTGAGCCGGGAGACCCCGGTGGCGGAGCGCAGGAATATGCTCCTCTCCGCCACGGTGATTACCAACGGACGGGCCCTGTGCGCGGTCACGGAAACAGGCATGGACACACAGGTGGGCCGTATTGCCGGTTTGCTGCTGAACCAGGAGGAGGGGGAGACCCCGCTGCAGAAAAAGATGGCGGAGATCTCCAAAACGCTCTCTTTCGTGTGCCTGTGTGTGTGCGCGGTGATGTTCGGGGTGGGGCTGCTCCAGGGCAAGGATCTATTGGAGATGTTCCTGACCGCCGTGTCTTTGGCGGTGGCGGCGATTCCGGAGGGCCTGCCCGCCATTGTCACTATTGTGCTGGCCCTAGGCGTGCAGCGCCTGGCCAAGCAAGGGGCGATTATCAAGCGCCTGCCCGCTGTGGAGACTCTGGGGTGCGCGGGGGTAATCTGCTCAGATAAAACGGGCACATTGACCCAGAATAAGATGACGGTTGTGGATCTGTGGACCCTCCGGCCGGGTGAGCGGACGCTGTGTTTAACGGTGGGAGCGCTGTGCAATGACGCGGTGCTGTCCAGCGGAGGATGCAGAGGGGACCCCACGGAGGCCGCCTTGGTGGCCGCCGCGGCGAAAGAGGGGGTGGATAAAAACCGCCTGGAGGAGCAGTGGCCCCGGCGGGGAGAGCTGCCCTTTGACTCCGAGCGCAAGCTGATGACGACCGTCCATGCCCGCCCCGGCGGAGGCTTCCGGGTGATGGTGAAGGGGGCGCCCGATGTGCTGGTGCGCCGCTGTCGGCTGGACGCGGGAAGTGCCCGGCGGGTTTTAGCCCGCGGGGAGGAGATGGCTGGACGGGCCCTGCGGGTGTTGGGCATGGCCTATCAAGATCTGGAATTTCTGCCGCCCCAGCTCACGGGACGGATTTTAGAGCAGGGCTTGACCTTTGTAGGACTGGCAGGCATGATCGACCCGCCCCGCCGGGAGGCGCGCCAGGCGGTGGAGCGCTGTCACGCTGCGGGTATCCGGCCGGTGATGATTACGGGGGACCACAAAAGCACTGCCGTGGCCATTGCCCGAGAGCTGGATATGTTCCATCCTGGGGACAGCGCCATTACCGGCGAGGATCTGGACTTTATGCCCCAAGAGCTGCTGGAGCAGGAGGTGGAGCAGTTTTCCGTCTATGCCAGGGTATCCCCAGAGCATAAGATGAGAATTGTCCAGGCCTGGCAGAGCCGGGGCAGGATTACCGCTATGACGGGAGACGGGGTCAACGATGCCCCCGCTCTGAAAAGTGCCGACATCGGCTGCGCTATGGGCTTAGCGGGTACCGACGTGGCCAAAGGGGCGGCGGACATGATCCTCACCGACGACAATTTTGCCACCATTGTCTCTGCCGTGGAGCAGGGGAGGGGAATCTACGCCAATATCAAAAAGGCGATTCACTATCTGCTCTCCTGCAACATCGGGGAGATGCTCACCATTTTTTTGGCCACGGTGCTGGGCTTCCGGCAGATGCCTCTGGAGCCGGTGCAGCTGCTGTGGCTGAACTTGGTCACCGACTCCCTGCCCGCCCTGGCTCTGGGGGTGGAGCCAGTAGAGGTTGGGGTGATGGAACAGCCGCCCAGGGACGCCCATGCCTCCCTGTTTGCCCGGGACTTTGCCTTTCGGCTGGCATGGCAGGGCGCTATGGTGGGACTGCTGACTCTGGCGGCTTACTTTTTGGGGGAATATGTGTTCTCTTCCCCGGACCGGGCCGGCGCCGCGAATACCATGGCCTTTGCCACGCTCACTTTATGCCAGTTGTTTCACGCCTTTGACGTGCGCAGCGAACGCGCCTCTCTGTTGCAGATTGGAGTTTTCTCCAACCCGGCCATGAACCGGGCCTTTCTGGCGGGAGCGGCGATGCAGCTGTGCGTACTGTGTGTGCCGCCTCTTCAGCGGGTGTTCGGTACCGTTTCTATGAGCGGGGCCGAATGGGCCGCGGTGCTGGCGTTGGCATTTGCGCCAGTGGCGGTGTGTGAGGCGGTCAAGGCGCTGGACCGGGCCGGGAGGCGGCGGAAAGACGCCCGGAACATCCCGGCCGCGTCCCGCCCCTAGACCGCGCCTGCCCCGGCAGCTTTCCTCATATCCACAGCATGTTCCGCATATAAATTTTCTAGCTTAGAAACGATGCGGGGAGTGTTGCTGTTTGAAAGGGAACATCGAAGAGCGCGCCTGTCAGCTGGCGCTCTACATCATAGAGAACAAAGCGACGGTGCGCAGCGCAGCCCAGCGCTTTGGGATCAGCAAATCGACGGTGCACAAGGATCTCAGCGAGCGCCTGCCCGCGTTTAACCGTCCCCTTTACCAGCAAGTAAAGGGCGTTTTGGAGGAGAACAAGGCGCAGCGGCATATCCGCGGTGGAATTGCCACGCGCCGGAAGTACAGGGGCACGGAGGAGGAAGCCTGATGTGCCCGGCGGCGGGAGAAAATTAGAATCTGCCGTTGAGGCAAATCACCCACCGGTCCGGCCGGTGGGTGATTCTTTTTTCGCTTTCCGCCGGAGGTTGACTTTCCCACGGTTCAGGGATACAATAAGCAGGCTTATTGCGCAGTGATGTGAGGAGGAGAAACCTATGCCTGTCTATTTAGACCATGCGGCCACGACCCGGATCTGCCCCCAGGCGGTCGAAGCCGCGCTGGAGGTAATGACCAAAGGGTATGGCAACCCCTCCTCCAGGTACGCTTTGGGACAGGCTGCGGCCCAGCGGCTGGAGGAGGACCGGGCGGCCGTGGCCCAGAGGCTGGGCTGCCTGCCGGAGGAGCTCTATTTCACCTCCGGCGGCACGGAGGGGGACAACTGGGCCTTTCGGGCGGCGCTGGAGTACGGAAAGCGGCGGGGGAGACATATTGTCACCTCCGCGATTGAGCATTCCGCTGTACTGGAGCAGACAAAGGTCCTGGCGGCGCGGGGATACGAGGTTACCCTTCTTAAGCCGGAGCGGAGCGGGCGCATTGACCCTGAGAAGCTGAGCGCCGCCCTGCGCCCGGACACGGTGCTGGTGTCCCTGATGCTGGTCAACAATGAGTTGGGGACAGTGCAGCCGGTGGGGGAGGCTGCCCAGGCCATCCGCCGGTCCGGCTGTCCCGCCCTGCTGCACACCGATGCGGTGCAGGGCTTTTTGAAGATTCCCTTTACCCCCGGAGAGCTGGGGGTGGACCTGCTGAGCGTCAGCGGGCACAAGATCCACGGCCCTAAGGGGATCGGCGGGCAGTATATCCGCAGGGGCCTTTTGCTGCCGCCCGCGCTGCTGGGGGGAGGGCAGGAGCGGGGGCAGCGCTCCGGCACCGAGCCCACGGCCCAGATCGCCGCCTTTGCGGCCGCCTGCCGGAGCTGGGACCCTGCTTGGCCGGTACACATTGCCCAGCTGAAAGAGTATGCGGTAAAATCCCTGTGCGCCCTGCCAGGGGTAGAGCTGGTCAGCGCCGGAGACGCGCCCCACATCTGCGCGATTTCCCTGCCGGGCTATCCCAGCGAAATGCTGGTGCGCGAGCTCAGCGACCGGGGAATCTATGTCTCCTCCGGCTCTGCCTGCCACAAAGGGAAGCCCAGCCATGTGTTTGCCGCCCTGGGCCTGCCCAAGCGCACGCTGATGGGGGTGCTGCGGGTGTCTTTTGCCCAGGAAAACAGCCGGCAGGATGTGGACGCGCTGGTGGAGGGGCTGGAGGAAATCATCCGTACCCGGATACCGATGGGCCTGCGGTAGGGGGGTCTATTGTGGATACGGGGGCTTTCTCCGGCCAAAACGTTGATGGGAGGTCATTGTTTGCTGTCCTATATGAAGCGGGGACGAAAGTTTTATTGTGACGCGGCCCTGCTGGCTCTGCCGATTTTGTTGCAAAATTTGACCACCACCCTGCTGGGACTGGTGGATACGTTTATGGTGGGGATGCTGGGGGAGGCGCCCCTGGCCGCCGTATTGGTGGCAAATATCCCTGTATTTGTCATTCAGCTGGTTATTTTCGGATTACAGAGCGGGTCCTCGGTGCTCATCAGCCAGTTTTGGGGCAAAGGGGACATGGACTCCATCAACCGGGTGATCGGGCTGGGATTTTATATGGCCGGAGCGGTATCGGCGGCCTTTGCGGCGGTGATGTACCTGCTGCCGGTTCCTCTGATGAGCCTGCTGACCGATAACCAGGAGTTGGTTCCCCTGGCGGCGGAGTATGCGCGGATTGTGGGTTTTTCTTACATCTTTAACAGCATTACCGGCATCTATGTGGGGGCTCACCGGGCGATGGAGAACCCAAAGCTGGGAACGGTGATTTTTTCCTGCTCCATGTGCGCCAACACCTTTTTAAACTGGGTGCTGATCTTTGGCAATCTGGGAGCGCCGGCTTTGGGCGTGGCCGGGGCGGCTGCGGCTACCTTGCTTTCCCGGGTGCTGGAGTTTGTGATTATGGCGGCATATGCCATGACAAACCGGCGCTTCCGGCTGGACATACCCGCCCTGCTCCACCCGGGCCGGGCCTTGCTGTCTAAATTTATCCACTACGCGGCCCCCGTGGTGTGCAATGAGACCATGTGGGGGCTGGGTACCTCCCTGTACAAGGTAGTCTTTGGACACATGGAGGGTTCGAAAGAGATTCTGGCTGCCCGCGCCCTGGCGGGCAACATTGAGGATCTGTGCTCGGTGGCGGTTTTTGCGGTGGCGGGCACCACCGCGATCATCATCGGCCGGGAGATTGGGGCGGGCCGGAAGGACACGGTGTACGAGGTGGGCTGCGCGCTGAACGCCGTGGCGATGCTGTGCGCGCTGGTGATTGGCGCGGCGCTGCTGCTGTGCACCTGGTTTTTGTTTCCGGGGACGCTTTATCCGGTATTTCACCTGTCGGACACAGCCGGGCGCATTGCCACTATGATCCTCACCTTCGTGGGGGCCACTCTGGCGCTGCGGGCCTTTAACACGGTGAATATTGTGGGAGTGCTTCGGGGCGGCGGAGACGTGCGGGCCGCCACCCTCACGGATATTATCCCCATGTGGTGCGTCTCGCTCCCCCTGTCCGCCGTGCTGGCCCTGGTGTTCCGGCTGAATATCTTTTGGGTTTATCTGGGCATTGAAGTGGAGCAGCTGGTAAAATTTATCGCCGGGATGAGGCGCCTGCGCTCCCGGGTGTGGATTCACGACGTGACGCAGCTTGGAGCGGAAGAGGGATAAACGCTGGGGGCCGCGGGATTTTTCCGCGGCCCGTGCGCATATTCTGTCCGCTTTGGCAGAGACTAAGGGTACAGTCTTTTCCAAACAAGGAGGTCATTCCCGTGAAAAACCGTGCCCGATTGCGCCGCTTTCCGGCGCTGGCCGCCGCTGTGGTGCTGGCGCTGGCACTCTCTCTGCCGGCCTCAGCGTTGCTGCTGAGTCAGGCGGAAGCCGCCCCTGCCGTGGCGGCTTTCTCGAAAAATGGTCCCGTTGAACAGCCCATCGCTTTTTCCGCCGCGGATTTTCAGGCGGAGGCGGGGGTGCTGGACAGCATCGTCATCTCCTCTCTCCCGGACGTGGCCGCGGGGAGCCTCACCCTGGGCGGTCAGAGCCTGTCCGTTGGGGATGAGGTAGCCATGAGCGCTGTAGACGGGCTGCGCTTCACCCCCGCGGCGGGGGAACAACAGGCATTTTTCTCCTTTACCCCCGTCTTTGACGGCGGCGTGCAGGGGCAGGACGTAACTGTAGGGCTCTATCTGCTTGCGGCGGAGAACAGCGCGCCGGTGGCGGAGCGCTTGGAGCTGAGCACCTATAAAAACGTCGCCGTCACCGGCCAGCTCTCCGCCGTGGATCCGGAGGGCGACCTATTGACCTTTCACCTGCTGGACAAACCTGCCCGGGGGGCGGTGTCCCTGGCAGAGGACGGCAGCGGAGCGTTCACGTACACGCCTTATGAGAACAAAACCGGTAAGGACTCTTTCACCTATGTGGCGGTAGATGCGCTGGGCAATACTTCCGACCCGGCCAAGGTGAAAATCCGCATTGAAAAGGCGAGCACAAAGCTCACCTATGCGGACCTGGACGGACATCCCGCCCATAAGGCGGCCATCCGGCTGGCAGAGGAGGGCGTTTTTGTGGGCGCCCAGGTGGGCGGACAGTATTTCTTTGATCCGGACGTACCGGTTACCCGGGGAGAATTTGTGACAATGGCTATGTCTGCCGCCGGAATAAAGACACTGGAGGGGATTACCCGCACCGGCTTTGCCGACGACGCGGAGATACCGGCCTGGGCTAAGCCCTATGCCTCCACCGCCCTGAAGGCCGGCCTGGTGCTGGGCAGCCGGGACCAGGAGGGACAGGTGGTGTTCAATGCCGGCGCGCCGATCACGCGGGCGGAGGCGGCGGTTGTGCTGGACCGTGCTTTTGAGGTTACCGACGTGAGAGGCAGTCTCTACACCGAGACCACCCCTGTCTGGGCCAGTCAGTCGGCGGCAAATCTAGTTACCTGCGGCATTATGCGCTCCAGCGGCGCCGACGGCCTGCTGCTGGAAGAGTCCCTGAACCGGGGAGAGGCCGCTGAAATGCTGTGCGGCGCGCTGGAGCTGCTGGACAGCCGGAACAGCGGCGGCTGGCTGCCCTGGTAGCCTGTCTATGTTTTCCGGAGACCCGGCGCGCCTGGATGCGCCGGGTCTCCGGCCCTTTGTCGCCTTTTTGAGCCGATTTTTCGTTCATTTGTGTTCAGAGGGGAAAACCTGTGAATTTTGACAAACTGCGAGTGAAAAGAGACGACAAAGGTTCCTTGATTTCCTGTTTTTTCCTGGTTGATTCTGCCGCAAAAAAGGAGTAAAATAAAGGCCATACGACAGGAGGCCTTGGTATGCAGAACTTGGATTCCTTTTCTTACCATTGCGGTATTATCGACTACCTCAACGAAATCCTCCGGGCGGGGGTAAAAAACCTGGCTCTGAGCAGGCCCTTGGAGGAGCGGGCCCTGCGGGACGCGCTGGTTCCGTTTGCACAGGATTCCTGCCGGCAGTACGGCACCAAGCTCTACATAGAGGACGAGCCCCTGCTTACCGATTTGTTCCCGGCGTCCATGAACCGGGGAAAGTATAATATACTGTTCTATTTAGAGGGGCATATTTTAAACCAGTATCTCCGGCTCAAGGAGCGCAAGGCGGCCTTGGTGGCGGAGCGGGCTTATTTTGGCGGAAACCGGCTCCAGCTGGCTATGGAATACGGGCACCTTCTGTCCTATTCCGCCGAGGTGGTCAGGCGGATGATCGCGGAAAACATGGAAAAAGAGCAGGTGTAGCCTGGCGCATATCAGATAAAACAGCACAGCCGCCGGAACAACGTTCCGGCGGCTGTGTCTATTGGGAACAGCGTTGGCGGTGCTTCTTAAAAATCTGCGCTTCCGACTGTCCGCGGATGTGGGAGCACGTCGCGGATGTTAGAGATGCCGGTGAGATACATGACCATCCGCTCAAAGCCCAGGCCGAAACCTGCGTGCTTGCAGCCGCCATAGCGCCGCAGGTCCAAATACCACCAATAGTCCTGCGTGCGCATGCCCAGCTCCTGCATCCGCGTCTCCAGCAGGTCCAGCCGCTCTTCGCGCTGGGAGCCGCCGATGATTTCCCCAATACCTGGCACCAGGCAGTCCGCCGCGGCCACGGTTTTGCCGTCGTCATTGAGGCGCATATAAAAGGCCTTAATTTCCTTGGGATAGTCGGTGACGAACACCGGACGGCGGAACACCTGCTCAGTGAGGTAGCGCTCGTGCTCAGTCTGCAGGTCGCTGCCCCACTCTACTTTAAAGTCGAATTGGCCGTTGTGCGGGCGAAGCAGCTCCACCGCCTCGGTATAGCTGACCCGTCCAAAGTCGGAGGAGGCCACATGCTCCAGCCGCTCCAGCAAGCCCTTGTCTACAAAGGAGTTGAAAAACTTCATCTCCTCCGGGCACTTGTCCAGAACCGTGCGGATGATGAATTTAATCATATCCTCCGCCACGTCCATATCTCCGGCCAGGTCGCAGAAGGCCATTTCCGGCTCGATCATCCAGAATTCGGCGGCGTGGCGCTGTGTGTTGGAGTTTTCCGCCCGGAAGGTAGGGCCGAACGTGTACACGTCGCCAAAAGCCATGGCGAAGCTCTCGGCGTTGAGCTGCCCGGAGACGGTCAGGTTGGCTCCCTTGCCAAAGAAGTCCTGGGAGAAGTCCACCGCTCCATCCTCCGTGCGGGGCGGGCTGTCAAGATCCAGAGTGGTCACCCGGAACATCTCGCCCGCCCCCTCGCAGTCGGAAGCGGTGATGATGGGCGTGTGAACATACACAAAGCCCCGATCCTGGAAAAAGGTGTGGATGGCATGAGCGGCCACGCTACGCACCCGGAAGGCCGCGGAGAAGAGGTTGGTCCTGGGCCGCAGGTGGGCGATGGTGCGCAGGTACTCCACGGTGTGGCGCTTTTTTTGCAGGGGATACTCCGGGGCGGAGGAGCCCTCCACAGCGATGGCGGCAGCCTTGAGCTCCAGGGGCTGCTTGGCCTGGGGGGTGAGAACCACCGTGCCGGTGACGGTGAGGGCCGTGCCTACGTTCTGCCCGGCAATTTCTTTATAGTTTTCCAGAGCTCCGGCGTCCAGGACGACCTGGAGATTTTTAAAGCAGGAACCGTCGTTGAGCTCCACAAAGCCGAAGCCTTTCAAGTCCCGGATGGTGCGGGCCCAGCCGCTGACCGAGACGGTTCGGCCCCCGAGGGCCTCTTGGTCGGCAAAGATCTGCGCGATTTTGGTTCGTTCCATCATAAATCCCTCTCCTAATATGGAAAATTTCTGCTGTCCACCATTATAAGGGCTTTGTGCGGATTTTACAACTACAACTTGACGGATTTTTGGGAAAGCGGGGCGGTCTGCCTTGCATAGAGCGCTCTGTCTTGCTATAATAGGATTGCTTGTCAAAACAGACAGACGGAAAAGGAGTGAGCGCCATGCTGTTCATCTGCTACCCCAAATGCACCACCTGCCAAAAAGCTGCCCGCTGGCTGGAGGAGCGCGGGATATCTGTTACAGTCCGGAATATCAAAACGGACAATCCCACGCAGGAGGAGCTGCGCCGCTGGCACGCCCTGAGCGGCCTGCCATTAAAGCGGTTTTTCAACACCAGCGGCCTACAGTACAAGGCCCTGGGGCTGAAGGACAAGCTGAGCGGCATGAGCGAGGAGGAGCAGTTTGCCCTGTTGGCGGCCGACGGAATGCTGGTGAAGCGGCCCATCCTGGTAGGCGAGGATTTCGTGCTCTGCGGCTTTAAAGCCGCAGAATGGGAGGAGCGCGTATGAACCGCTATCCCTGGCTGGAGGACTATCTGATGGACAAGTCCGGCGCGGAGCAGGATTTTAAGCTGGAGTGGCAGTGGCAGCGGTTTTTGGTGCGGGGGAAAATGTTTGCCGCCATCTGCACCCCTGGACCGGAGCACAGCGCGTACGCGCAGCGGACGATGGTAATTCTGAAATGCGATCCCCGTCTTGCGGAGGGCTTTCGGGAAAACTACCCGGATATTGTCCCCGGATTTTACTCCGATAAGCGCCATTGGAACAGCGTTTATCTGGACGGAGAGGTGCCGGAGGAGCTTCTGCGTGAGTTATGCGATATGTCCTACCGCCTGGTGGTGGAAAAATTGCCTAAATATGTGCAGAAGCAGCTGCTGTAAGACTTGCGCTCTGGAAAAAATCTGCTATAATAAAAAAGTGAGTAAATCGTAGCGAGGAGTGAGCGTTATGATCAGCGGCATTTCCGGTGCAGGTGCGTATTACAGCGCTTACCGGCCTTATACCGCCAGCGCCGCCCGTTCTGTCCGGACGGAGCAGGCTGAAAACACCCAGAATGCACACAAAGCCGCCGGACTTTGGACCAGCAGGCGGTCCGCCGGACCGGACGTGCCGGTGGAGCCGGTGCGTCCGGTGACGGCGGTAGATCCCCGGCAGACCCAGCCCCATGTCCTGTCTATCCGGGAGGGCGCGGACCCGGTAGAGATGGCTGTGCGTATGCGCATTGAGTATCTGCCGCAGGACGCGGGCCAGACGGCCGCCCAGGAAGGTGTGCTGCCGGAGGCGATAGATCAGGCGGCCCTGGGTATCCAGGGGGGAGAGGCCGCCCCCGGCGCGGAAAGCGCCCAGCAGGCGGCGGAAGAGGGCAAGTGCGAGACCTGCGAGGAGCGCAAATATCAGGATGGCTCCGACGATATGGGCGTATCCTACCAGACGCCCACCCGCATTGATCCGGATATGGCCGCTTCCGCGGTCCGCGGCCATGAGATGGAGCATGTGGTCCGGGAGCAGGCCAAGGCGCAGCGGGAGGACCGTAAAGTAGTCAGCCAGAGCGTGACCCTCCATACGAACATCTGCCCCGAGTGCGGCAAGTCGTATATTTCCGGCGGCACCACCCGTACCACCACCGCGTCGGCTTCTCCGTTCCAGCAGGCGCCCCGGCCGGAGGAGATGCCGGGCCGCGTGCCCTTCTCCGCCGTGGCGTGAGAGCGGCGAAAAAATGAAACGAGCAAAGCTGAATCAGCAGCAGGCCCCGCCGGTTTCCGGCGGGGCCTGCTGCTTGCCGAAACAGTGCCGCGGAGTTTAGCGCCTGCAGGTGTGAATCCAATTGCCTCAAAAAAGCCTCGCAGAGTTCTCGCCCGCAGGCGGGAAAAAATTAAAATCCGTTTTCTCCGGCGGCATGTGCGTCGGAGAAAACACTTCTCGGCCCGCAAGTGTGGGAACTGTCCGCCAACAGCGGACAGCGACTGCGCGGTCGGGCTGCATCCCCGCTGTCAGCAGTCCCCACCGAAAATCGGTGGGGACTGCTGTTTTTTAAAAGGTGGGTGGACATAGAAACTGTCCGCTGGAAGTCCGCATAATAATTACGCTGCCTGCCATACTAATCCCATCAAGGAAGAAACAGGGGATGGCTATGGAACGATTTCAGATCAAGCCCGCCGTCTATTTTGGCACCGGCGCCCTTGCCGCGCTGGAGGAGCTAGAGGGAAAGCGGGTTCTTATCGTCACCGACGCATTTTTATCGGGCTGCGGCCTGCTGGACCGGGTACGCGCTCATCTGCCGGGGTGTGCGGTGGAGGTTTTTGATCAGGTTACGCCTGACCCGTCGCTAACCCTGGTAGCGCAAGGGGCCAGGGTGCTGGCCGGCTTCTGCCCTGAGGCCCTGGTAGCCTTTGGTGGCGGGTCCCCCATGGACTGCGCCAAAGCAATGGTGGAGTTTGGAAAGAGCCTGTGGCCGGGCCCCCGGCCCCGGTTTTACGCGGTGCCTACCACCGCGGGCACCGGCTCGGAGGCAACTGCTTTCGCAGTGCTGACCGATACCCAAGGCGGAGTGAAATACCCTTTGGTGGACGACGCGCTTTTGCCGGACGCGGCCGTTTTAGACGCGTCGCTTTTGGCGGGGGTGCCGCCGGCGGTGACGGCGGACACGGGAATGGACGTACTCACCCACGCCTTGGAGGCCTATGTGGCGGCGGGAGCTTCTCCGTTTTCCGACGCTTTGGCGGAAAAAGCGGCGGTTTTGGCTTACGGCAATCTCAAGGACGCCTTTGCCTCCGAAGGGGAAAGCCGGGCGAAAGAGCAGATGCTTCTGGCCTCCTGTCTGGCGGGCATGGCGTTTAATTCCGCTGGGCTGGGCGTCAGCCATGCGCTGGCTCACGCGCTGGGCGGCCGCTTTCACGTGCCCCACGGGCGGTTGAACGCCCTGTTGCTGCCCCATGTTATCCGGTTTAACGCCGCTTCCCCTGCCGCCGGGATAAAGTACGGCCATCTGGCTAAGCTGTGCGGCCTGGCAGGGAACGCCCGGGCCCTAGCGGCGGCGGTGAGCCGCCTGCGGCAGGCACTGGGCCTGCCGGAGCGGCTGTGCGCCTGCGGTGTGGAGGAGGGCGCGTTTGCCCAGGCCATAGACGCAGTTGCGGAAGCGGCGCTACAGGACCGCTGCGCCCCCTCCAATCCACGGGCTGCTGCTGTGGCGGATTTGAGGGCGATTTTAAAAGAAGTGGGATAGGTGGGGGAATGAGAGAGCAGCTTTTATCGGTAGGCATTGATATCGGCACCTTTTCCCAAACAGGCACAGCCTGTTTGGGGCGCCCGGATCGCGTTGACTTCCTCGGCGGAAATAAATTCCGCCTGCGGGAAATCTCCGCTGTGCTCCGATTTTACGCGCTTGTGCGCGCCCCACAGTGTGGGGCCCCGGAGGTGGAGGCGCCGGAATGAGAGAGCAGCTTTTATCGGTAGGCATTGATATCGGCACCTCCACCACGCAGCTGGTCATCTCCCGGCTGACGCTGGAAAACCGGGCCAACCCCTTTTCCGTACCAAGGGTGGACATCTCTGAGCGGGAGGTTCTCTACCGCAGTGAAATTCACTTTACACCCTTGAAGTCGGACGTACGCATTGACGGCCCCGGTGTGCGGGCCATTGTGGCGGAGGAGTACCAAAAATCCGGCTTCCGTCCCCAAGAGGTGGCCACCGGCGCGGTTATCATCACTGGAGAGACCGCCCGGAAGGAGAACGCCCAGGAGGTGCTCTCTGCCCTGGCGGAATTTGCCGGCGACTTTGTGGTTGCCACCGCCGGGCCGGATTTGGAGAGCATCCTGGCCGCCCGGGGGGCTGGGGCGGACGTTTATTCCAGGGAACACCATGTCCAGGTGCTTAACTTCGACATTGGCGGGGGCACATCCAATCTGGCCCTGTACTCCCACGGGGAGCTGGTGCGCACAGGCTGTCTGGATGTAGGCGGCCGGCTGGTCAAACTGGACGCGGAAGGACGGGTCAGCTATCTCTCCCCGGTGATAAAGCGCCTGATCATGGAGGGGCGCTGCCCCGCGCTGGAGGTGGGGCGGCAGGCGCAGGAGCAGGCGCTGGAGGCCCTGGCGGCATATCTGACCCGCGCGCTGGAACAGGCGGCAGGGCTGGCCCCAGGACGGGAGGAGATGGAATCCCTGCTGACGCAGGGGACGGGATGGGAGCCCCCGGAGGCTGCGCCGGTCTGTTCTTTTTCCGGCGGCGTGGCGGACTGCATCTACATGCCGCCGGAGGACCGTCTGGCCTTTGGAGATTTGGGGGTTATGCTGGGCGGGGCGATCCGGCGTTCGCCGTGGTTCCAAAAGGGCGTCACGCGCCCAGGAGCAGAGACCATCCGGGCCACGGTGGTGGGTGCGGGCAGCCATGCCACAGAACTGTCCGGCTCCACGATCTTTTACCGGGATATCCAGTTTCCGCTGAAGAATCTCCCCATACTCAAACTTACGGCCCAGGAGGAGACCTTGGACGGGGCCGCGCTGGCAGAGGCCGTGAGGAAAAAGCTGGGCTGGTTTGATGGGGCGGGCGCGCTGAGTCCCGTGGCGCTGGGCCTGCGGGGGGAGCGCGCCCCCAGCTACGCCCGCATTCAGGCTGTGGCGAAAGGGATTGCACAGGGACTTGAGGCCCTGTGCCGGGCGGGCTGTCCGGCGGTGGTGGCGGTAGAGGCCGACATGGCGAAGGCTTTGGGACAGGCCATGGCCCCCCTGGTGCCGGGGCCTCTTTTGTGCCTGGACGGCGTGGGGGTGGACAACGGGGATTATATCGACGTGGGCGAGCCGGCGGCAGAGGGCCGGGTGCTGCCGGTGATTGTCAAGACGCTGGTTTTTCATACTACGCAAGGGAGCTGAAAAATTTGATTCTGAAAACCAAGCTGCTGGGTCATGTATACGAATTCAAATCCGTAAAAGAGGCGCTGGCGAAGGCAAACGAGGAGAAATCCGGGGACCGTTTGGCGGGAATCGCCGCCGAAAACGCCGAGGAGCGGGTAGCGGCCAAGGTGGTGGTGGCGGCGCTGACTTTGGGGGATTTACGCAACAGCCCCGCCGTGCCCTATGAGGAGGACGAGGTCACCCGGATCATCCAGGATGGCGTAAATGAAAAGATCTATGACTCCATCCGGAACTGGACTGTGGCGGAGCTGCGGGAGTGGCTGCTGGACGAAAACACCACGGGGGCGGATATCCGGCGGGTGAGCCGGGGGCTGACGGCGGAAATGATCGCGGCGGCGGCCAAGCTGATGAGCAATATGGACCTGATCTACGCTGCGAAAAAAATGGTGGTCACCGCCCATTGCAACACCACCATCGGCCTGCCGGGTACGCTGTCCTGCCGCTTGCAGCCCAACCACCCCACCGACGACCCAGACGGCATTATGGCCTCGCTGCTGGAAGGGCTCACCTACGGCGCGGGGGACGCGGTGCTGGGGCTCAATCCCGTGGACGACAGCGTAGAGAGCGTCCGCCGGGTGCTGGACCGCTTCCACGAAATCCGCCAACGCTGGGAGATTCCCACCCAGATCTGCGTGCTGGCCCACGTGACCACTCAGATGGAGGCCGTGCGCCAGGGGGCCCCCTGCGACTTGATTTTTCAGTCTATCGCCGGCTCGCAGAAGGGCAACGAGGCCTTCGGGTTGGACGGCAAGCTCATTGAGGAGGCCCGGCAGCTGGCTCTGCGGGAGGGGAACGCCGCCGGCCCCAACGTCATGTATTTTGAGACGGGCCAGGGCTCCGAGCTGTCCTCCGAGGCCCACCACGGGGCCGACCAGGTGGTGATGGAGGCCCGGTGCTACGGATTTGCCAAGCGCTTTGAGCCCTTCCTGGTGAACACGGTGGTGGGATTTATCGGGCCGGAGTATTTATACAATTCCAAGCAGGTGATCCGGGCGGGGCTGGAGGACCACTTTATGGGCAAGCTCACGGGCATCCCTATGGGGTGCGACGCCTGCTACACCAACCACATGAAGGCTGACCAGAATGACATTGAGGATCTGGCCGTCCTGCTGACCACCGCCGGGTGCAATTACTTTATGGGTATCCCCCATGGGGACGACGTGATGCTCAACTATCAAACAACCGGCTTTCACGAAACGGCGGCCCTGCGGGAGATGTTCGGCCTGACCGCCATTGAGCCCTTCCAGCGCTGGCTGGAAAAGATGGGCTTTGTGGAAAACAACAGGCTCACCGCTCTGGCGGGCGACGGGTCCATTCTGCTGGCATAAGGGGGTAGTGAAATGAACGAGCAAGAGCTGAGAGCCCTAGTAGAGCGCATGATTGTGGAGCTGGCGGGTCAGGCCCCCACGCCCCAGGTGAAGGGGGCGGACTACCATCCCATGGAGCCGGAGGGCGCCGCCGGCGGCAGCGGCTGCCTGGAGGATATCGCCCAGGTAGATCTGCGGCAGCAATACCTGGTGAAGGAGCCCCGCAATGCCTCCGCTTTTCTGGACCTGAAACGCAGAACGCCCGCCCGCCTGGGCGTGGGCCGGGCCGGGGCACGGTATAGGACCGCCACCATGCTGCGGATGCGCTGCGACCACGCGGCAGCGCAGGATTCGGTGTTTTCCCATGTGGCGGAAGAATTTGTCCAGAAAAACGGCTGGACCTTTTCCCAAACCCTATGTAAGGAAAAGGACGAGTATCTTACCCGTCCGGACAGGGGACGGCGCTTTGACGAGCAGAACCAGGCGGTCATTCAAAAGACCTTTGGACAGGGACCGAAAGTAGCCTTGGTGGTGGGAGACGGCCTGTCCTCCGCCGCCATTGAGGCCAACGCGCCGGACTGTATGCAGGCCATCCGCAGCGGACTGGAGAGCTACGGCATCCAGCCGGGACCGGTGCTCTTTGTGAAATACTGCCGGGTGGGGGCAGGGGATCACATCGGCGATCTGACTGGGGCGGAGGTGGTATGTATGCTGGTGGGGGAACGGCCCGGTCTGGTGACCGCGGAGTCCATGTCGGCCTATGTGACGTATAAGCCTTATACGGGCATCCCGGAGTCCAAACGTACAGTGGTGTCCAACATCCACCGGCAGGGCACCTCCGCCGTAGAGGCGGGGGCGCATATCGCGGAACTGATTAAAACCATGCTGGAGAGGAAGGCGAGCGGCATTGACCTGCGGTAGGATGGAACGCCCCCGCCTCTGGAGGAGCCCGCGAAGCGGGGCGCGCGCAAGCGCGTACAAGAGGTTTGACCCACAGGGTCAAACCCTTGATGCCGGGCGGATTCACTCCGCCCAGGCAGATAAAAGGCGGAGAGGGGCCCCCGCGCGGCCTGCCGCGGGGGGAAGCGCGGGGGCGTATATCGCGCAGCTGATTAAAACCATGCTGGAGAGGAAGGCGAGCGGCATTGACCTGCGCTGAGAGAGGAGGAAAGACATGACTGGAGATTTACTGCCCGCCAATGTGCTGGCGACCCACACCATCGCCAATGTCAGCGATACTTTGGCCCAAAAGCTGGGACTGCCCCGGGAATACCGCTCCATTGGCATCATTACCGCCGACAGCGACGATGTGACCTACTGCGCGCTGGACGAGGCTACCAAGGCCGCCACGGTGGAGGTGGTCTATGGCAGGTCCCTCTATGCCGGGGCGGCTAACGCCAGCACGAAGCTGGCCGGCGAGGTAATCGGCATTTTAGCAGGACCGGATCCGGCGGAGGTGGAATCCGGCCTGCGCGCCTGCGTGGAGTTTATGGCACAGGTGGGCTTCCGCTCGGCCAATGAGGATGATTCCATCGTCTATTTTGCCCATACGGTCTCCCGGACGGGGCGTTATCTGTCTAAGACCGCCGGCGTGCGGGAGGGAGAGGCACTGGCCTATTTGATTGCCCCGCCTCTGGAGGCGGTGGTGGGCTTGGACGAGGCCATGAAGGCCGCCGATGTGGAGCTGACGGCCCTATTCGAGCCGCCCAGCGAGACCAATTTTGGCGGCGGCTTGCTGACGGGCACTCAGTCGGCCTGCTATGCGGCGGCGGCGGCTTTTGCGCAGGCCGTGCAGGATGCGGCCCGGCGGCCCAGGGAGGTATAAGAATGCAGCTTGACAAGGATTTACAGTCCATCCAAGAGGTCCGGGATTTAATTGCCCAGGCCCGGCAGGCCCAGCGGGCTCTGGCGCGTATGTCCCAGGAGCAGCTGGATAAAATAACAGCGGCGATCTCAGTGACCGGAGCGGAGCACGCCCGGCGGCTGGCGGACATGGCCGTAGAGGAGACCGGGTTTGGCAGGAAAGAGGACAAGGAAATCAAAAACCGTTTTGCCGCGTTGACGCTCTATGACGCGATCAAGGACGAGCGCACCCACGGCATTCTGGCGGAAGACAGGGAGCGGCGGGTGGTGGACATCGGGGTGCCGGTAGGGATTGTGGCGGGGCTGGTGCCCTCCACCAACCCCACATCTACGGTGATCTACAAGGCCATGATCTGCATGAAGGCGGGCAATCCCATCATCTTTTCCCCGCATCCCAGCGCAGTCAACTGCATTACCGAGGCGGTCAATGTCGTCCGCCGGGCGGCGGAGAGCGCTGGCGCCCCGGCGGGGGCCATTTCCTGCGTCGCCACACCCACCCTGGAGGCCACTCAGGCCCTGATGAAGCACGAGCACACCCGCTTGATCCTGGCCACCGGAGGCAGCGCCATGGTAAAGGCGGCCTACTCCTCCGGCACTCCGGCTATCGGCGTAGGGGCGGGCAACGGCCCGGCCTATATCCACCCTACCGCCGACGTGAATCAGGCGGTCAAGCGGATTTTGGATTCCAAGACCTTCGATAACGGCACCATCTGTGCCAGTGAGCAGTCCATCGTGGTCGCGCGGGACATGGAGGGGGCGGTGACCGCCGCCTTGAACGCCCAGGGGGCGCACATCCTGTCGCACCAGGAGCAGGAAAAGCTCTCCCGCTTCATTTTGCGGTCCAACGGCACGATGAACCCGGCCATTGTGGGCAAATCTGTGGAGACGCTCGCCAAGCTGGCAGGGCTGGACCATGTGCCCCCCTCCGCACGGGTGCTGGTGGCCCGGGAGACCGGAGTGGGCCGGGGCTATCCCTACTCCAGCGAGAAGCTGGGTCTGATTTTGGCCTACTATGTGGAGCAGGACGAAGAGGCGGCGCTGCGCCGGTGTGTGGAGCTGCTGGAGTGGGAGGGGGCGGGCCACACGTTCTGCATTCACGCGCAGGACGAGCAGGTGGTCCGGCGCTTCGCCCAGGAGGTCCCTGCCAGCCGGGTGCTGGTGAACACCGCCGCCGCTCTGGGCGGTATCGGCGCCACTACCTGTCTGTTCCCCGCCCTGACTCTGGGGTGCGGAGCGGTGGGCGGTTCCTCCAGCTCCAACAATATCGGCCCGCTGGACTTAATTAATATCAAACGGGCGGCCTGGGGCGTGCGGGAGCTGGAGGAGCTGCGCCAAGGCGGGGCCGGCGCCCCCTATGAGGCGGCCGGCGATGCGGCCATGCCCGGCTTGGAAGAGCTGATAGGGCAGATTCTCAGGAGGCTGAGCGTATGAGCGAGGTCAATGCCGACGGGGTGCTGCTCAATCCCCAGGAGGCGATTTTGCAGGAGGTTCAGGCCCTGTCCAACTCCCTGATGGCGGAGCGGCCCCAGGGCATGGAGGACGACAAGGAGCACCCGGTTTTTGCGGGCAACGGCGAGGAGGCGGGCAGTGTGGGCGGCGCGCCCCACTATCCGCCGGAGACCGCCGCCGCCGCTGGGGCGCATAGAGGGGCGGGCAGCGGCAGCTACAGCGCCGCGCATCCCCCCAAGGAGACGGCAAAGCCGGCATCCAAACGTGCCGGGAGCGGCGGGAAAAAGCGCTCCGCCCCGGCGCAGGCAGCAGAAACACCCACTCCGGCGCTGCCGGAGCGGCCCGCCGCCAGGCGGGCGACGAAGGAAAGGAGCAGTCAGCGAATGGCAAATACGAATGCACTGGGTATGGTAGAGACCAAAGGTTTGGTGGGGGCCATTGAGGCCGCCGACGCTATGGTGAAGTCCGCCAATGTGCAGCTGGTGGGCAAGGAGCAGGTCGGCGGCGGTCTGGTGACCGTCATGGTCCGGGGAGACGTGGGCGCGGTCAAGGCGGCCACCGACGCGGGCGCCGCGGCCGCCGAAAAGGTGGGAGAGCTCATCTCCGTCCACGTGATTCCCCGCCCCCACGCGGAGGTGGATCAGATCCTTCCCCACGCCAAGGACGAGTAGGGCAGGTAAAGCTCCATGGCGCTGTTGAGCGAGGAGGACGTGCGGCGCATGTCCGGAAACGGAACGCGGGGGCCGGTGGTGGTCCGAAGGGACCAGGTGCTTACCCCCGGGGCCAAGGACTATCTCCAGGCCCACCGGATTCAGGTGGTCTACCCCCAGGGAGGAGGGCGGGAGGACGCGCCGGCGGGCGCGTCCTCCATACCTGAGTACCGGACCCTGTTCGGAGCTGTCCTGAGTGAAAAGCCGGAGCACATGACCCATCTCAAGGGGAATGTTCTGGTATTTAAAGATCACCCGCGCATTGCCTTTCGAGGCTGGATCGACACGCTGGAAGGGGAAGTGCTGCTGGCCCAGCAGGCGGCGGCGGGAGAGGGGCTTCCAACCCTGGCGGAGGAGCTGGAGGAGGTGCTGGCCTTCGTGCGCCGGTTTATCCGCTTTGACGTGCTGGAGGAGCCAGTGGGGGAGTTTTGCCTGTGCGGCTATACCCCCGATGAGCTGCGAGAGTACTCCCATTATCCGGAGCGGCACTTCGGACAGGGGCATTTTCTTCCCCACTACACCGACGGGCCGGCCCTGCTGGCCCTAAACCGGGTGCGGACGGTGGCGCGGCAGAGCGAACTGGCGGCCTACGCCGCCTTCCGCAGTGGAGAGGGAGAGGTGTCCCGGCCGGACATTCTGCTGGGGCTGAACCGGCTGTCCTCTCTGCTGTGGATCATGATGGTGAAGAGAAAGGCGGGGCGCTATGAACGCAGTTGACACGAGGAACGCCGGCCTGCTGGCGCAGGCTCTGATCAGCAGGCTCACCGTGGAGATCGAAGCCAGCGGGCGGCATGTGCACCTGTCCCAGCAGGATCTGGAGGCCCTGTTTGGGGCGGGCTACCAGCTTAACCGGGTAAAAGACCTGTCCCAGCCGGGACAGTTCGTCTGCGCCGAGCGGGTGAGCCTGGAGGGCCCCCGGGGGAGCATTTCCAACGTAGTGATCCTGGGACCCGTCCGTCCGGAGAGCCAGGTAGAGATTTCTCTGACGGACGCGGTAGCGCTGGGGGTGACGCCCCCGGTGCGCCTGTCCGGGGACGTTCAGGGCACCCCCGGCCTGATTCTGCGCCGGGGAGAGCGGGTCCTGCGCCTGGAGCGGGGGCTGATCGCCGCAAAGCGGCATATTCACATGACCCCCGAGGACGCCCGGCGCTTCGGTGTGGAACAGGGACAATCGGTGCGCCTGCGCTGTTTTACCGGCCGTCCCTTGGTATTCAGCCAGGTGGAGGTGCGTGTTTCCCCCAAATTTGCCACGGTGGCCCACATCGACTACGATGAGGCCAACGCCTGCGGTTTCCAAAAGGGGGACCGGGGGCTGATTTTGGCATGACGTTGGAACGGCGGGGGGAGATGCTGGTTATCACCAGCCTGCCGGTGCAGGACATGGCCCTGCTCTCCCTGGCGGTTGCGTTGGGCCGGGAGGGAGAACAGGTCCTTGCCGCCCTGCTGCGGGGAGAGCGGGTGTTTCTTCTCTCCAGCGGCCTGGAGTACAAGCAGTACCGCCGCACGGCCCCCAGGGGAATCTATACGGCGTTTACCGCCATGGAGCGCCGCCTGCGGGAGATGGGGATCGGCCTGCTGCGGGAGGAGGGGTAAGCCGTGCTGGAGGGACAGGTGACCGGAACAGTGTGGGCGACGAAAAAGTCCCCCGCTCTGCGGGGGCTGACTTTTCTGACGGTGCAGGTCCAGGGGCGCGCCCTGGTGTGCGCCGACTGCGTGGGAGCGGGAGAGGGAGAGCGGGTCCTGGTGAGCACCGGCGGCGCCGCCCGGGTGGCGGCGGGAACCGATATCCCCATAGACGCCGCCGTAGTGGGCATCCTGGACCAGGCGTAAACGGATGAAATCTGAACCCGCAAATGGAACGCAGGGCGGGGGGCGGCCTGCCCGCCTCCGGCTGTACGGGTGGGCGCACACTGCAAAGAAAGGGGACATAGGCCTATGTCCGTCAATGAGATTATCGTATATTTAATGGTAGCTTTTATGGCTTTAGGCGCGGTGGACCGGATCATTGGCAGCCGTTTCGGCCTGGGCGAAAAATTTGAGGAGGG
Organism: uncultured Flavonifractor sp.; assembly: GCA_947346365.1. GTDB lineage: Bacteria > Bacillota > Clostridia > Oscillospirales > Oscillospiraceae > CANAAV01. Next base: position 73,607 of record CANAAV010000003.1, read on the forward strand.
CATTGTGGCCATGGGCTCCCTGGCCTTATCCATGGTGGGCATCATCTGCCTGGCTCCGGTGCTCTCCCGGCTGCTAAGCCCGGTTGTGGTGCCGCTGTACCAGCTTCTAGGGGCCGATCCGGCCATGTTTGCCGGGACCATCCTGGCCAATGACATGGGGGGCGCACCCCTGGCCAAGGAGCTGGCCCTGACCCCAGAGGCGGGACAGTTTGGCGGACTGATCGTGGGGTCCATGCTGGGGCCTACGATTGTGTTTACAATCCCCGTGGGGCTGGGGATTATCCGGGAAGAGGACCGGCCCTACTTGGCCTCCGGCGTGCTGGCGGGGGTGGTCATGGTGCCCCTGGGCGGCCTGGCAGGGGGTCTGGCGGCGGGGTTTCCGCTGGGTATGGTGCTGCGCAACCTGATTCCTATTGTGATTTTTGCCTTGCTGATTGCCCTGGGACTGTGGAAAATCCCCAACGGTATGGTGAAGGGCTTTCAGGTGTTTGGAAAGCTCATCGTGGCCGTCATCACGGTAGGCCTCGCTGCGGCGATTATCGAAAAGCTCACACCCCTGACCCTGATTCCCGGCATGGACCCCATTGAAGAGGGAATTGCGATTGTCGGAGATATCGCGGTGGTGTTGGCGGGAGCGTTCCCGCTGGTCTATGTCATCACAAAGCTCTTCCAAAAGCCCCTGCTGGCCCTGGGGAAGGTGCTGGGAATGAACGACGTGTCCGCTGCCGGACTGGTGGCGACTTTGGCCAACAACATCCCCATGTTCCAGATGTTCCACGATATGGACCGGAGGGGCAAGGTCATCAACGTGGCCTTTGCCGTGTCCGCCGCCTTTGTGTTCGGGGATCACCTGGGCTTTACTGCGGGATTTGACGCGGGAATGATCTTCCCCATGATTGTGGGCAAGCTGGTGGGCGGCGTCGGCGGTATTTTAGCGGCCATGCTGATTACCGGAAAGGACAGGGAGGACGGCCATGAATAGACAGGAGCTGGAGGCACTGGTGCGCCAGGTATTGCTGGAGAAGCTTGGAACCGGCGCGGCCCATGGGGTGCGCCGGGTTCCGGTGCCCGAGCTCCGGGTAACCCAGGCCGACCGCATGGACACAGGAGATCCCGGCAGCCAGGTATATACCAAGGACCTGTTTACCCTCCAGGAGAGCCCCAGGCTGGGGGCGGGTATTATGGAGATGACCGACACCACCTTTCCGTGGACGCTGAACTATGACGAGATAGACTATGTAATCAGCGGCCGGCTGAACATCCTGACCGGCGGCGAGACGGTTGCTGCCGGGCCGGGAGAGGTGATTTATATCCCGAAGGGAAGCAGCATTCAATTCTCCGTCACAGGCCATGCCCGGTTTTTGTACTTTGTCTATCCGGCGGATTGGCAGAGCCAGAAATAGAACATGCCTGTCTTACCTTCGCCGGAGGGCAAGACAGGCATGTTGACAGCTATGCTGTCCGGGGGGCGAGCAGCACGGGCTGAAGCTGTTCGCCCCGCAGGGCGGCGTCAATGGTCTCCGGCACCAGGGAAAAGTCCGCCACCAGTGAGGTGGGCTTTTCCGCCGGGTCGTCCTGGCGGAAGGGGACGAAGTAGACGTTCTTTTTGTCCAACAGCGCGCCGATATTCCGGGCGCTGGCGGCCAAGCCGTCATTGGTTGCAACAGCCAGCACCACCGGAGCGCCGTTGCGCAGATGGGCCTTTGCCGCCATGGTTACGGCGGTGTCCGTGATGCCGCAGGCCAGCTTGCCCAGGGTGTTGCCCGTACAGGGACAGATGACCAGCACGTCCAGCAGACCCTTGGGGCCGATGGGCTCGGCCTTGGCGATGCTGTCGATGACCCGCTTGGAGCAGATGCGCTCCATCTCCCGCATATGGTCATGGGCGCTGCCAAACCGGGTGTCGGTTTCCGCGCTGGCCTGGGAGACAATAGGGGTTATGTTCCCATATCTGGCCTTTACCTGCTCCAGGGCCTGCATGGCCTGGGCATACGTACAAAAGGAGCCGCAGAACGCGAACCCCACTTTGATTGGTTCCATATTCACACTCCCAACTCGTGCAGCATGTTATAAATGGCAGTTTTGATGCTCCTGCCCGCCGTCACGGGGGCCACTTTTCCGGGCAGAGAGAGGGCCCACACCACCTTGACTCCCAGTTGGGCAGCCGCCTCCAGATCCACTCCGCCGGGCTTGGAGGCCAGGTCGATGACCAGGCAGCCTGGACGGAGCTCCTCCAGGCGCGTGCGCTCCAAAATGCGGGCGGGGACGGTGTTGACCACCAGGTCATAGCCGCACAGCCATCCCTCCAGCTGCCCGGTGTGCTCCACGCCGTAGCCGCAGCTCTCCGCCCAAGCCAAGTCGGCATATTTCCGGGCGGCGACGCTGACCTTGGATCCCAGAGCTGAAAGCCGCTGAGCCAAAGCGCGCCCCAGCCGCCCGCAGCCGATGACTAGGGCGCGGGACCCCTGGATGGTGATGGGCAGCTCCTCCATAGCGATCTGAATGGCCCCTTCGGCGGTGGGTACCGCGTTGGCCACCGCCAGCTCCTCCCTGGCAAAATAGTCGTGGAGGGTCAGCCCACGGTCGGCGGCCATGGCGGCGGTTTGAGGTCCCACCATGCCCGCGCAGATGATCTGATTGGGGCGCAGGGCGTCCATCAGCCGGGAGAGGGGACAGCGCCGCTCGGACAGGGGCGCGTTGAGCAGGCTACCCTCGCCCGCCGCCGGCAGGGGCAGGACCACGCAGTCCGCCAGGGCGATCCCCGCTAAATGCTCCTCCGCCTGGACGCCGGGCAAATCCCCCAGCTGTTCCAAGGCGAAGGTATGTACGCTGTGGCCGTCCTCCGCCAAAAGCTCTGCCAGCTTTGCCTGGCGCATGTCTCCACCGGCCACCCATATGTTCAGTTCGTGCCTCATCGCGCTCCCTCCAATATCCGTGACTGCTCCATTCTATTCGCAATGAGGGAAAGGGTGAAAACAGCTTGTAGAATTTGTTTCCACAGGCCGGGAAATGTGTTTTCCGGCGCGCGGGCCGGCGGAGAAAAGAGAGTCACACAGAGCCGGCACCCTTGGGGAGCCAACTCTGTGTGACAGTTTTAAGGGGCCCGGAGCAGATAGCTCCGGGCCCCAGTTTGCGGGCGGCCTCCCGCGTTTTTAGAAAGTTTCGGGCTATCCGTCGTATCCCAGGAACAGCTGGGTCCAATAGTAGCCGTATTCATCGTCGGCCTCGGCAAAGCCGACGCCCAGGAAGGTCACGTCATCCCGCATGATGTTGGCCCGGTGTCCGGGGGAGTTCATCCACGCCTCTACTGCGGCCTGGGGGGACTTTTGTCCAGCGGCAATATTTTCCGCCACAGTGCTGTAAGCGATTCCCATGTCCTCGAAGATGGTATAAAAGGGCGTGCCGTTGGGCCGGGTGTGAGAGTGCAGGTCCACCGTCTCCAGGGCCCGCTCCTGAGCGGCCTCACACAGGGTAGCGTGCAAAGACAGAGGGGCTTTGCCCTCCCTCTCGCGCTCATAGTTGACCAACTGGAGAATCTCCTCCTGAATGGCTTGCAGATCGTCTGGGTCAAACTCGGGCTCTGGCTCCGGCGTGGGCTCGGGGGTAGGTTCGGGCGTCGGCTCCGGCGTGGGCTCGGGGGTAGGTTCGGGCGTCGGCTCCGGTGTGGGCTCAGGGGTGGGTTCGGGCGTTGGCTGGGCCGGGAACTGGTACGACAGCAGCCGGGACATGACTGCGGCGGCCTCGGCGCGGGTCATGGTGTCCCCACCGGCGAACACGCCGCCGGTTTTGCCGGTCAGGATTTTTGAGGCGGTTACGTGGGATACGGCCTGGGCGTATGCGCCGGGCACCTGCGCCCAGTCGGCAAGGGCTGCTGCTGCGGCCTCAGCGTCGCCGAAATCGGCGTTTTTAGCGGACATCAGATTGTAGACCATCACCGCCATGGTGTAGCGGTCCATGGGCTGGTTAACCTGCTCCCCGGCGGCGCCGCTCCAGTCCGGGCTGCCGGCGAAGGCTGTGCCGGCAAAGCCGTCCTGCGCGGAGACGGTCTGGACGGCGGCCCTCCACCAGGGGTCGGCAGCCGCGGCGCCGGCCTTGTACTCCGCAAAGAGCTCAGGATAGAAGGCGCGGGCGAGCATCATCGCCAGCTGGGCGGCGGACACCTTGCCGCCGGGGTTAAAGCCGCCGCCGGTTCCCTCCATCACGCCTTTTTCCGACATCTCCGCAATGTAGGCGTAGGCCCAGTGGCTGTCGGGCACGTCGGAGAACGCGTCCTGCGCGGCGAAAGCGGGCGTTGCCAAACCAAGACATAAAATCAAGGCCAGCAACAGTGCGATTTTGTTTTTCATAGACATCTTCTCCCATTCCATTCACTCACGGACCTGAGGAGGCCCGTGGATCAATCCGCTGTGCGGGTTGATTCAGGCCGGGCGCATCCCCAAATCCCGGATATCGGAGATGCGCTTTGTGTTATTATATAGGACGCCTCCCGCCCGTGTCAAGCCGCTTGAATTGCCGGGGCGGCTGTGGTACAATCAAAAAGATTACAGCCCGCTTGACGGCCCGGCGGCGGGAAGGGAGGGGAGCGAGTGGGCGTGACGGAGTGGAAAACGGCCTGGAGGGAGGAAGAAGCCCGGGCCCATATACACGGCTGGGATTTTTCGCATATCCGGGGCAGATATGCGGAGGAAAAAGATCTGCCTTGGGATTATAGACAGGTGGTCGGCCAATACCTATACGCCAGTGCGGCGCTGCTGGACTATGACACCGGCGGCGGAGAATTTCTGCTGTCCCTCCGCCACCCGGCGGAGCGGACGGCGGCGACGGAGGGATATCCGCCCAATGTACGCCTATGCGAGCAGACGCTTTTGCCGCTGGGGATCGACTTTAAGGCCTGCTCCGATCCTGCGGCGGCGCCCTTCCCGGACGGGAGCTTTGACATTATCCTCAACCGCCACGGGGCGTTCCACGCCCCGGAACTGTTCAGGCTGCTGAAAAGAGGCGGGGTGTTCATCACAGAGCAGGTGGGGGAAGACAATGACCGCGATCTGGTGGAGAGGGTCCTGCCGGGGACGGAGAAGCCCTTCCCTGGTTTGAACCTGGCCCAGCAGCGCAGGGTTTTCGAGAAAGCCGGATTTCGAATTCTCCGGGGGGAAGAGGCCTACCGGCCGATCCGGTTTTATGATGTGGGGGCCTTTGTGTGGTTTGCCCGCATCATTGAGTGGGAATTTCCGGGCTTTTCGGTAGAGCGCTGCTTTGACGGGCTGTGCGCGATGCAGCGGGAGATCGAGGAGAGCGGAGCAATCGAGGGGACCATTCACCGCTATCTGATTGTCGCGGAGAAATGAGCGCCTGATGGGGCGCGGAAAGGGCGGCGGCAAGAAAACGGCCTGTTCCAGTGGACAAAAAAACACGCAGGCGGTATAATAGCAGCATACTACATAGAATGGGGTCGTTGCAATGGATGCTAGCGCGATGAACGGCCGGGAGGACTACAACGGCCAGGAAGTCATCTTTATTGATACAAGCCTGATTCAAAAGGCCGCCGAGGGATTGCAGCGGGCGAAGGAGGAGTTTCGAACCCTGCTGGAGCAGGCGGAGTCTGACGACGCCACCGCCTGGTGCGACCTGGCGGTGCGCTACAGCGAGGGAGACGGGGTGGAAAAGGACCCGGAGCAGGCGGTCTACTGGTTTACCAAGGCCGCTGAGGACGGGGACCTGCGGGCCACAACGATGCTGGGCCGGTGTTTCCAGACCGGGGTGGGGATTGAGCGGGACGAGGCCCGGGCCGTAGAGCTCTACCGGAAGGCCGCCGACGAGGGGTACGCCCCTGCCCTGTGCGATTTGGGGCTGTGCTACGAGAACGCCGGGGGAATTGCCGAGGACAAGGCCCGGGCGGCGGAGCTCTATCAGCAGGCAGCGGATATGGAGTACGCCCCCGCCCAGTGCAATCTGGGGGTGTGCTATCTCTCGGGCATCGGGGTAGAGCGGGATGTGGAGGCGGCGGTCTCCTGGCTGGAAAAGGCCGTGGAGCAGGGCTTTCCCCGCGCCCAGGACATTCTGGGAGACTGCTACTGGGATGGCACTGGCGTGGAAAAGGACCGGGCGGAATCAGCCAGGCTTTACCGGCAGGCGGCGGACCAGGGCTTTCCCCGCGCGATGTGCAATCTGGGGCTGTGTTATGAGCACGGCGACGGGGTAGAGGAGGACAAGGAACAGGCGGTGGAGTGGTACCTCCGCTCCGCCCACAACGGGTACGCCCCCGGCATGTGTAACCTGGGGGTGCTGCTGCTGCATGGAGTCGGGGTAGAGGCCGACCCCGCCGGGGCGGTGGAGTGGTTCCGGAAATCCGCCGGTGCGGAGCACCCCCGGGCCATGGACCTGCTGGGGGACTGCTATTTGGAAGGGCGCGGGGTGGAAAAGGACCAGGAGCGGGCGGTGGAGCTCTATCAGCAGGCGGCCGGGATGGAATACCCGCCGGCCCAGTGCGATTTGGGATTGTGTTATGAAAACGGCACCGGGGTAGCGGTGGATAAGCTGCGGGCCGCCCAGCTCTACCGGCAGGCCGCAGAGCGGAACTATCCTCCCGCCATGTGCAATTTAGGGGTATGCTATTTAAACGGCATAGGGGTGTCTATGGACGCCAAGGCCGCGGTGGAATGGTTCCAGCGGGGGGCTGAGGTGGGCTCGGCCCGTGCCATGAGCATTTTGGGAGACTGCTGCCTGGAGGGCAACGGCGTGAAGATGGACAAGGCCCGGGCCCTGGAGCTCTACCGCCAGGCAGTGGACGCGGGCTATGTGCCCGCCCAATGTGCCCTGGGGCTGTGTTATGAAAACGGCGACGGAGTGGAGAAGGACGAGGCCGCGGCTGTGGAGTGCTACTGCCAGGCTGCAGAGCAGGGCTACGCCCCGGCGCAGTGTAATCTGGCCTACTGCTATCTGACAGGGATTGGGATGGAGGCCGACGCGGCCCAGGCGGTACCCTGGCTGGAGAGAGCCGCCCGGCAGGATTTTCCACGAGCCCTCAATCTGCTGGGGAACTGTTACCGGTACGGGGACGGGGTGGAGGCCGACCCGGTGCGGGCGGCAGAGCTCTATCAGAGCGCGGCGGAGCGGGAGTACCCGCCTGCCATGTCCTTCTTGGGACTGTGCTATGAGATGGGAGAGGGCGTGGAGCGGAATCCGGAGCGGGCCATCCACTGGTATACCTGCGCAGCGGAACGGGATTACGCCCCGGCGCAGTGCAATTTGGCGGTGTGCTGCCTTAACGGCTTCGGCATGGAGCGAGATCCCCTGCGGGCGGTGGAGTGGCTTCAAAAGGCCGCCGCCCAAGGCTTCCCCAGGGCGCTGGATATTCTGGGAGACTGTTACCAGGGCGGTGACGGCATTGCCGCCGACCCGGCGCGGGCGGTGGAGTGCTACCGCCGGGCCGCGGACGCGGGGTATCCCCCCGCCCTGTGCGACCTGGGCCTGTGCTATGAAAACGGAGACGGGGTGGAGGAGGATTTGGAGCGAGCGGCGGACTGCTACCGTCAGGCCGCCGACCGGGGAGACGCCAGGGCCATGTGCAATCTGGCGGTGTGCTGCCTCAACGGCAATGGTGTGGAGAAGGATGTGCCCGCCGCCGTGGAGCTGCTGGAGCGCTCCGCCCAGCGGGAGCACGCCCGGGCGCTGAGCATCCTGGGCGATTTGTACCGGGACGGCGAGGGGGTGGAGCAGGACGACGGGAAGTCGGCCCAGCTCTACCTCAAGGCGGCCCGGAGCGGTTATCGCCCCGCCATGTGTTCAATAGGGTACAGCTACGAGGTAGGCCGGGGTGTGCCGGAGGACAAAGCGCAGGCGGTGGAGTGGTACCGCCAAGGGGCGCAGGCGGGCTATGCGCCCGCCCAGTGTAACCTGGCGTTCTGTCTGGAGAGCGGGATTGGGACCGAGCGGGATTTGAAGCAGGCGGTGGAGTGGTATCAGCGCGCCGCCCAGGCGGGCTATCCCAGAGCCCTGTGCAATTTGGGCCTGTGCTATGAAAACGGAGACGGGGTGGATAAGGACCTGGAAAAGGCTGCCCAGCTCTACCAGCAGGCGGTAGACCGGGGCTATGTGCCCGCCCTGTGTAACCTGGGCGTATGCTATGAGTACGGCGACGGCGTGCCGGAGGATAAGGCAAAAGCGGCGGAATTGTACCGCCAGGCTGCCGAGCGGGGCAGCGCGACAGGTCAGTGTAACCTAGCCTACTGCCTGGAAAAGGGCATTGGCGGGACGAAGGATATCAAACAGGCGGTGCACTGGTATGAGCAGGCCGCGAAACAGGGCAACGGGCGGGCTATGTGCAACCTGGGGCTGTGCTATGAACAGGGCCTGGGCGTGAAAGAGGACAAGGCCCGCGCGGTAGAGCTCTACCGGCAGGGCGCCCAGGCGGGCTACAGCGCGGCCATGTGTAATTTGGGCTTGTGCTATCTGGAAGGAATCGGGATACAGGCCGACCCGGTCCAGGGGGTGCAGTGGCTGGAAAAGGCTGCTGAACGGCGGTTTGGCCGGGCACAGGCCCTGCTGGGAGACTGCTTCCGGGACGGGACCGGAGTAAAGGCGGACCGGAAGCGGGCGGAGGAGCTGTACCGTCAGGCTGTGGAGCAGGGCTACAAGCCGGCCCAGGAGAGGCTGGACGCTTTGACCGCTCCGGCAGCGGACAAAGCTGCGCCTAAGAAAAAATCCTTCTTAGAGAAACTGTTTGGAAAGTGACGAAAGAATAGGGCAGTCTGAAATGGAGGACCTGCAAAAGCAGGTCCTCCATTTTTATGGAATTATTTGTGGTAGCTGCCCCCAGAGTTGATCTGAAAGGCCCGGTAAATCTGCTCCAGCAGCATGACCCGCGCCAGGTGGTGGGGAAACGTCATAGGGGACATAGACAGCTGCGCCCAGGCTTCGGCCTTCAAACGCCCGTCCAGCCCATAGGACCCGCCAATTAAAAAGACCAGATGCTTGGCGCTGTTGTGGCTCCAGGCCTCCAGCAGCTGGGCCAGCTCCGGACTGGAGCGCATCCGCCCCTCAACGCACAAGGCGACCACACTGGAGCTGGGGGGAATTTTTGCCCGGATGGCGGTGGCCTCCTTCTCCAGAGCGGCTTGAATCTGCCCATGGGTGGGGTTAGAGGGCAGACGCTCCTCCGCAAGCTCCAGCAGCTGGAGCTTGCAGAAGCCCCCTAGGCGCTTGGCGTACTCCGCCGCCGCCTGGAGATAAAAGGGCTCTTTGAGCTTGCCCACACAGAGAATGTGAATGTTCACAGGCTGGCGCCCCCTATACGGTATATTGGGGGCCCGCCTCGCTGCGGGGGGCCACCGACAGGCGTACGTCCCGGTCCAGAGCAATGCCGCGCCCCTCCAGCATGGCCCGGACTACCTCGTAGGCCCGGGCGGGAGTGTTGTTCTCTCCGGACAGGTGGGCAAGAATCACCGCCTGGGCTCCCGCCTCCACGGCCGCGCAGGCCAGCTTGCCGCCCTCCTCGTTGGACAGGTGTCCGCAGGGGCCCAGGATGCGTTCTTTTAAGAAATAGGGGTAGGGGCCGCTGATGAGCCACTCTACGTCGTGATTGGCTTCCACCACCGCCAGATGGGCCCTGCGCAGGTGGGCATATACCACGTCGGTGGCCACGCCCAGGTCGGTGGCCACCGCGGCCGTACGGCGCCCGTCGGTAATGGCATACCCCACGCTGTCGGAGGCGTCGTGAGAGGTGGGAAAGCTCATGGCCTCCAGCGCTCCGATGGACAGATGCTCACCGGCGGAAAAGGGGCGGAGCACATCCTCTAAAAAGGCGATGCGGTAGCACAGTTGCCGGGCGGTGCCCCGGCTGGCGTAGACGGGCAGCTGGAACTGCTTGGTCAGGGTGCCCAGCCCGGAGATGTGGTCGGCGTGCTCGTGGGTGATGAGCACGCCGGACAGGTCCTTGGGCTCTACCCCCAGGGCGCGCAGGGCCTTGCAGATTCTCCGGCAGGAGATGCCCGCGTCTAAGAGCAGGTGGGTGCGTCCGTCGGAGAGCAGCAGGCAGTTGCCGCTGGATCCGCTGGAGAGGGTGGTAAGTGTCAGCAAAACAATCGCTCCTATGTATCACATATGGCGCCGCTTGGGATCCGGCGCGCAGGCCAGACCCGGCGGGACAACGGAAAAGGCGGCGGCAACAGCCCGCCGCCTTAAAAGGCGTCTGGATCAAGAGAAGAGCTCAGCCCACCTGGGCCTGCTTTTCCTCGCCGGGGGTAACGACCACGCGGATATCCGCCCCTACGCCGGAAAGCTTGCGCACGATGTCCTCATAGCCGCGTTCGATATGGTGGACACAGCCGATTTCCGTGGTGCCGCAGGCCGCCAGTCCGGCAATAACCATGGCCGCCCCGGCGCGCAGGTCACAGGCCTGGATGCGCGCCCCGGTGAGCCGCTGCACGCCCTCAATGACGGCAATTTTTCCGTCCACTTGGATCTGGGCGCCCATGCGCCTAAACTCGTCCACATAGCGGTAGCGGTTGTCCCAAACGCCTTCAGTCAAAACGCTGGTTCCCTCTGCGATACAGAGGATGGCGGCAATCTGGGGCTGCATATCGGTGGGAAAGCCGGGGTAGGGCAAGGTTTTTACGTTGGTGCGGGTGAGGGGGCCGCTGCGGCGCACCAGGACTGCGTCGTCCTGCTCCTCCACCTCCACGCCCATCTCCAGCAGCTTGGCGGTGATGCATTCCAGATGCTTGGGAATAACGTTGCGGATGAGAACCTCGCCGCCGGCGGCGGCAACCGCGGCCATGTAGGTGCCGGCTTCAATCTGGTCGGGAATAATGGAATAAACGCCGCCGCTGAGCCGCTGCACGCCGCGAATCTTGATTACGTCGGTGCCCGCGCCCATGATATCCGCACCCATAGAGTTGAGGAAATTGGCCAGATCCACCACATGGGGCTCTTTAGCGGCATTTTCAATGACGGTCATGCCGTCCGCCAGCACGGCGGCGAGCATGATATTCATAGTGGCCCCTACGGATACGATGTCCAAATACACCTGAGTGCCCTGCATCCGACCGTTTTTGGCCCTGGCGTGAATATAGCCGCCGCCCACCTCTACGCCGGCGCCCATGGCCACAAAGCCCTTAATATGCTGGTCAATGGGCCGCCCGCCGAAGTCGCAGCCGCCGGGGGGCGGGACCTCCGCGCAGCCAAAGCGCCCCAGCAGGGCGCCGATCAGGTAATACGAGGCCCTAATTTTCCGGGCCAGCTCCTCCGGAACCTTGGCGTTGCGGATGTGGGAGCAGTCGACATCCACAGTGGTCCGGTTGACGGTGCGCACGTCGGCGCCCAAGTCCTGAAGAATATTTAAAATGGAGGTGACGTCGCTGATCTGGGGAATATTTTCAATCCGGCAGACCCCGTCTACCAAAAGAGCCGCGGGAATAATGGCGACGGCGGCATTTTTTGCCCCGCTGATTTCGATCTCGCCGGAAAGCGGCTTTCCGCCGTGAATCACATATTTTGTCAAGATAACAACCCTCTATTCCTTCCGCAGGCGCCACGCACGGGGCGTCTGCGGTATCCAAGAGCCGGAGCGCGTCCGGCCCGGTAAACATCGAAAAACTGCATGCCGATGGCAATGCGCTCCAATACGCCTACATTATAGCATAGTTCTGTGTAAAATCAAAGCAAAATTATTATGGCCTGTCCAAGGCCTTTTTATGGGTTCTGCCCAGGGCGGTGCAGTGGCTTGCATCGGAAGCGGCCGCTGTTTACACGATGCCCAATTGCGCATGTTTTATACTGGCGCCGGACCGGCTTTGAAAATTTTATGGCGGCCTGCGCAGGATGGCCTTCGGACTGCCGCCCTTGACAAGGGAGCGGGGCGCTTACTATAATAAATAGCGGCCGAACAAATACCTGGCGGAAGCGCGGGGACTTCGGGAAAGCGGGGCTGTGTGCTCCGTTTTGTTCCACAGTTTAAAGACGGCTGTGCCGCAGCATGATAACGAAAGCGCGAGGTGCGCCTATGAATGTCCGTTTTGACGAAAAGCAGCTGCTCCAGCTGATTACCAACTTATATATTCTCACCGGCATGGCGGCGAATATTTTGGACCCCCAGGGCAGGGACATCCGCTTGTTTCAAGACCACCCCCCTTTTTGCAGGGCGGTCAACGCGAATGAGGAAGGGCACAGGCGTTGCGTAAACTGCGACGCTTGGAAGGTGAGGCATTATACGGCGGAGAAGGGCTTTCAGTTTTACCGCTGCCACGCGGGAATCTGTGAGGCGGTGATGCCGCTGTACGATAAAAACCGTCCGCTGGCCTATCTGATCTTCGGATGCTTTTTGGACGCGTCCCCCATCGAGCGGCAGTGGCAGGCCAGCCGGGCACTGCTGGACTGGTATCCCGGCGGGCCGGACCGGCTGCGGGAGGCGTTTTTTCAGCTGCGGCAATATTCCGAGCAGGAGCTGCGCGCCTATGCCGAGCTGCTGGAGGCGCTGTCGGCGTATATCCAGCTCAAGGGCATGATACAGCCTGCGGTTCAGAGTGATTTGCAGCGGCTGGAGGAGTATCTGGACCGGCATTACATGGAAAAGCTCTCCCTGTCCTCCATCTCCGAGCAGCTGCATATTGGGCGCACCAAGCTGTGCGCTTTGGCGAAAGAGCTCTCCGGAGGGCGCACCTTGTCCTATCTCATCGCCCAGCGGCGTATCAACGCCGCCAAGCTGCTTTTGCTGCAAAGCAGCTTGAATATTTCTGCCGTCGCAGAGGAGGTGGGGATCAGCGACTATAACTATTTTTCTAAGGTATTCCGTTCCATAACCGGCGTCACCCCCAGCGATTTTCGCAGGGGTGGACACGATTTAAGTCATGAAAAGCGAAATCGTACGGATTTATAAAAGTCCGTACGATTTTGCTATATTATGTACGCTTTACCCTATAGTTTTCCAGAATGAACAAGTATAATTTGGTATATGGGGAGAGGCTTTGTATATTATTCCCATACAGCCTGTCCCATATGTGGGGATCAATTCCCGCAGAGAAATTAAAGGAGGAAACGCAATATGAAAAAGTCCCTTGCACTGCTGCTGGCTCTGGCCATGGTCCTGGCTCTGGCCGCCTGCAGCAATACCACCACCCCCAGCGGCGGCGGCTCCGCTACCCCCGCTCCCCAGACCGCAGCGCCCCAGGGCGGCGGCGAGAAGGTCACCCTGAACGTCATTATTTCCCAGTACGGCAACTACACCCAGGATTGGTGGCCCACCTTTGAGAAGGATTTTGAGGACACCTACAGCAACATTGATCTGAACGTGGAAATCGTCTCCTGGAACGACCTGTACACCGTGGTGAGCACCCGGATTTCCACCAACCAGGCCCCCGACATCTTGAATATCGACACCTTTGCCGACTATGTGGCGGACGATCTGCTGGTTCCCGCCGAGGAGTACACCTCCGCCGAGCTGAAGGCCAAGCTGATCCCCAGTTTCTGGACCGCCAACGAGCTGGACGGCACCGTCTGGGCGCTGCCCATTCTGGCCTCCTGCCGCGCCCTGTTCTGCAACATGGACCTGCTCAACGAGGCCGGCATCACCGCGCCCCCCAAGACCTGGGACGAGGTGGACGCCGCCTGCAAGGCCGTGCTGGACACCTTTAACGGCAGCATCGTGCCCTGGGGTCTGGACATCTCCGGCGACGAGGGCCAGGCGGCTTTCGCCTACTACACCTGGAACAACGGCGGCGGCTTTGTGGACGCCGACGGCAACTGGGCTTTGAACAGCGCCGAGAACGTAGAGGCCATGAACTACATCAAGAGCCTGATCGACAACGGCTACTGCAACGCCAACCCCTATACCGATACCCGTTATCCCCTCCAGGACGCTTTTAATGCCGGTTCTCAGGCCATGATGATCGGCGCCTGCAACATGATGAGCGCGGACTCTGAGGTCAACTATGTGGTTGCTGACCTGCCCACCCAGACGGGTACTCCCGTGGCTATGGGCGTGTGCGACCGCCTGATGGTCTTTGACAGCTCTGTCACCGCCAGCAAGAATGCCGACGAGGCCGCCCGTCTGGACGCGGTCAGCAAGTTCTTCGACTTCTTCTACGACACCAACCGCTACTCCGAGTATATGGTATACGAGGGCTTCCTGCCGGTGACCACCGACTCCTCCGAGCTGCTGGCCAAGAGCGCGGATCAGTTCTCCGTGGGCGGTACCGGCGCCCCCGGCGACAACGAGTATTTCGCCAACTTCTCCTCCATCCTGCTTTCCTGTGACTTCTATCCCTCCAGCCGCGCGGAGTGGATCGACGTCAAGCAGGGCGTCATCGACGCCGAGCAGCGCATCTGCCAGGGCGAGGACGCCCAGACGGTTCTGGATGCGCTCCAGGCACAGATTGCCGGGTAATTCCGGACAGGGCGGCGGAGGGGCTGAAGATTGAAGCCCTTTCTAGGTTACACACGATGCGGGGGGCCGGAACTCAGGTCCGGCCCCCCGCGCTTTCTCCAAACTGCCGCCGGGAGAGGAGCGGCAGCTTCAAGGAAGGCTGATGCAAGCCCCATATGGAATATGCCGCTTGCATCAGCCTTTCCTGAAAATAAAACCGGCTGCCGTTTCCCCGATTGGCGTTGCGGCAGTGGGAGAGAGTAAGGAGGCGGCAAATGAGCCAGAAACAAAAACAGCCCAGTACGCGGGAGATGAAGCAGAGGCTGAAGCGCGCGGAGCCCTATGTCTGGATGCTGCCCAGCATTTTGCTGATGTGCGCGATGATTGTCGTGCCGATTATCACGGTTTTCCGGCTGTCCATGTCGGAAATCAGCCGTGCCAACCGCGTCAAAGGTTTTAACGGACTTGAGAATTTTAAAGATGTGATCGCCTCGCCCACTTTTTGGAATACCCTGCGCAATACCCTGATCTGGACCGTGGCGGTGGTGGGCTTTTCCACGCTGATCGGTTTTGTGCTGGCGATGGTGTTAAACCAAAATTTCCGCGGGCGCAAGGTTGTGCGGGCCCTGGTTATTTTTCCGTGGGCCACGTCGCTGATTATCCAAGCGGTAATCTGGAAGTATATTATCAACGCCGATTACGGCGCGCTGAACGTCCTGCTGTCCAAGCTGGGGCTGATCGACCACTTTGTCAATTGGACCGCTACGGCGGGAGCCTTTTTTGCCTGGGAGTGCTGGGTGGGTATCTTCGTGACGGTGCCCTTCGTTACATTCTGCGTCCTGTCTGGATTGCAGAGCATTGACACTACTTATTACGAGGCGGCGGCTGTGGACGGCGCCAGCTTTTGGCGTAAGCTGTTCAACATCACGCTGCCCCTGGTGCGGCCCAGTCTGACGGTATCCACGGTGCTGAACATCATTTATGTGTTCAACTCTTTCCCCATCATCTGGACAATCTCCAAGGGTGACCCGGCGGACAAGACCCATACTCTGGTGACATACCTGTACAAGCTGTCCTTTACTCTGGGCAAATCCGGTCAGGCGGCCGCCGTCTCGGTGATTGGCTTTATCATCCTGGCGGTGTGCGCAGGTATTTATATGATGATTTCCCTGCGGGGAGAGGAGGCGGACTAATGGACAGACGTAAGCCCTGGCAGACCGTGCTGCTCTATCTGTTTGTGTTCGTGGTCTGCATCGTGATCCTGTACCCCTACATTGTGATGTTCAGCACCGCGGCGAAAACCGATGCGGAGATGTACTCGGCTAATCCCACAATTTTCCCCATTGAGTGGCAGTGGTCCAACTTTATCGACGCATGGAAGGCCGCGCCGGTGTTTAAGTATTTCTTAAACTCCATCATTGTGGCCGGGGGCGCTACCCTGGTGGCCATTCTGTGCGGCATTCCCGCCGCCTATGCCATGGCCCGGATGCGTTTTAAGGGCAAGGGATTTTTTCTAGGCGCGGTGATCATGAGCCAGATGTTCTCGCCGGTGGTACTGCTGGTGGGCATCTACAACGTCATGACTACGATGCACCTGACCAACAGCCTGCTGGGCCTGGTGCTGCTCAACGCGGCCTTTAACCAGGCTTTCGCGATCTGGTTGCTGCGGGGCACCTTCCTCTCTATTTCTTCAGAGATGGAGCAGGCCGCGAAAATTGACGGCTGCGGCACGGTTCAGGCGCTGCTGCGGGTACTCCTGCCCGTGTCGGCTCCCGGCATCGTCACGGCGCTGATCTTTGTGTTTATCAACGCCTGGAACGAGTATACCATAGCCCTGTCGCTGATTTCGGACGACCTGCTCAAGCCTATCACTGTGGGCATCAATGTATTCTACGGATATAATTTCATCCAGTGGCAGTACCTCTTTGCCACCTCTCTCTTTGCCACGATTCCGGTTATCATCCTGTTCCTGTGCATCGAAAAGCATCTGGTGGCGGGTCTGACCGCCGGCGGCGTAAAGGGATAAATATCTTTTCCTGCAAATCACAAAACCCGGAGCCTCATTGAGGCTCCAGGTTTTGTGATTGTCGAAAAAAGCGGCAGAGCCGCTTTTTTCGAGTCAATCGCGGCCTGTGGCGCGCACCTGTTGTTCGCTTACAGCAGATAACAGGTGTGCTGACAGACCGAAAGTGTTTTCTCCGACGTACATGTCGCCGGAGAAAATAAAACTTTGCTTGATTTGCGCCCGGCGGCGCGAACTCTGCAAGGCTTTTTGGACAACGTAAAAACCCGGAGCCTCAAAGAGGCTCCGGGTTTTTACGTACGGGGAAATAGGAGCAAAGGAGATTTATTTGACTACAATGACCCGGACCTTGCCGCCGGTTTCGGGGGTGCGGTCGTAATAGGCGGTGAGATCATCGGAGAAGGTCAAAGCGTACTGTAGGGGGGACAGACCGTTGACGCTTTCCTCTGTGTACCAGGAATCCGTGGTTTTGTTGTAGACCTCCAGCTTGTCGGCGATGGGCAGAACCAGGTTGTTCGTGGTGAGGGTCATGGCTTGCGCGTCGAACTGGGCCCGGCGCAGGCCGTCAATAGCCTGGAGGGGAGCGTAGGCGCCCAGGTAGAAGGTGCCGCCGTCTCCGGAACGCAGAGACTGGGCGATACCGCCCATGCGGCCGTCCTTTGCGCCCTCGGCCGTACCCACCACGCAGGAGGTGGAGGGGTCTCCATGGGAGTTGGTCACCTGGATTTTACCGTTTTCATGCTGGTAAAGGGGAGTGCCCTCGCTGCTGCTGTGCACATGGTTGCCGTCTGGGTCCACGTATATGGGCCTGCCGTCGCTGTCATAGACGCGATACTGTCCGGCGGGGCGGTAGGAAATCATGCCGTAGTCGTAGCGGTCGCCGGTCACGTCGTCCAGGACCACCTTGTCCACCCGTCCGGCCCAGTCATAGCCCACATAGGTAATCTTGCTGGCGGGGATGGTGGGGACGGTGATGTCGTGCCGCTCAATCTCTGCCAGGTCGCCGTTGCCCACCTGCTCGAAAATGCGCACACCAGGGGAGAGCGTCTTGGAGCCCAGCGTGTTGGCTGTCAGGTCCCAGGCGGCGGTGGCGGCATTGGCGCGGACCTCGCTGAGGGTAATCTGGTTCCGGTTGTGGGAAGAGACCGTGACCAGCCGCCCGTTGAAGGTGGCGGCGTAGGCTTCTGTGAGAGTGGTGGTCCCTTTTACGGTGACGAGGCCGTCCAAGAGCTTTACTTCAGCCTCAGAGCCCGTTACTGTGGCTACGCCGACAATATTGCTCTTGGCTACGGTATGGGATACCGCGCCGGCTACCTGCCCGGAGGCGGTGAGCAGCAGGGTTACACGGTCGCCCACCTTAAAGGCGGACAGATCCTGCACCGCGCAGGGGAGCACCTCCAGAGTGGCGCCCATGACGGTAATGGTAGAAGGAGCGACTGTGTTGGGGTAGACGTCCTCATAATAGCCGCTGAGCTTCAGATCAGAGACAAACAGGGTGTTGGAGCCGCTGTCCCAGACGCCTACGTCGTACTGCCGCAGGTCGCTCAGGTCGGCGGGGACACCGTTTTTGTAAATCTGGCAGCCGGAGCCGCCGGTGAGCTGGCTGAAGGGATTGGTCTTGCCGTTAGGAACGTTTTTGGCCACCATGACGTTTTCCTCGCCGGCAGCGTCCTCCGCAGAGCGGCGGTAGATATAATCCAGCTGCCCCGCGCCGTTGTAGCACAGCACCAGGCTGGTGCCGCTGCGCAGGCTGTTCCAGATTTTTTCATAGGTGGTCTCAGCGCCGTCGCTGGAGTAGACCGGAGTGGACAGCTTGGCGGAGATCGTCTCGTCCCCCACGATGGGAATGGCGTTGGCCTGGGGAGAGCCCATGACCGCCACAGAGCGGAAGGTGCTGTCCTCGTCAGGCAGGACCGCCAGCAGCTTTTTAGAGCTGTCCAGCACCAGACGGGCCCGGGTACCGTTGAAGCTGCTGGAGAACATGGCATGGTCGGTTTTATACACACCTGCGGCAGTGAGCACGGAGCCGCTGGTACCGTCCTCCGCCTTGGCGTCAGTAGAGAGAACGATGGTGGTGTCCGTCACCTGACCGCCCAGACGGGTGAGATAGATCTCCTCGCTGCCCTTGCTCTTGGTGAATAATAGGTTATAAAACAGCACAGCCGCCTGGCCCCGGCTGAGATTGGCGGAGCCGGAAAGGGATACTCCATCGGACAGTCCGGAGGATTTTGCCACAGCTACGTAGCCGTCGTACCAGTGGGAGCCGGCGGCCACGTCGTTGTTGCCGTAGCCCAGCACCCGCATGAGGATGGCGGCGGCTTCTCCGTACGTAATAGGCCGGTCCGGGCGGAAGGTACCGTCTCCCACGCCCATAATCAGGCGGGTGCCGCTCTTGCCGTCCTCTCCGCCGCCCAGGGTGATAGAGGAGGCCAGGTTGACGTAGCCCCGGGCCCAGTGGGAGGCTCCCACGTCGGTGAAGAGGGTACGCCCCCGCTGAGCGGGCTCCTCATCGCCGCGGCCCAGAATCTCTACGGTCATTTTGCAGAATTCTGCGCGGGTCAAGGTGCCGCTGGGATTAAAAGCGCCGGAACCGGTGCCGTTGACCACATTGAGCAGGCGGAGGACCTCCGCTGCGTTGGCCATAACCGGGTCGCTGATGTCGCTGAAGCTGGAGCCCTCCACGGCCGAGGCCGGGGTTACCAGCAGAGAGGCCAGCATGGCCGCCGCCAGCAGGGCGGAGGACAGCCGCTGTAACAACTGTTTCATTTCACTTCTCTCCTTTAGTCTGCCCGCAGGGCCACCACCGGCTGGAGGCCGGAGGCCTTGATGGCGGGGTAGATGCCGAAAATCACGCCCAAAATCACCGAGAAGGCAAACGCTCCCAAGGTGATTGCCATATTGGGATAGAGAATCATTTGCAGCATAAATTTTCCTGCGATAAGGGTGCCTAAATAGCCAAAGGCGATGCCGATGATGCCGCCAAGGCCGCAGAGCATACAGGCCTCAATCAAAAATTGGATGATGATGCTCTTGCGTTCGGCGCCGATGGCCTTGCGGATACCGATCTCGCGGGTGCGCTCGGTGACAGTGACCAGCATGATGTTCATAATGCCGATGCCGCCCACCAGCAGGGATACCCCCGCGATACATCCCACCACCAGGGACTGCACCAGGTTTTCTTCATTGGCGCTGTCAATGCCCTCGTTGCTGTTTTGCACACTGAAATAGCCCTGCTCTTCAGGAATCAGACCCTTTAAAAAGCCGTTGAGCAGTGTGACGGCTCGGGTGGCGGAGGAGGCATCCACCGCCTTGATGGTATAGGACTCAATGGACTGGTTGCGGTTTAAGCTGCGGTTAAAGGTATAGGGGATCACAATGATATTGTCCCACTCCGGCCAGTTGTCCACGTCTTTCTGCTCATAGACCCCCACCACCTGAAAGGGGGTGCCGTTGAGGGTGATGGTCTTGCCGATGGGGTCTACATAGTCGAACAGCCGGTTGGCGATCCGTCCGCCCAAGACGCAGACGTTGTTGGTCTTTTCCACCTCCAGGTGGGAGAGCTCCCGGCCCTTGACGATGGTATAGTTATTGCACAGACCATACTGCTCGCTGCCCAAGTAGATGGTGATCATGTCCTCCCAGCTCTCGTAATTCCAGGTGGAGAAGGTTTTGGTGCCGTATTTGACGTTGACCTCCTCATTCATCTGGAGATTGGGTGTAATCCCGGCGACCAGGTCGTTCAGGCTCATACAGTAGTCGGACAGCTCCGTGGAGATATCCTTGGCGTTGTAACCCCAGGTAGAGGCCCGCACGTCCAGCTTGTTGGTGCCCTGGCTCTCCAGGTATTTCATCCACCGCTGATTCTGCCCCTGGATGATCGAGACCATGATGACCACCGCCGCCACGCCGATGATGATGCCCAGCATGGTCAGGAAAGAGCGCATCTTTTTTCCGGTGATGGATTTGACCGCCATTTTGAATGCCTGCCGGAAGCTCATGTGAAAGCCCCCTCTCTGCTGCCGTCGTAAATAATGCGCCCGTCGGACAGACGCACCACCCGCTCCGCCGTGGCGGCGATGCCGTTGTCGTGGGTGATGAGGATGACGGTGGAGCCGTCATCGTGCAGGTTATGGAGAATTTCCAGCACATGCCTGCCGGTGCGGGAATCCAGAGCGCCGGTGGGCTCGTCGGCCATGATGATGGGGGGGCGGGTGGCGATGGCCCGGGCGATGGCCGCGCGCTGCTGTTGTCCGCCGGACATCTCCGTGGGCTTGTGCTTGGCCCGGTCCAGCAGATTGACCCGTTCCAGAGCGGTTTCTACCAGCTCCCGCCGCTTGGAGCCCATGACCCCCTGATAGAGCAGGGGAAGCTCCACGTTTTCCCATACATTCAGATCGGGAATCAGGTTATAGCCCTGGAAGATAAAGCCGATCTGCTTATTGCGGATATGGGCCAGCTGGGTGTCTGTGCGCTCGGTGACGTCCACATGGTCCAGGTGATAGTCCCCATAGGTGGGGATATCCAGACAGCCCAGGATATTCATAAGAGTGGACTTGCCGGAGCCGGACTGTCCGATAATGGCCACAAATTCCCCCCGGTCGATGTCCAGAGAAACCCCGTCCAGGGCGCGAACCTCACTCTCCTGGCCCTCATTGTAAATTTTGTAGAGATTTTTTACGTCGATCAGCATGGCGTTAACCCCAACTGCTGCCGCTGTTTGTAGCGTAGCCGATAAAGACCTCGTCCCCTTCGTTCAGGCCGCTGACAATTTCAACCTGGGTGGTGTTGGACAGCCCGGTCACCACCGGGACGGCCCAAAAGCCCTCCGGGCACTCCCAGGCGGGGTCAGGCTCCAAAATGGCGTTGGCCGGGGCCTCGGGGGCGCGGACAAACACGATATAGCCGGTGCCGTCCTCCGAAATAGCGGAACCGCCGCTGCTGCCGGCGGAGCCTCCAGAGGAGCCCGTCATGGGAGCGCTCATGGAGCCGCCGGGGACCACCACCACGCCGCCGCCGGAGACCATCATGCCCAGAGGCTCGGCAAACGCGCCGCCGCTGTAGTTTTGAGGTATAGGCACGGCTTCACCGCCGGCCTCGGGCACGTCGATACCGCCTTCCGGCAGAACTGCGCCGTCTTCCGGCAGGGCGACGCCGTCTCCGTCGGGCAGAGCGGGCTCGCCGTCTCCGTCGGTCATGCTGCCGTCCATGCCGTCGGTGAAGCCGCCCATGTCATCCATGTTGCCCATACCGTCGTCCACGGGACCGGCGGCAATCAGATCCTCAATACCGGGGACGTTGAGGAAGCTGACGTATTTGACCGCGTTGACCGGGATGGTCAGACAATTTTCAGACTGGCTGGCGACGAAGGAGTAGTTGGCGTAGCTGTTGCTCATGATGATGCCGTCCGGGTTGTCCACGCTGACCACCGCCGGGAAGGTGGACATACCGTTTTCGGCGGTGCCGGTCAGGGAGACCGATTCCACAATGCCCATAAAAGGCTGTCCCTGGTAGTCGATATTGACCATCATGCCTACCTTTACGTTGGAGATGTTGAGCTCATCTACGTTGATGTCGATGGTCATGGTGCTGGTGTCGGCGATGGTGATGCCCTGGCCGCTCTGCACTTCCTCGCCCTCGGTCAGGTTGCAGGAGAGCACCGTGCCGGCGATAGGCGCCACGGCGTTGTACTTTTCCAGCTCCTTGACGGCGGTTTCCAGTTTTTCCTGGGCGGCCTTCAGGGCGGATTCGGCAGAGGCGATTTCCGCCTCGTTGTCCTCCGCGCCCAGCTGCATCAGCAGCGCCCCAGCCTTTACGTCCCCGTAACGCAGCAGGTTTACCTGCTCTACCGGGCCCTGGGTTTTGGCGGTAATGCGGGTGGTCTCATAATATTTCAGCTGGCCGTTCTCGTAGGGATAGACGGCGCTGCCGTCCCCGGCGGTGATAGCGGCGGAGGCGTCCATACCCTCGGTCAGGGTGCCGGGGTTATTGATGACTACCACAACCTCGAAATAAACGCCGCCTTCAGGGGAGATAAAGCGGACCTTATTGATGGCCTCCACTTTACCGGACTGTTCCCCCATGATGGCGGGGATGGAGACGTTGACCGGCTGGCCCACATAGATGTCGTTTTCATAAGTATAGTTGTAGTACAAGGACAGGCGCAGCTTGGTGTCGTTGACCAGAGTGGCGATTTCCGTGCCGGAGCCCACCGTATCGCCCTGCTTAAATTCACCAACCTCCAGCAGCTTGCCGGCATGGGGGGCGGTGATGGTCAGGTCCTTGGCCGCGTCGTAGATACTCTGAAGCTGCTTGGAGGCGTTGTCCACGTCTTTCTGGGCGTTGGTTACCGCCTCCCGGGCGGCAGAATCGTCCATCCGGTAGAGGGGAACGCCCGCCTCGATCAGGTCGCCCTCTTGGACGTAGAGTTCCAGGATGGTGCCCGTGCCGGGGGTGATGGTGGCGGCGTCCTTGGCTTTGGTCAGGCCGTAGCCCTCCACCATGGATTGGATGGAGCTGCGCATGACGAAGTCGGTCATGGCCTCCCCCAGAGTGTCGTCCTCTTTAAAGACCAAATTGTACATACCAAAACCGATGCCAAAGATAATGGCCGCCGTTACCACAAGGGCGATCACGGTTTTGACAACACTGCGCTTTTTCTTTTTCTTCTTGCCGGAAGGGCCGCCGGAAGGCTGGGTGGACGGCGGGGCTGCCGGTGAGGCGGACGGAACCGGCGCCGCCGGCTGCTCTATAACCGGGGTGTTCTGCTGTGTCATGATTTGCTTCCTCCTAGTTGAAAAGATTTTGCTTTGTTCATTGTACCACCAAGGCGCCGGAGATGGCGTTACAAAGCGGTGACAAGTTCTTAAATTAACCTTAAATTTTGCCGGAGAAGCCGGACGGGGACTCATATAGGTTTTAGACGGCGGGAGAAGCCGGAAAGTTTCCAGGCGTGAGAAAATTTTCAGGACCAGGAATATTCCCGGTCCTGAGATTATTGAAAAAGTAGGAAAGCCTCTTTTCCAAGTCAATTCACTTGATTTGCACTAGTGCTCCATCCGGCCAGAAATCGAATCCGGCCTTGGGAGGGGTTTCTCCTTGAAATCCGGCAGAATTTCTGCGTCAAAACCGCTTGCCAGTTGAAAAAATCCCTCGCCTTTGGGCATATTTCCATATTTCAAATAGGGCTGGAGCGGTGCGAACTCTGCGGGGCCTTTTTGACAGCCATAAGCCGCGGCATAGCGGGCAGCTTGTGGTCCGAAGGCTATGAACAGCCGTCTGGAATGTGCTCTAGAGGGAATACGCTCCCTACCGCCGTAATATGTTCCGCCAAGTCCGCCCGGTAGCTTGGGGAGGCAGGGTCTAGGCTGTTGACAACCACCCCATCGCTGCCCGCTCTGGCGGTGGAGTGGATATAGTCCCCGCCTCCCAGGTAGAGGGCCACGTGTCCGGGGAAGAAGAGCAGGTCGCCGGGGCCCAGCGCCCCCTGTTCAATCTCTCGGACGGGAAATCCTTCCACAATTTTAGCGTCCCGGTAGAGGGAAACGCCGTTAAGAAACCAGGCCATAAATACCAGTCCGGAGCAGTCGATTCCCAGCGGAGATTTCCCGCCCCAGCGGTATTGAACGCCTAAATAGAGCCGCGCGGCGTCTACAACCCGCTTTCGGAGTGCGCTGGGCTCCAAAACAGGGGGAGAGCCGTAATAATCGCCAAGAAGACTACATTTTGTATAGCCTACTGTGCCGTCGGGCAGGGCGGCCTTCTGCCAGCCTCCGGCCTCCGGCTCTCCCAGAGGGGCGATCAGGCTTCCGCGGAAGAGGGTGGCGGCGCGCGGGGCCTCCACGCTGGGACGGCAGAGCACGTCGGCGGCAGAGTGAAGAACCACCTGTTTTTTTCGCGCCTGCCAGCGGCAGACGCATCCGGCGCCTAGGGCCAGATCTTTGACAGGGGCATAGCCTTGATAGCGGTATGCAGTACGCACGTGGACCCAGCCGGGGCAGGAACGGTCGATTACCTCCAGGGGCCAGCCGCAGAGGACCTCGTCCGCCAGGGGGGCGGCGGCGTCAGGCTTGGAGTACAGGGGACACAGAGGGGACAGGACGACGGCATCCATAATAAAACCTCGCATTTTTGAAAAATCAGTGATATACTGGCTGAAACGGCAGAGGAGAGGAGAAGCGGGCAGATGGCAAAAAGCGCCAGCCAAAAAAAGAAGCTGCTGGTTTTGGTCCGGATGTTGTGGGAGGAGTCCGACGAGGAACACCCTCTGAGCACCCGGCAGCTGATTGCTGGCCTGGAGCGCCAGGGCATCCAGGCAGAGCGCAAGAGTATTTATGACGATATGGACACGCTGGAGGCTCTTGGCCTGGATGTGCTCAGCCGCAAGGGGAAGGCTGGGGGGTGGTATTTGGGCCGCCGGACGTTTGAGCTGGCAGAGCTCAAATTGCTGGTGGATGTGGTGCAGTCCTCGAAATTTATCACCCGGCGCAAGAGCGCAGCCCTGATCCACAAGCTGGAGTCTCAGACCAGCGTCTACCAGGCCCGGCAGCTCCAGCGGCAGGTATACGTGTCCAACCGGCCTAAAGCGATGAACGAAAATATTTATTACACCGTCGATCAGCTCCATGCCGCCATAAACGCCCAGCGGCCGGTGAGTTTTTACTATTTTGAATATAACGTCAAAAAAGAGCGGGTACTCCGCCGGAACGGGAATCGTTATGTGGTTTCGCCCTATGGGCTGGTCTGGGACAATGAAAACTATTATTTGGCGGGCTTCGACCATGCGAAAAAGGAGATGCGCCACTACCGGGTGGACAAGATGGCGGATTTGAGGATTGCTCCCTCCCCCTGTCAAAGGGAGGGAAGCGTTGAACATTTTGATATCGCATCCTATGCCCAAAAGCACTTTGGTATGTTCAGCGGGCGGGAGGGGCGGGTGCTGCTGCGCTGCCGGAGGAGTCTGGTGGGGGTGATCCTGGACCGCTTTGGACAGGAGACGATGCTGGTGCCAGATGGGGAGGAATACTTTACCGTCGCCATTACAGCGGTGGTAAGCCCCCAGTTTTTGGGATGGCTTTTTGGACTGGGCGGAGAAGTGGAGCTATGCGGCCCTGATTGGGCGGTAGAACTGCTGAGAAACCAGCTGCGGCAGGTGGAAAAGTTATATCAAAAGGAGAAAATATACGATGGGCAATCAAATAATCCGGGGCAGTGAGCAAGACGCCTGCGAGATTCACACTCGTTTGCAGGCGTATAATGCCGGCTATATCACAGACTGCGACGAATTTTGTTTCTGTGTCCGCAGCGTAGAAGGCACGCTGTTGGGGGGAATCGCCGCGTCCCGGGATCTGGACTGTGTGACGGTAGACTATCTGTTTGTGGCGGAACAGGACCGCCGGAAGGGACTGGGAGCGGAGCTGCTGAACCGTGCGGAAGAGGAGGGCCGTCGGCAGGGGGCAAGGCGGGGTCATACTGAACACCTTTTCCTTTCAGGCGCCGGAGTTCTACGAGAAGCGGGGCTACCGCCGTTTTGGAGGGGTAGAACCCGCTCTGGGAGAATACGGACAGTATTTTTATATCAAAGAATTATAAAATGTCCGCCAGCAGAGGGACGCCCAGCATACTGTGAAAAAAGAGCCCGAGGCGGAAGTTGTTCCGCTTCGGGCTCCGGTACGTTATATACTGTATGGAGACGGCTTACTGCCGCAGCTGGAAGCGGCGGACCTGTTCCTGAAGCAGCTGTACTTGGTCAAAGAGCTCTGTGCTGACAGCGGCAGATTCCTCGCTACTGGCAGAATTGGTCTGTACCACTGCGGAAATTTGACCGATGCCTTCTGTAACCTGGGAGATGGAAGAGGCTTCGCTCTGAACTGCCTGGGCAATTTCGCCAATAGACTGGTTGGAGCGGACGACCAGCTCCAAGGTTTTTTCCAGCGTCTGGGATACCTCGCCCACAATTTGACTGCCCCGCTCCGCAGCCTGCACCGAATTTTCGATGAGCTCCTTTGTGGCCTTGGCGGCCTGGTCAGACTGAGCGGCCAAGCTGCGCACCTCGCTGGATACCACAGCAAATCCTCTGCCCGCCTCGCCGGCACGGGCGGCTTCGACCGCGGCATTAATGGCGAGAATATTGGTCTGGAAAGCGATGTCCTCAATGGTCTTGATAATTTTGCCGATCTCCTGCGAGGCGGCGGCGATGTCCGACATGGCGGCTACCATCTGTTCTATCTGCTGGGAGCTGAGACTCACCTGCTCGCCGGTAAGCCGGGCGTTTTCCTGGGCGCTGGCTGCGGACTGCACATTGTGCTGGGCGCTCTTGGACAGGTCATCTAGGGTGGCATAGAGCTCCTGCACGGCGCTGGCCTGCTCGGTTGCGCCCTGGGCCAGGGCCTGGGCTCCGCTGGAAAGCTGCTCGGCATTTTCGGATACTCGGTGTTCGGCCTGATTGATGAGCCCGATTGCGTTGGATATGGTAGAAGTAAAGCTGTTGATGGAATCCTCAATTGAGCGGAAATCGCCGATGTAGTCGGTCGCGGTGGTAACGTTAAAGTTCCCTTGGGACAGCTGGGCCATAATGCGATTGATGTCCTTTACATAGCCGTGAATCTGCTCCATAGAGCGTTTAAGGGTAGCGGCCAAATCCCCCAGCTCATTGTTAGCCTTATAGGGAATTTCAAGTTCCAGGCGTCCCTGCTGAAGGGGGGCGGTGCTCTTCGTAATGGTGAGAATGGGGGCGACAATCTGGCGCAGGACATACAGCACCAAACTGATGAGACAAATCAGCGCCAGAGACAAGCCGATGATAGAAGTGGCGTGCATGATTTTGATGGTAAGGGCCATGCTCTGGGTGCTCTCGGCGTTGAGATCGCCTGCACGGGCCACTACCTTGTCCAGCAAACCCACCAGAGTAGTCAGATTGGCCTGGATGGTGGATTGATAATAGCTTTGAGCGGTAGCGGGATCAGAGGCATAAACATCCAGTACATACTCAGCCGACTCGTGCAGCGCTTTGTGCAGAGGCTCCAGCTGGCCGCGCAGGCTGTTAACCGTAGCGTCGTCCATGCCGGCATCCCCATACAGCCACTGCCCCAGCACACAGGTGGTAGGGTCCATGCTGCCGGTAAACTCAGTGCCGGCATAAAGCGCATTGCTGAGGTTGCTGGACCATTTATAGTGGGCCACTTCGGCGCTGAGGGCCCGCTCTAGCAGGGAATTGGCTTGTGCGCTGGTCGTTTGGGTGCGGTCCATCCGAATGATATTTATGGTAATCATGACGCTGAACAAGAGGACGGAAATCAGGGTAAAAGCCACCCGGATGCCGACCATTTTATTGATGCTCTTACGCATAAGAAACAGCTTCTTTCTTCATTAAATTTAAGAGAATGTGTAAGGGCTGGTCCGGCATACCGAAGCGCCGGGAAAGGGGGCCAAGTCAAATGCTCGCTCCTGGCCTAGTGGACCGCTAGGTCAGATCCTTCAAATGCCGCAGCAGCACGCCGGCAATCCGGTCGCAGGGAGCTTGCGTCATGACAGCTCCAATCTTATGGGCTACGCCGGGCATTCCGTAGACGACGGAGGATTCCTTGTCCTGCCCAATGGTATAGGCGCCCTTTTTCCGCATGGACAGCAGGCCGGCAGCGCCGTCCTGCCCCATGCCGGTCATGATAATGCCCACCATTTTACAGGTGACCTGCTCCGACATGGACTGAAACAGGGCGTCCACCGAGGGCCGGTGCCCGCTGACCTTTTCCCCTTGGACGCAGGAAAGGGTGTACCTGCCAGCGCTGCGGACAACGCGGCACTGCAAATCCGCCGGAGCCACCAGGGCCAGACCCCGGCGGAGCTCATCCCCGTTTTTGGCCTCCCGCACCTCCATGGCGCATAGACGGTTTAGGCGGTCGGCGTACATTTTGGTAAAGCCGGGGGGCATATGCTGCACAATCACCATGGGAGGAATATCCTTAGGCAGGCGCTTCACCACTTCCAGCGTAGCCTCTGTGCCGCCGGTTGAGGCACCCAGGCCGATAATAACCCGGTCCAAGGCAGGGTTGGCGCCCAGCGGGGGGACGGCAGAATCCGTTGCTTGACCGGCTTTTCCGGCGGCGGCGATAGGCACAGAGCGGGGACGGGAGCAGGAGGCGATGATAACCTTTTGGCATAAAGAAGCAAGAAAGGCGTCGGGGCTCTGGTCCTTATCCGGCTTGCGGACAAAATCCACCGCGCCGGCGGCCAGGGCGTCAAAGACCTTCAGGTTTAGGGAGGAGACCAGAATGACCGGAAGAGGGTTAGTGGGCAGGTATTGTTTGAGAAAATCAATGCCGTTTATGGCAGGCATCTCCACGTCCATGGTCATAACGTCGGGCTTAAGCTGGGGCAGCTTATTCTTGGCGTCCAAAGCGTTGATGGCATACCCTACCACCTCGATACGCGGATGGGCAGAGAGACCCTTGATGATGATGCTGCGGGCCAGCATGGAATCGTCCACCACTAGAACGCGGATCTTTTTATTATTAATCGGAGTAGCGATAGGTAAGACCTCCTTTTTTAGAGGGCTATTTTTGGAAGGTTGCGGTGGCCAGCCTGCGGTAGGGCGTGTTTTGGCTCAGGTTTTCCGAGTAGCTGATAAGAAGATAGCCGCCGGGGACGGTGGCATTGTAGAACCGCTGTACCAGAGCATCTTTCGTGGGCTGGTCAAAATAAATCATCACATTTCGGCAGAAAATAACGTCGAACTTACGCCGGAATTTGATGGGGTCCATCAGATTGAAGGGCTGAAAAATGACGTTGTTTTTAATGTCTGGGGATACGGAATAGTGCCCGTCCTTGGTGGGAACAAAATACTTTTTCTTCCACTCCGGGGGGATGGTATCCGGTAGCTCATAAATGCCCCGCTTGGCGGTGGCAAGAGCCTGGGCGGAGATATCGGTGGCCAGCAGGCGGGTGTCCCACTGTTTGGCCTGGGTACCCAGATAGTCAAATAGGTACATAGAAATATTATAGGGTTCCTCACCGCTGGAGCAGCCGGCGCTCCAGATAGACAAAACTTTATCCTTCTGATGGCGGCGGACGATTTCCGGAATAATGTTCTTGCGGAAATTTTCCAAATGGTCTTGCTCGCGCATAAAGAAGGTGTAATTGGTGGTCAGCTTGTTCAGCAGCAGGGTGACGGCATCGTCGTCCTTCGTTTTGAGCACGTGGTCCACAAAAGCTGTAAAACTGGGATAGCCCTTCTGCTTGAGAGTGGTGGATAGCCGGCCGGTAATCAGTTGTTTTTTTTGAGTCAGGTCGATGCCGTAATTATTCTGAATAAACCGGACCAGACGGATAAAATCAGCGTCAGAAATGGTCATGGGGGAGAAAGCGCCCCCGCCGCTTTGCCCCGGGTTATTCATGGGGCATCAGCTGCTCGCAGTCCAGCACCATCATAGTGCCGGAACCGTCGGGCAGAGAACACATGCCGGAGACCAGCAGCTGGGTGCTGTGAGAGGGCATGGGGAGAATGACGGAACGGTCGATGTCAATCATCTGGTCTACCGCATCCACCAAAATGCCCAGCTGGGTGCCGTCCAAATTGAGCACGACCACCAGACTGTCCTCCTGGGGGGGCTTGCCCAGGCGCAGACGGATGTCCAGGATGGGGATAATCTGCCCGCGCATGTTAATAATGCCGCGGATGAAATCGGGCACTCTGGGCAGATAGGTAATGGACTGGTTAGTGAGGATCTCCACCACGTACTCGGCGATTACGCCCAGCTTCAGGTCATCTGCGATAAAGATGAGGTATTTTTGAGTATCCACCATGTCGTCCGCTGCGGCTTCGTCTTCATTGGTGAGGTCAAAAACCTGGTCTTTTGCGAAGAGAATATCTTCATTCATGGTTTTCACACTCCTTTATGGGCTCAAGCGCCGTGAGCGGCCTTGTAGAGATTGGCCACGTCCAAGATAATGCTGATGCTGCCGTCACCCAAAAGGGTGCAGCCGTTGATCCCGAAGTTTTTAACGTTGTAGCTGTTGACATAGGAGGGCAGCTGCTTGACCACTACCTGCTGCTCTCCCAAAAGCTCGTCAACAAACAGGCAGTAAGAGCAGTCGCCGGACTCCAGCCAGAGGAGAATGCCGTCTTCAATCTCGGTAAAGCCGTCGGAGAGCTGGTAAAAGTCCCTGGCCCGGATGATGGGATAAAAACTGTCCAGAGCCTTGATGATCTCGCGGTTGCTGGAATCATGGATTACCTCGTGGGCGGAGACCTTCATGCTGGAGCGGATGTTGTTAATAGGGATGGTGAAAGTGGAATTGCCCACCGACACCTCCATGCCGTCCATAATCGCCATGGTCAGGGGGATGCGGATGGTGGTGGTCATGCCGCGGCCCAGCTCGCTGGTGATGGACACGTTGCCCCCCAGCTCCTCCACGCTGCGCTTGACCACGTCCATGCCCACGCCGCGCCCGGAATATTCTGTGACCTGAGCGTTGGTGGAAAAGCCGGGAGCCAGCAGGAAGTTGAGAATTTCCCGGTGGGAATACTCCACATCGGGGAAAGCGATACCCTGGCGGATGGCCTTGTTGAGTACGGCCTCGTCGTTGACGCCCCGGCCGTCGTCGGAGATTTCAATGATGACTTCGCTGCCAGTGTCTCTGGCGGAAAGAATAATCTCCCCTACAGGATCTTTGCCGGCGGCAATGCGTTCCTCCTGCGTCTCTTCAATGCCGTGATCCATAGAGTTGCGGATCATGTGCATGATGGGGTCGCCGATGTTGTCCACAATGGTCTTGTCCACCTCGGTGTTTTCCCCGATCAGAGTAAGCTTGGCGGGGCGGTTGAGCTTCTTGGTCATATCCCGCACGATGCGGTTCATCTTTTGGAAGGTGCCCGACACGGGGACCATGCGCAAGGACATGGATACGTCCTGAAGCTCGTCCGTGAGCTTGCGCAGCTGGCGGGCGGATTTGGAGAAGGTGTCCAAATTAAGGCCCTTTAGGTCGGGGGAGGAAGTGACCATGGACTCAGTGATAACAATCTCGCCCACCACGGCGGAGAGCTGGTCGAGCTTGCTCAGGTTGACGCTGATGAGCGTCTCCTTGGCGTGCTGCTGTCCGGCGGTGGCTCCGGCAGCGCCGGTTCCGCCGGCAGGAGCCGCCGCCGCCGCGGAGGACTTAGCTGCGGCGGGGGCGCTCTGAGGCGCGGTCTCCGGGGCGGCTTGGACGGCGGGAGGCTCCGGCGCAGGCTGGTAGTCATAGCTCTGGTAGTCCTGAATAGAACCGGCGGATTTTACCACCGGAATAGCGTTCTCCCGGTCAGAGGCGTTTTTGAACATCAGCAGGAAGCCGTGATCCGATACGGCCTCCGACGTGGCGGGATTGGTTTCCACATCAGCGGGTTCAAAGCAGAAATCCTCCTGATTACAGAAGTCGCGGATGGAAGTGACCAGCATAAAAGAGCGCAGGTTCTCCATGCCGCAGCCCTCGTCAAAGGTGACCCGCAGGGCGTGGGGGAAACTGCTGCTGCCTGCCAGAGGCGCTTCAGCCGGCACGGGAGCCGGAGAAGCGGGCTGCTCCGGCGCTTTGGCCGGAGGGGCAGCGGCGGGCTGTTCCGGCTCCTCCCCTTTAATTTTGGAGATCAAGGTATTAATATTTGTAAGGAAGCTGTCGATATCTTTATTAAGAGGTTCATCGGCCTCTACCCGCTCGACCTCGCCCCGGAAATAGTCGATGGACTGAAATACCAGGTCGAACAAGGCCGGACGGTTATCCTCCGATACCACGGACATGGTGTTTTCCCGGATGATGAAGAAAAGATCTTCGATGCGGTGAGCCACTGTCGTAAGCGTGTCGAACTCCATCATGGCGGAGGAGCCCTTGATGGTATGCATGATACGGAAGATTTCATTTACATTCTCCTGTGAGAACGTGTCCGCCTTTTCTGCCTCCAGCACAATCGTCTCTAGCTGCTCAAGCAACGTGTTGGTCTCATAAATATACATATCCAGGATATCGTTTCCGCTGCCCATAATAACACCACCTTTTTATATCTCTTATAGTTTATCGGAACTACGTGATAAAAAATTAAGTAGTTTTTATAAGTTTATCTCAGAGGTGTCGAAAATGGCTGACCTTTTGGGGGCGACGAACCCGGTACCGGGTTACGACAGCTCCATAAACAACCGAAATATTGGCCTTTCTCCCGACTCAGCCCAGAACGCCCAGATTCAAAATGTTCCAGACCCCAGCCGCGTGGTGGGACCGGACGGGCGCACGGAGCAACAGGACAGCGCAAGCCAAGGGGATTCCGGCATCCGCTACGATTCGAATTTTCAGACCTTTCTCCAGCGGCTGAAGGAGGCCTCCGGCCTGACGGAGGGGCTGAGCCGGCTTTTTGTAGGCAGAGAGGGAACGGTAGTGCTCTCGGGCATGAACGAGGGCATCGCCGCAGAGCTGTCCCAGGCGTTGGAGATGCTCAAGATGGACGAGGGAGAGCTGCTCCAGTTTCTGACGGGACAGTTCAAGGCGGGGACGCGGTTTGACGGGGCCCTTTTCGCGCTGCTGCGCAATGCCTATGCCCGCGCCGCCTCGGAGGGGGTGCGCTCGGACATTCTGAATTTCCTGAAAAGCTATTCAGATTATTCCTCCACCGCCCACATAGAGGGCAATTTGCTGCGCAATATGGCCGGAATGGCCGACGCCATGCCCGCCAGCTGGGGGGATAAGCTGCGGGATTTGAGAGCACTCCTGGAAAATGGAATTGCCGCCGGAGATCGGCAGGGGAATTTAGCCCTTTTGCAGCAGCGGGTGTTTCCGTATATGTCTTCCTATGTGACCCATACCCACGATCTGGGCACTGCCCGGGGATTGCTCACCCTGCTGGCTCTGGACGTAGCCCGGTATGAGAACGGTTCTTTGGAGAAGCTTTTCGAGGCCTTCCACCAGCTCAGCGGCTATGGCACGCTGAAAAACCAGCTGGGCAGCATTGACGACGAGTCCCTGCTGGCGCTGCTGAAGGGGAGCGATTTTGACAAGGCCTCTCCGGCCAACCGCTTTGCCGGCCACATGGCGGAGGCTGCCGCCCGGGCCCTGCGGGGGGAGGGCAGCGCAGAGGTGCAGCAGATATTTAAGCAGCTGGTGGCGGCGATGCTGGTCAACGAGAGCGTCTATATGCCGGTCAACCACTATATCATCCCTATGGAGATGGATGGGCGGATGCTTTTCTCCGAGCTGTGGGTGGACCCGGACGCGGAGGAGCAGAACGGCGAGCGCGGCGGCGGACGGCGGGAAAACACGATGCGCTTTCTCTTCAAAATGGATGTGCAGTCGCTGGGACTGTTTGATGTGATTCTCACCAGCCGGGGGCAGGAGGTGGACGTCCGGGTGGCCTGCCCGGAGAAGGCGGCCCCCTTTGCCAAGCAGATTGAGCAGTCTGTTTCAAAGATCATTGCCCGCAACGGCCTGACGCCTACCGGCGTCAGCGTGCGCCGGATGGAACGCCCGGTCTCTTTAACAGAGGTGTTCCCCAAAATATTTGAAGGGAAGAACAGTGTCAATGTCAAGGTCTGACGGAAGAAGGAACCCGTCCAAAAAGGCGGTGGCCCTCCAATACGGCGCGGGCGACAGCGCGCCGGTGATCGTGGCCTCCGGCATGGGCTATATGGCGGAGAAAATTGTAGAGGCTGCGGCCGACAACGGCGTGCCCATCTATGAAGATAACTCTCTGGCCACCATCCTCACCCAGCTGCAGCTGGGGCAGGAGGTGCCGGAGGAGCTGTATAAGGCCATTGTGGAGATCTATGTCTATTTTCTGCACTTTGATCCGAAGACGGGAGAGCAGAGGGCGCAGGAGAGCTCCGGCGCGCCGCCGGAGCCGGAGGCAGCGCCGGACGGAGAGGAGCGGTGACAGGTCATGCAAGAGATCCAAAATAATTCCTATTTTCTGCTGGACAGCCGGGGCGCGCCGCTGGCGCGGGCGCTGCTGCTCAGCCCCCAGGAAAATCCGCAGTGGCAGGTGCGGGTGCTGGACGGCAAGATTGAGCAGGTGATGGAGCACGAGGAGATCCAGATGGTGCCCATGGGGGCCAGCGGCAGCGCCCTGCTGGGACGGATTATCCGCAATCGAAACGACAACATTATTTTAGAACCGCTCCAGGCGCTGGACAGCGATATGCGCCAGAACCTGCGCATGCCGACCCATTTTAAGAGCTTTATCTACCCCATTACCGGCTCTTGGCGGGGGCGGCGGGAGATTGAGGCCAACGACCTCAGCTGCGGCGGCATTGCCTTTTTCTGCGCTTTGCCGCTGGAGGTGGAGGAGCAGGTGGAGGTAGTGGTCCCCATTACCAGCCAGCCGCTGCTTCTCCGCTGCCGCGTGCTGCGGCAGCGGCCCTCCGCCCGGGAAAATGAGGTGCTCTATGCCGCAAAATTTGTGGATATGTGCGGCGATGAGGAGATGATGGTGCGGGAATCCGTATTCAATATTCAGCTGAGCACCCGCCCCAGGCCGGCGGAGGAATAGAGCAGAGACAAAATCGGCTTTTTCAGTAACGATAGGTAGATACAGGGATAGAAGGCCGTGCCGGACGCGCAGGGTGTGCCTGCATGTCCGGGGCAGGGCAGAAAGGAAAGAGCAACGCATGATGAAGACGCAGACAGTACGGAAATTGGGCCGGAAAGCGGCGGCTGGGGCGCTGAGCCTGGCGCTGCTGCTGGGAGTGATACCCGGGGCGGAGCTGTCCGCCTGGGCGGCGGGGGCTTCGGTGGAGGGCGGCTCCACGCAGGAAGCGGCCCAGCCCCAGGCCGAGAGCTGGGCCCAGGAATATTTGGATAAGCTGGTGTCCTGGGGCGTAATGCGCGGAGACATTGAGGGCAATCTGCACCCGGAGCTGGACATCAGCCGGGCGGAGTTTGTGACAATGGTCAACCGCGCCTACGGCTATGATGAGGTGGGTGTGAATCCCTTTGAGGATGTGGATTACCGCTCCTGGTATGCCGATGACATCTCTATTGCCTACAATGTGGGCTATTTTACCGGCACCTCCCCCACCACGGCGGTGCCCGAGGGGGAGCTGACCCGGGAGCAGGCCACCCTCCTGCTGGGGCGGAACATGATGCTGGAGCCCAGCACCGGCGAGACCTTGGGCTACTCCGACAGCCGTGATTTCAGCGATTGGAGCCGCGCTATGGTGGAGTCGGCCACCAACGCGGGCATCATCAGCGGCTATCCCGACGGCAGCTTCGGCCCCCAGAACAACATCACCAGGGGCGAGGTGGCGGCGATGCTGGCCCGGTCCCTGGGCAATCCTATTTATGAGCCCGGGGACTACTCTCTGGGCAACGTATACGGCAATGTGACCATTTCCACCTCCGGCGTGAATCTGCGCAACACCGTCATTGCCGGAGATCTGTATCTGACCGGGGGCATCGGCCTGGGCGACCTGCTGCTGGAAAACGTCAACGTGCTGGGACGGATTATCGCCAGCGGCGCGGGCGAGAGCAACAAGGGCGACAGCAGCATTATCCTGCGCAACGTGGAAGCCGACTCCATGGTGGTGGACAGCATCAACAACCAGTTTGTCACCGTCCGGGCCGAGGGCGACACGGACATCGGCGTCACCAGCGTGCGCACCCCCGCCTATTTGGAGGATACCACCCCCGACGGCTTCGGCCTGGAGCTGATTCAGCTGGAGGGCGAGGCGGGCTCCAGCCTTCAGCTGGCGGGTAATATTAAGGAGGTCATCAACCTGACCCCCGGCTCCAGTCTGATTATGGCCCAGGGCTCCGCCAAGCGCATCACGGTGGATGAAAAGGCCGTGGGAGCCAATTTGCAGATCGATCTGGGCGGCCGGGTGAAGGAGCTCAACCTGGACGTAGCCACCAACGTGGGCGGACGGGGAGACGTGGACCATGTGAACATCAGCGCATCCGGCTGCACGGTGGCCATGCCGCCGGATACGGTGAATATCCGCCCGGGCGTCACCGCCAATGTGGGCGCGGAGTCTATGGACAACGTGACGGCCGCCGAGTATTCCGCCGACCCCAGGCTGATGGCGGGCTACCCGGAGGTCCGGGACGCGGCTCCCACCAGCGCTACCGCGGTGTTCAGCACCAATAAGCGGGGCACCGTGTATTGGGCCCTGAGCGCGCTGGCGGACGGCTCTGTCAGCGAGGAGGACCTGATTTCCCCGCCGGTGTACGGCGGCACCATCCTGGCCTCCGGCAATTTGCTGGCGGGAGCCTCGAAGACCGAGTATGTGGCCGGGCTGACCAAGCTCACCACCGACGGCTCCTACTACCTGAGCGCCGTTATGGTGGACAGCCGGGGCCAGCACAGCCCTGTGAAAGTGACAGCCTTTACGACGCCGGACGATACCGTGCCGGCCTTTACCTCCGGCTATCCGGTGATGAGCCGGATTCAGAGCGAATCCGCCCAGGTTACGGTTATGACCAACAAGGACTGCCTGCTCTACTGGGCGGTTCTGCCCGCCGGCAGCACCGCGCCCAAGGCCCAGGACTTTAAGGCGGCCGGAATCACCGGCGCGCTGGGCTATGGCAGCATGGACACGGTGAAAAACAGCACCATGCCCTTCACCGTCAACAACATCACCACCCTGGACGAGATGAAGAGCTATGATTTGTACCTGTGGCTCACCGACTATGACGGGGCCAAGAGCTCCGCTGTGCGGAAGATGACCTTTACCACCGTGGACGGCACGCCGCCGGTGGTGCGGGATATCACCCAGAGCGGCGCCGGCGCCCGGACAGTGACGGTCACCTATATGCTCAATGAACCCGGCGATCTCTATTGGTCGGTGGTGAAATCGGGCGACCCGTTCCTGCGGCCGGTCACCGGCGGCGGCGGCATCCCCGGTATGGGGGACACCGCCGCTAAGAGCCAAGTGGAATCCGGCTTTGGCGCGGTGCGCAACGGCAGAAGCAGCGCGAGCCGCGCGGATACGAACACGAGCTTTACCATCAGCGGCCTGGAAGTGATGACCAGCTATGACCTGTACTATGTGGCCAAGGACAAGGCGGGCAACTATTCTGAGACGGTGGGGATGATTACCGTCAACACCCAGGACGGGGAGCCCCCCAAGGTCCACCTGGAGTTCAGCGAGACTGGGGACCCGGAGGACAACACCAAGGACCCCGTGCCCACCGCGGACGCGCGGCTGGTGTTTAACGAGAGCATCCAGGGCTTTAACCTCTACAACGGCGTCAAGGACGACTATGAGAAATTCTTGGAAAAGTACTACCAGAACCTGCTGACTCCGGACGCCTGGGCCCTTTTCGTGAAAAGCCACATCCGCCTGTGGCGGGTGGACCCGGAGGGCGGCCCGGATGTGCTGGCCACGGACCGCAGCAGCGCGGAGTGGAAGGAGGGCGATCCCTGGGAGGTGGATTACCGCTATGTCTCGGTGTCCACGGAGGACGGCAATCTGGTGGTGAACTTCTCCTCCCAGGGGAATACCCCGGCCCTCAATATGGAGAGCGGCGCCACCTACTACTTCCGCCTGGAGAACATCTCCGACGCGGCGATGAAGCCCAACGCCATGAGCAATCAGAACCTCCAGTTTACCACCCTGGCCGCCCAGGTGAACCTGCGGCGGGTGAGCCCCAGCGGCGATCTGCCGGAGGATATCGACGATTTCCACATGACCTTCCGGGCTACCCCCAGAGCGGCCACCAGCGTGGAGAAAGGTATTTACTGGGATCTGCTGGTGTGGTGCGATAAGCCAGTGGAGTTTGAAATCTACCGGCGGGCGGTGGGAACTACGACTTGGGAGAAGGCAACCAACAAGGGCGTCATCAGTCCCGCGCCCCTTCAGCCCAAGGTGGGTTACAGCGTAACCCGCTGCTTTGACGCGAGCCTGAACTTTGGAGAGCTGAAGAGCTTTGACACCGCCATGGAATACGGCATCATGATTACCAAGCTCAACGAGATCGATAACAGCGGCGAGTGGAACGAGACGGTGGTGTTCGAGGTGACCGCGGTGTCCGGCGAGACGGTGCCCCTGAAGAATCTGGCGGGCCAGGTCAGCGAGACCAATTTTACCACCCAGAAAGGCAACGGCGTGGAGGACATCAGCAGCCCCAAGGGCTTCACCGTGGACCACCCCTTCACCGATGAGGACGCTCCCTACTTCACCGGCGGATACCCGGAGTTTGAGCCCAAGGACACCAGCGTGGACATCTCCATCCGCCTGAACCGGAGCAACAACGTCTACTACTACTACATCGTCGCGCCCCTTAACGATGTTCCCACAGTAATGAAGGATGGGACGGATATACGCAACGTCACCGCATGGGAAACCCTGCTGGAGGACGGCAAGGACCTGGTGGCCCCCGACTCGGCCTACTCGACCAGCAACGACGCGGCGGTTGCCACCCTGCCTGTGGTCAGGGACGTGATGTTTCCCACCTATGACAACCCGGACATCATCACCGGCAACGGCAAATATAACGGCGGCGCCGTTACCTTAAATAACGCGCAGCTGCGCTCGGAGCTGCAGGCCGACACGGAGTACATCGCCTACTTTGTTTTGACGGGAGAGTCCTCGGAGACCCGCTCCCCGGTGTACTGCTTCCGGTTCAAGACGGAGAAATTGATTAAGCCGATTTTGAGCCTGTCCATCAAAAACGGGGATAACTCCAAGGTGGAGACCGAGGTGACCCGCACCGCCATCGTCCAGTCCCGGCTGCTCTACTCAGGCAACATTCTCGCCCCCTTCAACGATCCCTTCAGCAACTATTTGAACGACAAGGCGGACAGCGCGGCGAATAAGCCCTGGAACGGCGGGACGGGGACTGACGCAAGCGGCAACAGCTATACTGTTTCAAAGGACAGCTACACGGTGCTGATGGCCATGGAGGATTCGGTTTACAGCGGCGGGCCCTCCGTGTTCGACGAGTACGCCAACGAGAATATCCGGACCACAGTGGCGAACATGATCCGCTCCGGCGCCACCGGCGGCGTGGACCGCTGGGGACCGGAGAGCGTGACGATGGAGAAGAAGCAGGACATGAGCTTCACCCTCTCCAACCCGGATGGCCGCTATATCTGTGTAGCCGTGGCCAAGGTGGACCAGGAGGGGGCGGAGGACGCCTTCCGGGCGGTCCGGTACGTGGAGATTGTGGATAAAAAGGGGCCTGAGGCGGACCAGGTGACGGTGGACCTTATTTACAATGAAGCCGACAATAAGATCGAGGGCACTGTGACGGTCCACTATGACAAGCAGCTCTACCGGGTGTTCCAGAACAACCGCTACCCCCTGACAGAAAAGAAGGACGAGATGCTGGTGGACGGCCCCAATGACGAGACGTACTGCGGTTTTAAAAATGTCTTTTCCAGTAAGTTCTATGAGATGGTGGATAAGGAAGAGATTACCATCACCCAGGAGTTTACACTGGAGTTTGACCGGCCCTTTGCCACCAAGTTTGAGATTTCCCTGCCCAGCAGCCTGGTGAACCGGAACGGCTTTGGCGCGCCGGCCCAGAAGGTGGTTATTACCTACAACAAGACGGCGGGCGAGTTTTCGGGTGAGATTGAGTAAAAAAAGCCATACCGGGCGGGGTTTCCCCGCCCGGTATGGGATACAGACCCCAGCAAAGGAGTGCGAGCGATGAAGCAGAATGTGTTGCGCGGGATCAGCGCGCTGATGATTTCCCTTGGGCTGGTGGCGTCCCTGGCCCTGGCGGCAGGGGTGGACGGCGGGGGAGGCGGGGACGACCCGTATACCCAAAATCCGGACGCCTCTCCCAGCACGAGCATCTCCCCCAGTCAGAGCGTTTCTCCTAGTCCGAGCCCCTCGCCCAGTGCGAGCCCCTCTCCCAGCCCGAAGCCCACCCTCAAGGGGCTGACGGTGGTGGCCGCCGGCGGCAGCGGCCCCCTGGCGGAGAATGGGAAGCGGCAGCTGACCGTGGTCACCGACCCGGCAAATATGGACCTGTCTGGCTCCACTATCACCTGGGAGGTGACCTCCGGTACGGGCATTGTGGAGGTCAGCGGCAGCGGCCTGGTGGTAGGCAGGCGGCCCGGCACAGCGGAGATCACCGCCAGCGTGGGAAATATAAAGAGCCCCTCCTATACGGTGGAGGTCTCCGGCGTGGTGCTGCGGGCCAGCCCCGCCGACGGCAAGATTTTGGTGAATAAGACCCTGACCCTGACGCCCACCCTCTACGGCTCCGCCATTGGGTTGAGCAGTCCCGAATGGGTGAGCAGCGACCCGGCGGTGGCCCATGTGGTCACCGGGGGAAAGGTGACCGGCCGCGCTCCCGGCACCGCCATCATTACTGTGACCTTTTATGACGGCAAGATCCGCTATACCAGCAATTTTCAGGTGACGGTGGGCGAAAATACCGAGGGACAGCTGAACGGCGGCAGCGTCACGGCGGGGGGAACGCTCCCCTTCTCCGGGGGCATCGCCGAGGATATCAGCGCTGCCTGCCGGAAAGCCACCGGCAGCGGATTGCGGTATGTGTCAAATTTGAGCGTGTCCACCAAGCAGGGGATTCTCTATTACGGCTATAACTCCCCCGGCGATACGGGTTTTGGCGTGGGAGGCACGGAGCAGTATTACTACACCCCCGCCACCGGCCAGCGGGAGCTGTCCCGGGTGACCTTTGTTCCGAGGCCGGAGTTCAGCGGCACGGCGGAGATTACTTATGTGGCCACAGGCGCCAACGGCGGCAGCTTGACCGGGACCATCCAGGTGAAGGTTTCCGCCATTGAGGACGTGAACTACACCACCACGGTGGACGCCCCTGTGATTCTCCAGTCGGGGGATTTTAACACCATCAGCCGGGTACGCACCGGGCATGATTTGAGCTATGTGGTCTTGGAGCTGCCCCCGGCCAATCAGGGCGTGCTCTACTATAATTACAACGGCAACCCAGCCTATGCGGAAAAGCTGGTGGACGGCACCCAGTATTTCCGCAGCCGCAGCCCCTACATTGATTCCATCACTTTCGTCCCCGCCCAGGGCTATACCGGCACGGTGCGCATCGGTTACCGGGGCATGGACACCGCCGGGGCGGCCTTTACGGGCCGGGCCAGCATTGTGGTCAGCACCGGCACCACGGCGGGCCGGGGGGACGTGAACTATTCCGCCCAGCCGGGAGAGCGGGTGGACTTCACCACCGCCGGCTTCAACAACGCCTGTCAGGCGGCGCTGGGGGAGCGGCTGGACTATGTGTATTTTCCAGAGCCCTCCAGCAGCCAGGGGAGGCTGTACTACAATTACCGCAACGGCTCCGGCAGTGAGGTGGACAGCGCCACCCGCTATTACCGCAGCGGGGGCAGGACCATTGCCAATGTATCCTTCGTGCCCGCAGGCAGCGAGGTTCAGAGCGTGAGCATTCCGTTCACCGGCTACGGGACCTCCAGCGGGGAGCGCTTCGAGGGTACGGTAGTCATCGACTACACCGGGAAGGGCGGCGGCGATATCAGCTACAGCACCGGCGGCGGCCGGGCCGCGGAGTTCAACGCGGCGGACTTTAACGAGCTGTGCCAGAGCAAGCTGGGGTCAGGCTTGGATTATGTGTGCTTTGACGATCTGCCCACCTCCAGCCGGGGACGGCTGTACTACAATCATACCTCCAGCCAGACGGGCAGCCGGGTCTATGAGGACACCCGCCTGTACCGGGTGGGAAGCCCCTCCCTGTCCCGGACGGCCTTTGTGCCCAACAGCAGCTACTCCGGCACGGTGAGCATCGGCTTTACCGGGTACGGCACGAATGGCGGCAGCTTTACCGGCACGGTGGAGATTCAGGTGGACGGGGACTCCGGCGGCCGGGTGTTGCGCTACTCGGTGCGGCCTGGGGACGCGGTGGACTTTGACAGCCGGGATTTTGACAGCGTGTGTCAGGACGC
The DNA here is from genome assembly GCA_947346365.1 of uncultured Flavonifractor sp. GTDB lineage: Bacteria > Bacillota > Clostridia > Oscillospirales > Oscillospiraceae > CANAAV01. Next base: position 115,835 of record CANAAV010000003.1, read on the forward strand.
CACCGGCGGCCGGCTGAACTATGTCCGTTTTGAGCTGCCCCCTTCCAGCCGGGGCGCGCTCTATTACCGCTATGGCACGTCCGGCTCCGCGGAGGTGTCTGAGAGTGTCAGCTACTACCGCACCGGGAGCAGCCGGCTGCTGGAGGATGTGAGCTTTGTGCCTCGCAGCGGCTATGAGGGCACGGTGGAGCTGTCCTACACCGGCTACAGCAGCGGCAGCGGCCAGTACAGCGGAACGGTGGAGATTACCGTGGCCAGCCCCAGGGCGGACACGATCCACTACAGCGGCAGCACTGCGCCGGTCTATTTGAACGCCGACAGCTTCCGTCAGGCGTGCAGCGGGGTCCTCAGCGGCAGCTTGTCCCACATCCGTTTTGCCGGTGTGCCCGATGGCAGCGCCGGACGGCTGTATACCGGCTACAGCGGCGTGGGCACCGGAAGCCAGGTGATCCCTGGAAGCAACTATTATGTCAACGGCTCTCCCAGCTTGGACGAAATCTGTTTTGTGCCGCGGGCGGGATACCAGGGGACGGAATCCATCTCTTATACTGGCTTTAACGGTTCCGGAGAGCAGGTGTCCGGCACGATTGAGATTACCATTTCCAGCGGCAGCGGCACGGCGGCAGCGGCGGGCCGTTTCAGCGACATGGGCAGTTACAGCTGGGCGGCGGCGGCGGTGGACTATCTGTGCGAAAGCGGCGTAGTCAACGGAATCGGAAACGGCCAATTTGGGCCGGGGCAAACCATACAGCGGTGTGATTTTACCCTGATGCTGTGCCGGGCCTTCGGTTTGCGTACAGACGGCTCGGAGAGCTTCCCGGATGTGCAGCAGGACAGCTACTACGCCTGGGCGGTAGCGACTGCCAAGGACCTGGGGGTAGTCACCGGGAACGACGGGCTGTTTATGCCCACCAACGCCCTCTCCCGGCAGGACGCTATGCTGATGCTTAAGCGGGCGATGCAAGTTTCCGGCTGGAGCGTGCCCGACGGCAGTGCGGACAGCTTATCCTCCTATGCGGACGGCGTTCAGGTTTCCGGCTATGCCCGTGGCGCGGTGGCGGCCATGGTGGAGATGGGCATTGTGAACGGGAACAGCGCCAATCAGCTCAAGCCCTGGGAACCGATTACCCGTGCAGAGATGGCGGTGATTCTGTACCGGGCGCTGACGCGGTAAAGGTTCGGCGTACCTGTTCCCTAGCGGCCATCACGATAGGAGGAGAGGAAATGGAAGAGACCCCGATGGAAATGACGACACAGGTTCAGGAAACGGGGGACGACCTGGATATTTATGAAGGTATGACGGTGGAAGCCCTGACCCTGGGCAATCAGCTGACCTTTGTAGGGAAGGTAGCCCGTTTTTCCAACGGGACCGTCACCATCCGGGAGTCCGCCGGCCAGGAGCTTCCCCCGGTTCTCTACAACAAAGAGATTAAGCTGCGCTTCTTCCAGGGCGAGCAGACGCAGGTGCTCCACGGCAAAATCTGCGGCAGTACCCAGCTGATTTGGAAGCTGGACCGGCTGGAGCGGAAGTTTGCGGCGGAAATGCGGGCCTTCTTCCGCCAGCATGTGACCGCGCAGGCAGAGGCGCTCTGCACCCAGGAGGCAGGAGAAAACCGGGCGCCTGCACCGTGTAAAATCGTGGACATCAGCGCCGGCGGGCTGCTGATGAAGTGCCGGGAGCTCTACCAGGTGGGGGATGTGCTGGAGATTACAGAGGCGCGCATCGTAGAGGAAATCGAGCCGTTTGACTTCCGCTGTACGATTAGGCGGATAGGTGAGCAGGAGGGGCGGGAATATCCCTACGGCTGCCAGTTTGAGTGCCTTTCCCCCAAAGAGGAGGACCGGCTGCTGCGGGCGATTTTTATCGCCCAGCGCAAGGAGATCCAAACGCAAAAGGAGCGCGGCGCACCGTAACAAAGGAAAATTGGGCAGGGCGGCTTGAGTTCAAATCAGGCCGTCCTGATTTTCTTTTAAAATAGGAAAGGGAGCTTTTGACAAAACAGTAAAATAGAAAGGGGAATCAAGACAAAAATCTGTCAAAATACAAAAGGGAGACTCTTGACAAAAAGAGCAGTTTGAACCATAATAAATAAGATCAAGAATATAGAAATAGCATCCAGGTACAGTGAATTTTAGCGTTGCGGCGATTGGAAGAACTGACACCTGGATGGTTGTTTTTACTTGAAATTTTGGAAGAGCTGTGCTATAATGGGAATGTATCTTGTCGGCTACTATATGTAGTGTTTAGATGGCAATAATAGCACAATTAGAAAGAAATTCATTTCAAGGAAAACATTTGAAGTTGCATTTTTACCCAGGATGCTGCATAATAAATAAGAAAATGGTTTTGCTCTGCCGCGGCGGCCAGATCAGGGCAGGGCGCATGGACGCGGGACGGCGCAGTTTAAGCGCACGCTCAACCGGCGAAAGGCGAGAGGAAATACATCTGGCAAGCGGTTGCAAAGGAGAGGGAAAATGGATTTTTTGTCAAGTAATTCCCAATTACTGCTGGAGAAATCAATGGGCTTCCTCTGGACAAAACAAGCGGCTCTGCTGGACAACGTGGCAAACGCGGAGACGCCCAACTATAAAACTAAAGTGGTGACCTTCGAGGAGAGCCTGCGTACCCGTCTGGAACAGGCCGGGCGGGGGCCCGCCCCGCGCAGCAGGGTGCGGGAAGCGCTGGAGGACAGCGAGGTTACGGTGTTTGAGGCTCAGGACGTCACCCGTATGGACGACAACGGCGTCAACGTAAACGAGCAGCTGGTGGAGGCGGTGCGCAACGCCTACCAGATTCAGTATGTTATGCAGTCCATTTCTAGTAATTTGTCTGTGCTGCGCAGCGCGATACGCGGGCAGTAAGCGGGGAGGAAACGCACAATGGCATTTTTAAGCTCTATGAATATCGTCGGCTCGGGACTAAGCGCCCAGATGCTGCGGCTAGACGTTATTTCCGAAAACGTGACCAATTCCAACACCACTCGCACGGAAAACGGCGAAGGGCCCTACCGCAGGAAAGTGGTGGTATTCCAGGCGGAAACCGGCCGGGACGATTTCCGGGCCGCCATGGCACGGGCTGCCGACGGGCTGGCCCCCAACAAGGGGTATACCACCGCGGGAGGGGTCCGGGTAGTGCGGATAGCGGAAGACCCCTCCGATTTAAAGCTTACTTATGACCCTACTCATCCGGATGCGAATGAGGAAGGATATGTGGAGCTGCCCAATGTGGACATGGTAAAGGAAATTACCGACGCGATGGCGGCGACCCAGGCGTACTCCGCTAACGTTACCATGATGAATACCCTCAAGGCGGTAGTTTCTAAGGGCCTTGAGATTGGCAGATAACCGCATATTAGCCGAAAGGGGAGGTTTGAAGTGATTTCACCCATTGAATTGTTAGGCCCTATTTCACACATTCAACAGTCTGAGACCGCGCCGCCGGTACAGCAGCCGGGCGGCGGCGGTCTGTTTGCGTCTGTTTTTCAGTCTGCGATTCAGAATGTAAAGGATACCGACGCGGAAAATGTACAGGCCCAATACCTGCTGGCTACCGGGCAGCTGGATAATCCCGCTTCCGCTATGATCGCGGCCACGAAGTATGGGATGTCGGTGGATATGCTGATTCAATTTCGGAATAAGGCGTTAGACGCCTACTCTGAGCTGACGCGCATGGGCATGTAGAAAGGCGTTTCAGAAAGGATCAGAAGGGATTGGAAACCAGGGGATGATAGCGGTTGAATGAGAAAATAAAAGAATACCTGGGAAAAGCCAAGGCTGCGCTGGGAAAGGTCTCAAAAAAAATATGGATCATTGCCGCCGTGGTGTTGGTGCTTTTAGCCGCGGGCATCACCGTATTTCTGAATACCCGGCCCTATACGGTGCTGATTACGTCGAGCAACTCCGATGAGATTTCAACAGTTTTGTCTTGGCTGGATACCCAGGGAGTGAGAAACTACCGCCTGGAAGGAAGCGACACGATTTTAGTGCCCTCCGATCAGGAGGTTGTGTTAAAGGCCCGGCTGATGATGGAGGGCTACCCCAAGCAGGGGTTCTCCTACTCGCCTTACTATGACAATGTAAGCGCGCTTTCCACTGAGGCGGAACGGAACAGGGCCTATTTGATTCTGATTCAAGAGCGTTTGAGCGCGATTATCGAGTGCCTGGACGGAGTGGGACAGGCAATCGTGCAGATTGACCAGAGCAGCGGACGAAATTCGGTTCTTTCCGGCGGGAATATGGTGCAGGCCACAGCCTCGGTGACAGTGATCACCAACAACGGGGAGCGGCTGAGCAGCCAGATGGCGGAGGGAATCCGCAACTTGGTCAGCCATAGTGTTCAGGGGCTGGACGTCAATTCGGTGACCATCCTGGACCAGTGGGGCAATACATATAATAAGACCGGCGGCAGCGAGGCCGCCGACGCCGACGCCTCCACTCTGAAAATCCAGTTGGAGGAGGAGTGGTCCAGCATCATCCTCACCCGCATCATGCAGCTAGTTACCCCTCTGTACGGGGAGGGAAATGTACGGGGCGCGGTGAGCGTGGTGGTGGAGCTCAACAACACCACGATTGACGACCATGACGTCCGGCTGCCTGACTACGCGCAGGACGGGAGCACCGGAGGCCGGGGTATCATCGGTTCGCTGATTTATGACCACGAGTATGTTCCAACCCCCGGCACAGGCGCCGGGGGTGTGGTTGGAACCGAGAGCAATGCCGACTGGCCTCAGTACGTGGAAGATCCGGAAGCGCCGGAAGACGACCAGCAGCTGATTGGAACCAGCGGACAGATCGATATGAACAACTCCACAACGGATACTCACACAGTCCGCACGGCAGGGTATATTGCCGACTGTACTGTGGCGCTGGTCATCAATTCCACGACCGCGGGCGCGGTGGATACCGAGCGTATCCAATCCCTGGTGGCTGCCGCGGCAGGCATTACGGCCGTGGAAACCGAGACGCTTACAGCTGAGGAATACCTGGACAGCAAGGTTCAGGTCGTGACAGAATCCTTCTATGATCCCAATGCGAACCAGCCTGGAGACGGCGACGGCTCCGGCGGGCTGCCGGTACCCATGTGGGTCATCATTGCTGCGGCGATTGGCCTGCTGGTGTTTGTAGTGATTCTGGTGGTCGTCCTCCTGCTGAACAAGAAGCGCAAGAAGAAGCAGCAGGCCCTGGAGGAGCAGCAGACGGCCTCGGTAGAGGAGCTGCTGGCGGCTGCGGGAGTGGCTATGGAGGAGTCTGAGTCTGCCGGCGCCGACGTAATGGATATACAGACCGAGCGCAGTATGGAGCTGCGCAAGGATATCCGCCAGTTTGTGGATGAGAATCCGGAGATCGCCGCTCAGATGATCAAGAACTGGCTGAAGGGAGACGACGACAATGGCTGACACCGCGGCGGAGCCCCGCAAAAAGGGCTTTGGAAAGGGGAAAAAGGGCAAAAAGGGTGAGGAAGCCCAAGAGACTCCAGAAGTTCAGGAGCAGGCCCAGTCCTCAATGCCGGAGAAACCTAAGAATTCGGTGCCCAGGATTGAACTCAGCAGCCAGGAAAAAGCGGCGGCGGTAATTGTCTCCCTGGGAGCAGATAAGGCCTCCCAGTTATACAAATACATGGAGCCGGACGATGTGGAGCAGCTGACCATTGAGGTAGCGAAGCTGGGGTTTTTAGGATATGAACAGACGGAGGAGGTCCTCAACGAGTTCTATCAGATGTGCCTGAGCAACAAAGCGGTTACCGAGGGCGGCCTTGAGTACGCCAGAGCAGTTTTGGAAAAAGCCTATGGCCCCCAGACCGCCGAGGAGCTGCTGGGCAAGGTTACCAAGTCCCTTAAGAACCGGCAGTTCTCCTTCATGGATAAGGCGGATGAGCGCTCCTTGTTCTCCGCTCTCCAGAATGAGCGCGCCCAGACCATCGCGCTGGTGCTCTCCCATGTGGAGGCCAGCAAGGCGGCAGGCGTGATTGCCCAGCTGGACGAGAAACGGCAGATTAAAGTGGTGGAGAACATGGCGAAGATCGAGAGCGTCTCTCCCATGGCATTGAAGATCGTGGAGGCTGATATGCGCAACAAGTTCTCCAATATCGTCACCAGCAGCAATGTCAAGGTGGGCGGCGTGGATTACGTGGCAGACGTGATGAACAATCTGGACCGCTCCAGCGAGAAGAATATTTTCGACGGACTGTCTGCTTACGATCAGGAGTTGGCGGACGAGATTCGCAAACGAATGTTCGTGTTTGAGGACATCATTACGATGGATGACCGCTCGGTCCAGCGTTTCGTCCGGGACTGCGACCCCAGAGATCTGGTGCTGGCGCTGAAAGCCTCCAACCAGGAGGTGGCCGCAAAGCTGTTTACCAATATGTCTACCCGCATGGCCCAGAGCATTCAGGACGATCTGGAGATTACCACCAATGTTCGCATGAAGGACGTGGAGGAAGCCCAGCAGCGCATTGTCGATATCATCCGCGGCTTGGAGGAGAAGAACGAAATCATCATCCTGAAGGGCGGAAAGGACGATATCATTGCCTAACATATTCAAGCATTTTATACGCCCCCCGGCACAGCTGTATCAGTTTCCAGACGCCAGCGAGCTGATGGAAGATGAGGAACTCCCCCCCGCGGCGGAACCGCCGCCTTTTGTGGAAGAAGCGGAGGTCGCTGCGGAGATGGAGGATGTCCCGGGACCGGAGATAGAGCCGGAACCGGAGGAAAATCCCATTACGTTTGCACAGATCCAGGCGGACAGTATTTTGGAGGACGCCCGCCGTCAAGCGGAGGCTTTTTTGGAGGAGGCCCGCCAGACTGCCCAGCAGGAGGCGGAGCAGGCCCGCACCGCCGCCCGGGAAGCAGGGCGGCAAGAGGGTTATTTACAAGGGATGACCCAGGCTATGGAGGAAGCCCGCCAGCAGGCTGAGGAACAGGCCCGCCGTCAGGAGGCGGAGGTAGAACAGTTTCTAGAGCGGGCGGGCGCGGAGCTGGACCGGCAGTTGGACCAGAATGTGACCGGACTGCGGGATTTGGCCCTGGCGATTGCGGAAAAAGTCGTGTGTGTGAGCTTAAAAAGCAGCGCCGATGTGATCTCCCGCATGATTCAGACGGCAGTGGATAAGCGTAAGCGGCGGGAATGGGTACATATTTACATCGCCGAGTGCGACGCCAAGCGCCTAAGCCAGATGCCGGCTTCCCTGTCGGCCACCTTGTCCGGACTGTCCGACCGAGTGCGGATTATCCCCATGGCGGACGATGAGTCGGGCACCTGCATCATTGAGACCCCTGACGAGATTATTGACGCCAGCGCCGCCACCCAGCTGAATAATATTCGCGGCATACTGATGGATACCGCTTCCGGCGGAAGCAGCGGAAACCTGTTTTAGAGGAGAAGCCCATGTCCGTGTTCCAGCAGATGGCCAGGCAGGTATACAGCGCGGATACCTACAGCCTGACCGGGAAAATTGAAAATATCGTGGGCATGTCCATTGAGGCCTCCGGCGGACACGCGGCGGTGGGGGACATCTGCCGCATTTATAACGGGGACTCCGGCGGGCAGGTGACGGCGGAAGTGGTGGGATTCAAGAACGATCACATTCTGCTGATGCCCTATTCGGACATGGCGGGTATCTCCGCGGGTAATTTTGTCCGCAACACCGGCACACAGCTCACTCTCCGGGTGGGAGAATTTCTCCGGGGACGCATTATCAACGCCTTGGGGCAGCCCATCGACGGAAAGGGCCCTTTTGAAGGGGGCACCCCCTACTGTGTAGGAGGCTCATACATCAATCCGCTGCAGCGCCCCCCGATTCGGGAGCGGATTCAGTTTGGCGTAAAGGCCATAGACGGCATGATTACCATTGGAAAGGGCCAGCGCATCGGCATATTTGCCGGTTCCGGCGTGGGGAAATCCACTTTGATGGGGATGATTGCCAAAAACGTCACCGCAGACATCAACGTCATCGCCCTGGTAGGCGAGCGCGGCCGCGAGGTGCTGGAATTCGTCCAGAAGGACTTGGGCGAGGAGGGCATGAAACGGTCTATTCTGGTGGTGGCTACCTCCGACCAGCCCGCTATGCTGCGGATGAAATGTCCCAGCGTGGCCACCGGCATTGCAGAGTATTTCCGGGACCAGGGGTACGACGTGCTGCTGATGATGGACTCTCTCACCCGCTTTGCCATGGCCCAGCGGGAGATTGGGCTGGCCATCGGGGAGCCGCCGGTTGCCAGGGGCTATACCCCTTCCATGTACGCGGAGATGCCTAAGCTGCTGGAGCGCAGCGGAAATTTCAGCCGGGGCTCCATTACCGGAGTGTATACGGTACTGGTGGAGGGCGACGACACCAACGAGCCCATTGCCGACACGGTTCGAGGCATTTTGGACGGTCATATTGTGCTCTCCCGGGCGCTGGCCCATGCCAACCACTATCCGGCCATCGACATAAGCGCCAGTATCTCCCGACTGATGGTGGAGATTGTCTCCCAGGAGCACCGGAATTTATCCTCCCGTATTCGGGACATCATGAGCGTCTACGAAAAGAATGCGGATCTGGTGGCGATTGGCGCCTATAAGCCGGGAAGCAACCGGAAGCTGGATTTCGCCCTGACAAAAATTGACGCGGTAAATACATTTCTTACCCAAGATGTCAACGAGTCGTTCACTTATGAGCAGTGCCTGACCCAGATGGAAGAAATCTTAAAGTAAGGCGGTTGACTTGACGTGATATACAGATGAAAAAGTTCAAGTTTTCTTTGGACACCGTTTTGGTCTACAAGCAGCAGGTGCTGGACGCGCTGCGGGGAGAACACGCAGTGATTCTAGCCCAAGTCCGGGAACAGGAACAGGTTTTGGAGGAAGTTTGGGGCCGCTACCGTTCCTGCGACGAGGAGTACCGGGAGCGAAAAATGGAAGGACTGACGATTGTGGAGGCTACGCTGTACCAGAACGGCCTGCGGGCGCTGGAACTGGAGATACAGCGGGAAACCGACAAGCTGGAGGCTCTGCGCCGCAAGGAAGAGCAGAAACGCAGCGAAGTGGTGGAGGCCAAGAAGGATACCGCCAGCCTGGAAAAGCTCCGGGAGAAAAAGCTGGACCAGTACAACAAGGCTGTTCAAAAGGACGAGGAGACGGTGCTGGAGGAATTTGTGACAACGACACGCATCAATCAGGCGGCCAGCGCATAGGCTGGCAAGACCGCTTTAAGACCCGGCCCAACCGGCGTGAGCCGTTTGGACATAGATATTACACGAAAAAGGAGGTGAACGAGAGATGGATCAGTTTCAAAACGGTATGCTGAACGTACTTCAGGGCATGATGAATCAGCTCCTGCCCGGGAAACCCAATGCGAAAAGTGAGAGCGTTGAGGACAGCGAGTTCCAGAAGCTGATGGAGCGTGCGCAGAACCCTCAGGATGTAGAGCAGCCCCAGCCGGCGAAGAAACCGCAGAGCGCGCAGGAACAAAAGGAGACGCCGAAGGCGCAAGCGCCTCAGAAGGAAAGCGCCCAGCAGCAGGCTCCGGTGAAATCTCAGGCGCTGGAGGAGACTGCCGAGCAGGAACGGATGCTCATGGTTGCTATGCAGACGCTGCAAAATCCGCAGATTGTGGAGGACACCGCCGTTTTGACGGAGAATGGGCCGGAAGCTGCGGTAGTGCTGGCAGAACTGCCGGTAGATGGACAGAACCTGCTACAGGCGGATGCCCAGCCTCAGATTCAGAATCAAGCGGAGGGCCTGCTGGAGGATGTGACCGCGGAGCTTCAAGGCGAGGCGGCGCCCCAGGAGGAATTTGTCCAGACGGTGGAAACCGCCGCCGCCGCCGGACCGGAGGCGGAAGTCCAGACGCAGCAGCCGTCCGAACAGCGGGCCGAGAGAATTCAGGTGGAGACCGCCCCGGAGGAAGCCGCCGGGGAAGACGACGCCCAGACAGCGGACATGGATGCTGCCGGCGAGATGCAGACTGTGTTCCGGGATCTGGAGGCCGCCCCGATCAAGGTGAGCGATACCGCCGCCATGCCGGAAGAGAACAGCCAGACGCCCGACGTAAGACAGCAGGTGGAGCAGGGACTGGTTCGTGCCTTAGCGCAGGGGGAAAGTCGGGTACAGATCGACCTGACCCCGGAGCATTTGGGCAGCGTGCGGGTGGAGATTACCCATACCGCCGACGGCGCACTTCATGTAGTGCTGAACGCGGAGAACCATGAGACCCGCAGCTTGCTCTCGCGCCATACCGAGCAGCTTCAAAACATTTTGGCTGGGCAGGGACGGGGAGCCGACGTCCAGGTAGAGGTTCAGCGCCCGCCGGAGAGTCAGCAGCATCAACAGCAGCAGGGCCAGTATGAGGGGCACAACGGACACCCCCAGCAGGAGCAGGAGCCGGAGCAGCGCCGCCGCCGCCAGGAGCACAGCGAGCACCCCCAGGATTTTTTGCATCAGTTGCGGCTGGGTCTGGTCTCTACAGAGACGGAGTAAATTTTGAGAAAGGAGGTACGATAAAATATGAGTAGTTATATCCAAGATTTGGGAAACGGCTATGCCGCCGGCGCGGTGACAGAGGCAATCCACAGCACCAGCCGGAAGAAAGATAACGGCAGCCTGGAGATGACCGATTTTCTGAACCTGATGGTGGTGCAGCTCCAGAGTCAGACCATCGACAACACCGCAGATACCTCCGACATGCTGAACCAGCTGGTTCAAATGCAGATGATCAGCGCGATGACCAATATGACGGACGCGTCTATTATGTCCTATGCCAGCTCCCTGGTGGGGAAGAAGGTCACCATCGGCACGCTGAACTCCTCGGGAGTGGTGGATGAAAAGGTCCTGGAGGTCATTGGTACCGGCGTGGCCAATGACGAGCAGGTAATCTTTACGGAGGACGGCGGAACCTATAAGCTCAGCAGCATTATGGCCGTGGGCGTCCTGCCGGACAAGACTGAGAGTCCGGACGGAGTAGAGGACGACAAGAAGCCCAGCGCCCCCACAGAGCCCGGCGATCATGCGCCCACGGACGACAAAACCGGCAGCAATAGCGGCGCTCCCACTGGAGAGGTCCCAGCCGGTTCCGATCTTCCCTCAGTAGGGAAATGAGGTGACAGATGATGATCCAGCGCGTATCGGGGCAGTTTCCGCACCCCGTTGCCACCCCAGCCCAGGCGAAGCAGCCGGCGGGCGGCTTTGGGGCAATTCTCCAGCAGGAGCTGGACAAAAGCGCCGGACAGTCTACACAGGGCGTTGCCTTTTCTAAGCACGCAATCTCCCGGGCGGAAGAACGCGGCATTCAGGTCACACCGGATTTGATGGACCAGCTGGCGGGCAGCGTGATCAAGGCCCAGGCCAAGGGGGCCACCAATATTTTGGCGATGGACGCTGAAAAAGCCTTTATTATCAATGTGCCCCACGCCAGGGTCATTACCGCGATTACACAGGACGAGATGCGGGAAAACGTATTCACTAACATTGACGGCGCCGTATTCCTGTAACGCTACAGAGGGCAGGACCGATTTCGGAGGCCTTTGGCCCCCGTCCGTTTGACGGAGGTCAGGCGGCGCACGCAAGCGAAAGGAGACAGCAAGGACATATGACAGGAGCAATGTACGCGGCCGTTGCCGGCCTGAAGACTCATATGCAGAACCTGAACGTCATTGGCAACAACATTGCTAATATTAATACCGCCGGATACAAGGCGGGCCGCTCGGTGTTCCAGAGCGCGCTGTACACCCAGATCCGCGGCGGATCGGACGGAACCACCACCGCGGGCGCCCGCAACCCCTCTCAGCTGGGTTACGGCGTGTCTGTGGGTACGGTGGATATCGACATGAGCACCGGCAGCTATAACCCCACCGGAAAGTCTACCGACTGTATGTTGGACGGCGACGGCTTTTTCCTGGTGGGCGACAAGGCGGCCGCCAGGAACATCGATCCCAGCAAGCCCAGCACCTTTACCACCCTGACCCTCACCCGTGTGGGTGATTTTGAGTTTAAATCCGACGGCTACCTGTCTAACTACGACGGCGACGTGGTGTACGGCTTTATGTGCATCGGCGTGGACGCGGCAGGAAAACCCGTATTCAGCGACCAGCTGGTGCCTATCCGCTACCCCAAGGCGGAGAAGGCCTATGAGGATAAGGACGGCAAACCCTTGATTGAGGGGACCGACGATAAGGGCAACAGGGGCTTTTTCCATGTGGATGAAAACGGCGACCCCACCGGGGACGCGGTAGACCCCAAGGATGTGATTGCCACAACAAAGGTGCACTATCCCACCGCCTATATGAAGGGCGAGGGAGACGACGCGGTGCCCTCCCTGGGGCCCAGCTACGAGGCGGAGGCGGACCGGGATACCGTTAAGGCGGTAGCTCTGCAGGACTATGACGACGAGATGCCCTTTGCCCTGATGGACACCATCAGCTATGACGAAAAATCCGGTATCATCTCCGGTACGGTTAAGGGTACCAGTGAGGTCATCACCATTGGAATGCTGGCTGTGGGCAACGTGACCAACCCCAACGGTGTCACGCAGATTTCCGGCACCAAGTACAAGGCGGGCACCGGCTCCGGCGATTTGAGCATTACGACCATCTACAATGTGGGCGCGGACAATGGCATCGAGTACGTCAACGGCAGCCTCTATGAGCAGCAGCAGAAGGACGCGGGCGTAACCGATGTGCCCGCGCTGGGCGAGCTGGCCCGGGTGACCAGCGCCGGCACGACCATGGTGCGGGGCAGCGGCCTGGAGCAGTCCAAGACCGACCTGGCCACAGAGATCGCCAACATGATTACTACCCAGCGGGGCTATCAGGCCAACACCCGTATCATTACCGTGACCGACTCTATGCTGGAAGAGCTGGTCAATATGAAGCGCTAAGGACAGTAACGGCACGACCGGAGACGCGCGGGGGATCCCCTCCCCCGCGCCCCCCGATTTGTTTGAATAGGAGGTTTGCGGCATGATCGTTCTGACGAAGCGCAATCACGAGAAATTTTTGGTCAACCACCTGCAAATCGAATATATTGAGTCCATTCCGGAATCTAAAATTGTTATGATGAATCACGATTTCTATTTAGTCCGTGAGAGCACGGAGGAGATTATTCAGAAGATTGCGGAGTATAACGCAAAGATTCTGGATATCCAACGGGAAATTAACGTGGTGGACCGGCGCTGAATCGCAGCCGGGCTATGAAATAACTGCCCCGGCGGCCCTCGTCAACCTAGAGGGAAGGCGGGGAGCAGAGCGTGTTTGAAACCTATCCGCAAGGTTTTCAGCAAACAGAGAAACATAAATGAGAAAATCCTCTGGACCGCTGCGGCGGCCCGGTTAGGGGGTAGAGCTGCACTATGAATCTAACCTATATCATCGGCCTGGTGGCCGCGCTGTTCGTCTTTGTATTGGGTATTGTCCTGGGCATCAATTTGGGACCTAACGCGACGCCGGGCGCCCCGCTTTTTGACTTCAACATCGGAAATCTAGGAAACTTTTTCGACGCGGCCAGCATTTTCATTGTCATTGGCTGTACCATCGCCATTGTGGTGGCCAGCTTCCCCGGCAAGACTCTGGCCAGCATTCCCAAACATTTCGGGGTCATCCTCAACGCCAAAAAGTTTAACCCAATGTACTACATCGACCAGTTGGTTGAGTTGGCCCAGACGGCCCGGAAAAATGGTTTGCTTTCTTTGGAGGAGAAAGCCAACGAGCAGAGCGATCCCTTCTTTAAGCAGGCCATTATGCTCATTGTGGACGCCAACGACCCGGACAAGGTCCGCGCCGTGCTGGAAAACGATATTGAATGCATGTCCGCCCGGCATGAGGACGCGGCGGCCCTGTACGATAAGGCCAGCTCTGTAGCGCCGGCCTTCGGCATGGTGGGTACTCTGGTGGGCCTGATTAACATGCTCAATAATATGACCATCGGCGGGGACGGCGCGTCCAGCCTGGGCAAGGATATGGGCACCGCCCTGATTACCACGCTGTACGGCTGTATTCTGGCCCATATCATCTTTGGGCCCATCGCGAACAACCTGCGTATCCGCGACAGCGAAGAAGTCCTGTGCAAAGAGATTATTGTGGAAGGCATTATGTCCATCCAGTCTGGCGAGAACCCCAAAACCCTGCGGGAAAAGCTGCTGACCTACGTCAATCAGAAGATGCGCGAGGAGGACGGCGGCAAAAAGGGCAAGGGCGGCGGAGAGTAGGCCGCGGCATGAAAACGCCCGGCAGCACGGGTGCGCGCAAGGAGTGTGAACACGTGTGAAAAAGAAAAAAAGCGGCGGCGGCGGCGCAAACTGGATGGACACCTATGGCGACATGGTGACCCTGCTTTTGTGCTTTTTCGTCCTGCTGTACTCAATGTCTACCATCAGCGAGGAAAAGTGGAAAGCGATTGTAACCAGCTTCAACCCCAACGCAATCCAGACTCCTACGGAGAACTCCGGTAATGACGGCCCCTTGGCGGACGACATTCAAAATCCAGGCAGCGAAACTCTGGAGTATGAGATGACGCAAGCGGACGTAGACGACGCAATGGAGACCCTGTACCAAGCGCTGAAGGCCTATGCCGATCAACAGGAGGCAGGCAGCAGCCTCTCCGTAACCAAGGGAGACGGAAAGGTGTTTGTGCAATTTAATCAAACGGCCTTCTTTAACGGCAACCGAGCTGAACTGCGGGAGGACGCGCTGCCCATCTTGGATACAGTGTGCGGGGCGCTGAACAGCGTATATACTTACATAGACGAAGTGGAAATCATGGGCCATACCGCCCAGGAGGACCCGGGCAGGCCCAATACTGTCCGGACAGACCGGATGCTCTCTGCCCAGCGGGCCACCAATGTATTGATTTACATTCAAGAAAATTGCCAGCTGAACCCGGCGCGGCTGGTAAGCATGGGAATGGGCCAATGGCACCCGGAGGGCGATAACAACACGGCAGAGGGGCGGGCAAAAAACCGCCGGGTGGAAATGGTCGTCAGCGGCCGGAATATTGAGGAAGAGCTGGCGAAGGCTGGCGCGGTTGAGACGTTTAATACGCAGCCGAGTACTTGACGGTAAGCAGAGCGGGTAAGGTGATACTATGTCAGAGGTTCTATCCCAAAGTCAAATTGATGCGCTGCTGAATGCATTCCAGAGCGGCGGACCGGAGACACAGACGGTGGAGGCCGCGCCGGAAAAGAAATATCGCAAGTACGACTTCAGCAGGCCGCGAAAGTTTACCAAGGACCGTATTAAAATGCTGGGCGGCGTCTTTGAAAACTACACGCGGGTACTGAACAACCGGCTTAACGCCTTACTCCGTATCAACTGTGAGATTGAAGTGGAGAGCATCGAAGAGCAGCGCTATTTCGAATTCTCCAACGCCCTGAGCGAAAGCGACGTGCTCGCGCTGGCGCAGGTGTCCATCAAGGATAAGCCGGAAGAGGAAGCTCCCCTGATGTTTTACATGTCCACATCTACGGTATTGTGCATGATCGACCGGATGATGGGCGGCGAGGAGAATATGGAGATCAACTTGCCGCCAAATTATACATATACCGATTTGGAGCTGGAGGTTTATGAGAGCCTGTCCAGAGACGTCATTCCGCTTTTGGGCGGAAGCTGGGAAAATTATGTGAACTTGAGCGTGGATTACAGCCGTACAGAGGTAAACCCCACCTTGGTGCAGCTGCTGGGTGTGGATGAAATCGTAGTGATTGCAGACCTGCGATTGCAGATGGCAGGCGGAGAGGGACGGCTGAGCATCTGCCTGCCCGGTACGGTGTTGAGCAATATTTTTACGGAGATCAGCTTGGAGAATCCCACTAAAAAAGTCAGCGGCGAGGACAAATCCGAAGAGATTTTTAATGAACTGCGGGATTCCGACTTGGAAATTGTGGCGCAGCTGGGGGATACACAGCTGTCTTTGAGCGATGTGTTTCATTTGAATGTGGGAGACGTGCTGGACCTGGGACGGTCAAAGGATTCGCCGGTCCATTTGGAAATTGGAGGATATCAGTGGTTTACAGGGCGTATCGGCACGCATAAGAAAAACATGGCCGTCAAGATAGACGAGGTTTGCTATCAGGCCGAGCAAAGGAGCGAGTAATAGGGATGGAGAAGGAATTATTCAGCCCGATGGCACTAGATGCCCTCGGCGAAATGATGAATATCAGCCTTGGCTCCTCGGCCACTGCGGTATCCAATATGCTGGACCATCGGGTGGATATCACAACCCCCACAGTATCGGTAGTGGAGGTAAAGGAGTTCACCCTGGGCGAGATGGAGCCAGCCATGGGCGTAGAGATCAAATACGTCGAGGGCCTGGAAGGCAGCAATATCATGCTGCTGAAGAAAAGCGATGTTAAAGTTATTGTAGATATACTGATGGGTACCGAGACGGCAGATGAGGATTTTGAGCTCAATGAGCTGACCATCAGCTGTGTATGCGAGGTTATGAACCAGATGATGGGCGCTGCCGCTACCGCCCTGTCGGACTTTTTGGGCTACCCAGTAAACATTTCTACTCCAGAGCCTTTCGAGCTGGAGCACTTGGAAAATTTCAAGCAGAACCATCTGCCCAGCGGTGCGGATGAGATTGTAGTGGTCCAGTTCGCGCTGAAGATTGAAGACGCGCTGGAAAGCGGCTTTATGAACGTCATGTCCGTAGAGCTGGCGCGGGAGCTGCTTTCCGGGCTGGGTCTGGAAGACGAGGTTACGGGCGGAGAACCTGCCCCTGCCCCTGCTCCTGCTCCTGTGGCGGAGCCTGCGCCCTCGGGCGGCGGCGATCATAAGATGAGCCAGGAGGAGATTGAGCGGATGCTGGCAGGGATGAGCGGCGGCGAGCCTGCACCCGCCCCTGCCCCTGCTCCTGTGGCGGAGCCTGCGCCCTCGGGCGGCGATCATAAGATGAGCCAGGAGGAGATCGAACGAATGCTGGCGGGGATGAGTGGCGGCGAGCCGGAGCCTACCCCCGCCCCCGCCCCTGCGCCCGCACCGGCTCCTGCGCCTGCCGCACCGGCTGCTCCCTCCGCCGCGGCGCAGCCCATGCAGCAGCCTATGGGAATGCCGGGCCAGATGTCCCCCCCGCCTTACCCCGGACAGCCGGGAGGAGAGGGTACGCCCTATGGCAACGGCTATATGGGGTATCCCCCCATGTATTATCCGCCCTATCCCTACCCCTATCCGCCCCAGCCGGAGGCTAAACCAGAGCCTAAGGTCATCAATACACAGCCGCTTCCCATGGAGCACCTGGACATGAGCGAAAAGCTGGGCAAGGAGCAAGCGGAGAACCTGGAGCTGATTATGGAAGTTCCGCTCCAGGTGACGGTGGAAATTGGACGCACCCGGAGAAAGGTACAGGATATCCTGGAGTTTTCTAAGGGGTCGCTGGTGGTGCTGGATAAGCTGGCTGGCGATCAGGTGGATTTGTTTGTCAACGGGAAATGTATTGCACGCGGCGATGTGGTGGTAATTGACGATAATTTCGGCGTCCGCATCACGGAAATCGTGCAGAAGCCAGAGTTGGATGCCCTGGCGCGCAAGTAACGAGCTCACCGGTGAAACACACCGGACTGCAATTAAAGTAAAAAGGATGGATTACAATGGCTAAGAAGATTCTTTGTGTCGATGACGCCGCCTTTATGCGGAAGATGATCAAGGACACCCTGAGCAAGGCCGGATACACGGAGCTGTTTGAGGCCGTGGACGGCGCAGACGCTGTGGAGAAGTTTGGCGAGATCGGCCCCGACCTGGTCATCATGGACATCACAATGCCCAACATGGACGGTCTGGAAGCCTTGAAGGCCATCCGTGCCAAGGATGGAAACGCCAACGTGGTTATGTGCTCGGCCATGGGCCAGGAGAGTATGGTCATGGACGCGGTGCGCTCCGGCGCCAAGGACTTTATTGTCAAGCCGTTTAAGCCAGACCGCGTGCTGAAGACGGTGACCTCCATTCTGGGCAATCCGTAAATATCGTGCCGGCTGATACATGGCTCTCTTTGTTCTGGCTGCTGTTCTGCATAGTGGGCGTCATCGGCCTGGCCTATTGGTTTACCAAGCATGTGGTGGGCCGGGGGATGCTGAACGGATTCGGCGTGTCCGCCGGAGATGGACGCCTGAAGGCGCTCGCCCGGCTGAATCTGGGCCGGGATCAGATGCTGGTTTTGGTCCAGGCGGGAGAGCGGTATTTCCTCTTGGGCGTTACTCCGTCGGCGATCTCCACCCTGGCAGAGTACAGCCGGGAGGAGGCCGAGACATGGATGGCCGCACAGGAGCAGCCTGCTAATCCCAGTTTTGGGGAGGCGCTGCGAACTGTGCTCCAACAAAAGAGACGGAGGTGAGCCGGAATGCTGCCGGAAGGCATGATTAATATCAACGGTGAGAGCGTTCAGGTTCTCCAGATTCTCTTTCTGACCACGTTGATTACCCTGCTGCCGTCGCTGATGGTGATGATGACGTCTTTTGCCAAGTATGTCATCACTCTATCTTTTCTGCGCTTGGCGATGGGTACGCAGCAGACGCCGCCGAATACGGTGCTTGTGGGGCTGGCCCTGTTTCTGACTCTGCTGACGATGCAGCCGGTATTCAGTCAAATCCAGACGCAAGCCCTTGAACCCTATCAGGCGGAGCAGATTGGCGAAGAGGAGTTTATCGACCGGGCGGCGGTGCCGTTGAAACGCTTCATGCTGGATAATACGGAACCGGAAAGTCTGGAGTTGTACTGTGGCTTGGCGGGAATAGATACCCCGACCGGTGAACCCTCTGTAGAGCTGCCGCTGCATATCGTGGTCCCCGCTTTCATGACGACAGAGCTCAAAGAGGCATTTTTGATCGGCTTCCTGCTCTATATTCCTTTCATATTGATTGATGTCGTGGTGGCTACCACTTTGATGTCCATGGGTATGATTATGCTGCCTCCGGCGATGATTTCCACACCGTTTAAATTGCTGCTGTTTATCTCGGTGAACGGATGGGACTTGCTCTTTTCCTCGCTGGTACAGAGCGTGGGCTTAGGACTGCCCTGAGGGAGAGGAGACATAGATGGACATTACACTGGCAATGGACTTGGTGCGGGAGGCGGTGGGCGTTGCGCTGAAGTTGGCGGCGCCGATGCTGGTTTTGAGTATGGTGGTGGGCGTGGTTGTAGCAATTTTCCAGGCTGTGACCCAGATTCACGAGCAGAGCATTGGCTTTATGCTCAAGCTGACTGTTGTAATAACGGTGCTGCTGGTGGGCGGGGGCTGGATGCTGGAGTCTCTGCAAGATTATACCTACCGGATATTTGCGCTGATTGCCTCGTAGAGGACCTGCGGCTATGATTGATTGGGCACAGCTGACGCTGTTTCTCTATGTTATGGCCCGTATGAACGGATTAGTCCTGTTTAATCCCATACTGGGCCGCCGAGACATACCCGGCGTTTTTCGTGCGGGTTTTGTCCTGGCTCTGTCGGTATTTGCCGTTTCCGTTGTAAGGACTCAGGTGGAAATTCCAAACACCCTGTTCGGCCTGGCGGCGGCGCTGCTTTCAGAGCTGGCCCTGGGTTTTGTGCTGGGCATGGTGGTCAATTTTTTCTTCTATATCCCCCAACTGGCGGGCAGCATCGTGGATACCCAGATGGGCATGACGATGAATCAGATTTACGATGCGGCTTCCCAGGCCAATATGTCAACCACCGGCGTGCTGCTGAATATCCTCATGATGCTGCTGTTTTTTGCAGCTAACGGGCACCACACCATGCTGCGAATTTTCCTGACGGCGGAGGGAATCGTTCCCTTCGGACACTGGGCGCTGACAGCGCCGGTGCTCAACGGAATGCTGGCTCTATTTGTGGAGTGCACGGTTTTGGGTATTAAAATGTGTATGCCAATTTTGGCAGCGGAGTTGATTGCGCAGCTAGGTATGGGGATTTTGATGAAAGTAATCCCGCAGATCAATGTGTTTTCCATCAATCTTGAGCTGAAGATCATCATCGGCCTGTCGCTTTTGCTGCTGCTGATTGCACCTTTCGGTGAATTTCTGCTGGGAGTAGAACGGACGATGCTGGACAGCCTGAGCGAGATACTCCATCTGGCAGCAAACTGAACGCACCCCCTGGGGCGCGGACCCAAGGGGGGATGAACGGTGGCGGAAGGCGAGAAAACCGAAAAAGCAACCCCAAAAAAGCGAAATGACGAGCGAAAAAAGGGCAATGTTTTTAAAAGCCAGGACGCGATAGCGGTGGCGGCTTTGTTGGGCTCTTTTGGAATGCTATGGATTTGGATTGACAATTTCCCCAGGGAGCTGGGGAGCTTTATGACCTACTGTCTGGAAAATGTAAAAAAATCGGGCACCACGCTGCCGGTTTTTATCAGTGAGCTGGCTGTGGAAGGACTTATGGTGGTGGCAAAGACGGCGGGGCCAATCCTGCTGGTTACAATGCTGTGCGCTGTGGTTGCAACCTTTACGCAGACCAAATTTTTGGTCACTACGGAATTGCTGAAGCCCCAATTTGAGCGGATCAACCCCCTGAAGGGCATTAAGCGCCTGTTTTCCCTCAAGAGCCTGATTGAAGCGCTGAAGGGCCTTTTGAAGATTGGGCTGCTGATGATAATCGTCTATATGAGCATCCGGGATATGTTTTTAGAGAGCTCCCGGTATCTCTATACAGACCTGCCGATCTCCGCTGCCCATGTGGTGGAGTATGGAGCGGGAATGGTGGTGCGCATCTGCATCGCGTTTATTGTCCTTGCTGCGGTGGATTATATTTACCAGCGGTGGGATTATGAGCGGCAGATGAAAATGACCAAGCAAGAAGTCAAGGAAGAATACAAGCAAATGGAAGGCGACCCGCAGGTCAAGGGAAAAATTAAGCAGATCCAGCGGGAACGGGCCCAACAGCGCATGATGCAGCAGGTGCCCGGAGCGGACGTAGTCATTCGTAACCCTACCCATTTTGCAGTGGCTCTGCGGTACAAGCCAGAGCAGGACAACGCCCCCATCGTGCTGGCAAAGGGTCAGGATGCGGTGGCGCAGAAGATTGTGGAGATTGCCCAGGCCAACCATGTTGCCGTTATGGAAAATGTTCCCCTGGCCAGGGCCTTGTATGCCGAAGCGGAATTGAACCAGGAAATTCCCCCCACGCTGTATAATGCGGTGGCGGAAGTGCTGGTATACATCTTCAAGCTCAACGGCGACAAACGAATTAGCAGACAGCAGCCGCCCCGTTAGGCGGATGTTATGATATAGAGTACGCCTGGTGCCGGGGCATGGGCCGGTACACAGCGCCAGGAGGTGACGGCGGCATATGAAACGCATTTTAGACAATATCATATCCCTGGCCGTGGTCGTCATCGTTCTCTTCCTGGTGATTCCGCTGCCCCTGTGGATTTTGGACTTCCTGTTGGTGCTCAACATCGGACTGTCCATTATGATCCTGATGATTACCATGACCATCAAAGACGCGCTGGAGTTTTCCATCTATCCCTCGCTGCTGTTGATTACCACTCTGTTCCGGCTGGGGCTGAACGTGTCCACCACCCGGCAGATACTCCAGTACGGATACGCCGGTGAGGTTATCGCGAATTTCGGCCGCCTGATTACCGGCGGCAATATCGTTGTAGGCGTGGTCATCTTCTTAATTATTGTACTGGTGCAGATGATCGTTATTACCAAGGGCGCCGAGCGTGTGTCCGAGGTGGCCGCACGTTTCACACTGGATGCTATGCCCGGCAAACAGATGGCCATTGACGCAGATCTGTCCTCCGGACTCATTGACGAGCAGCAGGCCCGGATACGCCGGGAGAAAATTCAGAAGGAAGCCGATTTCTACGGAGCCATGGACGGCGCCACCAAGATCGTCAAAGGCGACGCCACGATGTCCATCATTATCACGATGATTAATATCATCGGCGGCTTGATTCTCCGTATGGTCTTTGAGGGTGGAGACCTGATGACGGTGTTGCAAAACTCCATCATTGTTACGATTGGCGACGGCCTGGTATCGCAGATCCCCTCCTTGATGATCTCCACCGCCACAGGCATGATCGTGACCCGCTCGGTATCCGAGGGGAGCCTCAATAAGGACGTTATCGGTCAGTTCATGGCGCAGCCCCGGGCCATTATGGCGACAGGCACGATTCTGATATTTTTGGCGATTATCCCTAATACCCCGACCTTTCCCCTGTTGATGGGCGGCGTGGTGCTGCTGGGCGGGGGCTATGTGCTGGGCCGGCGCTATGCCCAGGAGCAGGCGGCAGCGGCAGCGGCAGAGGAGAGCGGGGAGCTGGCCGCCCCGCCGGAGGCCGCGGCCCCCAGCGAGAGCGATTATTACAAGGATATCAACAACGTCTATTCTCTGCTGGCGGTAGAGCCTATTGAGATGGAATTCGGTTACAGCCTGATTCCGATGGTGGACGAAAACCACGGCGGTAAGTTAATCAGCCGCATCGTCATTTTCCGCCGGCAGTACGCCCAGGATATGGGATTTGTATTCCCCTCTATCCGCCTGCACGACTCTTCCGCCCTGGGGACGAATCAGTATGTGGTCCGTATCAAGGGCGAGGAAGTCGCTCGCGGGGAAATTCTGGTGGACTACTATCTGGCGCTGGAACCGCCCAATCCTTTGGGCGAGATCGACGGAATTGAGACCATCGAGCCCGCCTATGGCATTCCTTCCCGCTGGATCCTCCCAGAGCACAAGGAGATGGCGGAAATCTATGGCTACAACGTCATTGATCCCCTATCTGTTATGCTGACCCACCTTTCTGAAGTGGTGAAAAAGCACGCCTACGAGCTGATTAACCGGGCGGAGACCATCCAGCTGGTGGAAAATCTCAAGCGGACCTCTCCGGAGCTGGTGGAGGAAGCGGTGCCTAGTATTATCTCCTATGCCACGCTGGAAAAAATACTGCGAAATCTCCTTCAAGAGGGTGTGCCGATTAAGGACCTGGGCACCATCCTGGAGACGGCGGTGGATTCCATTACGCAGGGCAGAGATATTGACATGACCACCGAGCAGGTGCGCGGTGCTCTCAGCCGTACCATCACCCGCCGGTTCTGCGAGGATGGGCAGCTGCGTGTGGTCACGCTGGATGCGGAGATGGAAAAAAAGATCATCTCTTCCCTCACCCGCAACGAGCAGGGCGTCTATCTGGCGATGGGGCCGGATCTGATGCAGAGCATTATTTCTCAGCTGGCAGAACATCTGAAAAAGTTCAGCGATCTGGCTCAAACGCCGGTCATTCTGGTCAGCCAGGTCATTCGGGGTTATTTCAGCCGCATGATTACGCAATTCTACCCGAATGTATACGTGCTCTCTTTTAATGAAATTACCAACAGCGTGCAGATTCAGGCGCTGGGCAATATTACAGCGGAGACCCCCGCCCCCCGAAAGGCGGTGGGCATATGACAGAAAAGGGAGCCGCTGTTCAGACGGCTGGCGGGGGCTATACGGCCCAGGAAATTGAGTCTTTAAGCACGCAGGAGCTGCTACAGGCCTATAAGCGCACCGGCGATGAGGAGTTGAAATGGCCCCTGGTCCTGCGGTATGAGGGGTTGATTAAAACTGCCGCGCTACAGGTTCGGGGAGTATACAGCAGCTTTGCCCAGGTGGGCGATATCGTCAATGAGGGAATCCTGACCCTATTAAACTGTATCGACAAATTTGACCCGGACAAGGGCATCAAATTTGAGACCTACGTATCCAAGCGCATCCGTGGGATGGTAATTGACCTGGCCCGGAAGCAGGATTGGCTGCCCCGGAATGTGCGGCAGCGGGCAAAAGAAATTGATCAGGCGGTGTCTGAGCTGTCCAATCAGTTAGGACGGTTTCCCACCGACGCAGAGGTTGCCCAATATATGGGGGTGACGCTGGAAAAATATCAAAAGGATGCGGCGAAGGTGGCCCTGGACAATACCCTTTCGCTAGACGCTCTCATGGAAGCGCGGGACCCGGAGGGCTACCGTTTTGAGGCTGCCGCGGAGGATACGCATGGACAGCCGGAGGCTGCCCTTCAAGAGCGGGAACTACAGCAGGTGCTGGCGAAAGGCATTGGCGCCCTTCAGGAGAACGAACAGATCGTGCTTTCGCTGTACTATGAAAAGAATCTTCACATGAAAGAAATTGCCCAGGTAATGGAGGTCAGCGAGCCCCGCATTTCCCAGATCCATGCCAGGGCGATCCAGAAGCTGCGGGAGTACATGAACGGATACATGAACGGCGTGCCGGCACCAAAGCACTCTAAAAAGCGGAAGAAGGGATAAGCGATGTTTAAAGGGTTTTATAATCTGACCTCTGGTATGCTGACCCAGCAGCGCAACCTGAATATAGTGGGTAATAACCTGGTCAACCTCTCTACCTCCGGCTTTAAGCAGAGCCGTTATACGGCCAGTACCTTCGATGAGGTCATGTACAGCCGGACGGGTACGGTGAACAAGGACTATGCACAAATTGGCCCGTACAGTTATATCCGCGCCACCGACCAGATTTACGTGGACTATAGTCAGGGGGTGCCGGAGCCGACCGGCGTGCTGCTAGATTTTGCCATTGAGGGGGAGGGCTTTTTCGCCGTCCGGGGCGACGATGGGGAAATGTACTATACCCGCTCTGGCAGCTTCAGCCTGGATAACGAGGGATACCTGTGTTACCCGGGCCAGGGGCGGGTGATGGGTGTGGACAGCCAGCCCATTCAACTCAATACCGACAAGATTGAGGCGGATAACCGGGGGCGTATCTATAACGCTCAGGGCGATATCCTGGGCCAGCTGGGTGTGTTCCGCTTTGAGGACAACGGGGAGCTGCTGCATACCCAGGAGGGCTTTTTTACCGGCCAGCAGGGCCAGCTGATGGAGATGCCGCTGGTCCACTGGCAGTATCTGGAGCGGGCCAATGTGGACATCATTCAGCAGATGACTGAGCTGCTTACCTGTCAACGCTCGCTCCAGAGCGCCGCCCAAGTGGCGAAAATGTATGACACGATGATGAACCGGACCACCAACGATGTGGGACGGCTGTAAGGGGGCAGTGAACGGTGAATCAATCCTTTTATACCGGCGCGGTAGGCGCCCAGCAGCAGCTTCAGCACCTGCATGTGCAGGGCAACAATATTGCCAATGTGAACACGTATGGATACAAGGCCCAGCGGGCCGATTTCAGCGCTTTGATGCACCAGAATATGCGGGGCATTGAGGAACAGCTGCCTGCAGGTGTAGGCACCAGAATGCTGATGACCGCCACCAATTTTCATCAGGGCGGCGTGGCGAACACGGAGCGGGAGCTGGACTACATGATTGACGGCGAGGGTTTTTTCGCTCTGGTGGATATGGCCAGCGGCGAGATTACATTTACGCGGGACGGCTCCTTTACCAAAGCGGAGTATCTGCTGGACAGCGGCGAAGTGGATGAGATGGGCGAGCCCATTATGGAAAAAGTCTATTACCTGTCCGACGGCAACGGGCGCTTTGTACTCAGCACAGAGGGCGGCATGATTGAGCTCAACGAGGACACGGATGCGGAACTGCTGCCCGTGGGCATCTTTGATTACGGCAATTATGACGGCATGATGCGCCTCAGCGAAAACCGGTATCTGCCCATAGACAAAAACGGCGGTTTGCTGATAGGCACCGGCCGGCTGGTTCACGGAGCGTTGGAGCTGTCTAACGCGGACCTGGCCGATGAATTGACCCAGGTGATTGAGGCACAGCGGGCCTATGGTTTGGCGTTAAAGGTGGTACAGACTTCCGATGAAATTGAGACCACAATTAACGGCCTGCGCTGATTGGAGGGTGGCTGAATGGAGATCAAAAATTATGATGAGCTTACTTCTCTGGAGCTGGACACGCTGCGCGAGATAGGGAGCATTGGAACCGGAAACGCCGCCACTGCCCTGTCTCAGCTTTTGGGGCGGGAGGTACGCATTACCCTGCCGGAAGTGCGCATTATGGGGTATAACGAGGCGATTGAGTGGATTGGCGGTCCGGAGGAAATTACAGCGGGCGTTTTGGTGAAGCTGAGCGGACAGATGAGCGGTATCATGCTGTCGGTACAGCAGATAGAATTTGTCAACCTTGTGTTGGAAAGTATGCTGCAAAAACAGATCACAGATTACGCTCAACTGGCGGAACTGGAAAATTCCGCGCTGATTGAGGTGGGGAACATTATGATCTCCACATTTATTAACGCATTGAGCGGTTTGGCAAACATAGATGTCAACTTGACAGTGCCCGCTTTTACAGTGGACATGCAAGGAGCCATTTTGACGGTACCTATGGCAGAATATGGCGGACAGTCTGACTATATCATGACCATTGGAGGGAATTTTGTCTGTAACGAGCACGAGGTTCCCTGCCGCCTGCTGCTTTCACCGGATATCCGGTCTTTGAATTTTTTGTTGAGGAAGCTGGGCGTAAACGATGGTTAATGGCAACAAATTGACAATCGGAATTGCGGACATGAAGATGGCGAAGGGAGAGGGAGTACTTGTCACATATGCGCTGGGTTCTTGCATTGGCATCTGCCTGCATGATCCAGTATTAAAGCTGGGCGCGCTGGTACATATTATGCTGCCGGTGAATATGGAGGCCGGGCGGAAGAACCCACTTAAATATGCGGATACTGGCATACGGGAAACGCTGCATCAAATGGAGCTCAAAGGCGCGGTGCGCACTAGAATTACAGCGAAGATCGCCGGAGGCGCGAAAATGTTTGAGGATAATGGCGGCTCAATGGGCAACATTGGGCAGCGCAATATTGAGAGTGTCCGCATGGTTTTAAGAAGAGAAAAAATCCGGCTGCTGAAAGAGGACGTGGGCGGCGGCGTGGCCCGTACGCTGCTTTTTGACGTAAACAGCGGCTTGGGGTGCGTACGCTGCTATGGGCGGCAGGAACTGATTATCTGATGACAGCGCAATGATTGAAGGGAGTGTTCAGAAATGCTGGAAGAGGACAAGAGAGGCATCCTATTGGAATCAGGCACCAATGAAATTGAGGTTATGGAATTCACCATCAACGACAACCTTTACGGGATTAATGTGGCTAAGGTGAAGGAAATTCTCATGAGCGCGCCGGTGAAGCCCATGCCTCACGCCCACCCGGCGGTAGAGGGGATCTTTAAACCCCGTGACGTGGTGCTCACTGTGGTGGACCTTCCCCAGTATCTTTTGGGCGTTCCCGGTGAAAAGGGTCTCAAAGACCTGTTTATTATCACCAATTTTAACAAGATGAACATTGCATTCCGGGTCCATACGGTGGTGGGCATCAGCCGTATCTCCTGGCAGGACATCCAAAAGCCGGATAAGACTGTGGCCGGTGGAGACGAGGGAGTAGCCACCGGTATCGCTCAGTGCGGAAACGACTTGGTTACCATCTTGGACTTTGAGAAAATTGTGGCGGAAATTGCGCCGGAGACCACCATTCAACTGGCTGAAATTGACCGGCTGGGCAAGCGGGGGCGGCAGGAGGCGCCTATCTTGGTGGCGGAAGACTCGATCCTGCTGAGCAAAATGATTGCCGAAGCCCTGCATAAATCCGGGTATGTAAACGTAAAGATGTTTTCTAACGGACAGGAGCTGTGGAATTATTTGGAGAGCCTGCGGGGAGAAGAGGATCTGCGCAAAAAGGTCCGCTTGATTATTACAGATATTGAGATGCCGCAGATGGACGGTCATAGATTAACCAAGCTCATCAAGGATGACAGTGAATTTAAAAAGCTGCCAGTTGTCATTTTCTCCTCCCTGATTACGGAGGAAATGCGCCGCAAGGGTAAGGAGCTGGGAGCCAACGAGCAGATGAGCAAGCCGGAGATTGGGCGGCTGGTAGAGGTAATTGACCATCTGGTGGCACGCTCTGAAACTTAAACGAGGTGGTTAGGCGGCTATGAGCAATAAATACATTGTGCGGCAGCCCATTAAGGATACCGCTGGAGTGATTATCGGTTATGAGATACTGTATCACGGAGAAAATCAGGCGTTTAGTGCTGAAAATGGCTCCACCAGCGCGGATTTTGCGGCTGCCGATACGATTTATACCTTTTTGACCCAAAACTCCACCAAGGCATTGAAGGGCACCCTCAATTTCATGACATTTACTACCATGCTGCTGATGAAGAAGACGCCGAGGCTCTTTGACAAGAGTGATTTGGTGATCCAAATTGACGACAGCGTCATTATTCACCCGCTGTCTATGCATTTTGTAAAGCAGTATGCGAAAGAGGGCTACAAGATCGCGGTGAATGAATTCCAATTCGCGCCCCGCTATTTGGCGCTGTTGGACAGCATCGACTATATCCGCATCAATGCTCAGACGGCCAACGAGCTGACGATCCGCAATATTGTGGAAATTGGGCACAGCATGAATAAGCGGTGCATTTTGACCAATATTGACAGTGAGCAGCTCTATCAAAAAGGGCTGGCCCTGGAAATAGACGCCATGGAGGGGCCCTATGTGGCGGAAAAGCTGACTACCAAAGCCCATAGCAGCGCCTACATTCAGAGCAACTTCTTCCGTCTGATGGTAGCGGTGACACGGGACGAGCCTGACGTGGTCGAGATCGAGCAAATGATTGCGGCAGACGCCAGCCTGTCCTATGGCCTGCTGAAAATGGTCAATTCCGCCTATTTTGCCCTACGCCATCGGGCCACTACCATCCGTCAGGCGATTATGACGCTAGGATTGGGTCAACTGAAGCAGTGGATTTACCTGCTCAGCGCCAGCAATGCAGACAGCGAGCTGGACCAGGGGTCTGAGGAATTCCTAAAGCGCTCTTTCCTGCGGGCTAACTTTTGCAGTGATTTGATGAATCACGCGAAAGACATGCCCATATCCAAAGCAGAGGCCTATCTGATGGGCATGTTCTCTACCTTGAACTACTTAATTGACGCACCGCTGGAAGAGATTCTGGCAGAGGTGCCGGTATCTGAGGAGATCAAGGAGGCGCTGCTTCACCAGTCGGGCCGCTGCGGTATGCTGTATGGACTAGTGCTTAGTTACGAAGCCGCCGATTGGGAAAAGATCACCTTTTTGGCTGAGGAGCTGGGGATTCCGGGGAATTTACTGACGAGTATCTATTTTATCTGTATGGAGAATGTCAATACCCTGTGGGAACAGCTGACCCACCCTTATGCCGACCAGATTGAAGGGCCGGCGGAGGAGACGGCCGAGGGAACGGAATCCTGACAGAAGACAAAAAGGTGCGGCGCACATGTGCCGCACCTTTTTTTGAGTCAATCGCGGCCTGTGGCGCACACGGACTGTCCGCTGTAAACGGACAATTCGTGTGCTGACAGACCGGGAAGCGTTTTCTCCGACGCACATGTCGCCGGAGAAAACAAACCTTTACTTGATTCACGCCCAACAGCGCGAACTCTGCGAGACTTTTTTCGTATATTGAAAAAGTGGCAAAGTCATTTTCCGAAAGGACGCAGCCTACAAGTGTGTAAGCCGCCCGCCATAGGCGGACGGCTTACACACTTGTGGGCTGAGAAAACGGATTTTGATTTAATTTACACCCTATGGGCGTAGACTTCACGGAACTTTTTTTGAACAGGATGAAAAGGAGCCGCACCTCTTGCTTCAGCGGGTGTGGTGGGGTCTGCGGTGGACGGTTTCACAGGCGTGAAGAAGCTGAGCGGTAATGTCGCTGCTGTAATGCCCCTCGTAAAATGTGAGCTTAGGGATCCGGTCGCCTTCATCCATAACCACGTATTTAGGCGGCAGGTGGTTGAGCGCCAGGGCCTTTACATCGTCCATGCACCGGGAACAAGTACACAGTCCGAACATTTTGGCATATTTCTCCGCTTTTTCTTCCACTAAAACCTGCATGACGTTGATGTAACCGCTCTGGCTGGGCGCGGGGGGAGGAACAACCGTGAGGGAGAGGGGAGGAGTGGGAATGGGCTGTGCCGGAATAGGGGAACCGGCTGGTGCGGACTCCTGCTCCGGTTCAGAAAATTCCTCCAGCTGAACGGGGACAGGCTGCGCGGAAGGGGCGGGCGCAGCTTCCGGCTGCGCAGAGGCCGCAGGACTCTGGGGGGCGGCGAGGGCCGGCGCTTCCGCGGATTGGACGGGAGCGGCCTGCGGAGCTGGGGCGGCCCCCTGCGCCTGGGATGCCGGGGAAGGGCCCTTCAGCTCCTCTTGCAGAGCATCCTCCAAGGCGGTTTTAATTTGTACGGAGACAGCGGCGTCGGGCGCCAGAGAAGAGATAATGGGCGGCACGGGCGCTGCGCCAGTCCCGCCCGCCGCGGGAATCTCGCTGGCCTCGTCCGCCGTAGGAGCGGGCTCCTGCTTTTTACTGAGCAGGTTCATGACCCGCGCGGTTTTACTGGTTTTGGAACGGTCGTTTTCTTTGGCTGCCATATTGTATAACGCTCCTTTTGTCATAGAACAGTTTCAAGCAGAGCTGAAAGGCTCCGATATTCTGTCATGGGGCTAGGCCTTGTTAAAAAACGGGAATATAACCAAGGGCGAGGGATTTTTTCGGCTGGCAAGGGGTTTTGACGCAGGAATCCTGGCGGATTTCAAGGAAAAAACCCCGCCGTCCAGGCGGAAAAAGACCCGCCGTTTGGGCGTGTTAACAATTTTCAAACAAGGCCTAAAACTCCTGCTTCCTATTTTATCCGCAGATAGGCGGAATTGTCAAGCGGTAAACAAAGCCCATAAAAACCTATGACGGACACAGAAGCAGTATGCGCCCGGCAGCTACCCCCAAAAAGAGAAGCCGGGTTTTTTAGGGACGGCAAACCGCTCCCCGCCCACCAGGTCTACCAGGGCCTGCAGGTCCTGGGCGGGCTTAGACTTTGGCTGGTAGGTGAGTACGCTCTGTCCGTGGGCCGGGGCCATGGCAACGCCCACGCCGCGGTGAACCTTGAAACGGAACACCTGGCTGCCCAGCTGCCGGGCCACCTCCTCGGCCAGGTCGAGAATTTCTCGGGAAAGGGTGAGGCGGGGATTGAATTTGTTGAGCAGAATGCCCAAGACCTTTAGGTGAGAATTAAAAGAGGCGCGTACGGTCTCGATGGTCTCCTGGAGCTGGGTGATTCCTACAAGGCTGAGCACCTCGGCCTCCATGGGGACGATCAGTCCGTCAGAGGCGACATAGGCGTTAACGGTGAGAACATTCAGCGCCGGAGGCGTATCAATAATGATAAAATCATAGTTGGAGCGGACGGAGGCCAGATGCTGGTCCAGCAAGAATTCCCGCCGGGGGGCGGTAAATTCCACCTCAGCCGCAGAGAGCATGATGTCCGATGGCAGAACATCCCCGTATTCCGTAGAGACAATGGCCGCTTCAATCGGACAGCTGCCTTTGAGCACGTCGTAGATGGTATTTCCGGCGTCGGTGTCCACACCCAGCGTAAAGCCCAGGTTGCCCTGGGGGTCCAAGTCAATGCCCAGCACCTTAGCGCCCCTCTGGCTGAGGCCGCAGACCAGAGCGGATGCGGTGGTCGTTTTGCCAACGCCGCCCTTTTGATTGGTGACAGTGATGATCTGTGTCAAAGGATATCCCCTCCCGCAATAAAAACTCGGAGAAAACTCTTAACTTTACTATACTACATGTCGATAAAAAAATATAGAGGTAGATAAGGAAAAAATAAAAATTTTTTCCTTCTTCGACATGTACTTTTCATTTGGGCGTGAGAAAAACGCCCTGATTTTTAGAAAGGAGCGTACCGGCATGGCGTCTATTACCAGCTTGAGCAACAGCAGCGCGTCCAGCAGCATTTACGGCACCCGCAACGTACTCAGCGGACTGGCCAGCGGCATGGACACGGAGGCTATGATCGAAAACGCGGTCTCCGGCCTTAAAATGAAGATCTCCGCTCTCCAGCAGAAGCGTACCAAGGTAGAGTGGCAGCAGGAGGCATACCGCAGCATCATTGACAAGATGACGAATTTTACCCAGAAATATACCTCCTATGCTTCCAACACCAACCTGCTCAGCAGCAGTTTTTTTAACAGCGCGGTCAAAACCACTACCGCGGGCACCTACGCTGACAAGATTACTGCTTCCGGCAGGACCTCCAGCGATGTGCAGATATTGGGCGTACAGCAGCTGGCAAAGGCCGCCACCTACCGGGTGTCCAGTGCCGCGCTGGGCGGAAGCGGGGCCGGTGCCGGCGGTATCCAGGGCAAAGAGGTGGATCTGGCGGAGGTGCTGCCGCAGAGCATGGTGTCCGGTACTATGACCCTGAGCTATGGCGGAAACCGCACCATCGACCTGGAGTTTGACGAGCTGACGACCTACCGCAATGCGAACGACTTGGCCAAGGGCATCCGGGAGAAGCTGGATGAAATTAAGGTGACCACCAGCAGCGGCGAGCAGAAAAAGGCCAGCGAGATGGTGGACGTGCAGGTGAAGAACGGCAACATTGTTTTTTCCGATAAGCAGGGGGCGGGCAACAGCGTTACCGTCAGCTCCGCCACAGGTAAGATCAAAGATACGCTGGGCATCAACTCCGGGGATAAATCCAGCACCTTAACCGTGGCAGGCAAGACCCTGGTGGACGACAAGGCCACCCGCGGCGAGTACCTGGCGGGCAAAAGCATGAACGTAACCCTGGACGGCGTGAGCAAGAAAATCACGCTGCCGGAGTTTCAAAAGGATATGAGCGGCGACGACTACCTGGAAGAGGTTAAAAAGAGCCTGGAGAAAGCCTTTGGCAAGGGTAAGCTGGAGGTTAGCAACGCTTCCGCAGACAAGGAGGGCAGATTTGCCCTGAGCATTAAGCCCACTCAGGAGGGGTCCACCCTGAATGTTACCAGCGCCGTAGGCGAGGCGCTGGGACTGGACGAGAGCGGCAATTCCAACTATGTCAATACGGGCAAAACGCTGGGCGAGCTGCTGGGGGACCAGTTCAAATGGAACAGCTCCGACCGGGTGGCCGCAGAAGGAGATGTCCGCCAGGTTACCACAAAGACGGAGACTTATTATGTGGACGCTAAGGGCAACCGGGTGGCCAGCTCCTACGACGACCCGGAGGGCTCCTATTATCAAGTGGACAGCGAGGGCAAATTCCTCTATGATTTTAAAGTAAACGGCGTATCTGTGGGTAAATTCAATGAGGACAGCGCCCTGGAAAGCGTTATGACCGCGATCAATTCTAATCCGGAGGCCGGAGTAAAGGTCAGCTATTCCAAGGTGACCAACGAGTTCCAGTTTACCGCCAACGAGACGGGCAGCGCCGGGGTAATAGAATTTGAGGGACTGTCCGAGCAGATTTTCGGCAACGGAGAACTGGAGGAGGGCAAAGATGCCGTCCTCTCTATGAAGGTAAACGGCAAACTTTACGACGGGGTCAGCCGCAGCGGCAACTCTTTTGAGGTGGACGGCTTGACCATCAATTTGAAGGGGACCTTCGGCGAATATGACCATGACGAGACGGGGAACGCGTATAAGCTAAAGGATGTGGACGCGGCTGAAAAGGACGCCGTGAGCTTTACCTCCGTGTCTGACAGCGATAAGATCGTGGACGCCATCAAGAGCATGGTGGAGGATTACAACGCCATGGTCACGGAGATCAAAAACGCCTATTCTACCCAGCCCGCCACCAAGTCGGACAAGAGCCGCTATGAACCCCTTACTGCGGAGCAGGAGAAGGAGTATACCGAGAGCGAGTTGAAGGCTTACAATGAAAAGGCCAAGCAGGGCATCCTGTTTGCCGATTCCAACCTGAGCGGCCTTTACAGCAAGCTGCGCGCGGCGGTCACCCCCATCGGTACCGACGGACAGGATCTGCGGGAGATCGGCATCGACACCGCCTACAGCAATGGCTTGACCACGCTTTCACTGGACGAGACCGCCCTGCGCAACGCGTTGGAGAGCGACCCAGACAAGGTGCGCAACGTCTTTACCAAGTCTACTGACAGCGGCGCGTCCAGCAACGGCCTGATGGAGTCCCTGCTTGAGCCGCTGAATACCTACGCTAAGACCACCGGCGAGCCCAAGGGCGTGCTGATTAACCATGCGGGCTCGGTCAAAGCCCCTACTAGTCTGAACAGCAACAGCCTGAAAAGTCAGATCGATATCATTGACAACCAGATTGACCGCTGGCAGGATAAAATATCGGACCAGATTGACCGTTATACCACCAAGTTCTCCAAGCTGGAACAGCTGATTGCCCAGATGAATTCTCAGAGCTCCGCGCTGATGGGGCTCATGGGCGGCAGCAGCTATTAATGAAACGGACGTGGCGCGGGCCTGCCAGTATGCGGGCCCGCCTGCGCTGGAGAAACCAAAGGAGTCTGAAATGGATAACAAGGGATTCCGGGAATATCGGGATCAAAGAGAGCAGACAATTAGCGCTATGTCTCCGGAGGAACTGCTTCTGTTGCTCTATGACGAGCTGGTGAAACGGTTGATGCGGGCTGAGCTGGCCTTGAATAAGGAGGATTTCAACCTTTTTGAGGCCGATGTGACCCGGAGCTTGGAGATTATCCGCTACCTGGACGACACGCTGGACCGCCAGTACGACGTAGGGCGGGATTTAGCGCGGCTGTATGAGTTTTTCGGCTATGAGCTCAACCGGGTCAAGGCCGGACGGAATAAAACCGAGCTGGCCAGAGTGAAGACCATGGTCACTGAGCTGCGGGACACCTTCCGAGAGGCCAACCAGAAGAATCAGGCCCAGGCGGGGGCGGGGGGCTGAGCGGATATGGAGCAGGATCGTTTAGCGAAGGCACTGGTTCAGAGCAAGCGCATGGGAAATCTGCTCAACGAGGTGCTGGACCTGTCCCAGCAGATGGCGGAAGCGCTGGACCGAGACGACCAGGTGGCGGTAGAGATGCTCATTGCCATGCGGCAGGAGCCGATCGGCAAGCTGGAGGAGGTCAAACGGGCCTTAGAGGAGCAGGCGGGCGGTTTAGAGCCGGAGGAGGCTCTGCGGCTGTCGCTGCTGCTCAACGGCGCGGAGCCGGAGGAGCCGGAGGAACAGGCCCTGGCGGTCCAGGTTGCGGTCAACAGCCGCCGGTTGAAGCGGGTGCTGGAGCTGGACCGGGTGCTCAACCCAAAGGTGACTCGGGGCAAGTCTATTTATTAAACGGTTGAGATGCATTGACGGGGGGTCTTGCTTTACAAAAGGCATCGACCCGGTGAAAACCGGGCCGATGCCTATGTGCGGATTTCAGGGGGATGCGCTCTCGTCCTGGGTAGAAAATTCCAGGAGGGAGACCGACCAGAGGGGCGCGCCGTCGTGGGTGCTGGAGGAGAGCTCGTCCAGAATAATTTGGGGGTCCCAAACAGAAAGACTGCGTTCAGGGCTGTTAGGGTCAGCCACTAAAATTTCCCCGCTGAGGGTAAAGCCCCGCAGGAGAATGAAATGCCCCCGGCTGGTGAAGTGGCCTGGGCCCATAAGAGCCACTAGGAGCCTGCCGGAGAGCAGCTCGTCCAGCAGCTCATCAGGCGTGCGGCCGTCGAAGGATTCCGCCCGCAGGCCATAGGCGCGGGCGGTCCCCTCCACGATGGAGAGGTAAGAGCCGCTCTTGCGGGCCCAGTATCCGTGTTCTACCGCCCACTGAGCCATGGCGGACGGGTCAACGGCGGAGCCGGTCAGGCTGGAAACCACCATGGCCATGGCCGTAGGGCCGCAGCCATAGCCGCCGATATTGTCGCTGCCGTAGGGCAGCTCAGCCCAGGCCTCGCCGCCCTGGTAGAAGTACACGATATCCACAACGCCGCCGGTAAGGATTTCCTGTCCTTCCACTTGGACCAGTTCAGTAATGGTGGGGTCGGTGATGGGCGGGCCGTCGGTTATCGTGGGTTCTCCGGCCATTTGGCTTTCCGGCTCCTGCTGGGGCCGGGGAGCGGTGAGCTGGCTCCAGCTGGCCTGCACCTGGCTAACGGCGCTGTTCCACAGCTGCGCCGCGCCTGCTGCGGCGTAGCGGCAGGCGCTGGCCACGGCTCCGGCGGCCTGGCGGGCGGGGGCGGTGATGCGCTCATACTGCTCGGGCGCAAAATACCGGCAGGCGGCCAGTTCTACTGCGCTGACGCACAAGAGGGCCAGAAGGATGGCCAGCACGATATTTCGCTTTTTGTGATTGGGCTGGCGCTCCTTTTTCACTTGCGTACCTCCGACAAACTTGGTATACTTAGATTATAGCAGGATTTCGGTAGTTTGCAATGCCGGTCTCGCAAACAACACAAGCACAGAACCGGGAGAGGCCTATGCCGACGATTGAATTAGAAAATGTGACAAAACTTTATAAGCAGCGCAAACGGCACCGGGGCGATAAACGCTTTGAGGTCGGGGTAGAGGACGTCAACCTTACCATCCGGCAGGGGGACTTCGTTTTTGTGATCGGCAGCAGCGGCGCGGGGAAAAGCACCCTGCTCAACCTGATCGCAGGCCAGGCCAGACCGACCCGCGGGCGGGTGTATGTGGGACACAAGGACCTGTCCTGGATGATGAAGCTCAGCCGGAACCGGGCGTCGATTATCTTTGGAAAGGTTTGGCAGGAGCCGACTTTGATCCGTAACCGCACCGTGCGGGAAAACCTGCTCTTAGCGGGACGGATTGCCTGCCCTAGAGAGGGAGAGCGGCAGCTGGAGCCAAAGATAAAAAAGGTGCTGGGCTTGGTGGGCTTGCCGGGAGTAGAAAAAAAGTATCCGGTGGAGATGTCCATCGGCGAGGCGCGCAGGGTGGAGCTGGCAAGGGCGCTGATTGGCAGTCCGCCGGTGCTGGTATTGGACGAAATTACCGCCAATTTGGATGACGACAGCATTTGGGATGTGTTCCATCTTTTAAACGAGCTGAACCGGCGGGGGACGACAGTTATTATGGCGACCCACGCCAGCCAGTATGTGAACATTATGCGCCGCCGGGTGGTGACCCTGGTGGATGGAAAGGTGTTCGGCGACGTGAAAAAGGGAAGATACGGCGACGTAACGGAGAAACGGCCTAAACCGTTGACTGCTTACGGAACCGATTTGATATAAAATATAGAAAAAGCAAATAAGTGTAAGTACGAGGAGGAAAGTGCGCATGTTTAAGAACATGAAGATCAGGAAGAGTCTGATTCTGGGCTTTGGTATCACCAGCATCATCTCGATTGCCATTATCGTTGTTACCCTGTTTCAGATGTCTGGCCAGCGCAACAGCTATACCAGGATCATCAATTATGAAATCCGGGCCAATCAGCTGGTAACGGAATGCCGGATGAACGCCAACATCGCCGCGCGGAACGTGCGCGACATGGCGCTGGACCCCACGGACCCGGCCAACGCCCAGCTGGAGCAGCGCGCCAACGAGGTGCTGGATACGGTAGACGATATTCTGGAGGAATTAAATACGCTCTATCCCGGTGACAGCAGCATTAAATCGTACATTGAGGCCGTGAGGGACTGGGAAGCGGAAATCCCGGATATCCTACAGGCGATTGACTCCAACAATCAGGCGCAGGCGATTAGCCTGATTAAAAACAGCTGTACGCCTAAGCTCAACGCCATGGTAAGCTTGGCCACCCAGATTGGGGATGGTATGAATAAATACCAGCAGGAGAGCGTCGATACCCAGCACTGGGTCAGCACGATTACCATTATCGTTACGATTGTTGTACTGGTGCTGGCTGTGATATTTACCTTCTGGACGGCCTTTAAAATCATTCACAGCATTACCGTTCCGGTAGAGCAGGTGCGCAATGCCCTCTCTGCGTTTAAAGAGGGCAAATTTGACGTGCCTGCCGACTATGAGGGCCGCAATGAGCTGGGCGAAATGTGTGACGCCCTGCGGACCAGCCAGACGATCCTCAAGGAAGTGATCGAGGACGAGTGCCGTCTGCTGGAAGAGATGGGCAGCGGCAACTTCGACGTGCGTACCAAGGATGAGAATATGTATGTCGGCGCACTGAGCAGCGTGCTCAAGTCCGTGCGGATTATTAACCGCAGTCTCAGCGATGCTCTGTCCCAGATCGACCAGAGCGCCGAGCAGGTCTCCGCCGGCGCCGAGCAGGTCTCCATTGGCTCCCAGGCCCTGGCCCAGGGCGCTACCGAGCAGGCCAGCGCTGTGCAGGAGCTGTCTGCCACCATCGCGGATATCTCCAATAACGCCCGCAACAATGCGCAGAATAGTGAAGAGGCGATGCGCCACTCCAAGGACTCCGGACGCCAGGTCAGCGAAAGCGCGAAGTATATGGATCAGATGGTGCAGGCTATGGAGAAGATTTCCGTCTCCTCCGAGGAGATCGGAAAAATCATCGCTACCATTGAGAACATTGCCTTCCAGACCAACATTCTCGCGCTGAACGCGGCTGTGGAGGCCGCTCGCGCGGGTTCCGCCGGCAAAGGCTTCGCGGTGGTGGCCGACGAGGTGCGCAATCTGGCCTCTAAATCCGATGAGGCCGCCAAGGCCACCAAGGACCTCATTGAGCGCTCCATTGAGTCCGTGAAGGAGGGTAATGAGATCGTTAAGAGCGTGTCGGATTCCCTGAATAAGACCGTAGAACTGTCTAACCTTGCGATGAGCTCCATTGAGCAGATTTCCAAGGTGGCCAAAGAGGAATCTGAGGCTATTGCCCAGGTGACCGAAGGCATCGACCAGATTTCTTCGGTCGTGCAGACCAACTCCGCCACCAGCGAGCAGTCCGCCGCGGCCAGCGAGGAGTTGTCCAGCCAGGCGTCGCTGATGAAGGAGATGCTCTCCCGCTTCCACCTGCGCCAGGACGAGGGCTCCTCTTACACCGTCCCGCGGCAGGAGCGCGCCTCTTACAGCGCCCCGTCCTACTATGAGGACGCCGCCGACGATACGCCGGAGGACGGAGCTGCGGCCAGCGTGTTCAGCAAGTATTAAGGCATACCGTTACAGCGCCAGGGGGCGGCAGGATATGCCGTCTCCTGGCAGTTTTTCACACACCGGAAGGGAAGCGGATAGGAGAGGAGCAGCGGTATGGCAGAGTATGCCCATCAGGAAAAGGATCTGATCTTCGCGTTGGATATCGGCACCCGCAGTATTGTGGGTGTTGTGGGGCGGGCCGTAGGAGGCCGCCTTAAGGTGCTGGATATTGAGCAGGAGGAGCATGGCAAGCGGGCCATGATGGACGGTCAGATCGACGATATTAAACAGGTGGCGGCCTTGGCCCGAACGGTTACGGGGCGCCTGGAGGCGAGGCTGGGCGTCAGGCTGGAGCGGGTATGTGTGGCTGCGGCGGGGCGGGCCCTGCGTACCCAGCGGGGGAGCTTTACCCTGGAGCTGCCGGAGGAGCAGGCGGTGGAGACCGAGCAGATCGGGCAGCTGGAGGCTGGAGCGGTCTCCGCCGCGGAGGAGGCCCTTCAGGCCGACGAGGGAAACCGCCGGCAGCTCTTCCTGGTAGGCTATACGGTGGCCCAATACCGGCTGGACAATTATCCCCTGTCCAATCTTCAATTTCATAATGGACGCAAAGTGGAGGCCGATGTGGTGGCCACCTTCCTGCCTGGGGAGGTGGTGGAGAGCCTCTATGCCGCCATGCGGGAGGCGGGGCTTCAGGTGGCCAGCATGACGCTGGAGCCCATTGCCGCCATGAACGCCGCGATTCCGGCAGAACTGCGGCTGCTGAATCTGGCCCTAGTGGATATTGGGGCGGGGACCACGGACATCGCCCTGTGCAGGGACGGCAGCGTGGTAGGGTATACCATGGCCACCGTGGCAGGGGATGAGATTACCGAGGCCATCATGAAGGCGTTTTTGGTAGACTTTAGGACCGCTGAGCAGGTTAAGCGGGATATGGGCGGCGAAGAGATGGTGCGCTGCCGGAATATTCTGGGGCAGGAGGAGCGCATCTCCTCCGCAGAGGTGTCCGCGGTGATTCAAGAGCCCATGGACCGGCTGGCCCAGGCCATTGCCAAGCAGGTGCTGGAGGTCAACGGCTCCGCGCCCTCGGCCCTGTTTTTGGCGGGGGGAGGCAGTAAGCTTGCCGGACTACGGGAAAAGGTGGCCCAGGCACTGGAAATGGACGAAAAACGGGTGGCGATTGCGGGAAATAACTATGAGCTGAGCGCGTTTTCCGACGGCGTGGAGCTGGAGCGGCCGGAATATGCCACCCCTCTGGGCATCGCGATCTCGGCGGGGCTGGGGCTGCTTAATGACAGCTATGTGGTCCGCCTGAATGGCGAGCCCGCCAAGCTGTTCCGCAGCGGCGTGCTCAAGCTCCAGGATATCCTGTTAATGAACGGCTATAATTATGCGGATATGCTGGGCAAAACCGGAAAGGGCCTCAATATCACCATGGATGGCAAGCATCTGGTATTCCGGGGGGAGCCCGGCGTGCCGGCGGTGCTGGAGATCAATGGAGAAGAAACGGCCTTGTCTGCGCTGGTGCATGCAGGAGATGAAATCCGCTTTGTGCCGGCCAGGCATGGCGCGGCGGCAGAGAGACGGGTGCAGGAGCTGCTGCCTCCCGGTTTTGTAGGCCGGGTACTGGTAAATAACGCGGAAGCGGCGCTGGATACCCCGCTGAAGCAGGGGGACGTGGTGCTGACCTTCCGGGCGCCGCCGCAGGAAGCGCCCGCCGCGCCGCCGCAGGCGCACATTCCGGCCAGCGTTCCGGTTCCTGCGCCTGCGGCGGCGCGGCCCAGGACGCTGAATGTCCAGCTGAATGGGGCGCTGCTGGCGCTGCCTTTAAAAGAAAAGGGCGCGCCCTACTATCTGATGGATCTACTCCAGTATTCGGGCATTGATTTTGACAAGGTGGACCGGCCCGTGCGCCTGGAGGTCAATGGGGCGGAGCAGAGCTTCCAGTATGAGCTGCGCCCGCAGGATTCTGTCACAATCAGCTTGATTTAAACATATCTGCGCTCCTAAGCACCGTAAACCGGGTGGCGGGAGCAGTAAGGAAATGGATGGGGTTATGAACGGCATGGATCCAAAGCGATTAAGAGCGGCGGCTCTGCTGGCCCTTTTCTTCTGCCTGTGCTTGCTGCCGGGCTGCGGCGGCAAGGACAAAGAGGAGGGAGAGGGAGGGGAGGCGAGCGAGCTGCCCACGGAGTACACGGTGGGAGAGGGGAGCGTTGCCGCGCTGGCCCCAGCCGAGGACAGCACGGCCGCCCTGCACACCGTGATGAGCTATCAGTATACGCAGCTGGAGGATGCAGGCAGTGCGGTGTCCTCCTACGTAAGGCAACTGGAAGGGGAAGAATCCGGCTTTTCCGTAGTAGACGAAGAGTATGTGGTAAGCGAGAAGCCGGATTTCAGTCAGCCGGAAGGCCAGGTGCTCTTGGC
Organism: uncultured Flavonifractor sp.; assembly: GCA_947346365.1. Classification (GTDB taxonomy): domain Bacteria; phylum Bacillota; class Clostridia; order Oscillospirales; family Oscillospiraceae; genus CANAAV01. The sequence continues at coordinate 156,952 of CANAAV010000003.1, forward strand.
AAAGAATCTTGAGGGCACTGAGGAGATGCCGGTGGAAAACCGGTTGGTCTACGTGCGTGTCACATGGAGCGAGGGCGCCTGCACCGTGGTTGCGGATGAGGCTGACGGTCAGGTGACAACACCGCCGCCGCCCCCCTCCGGAATGACGCTGCTGGAAGCCCAGGATTACCTGAGCAGTCTTTCACCCGCAGCTCTGGGACTGAGCGGGGAGTCGATGAAGGAATACAGCATCTACACAATGAATGGGGCGGTTTTGGTAGACGGAAACCCATGCGTCCGCCTGAATGTATACAGCAACGACAATGAGCAGCACACCAACGAGCTGGTGGCCTGTTTCCTGATGAACGGCAACGGCACCAAGCTGTACCGTCTGGAGGTGGAGACCAATACGGTGCAGGAGCTGGACATTGTGCGCTCGTAGAAAAGGCGCTGTTGAGAGGCTAAAACGCGGGAAGAGACAGGCCGCGCGGCTCTGGAGCCAAAGGGCGCAGTTGGGGCTCCCTGGCTGTGCCGGAGAGCTGAAGAGGACCGCGCCGCGCGTTTTGCTGCGCTTCTTGTAGGAAAAGCGCGGTCAGGGCTCCCTCCAGCACGCCCACGGTGGAGCGCAGAGACAGGGCGTCCTCCGGCGTAAAGGCCTGAGCCAGGACGGGGTCCACCCGGGTAATTTCCAAGCCGTATTCTCGGCCCAGGGCCATGATCTGCCGGGCCGTAATGGCCTGCTTTGCGTCCGCACTGAGAGGCTGAAATCCGATGAGCCCGCTGAAACGTCCGGCAATTTCCCGCAGAACCCCCGAGCGGGCCAAAGCCTGCCGGGCGGCTTCATCCGCTTGAAACAACCGCTGTGCCAGGCCGGCAGGACCGCCTGACACAGCGGTTGCTGTTGTGTTTGGAGGCGGAACGGGCGCGTCCGAAGCGGAAAAACCCAGGCGGCGGGGGGGAGGGGCGGACAGGTCGCTGTTGGTAGTAAAGAGAAAAATGCAGCGGCGGAAGTCCAACTCCCGGCTGCCCTGTTTGTCCGCCTGCCGGGCAGCGCAGCGGCCCTCGTCCAGGATGGACATGAAGATTTTCAAGACCTCCGGGTGGGCCTTATCCAACTCGTCAAACATAAACACGCTGTAAGGCTGTTCCCGCACCGCTTCCAGCACCGGCGGGTCGTCATAGCCCACATATCCCGGCGGAGCTCCAGTGAGGCGGTAGACGGAGTGGGCCTGTGTGAACGTATTGAGCTCAGTCCAGACCAGATGGTAGCGCTCCTCGCCCAGATGGCGGTTGAGCGCAGGGACAATCTGTTTGGCCAGCTCCGATTTTCCCACGCAGGTGGGGCCGTAAAAGATCAGCGAGAGGGGACGTTTGGGCGCGGTTTTGCAGATGTGGCCATAGAGCTTGAAGGCTGCCGCCTCCACGGCAGGATACTGTCCCAGCACCAGCTGCTGAAGGGCGCTGTTAAGCCGGAGAAATTCCGGAGGCATGGGCGCGCCGGGACGCAGGGCAGCGGCGTCTCGGTCCAGGCCCTGTAGGGCGGCGGCCAGATCCTCAAAGCGTGTAAACCGCCGGAAATCCCCTTTGGGCCAGAAGTCTGCCAAGAGACTGCTGGGGCCGTAATAGGCGGCGGTTGGACGGAAATAGAGCAGGTACTCCCCCGCTGCATGCCAAAAACCCACGCGGGCTTCGCCGGGGACGCACCCGGCGGGCAGCTTGCAGGGGGGAAATTCATAGCTGCGCCCCTGGGCTGCGCAGCTGTCAATGCAGGCTTTCAACTGCGCGTACCCGGAGGGGCCGCAGGAGCAGAACTGAGAAAAATCCACCGGAAAACCTCCTGAGAGACAAGTCAAGGAAAGTATAACCAATAGCCCTGGGCTTCATATCCCGCAGAGGCAGGAATTAGGCCTTGTTTGAAAATTGTTAACACACCCAAATGGCGGGTCTTTTCCGCCTGGACGGCGGGGTTTTTCCTTGAAATCCGTCAGAATTCCTGCGTCAAAACCCCTTGCCAGCCGAAAAAATCCCTCGCCCTTGGGCATATTTCCATTTTTCAAACAAGGCCTGGGTCCTGACTGAAAAATTCCGATGAAAATGGGAAAATTTATGTCAACCTTTTTTGCGCAAGCGCATTGACGCAAGCGGGCGAATACGGTAGAATAAAACGGTATTTGAAAGACCGCCGCAGTATTAGGCCTTGTTTGAAAAATGCCAGAGCGCCCAAACAGCGGATCTTTTTCCGCCACTCCGCGTTAAATTTTCTTGCTGGGCGCCAGCCTGCCTGCGAAAATGTGCTTTGATTGAAGAAAAAACCTCTCGCCGCTGTGCATTCTGCCAATATGCAAACAGGGCCTGGTACGGAAAAAGGCTGAGCTGCCATACACCACGGAAGGGGAATTGCCATGAAAAGACACCTCTCACTGCTGATTTTAACCGCTCTGTTCTGCGCTGTGCTGCCTCACGCCCGGGCGGCGGGGCGGGTATCCGTGCGTTTTTACGACGAAGCCAGCGGGCGCTACCAGGAGGAGGTTTCCACCGACCTGGTAGCGCTGACCCTGGATGGCGTGCCCCTGACGCCGGATGGGAGTCCGGCACTGGTGCAGTACATAGAGGTAAACGGGCGCACCCTGGTGCCTGTGCGGACAGTGGCGGAGGCGCTGGGGGCCACAGTGAGCTGGATCCCGGAGAACCGGCAGGTGATCTTGCTGCGGGAGGGGAGTACCATCGTGCTTACGCTGGGTTCCGCAACCGCAGTGGTGGACGGACAGCAGGTAAGCCTGCCCGGCGGCGTGCCGGCGGGAGTGGTGATGTATCGGGAACAAGAGAGCACCATGGTTCCCCTGCGGTTTGTCTCCGAGCAATTGGGGGCGGAGGTAGAGTGGGACGGCGCGGCTTTTACGGCGAATATTTCCACGGTGGCTCAGCCGCTGCCGGAGCCGGACCCCATTGAGTCCCCGGTTCCGGAACCTGTGCCTACGCCGGGATTTTCGGCAGGCGCGGACAGGGGCTTTGTCACCGGGATCAGCTCGGATTCCGACGCGCAGACGGTAACGGTGCGCACCGACCACTTGCCTGACTACCGAGTGCTGGACCTGGGGGACCGGGTGGTGGTGGACGTGCTGGGTGCGGTACTGTCCAACGGAGAGACGGAAGTTGTTACGATTCCGGTTGACAACGACTTGATTTCAACCGTGCGCTACTCCCTGCATGCGGACGACCTGGGCTATGGCTACCCCCATACGGTGCGGGTGGTGCTGGATCTGGAAAGCGGTATCACCTATGCCAAAAATCTCCGGGTAGAGGCGGGGGCCGGAGGGGTGAAGGTCAGCGCGTTTCCCAGCGAGGGAGAGCGGAATCCGGTGCATTTTGTGCCCTCGGTGCCGCTGGATCCCAATAAATCTACCATTGTCATCGACCCCGGACATGGGGGCAGCCGGTCCGGCGCAGTGTATCCGGATGCCCTGGGCAATGACATTATGGAAAAAGATTTGACGCTCTCTATGAGCTTAAAGCTGCGGGATATTCTACGCACGGCGGGCTACAACGTAGTTATGATCCGGGAGGACGACCGGGACGTGGACCTGTATGAGCGGGCGGACATCGCCAACGCGGTGGGGGCGGACCTGTTTGTCAGCGTCCACTGCAACGCCTCCGGCACGGTGCCCACTTTCCAGGGGATCTATACCTACCATCACCCGGAGAGCCAGCGGGGGGCCCTTTTGGCGCAAGCGATCCAGACTCCGCTGTGTGCTGTGACCGGCGCCATTGACCGGGGAATCAACGATGCGGATTTTGTGGTTTTGCGGGAGACGGAGATGTGCGCGGTATTGGTGGAGACTGGCTTTATGTCTAACAGCGAGGAGCTCTCCCGCCTGTGCGACAGCGCCTATCAGGCCAGAGTAGCCCAAGGGATTGCCGAGGGCATTACCCAGTACCTCAACAGTCTGAAAAAATAGTCCCAATCCTTAGACCTTGTTTGAAAATTGTTAACGCGCCCAAATGGTGGGTCTTTTTCCGCCTGGACGGCGGGGTTCTTCCTTGAAATCCGTCAGGATTCCTGCGTCAAAACCCCTTGCCAGCCGAAAAAATTCTTTGCCCTTGGGCATATTTCCAATTTTCAGGCAAGGCCTGGTGAAATGCGGCGATTGGGAGAAAATAAGGACACGCGCCCGCCATATGGCGGGCGCGTGTCAAATTGTCAAAAAAGCCTCGCAGAGTTCGCGCCGCTGGGCGCGAATCGAGGAAAGTTTCGTTTTCTCCGGCGACATGTGCGTCGGAGAAAACGCTTTTTCGACAGTGGGACACGGGCCCGCCATATGGCGGGCCCGTGTCCCATTTCCCCAAAACCGCAGGCCGCGGGACTGAAATCAATGCTGCCGGAAGCTCTCCCGGAAGGCGCTCCAGGGGCTGGCGGACCAATACTGCCGGCGGGCTGCGGCGCTGACGCCGCCGACATGGGGCAGAATGTGGGAGATGGGACGGCGGGCTTCATAAGTCTTTTTCATGGTGGAACTCCTTTCTCAGTTAAGCAGTTGACTTCTGACTGAGTTCAGTATACAATATTTTTAAACATAACACAAACGAATCTTTTTCATTCTTACCATGCAAAAGGGGAATGATTAAATGAATACAACCAAATGCCGCATCCTGTTAAAAGCCGTGGAGCTGGGTAACATCACAAGGGCGGCGGAGGAGCTTGGATATACGCAGTCGGCGGTAAGCCGGGCGGTGGCCGACCTGGAGCAGGAATGGGATCTTCCCCTGCTGGTGCGTCGGAAGGACGGAGTGTTCCCCACCTCTCAGGGGGCGGAGCTGCTGCCCAGTATTCACGCCCTATGCGCTGCGGAGCGGGCGCTGGAAAGCCAGGTGGCGGGCCTGCATGGTCTGACCCAGGGGACGCTGCGGGTAGGAACCTTTGCCAGTGTATCCATCCAGTGGCTGCCTACAATTATTAAGGAGTTTTTGGCGCTCTATCCCGGCATCCGCTTTGAACTGGAGGGCCGGTGGGAATTTGCCGAGGTAGAGGAGCAAGTGCGCCGGGGAGAGGTGGATTGCGGTTTTTTGGGTCTGCCCGCTCGGGAAAAGAGCCTGGAGACGATTTTTCTACGCCGGATTCGGGTGCTGGCGGTGCTGCCGCCCAACCACCCTCTGGCGGGGGCGCAGTACTATCCGATGGAGCGCTTCTGCCAGGATCCCTACATCCGCATCCTGGAGGAACGGGACATAGAGATTGCCCATATTTTCCAGGAGGAGGGAATCCGGCCCAATATTCAATATACGGTGAATGACGATTTTGCGATCATGGCAATGGTGGAGCAGGGGCTGGGAGTGAGCATACTCCCGGAGTCTATTCTGAAGGAAAGCGGGCGCAGGTTTTCCGCCATTCCCCTGGAGCACCCACGCTTCAGGGACATCGGCTTAGCGGTGCGCAGGGGAGAGCCGCTGTCCCCTCTGGCGCGGCGGTTTGTGGACCATGTGTGCCAGTGGGCGCGGGAGGAGTAAGGAACGCCTTCAAAAGGGTTTTTGTAAAAATCGTAAAAAACGTCCAGAGCTTTGGAAAAAGCTCTGGACGTCACAGGTTATCGAGAAATTCTCCCGCGGGGCCCGGGCGGAATTTGGCCCGTATAAGCGGCGGAAAACGGCGAAAGGGTTTTCCAGCGGAGAGCCGGGGCAGCATACGGCAGGCGGCCCCGGCCGTGATGTCAATCCCCAGCCTGCGGGATCTCGTCGTCTTCGTCGTCTTCCTCCTGCTCCTCCACGGTATAGTTGCGGCCGAATTGGAGCTCCTCCACCGGGGGCAGGGCCGCGCCGGGGCTGGGCAGCGGGGCAGCCTCTCCGGAGAGCATGGTGCTGCGGCCGTTGAAGCTGGCGCCGTCGTCAATGGCGAGGATCTGGGACTGAATGTCACCGGTGATTTTGCTGCCGGTGGACATGCGCAGCTTGCCGTGGGCAATGATGTCGCCCTCCACCGTGCCGGAAATGAATACGTTGGTGGCCTCAATGGTGCCGACCAGTGAGCCGCTCATGCTGATGGACACCACGCCCCGCAGGGAGATATCTCCCCGAAAAGCGCCCTCCAGCCGGACGGCGCCCTCACCGGTAAGGTTGCCTTCAAAGCTCTGGCCCTGAGCCAAGACGGTCTCGCGGCCTATGGAGCGGGGGACAGGGGGTTTTTCGGGCATGGCAGGGCCTTCCTCCTCTGCGTTCTCCGCCATCCCGGCAGGAAGGTCCTGGTAATCGTCGCCGGACAAAGAACGAAAGAGCTTCATATTGATACATTCCTTTCTATCATCAAATTCCTCAAAAAGCAATGCTAACTTTTCAGCAGTCATGGCTGCGGCGGCTGCCTTTTCAGTACCTCTCTATCATAATACATGCGGGCTGAATCTGCAAGTCCTAAAAAGGAAGAAGTTGTATGTATTTGTCCGGCCCGGACCGGCGCTTCGCGGCGGACAGCCCCGCTACCAGGGGGCCAGCCCCAGCAGCCGGGCGGCGAAAGCGGTGGCGGCGCACAGCAGCATTCCGGAGGCGGTGGGCAGGAGCACTGCCAACAAGGTCCATTTAACGCTGCGGGTCTCCTTGGCGATGGTGATGCAGGTAGTGGAGCAGGGCCAGTGAAACATGGAAAACAGCAGGGTGCAGACCGCCGTCAGCCAGGTCCATCCGTGGCTGACCAGCAGCTGGTGCAGAGCGTTCAAGTCTCCCATATCCTGAAGCGTGCCGGTGGCAAGATAAGTCATGATAAGAATGGGGACTACAATCTCGTTGGCGGGGAAGCCCAGGAGAAAGGCCGCCAGAATAGCGCCGTCCAGACCCAGCAGATGCCCCAAAGGCTCTAAAAACCGGGTGCACCAGCACAGGAGGCTCATACCACCTACGGAGAGATTGGCACACAGCCAAATGACAAGTCCTGCCGGAGCAGCTACGGCGGCCGCCCGCCCCAGCACAAAAAGAGTGCGGTCCAGTACGGAGCGAACAATCACTTGCCGGATTCTGGGCCGGCGGTAGGGTGGAAGCTCCAAGACGAATGAAGAGGGGACGCCTTTGAGCAGGGTGCCAGACAGCAGCCGGGAGGTCCAAAAAGTCATAAACACCCCCAGAAGAATTACGCCTGTCAGCAGGATGGCCGACAGCAGCGAGCGCCAGATTCCCCCTTGGGTGCCCGCGAAGAACATGGTGATGATAGCGATCAGGGTGGGAAAGCGCCCATTGCAGGGGACAAAGCTGTTGGTGAGGATTGCGATGAGCCGCTCTCTGGGGGAGTCGATGATACGGCAGCCAACCACCCCGGCGGCATTGCAGCCGAATCCCATACACATACTGAGACACTGCTTACCGCAGGCTTTGGCCTTTTGAAAGGCGTGGTCCAGCACAAAAGCCACCCGTGGGAGATAGCCGAAATCCTCCAACAGAGTGAAGATGGGGAAAAAAATTGCCATAGGGGGGAGCATCACCGACACCACCCAGGCCAGCACCCGGTACACGCCCAGCACCAGGGCCCCGTGGAGCCAGGAAGGGGCGTTGCAGGCGGCAAACAGCGCGCTCAGCCGCTCCTGCACCCAGAACAATCCTTTTGAGAGCAGCTCAGAGGGATAGTTGGCGCCCTGGATGGTCAACCAGAATATTCCCGCCAGCAGCAGGAGCATGAGGGGCACGCCGGTACGCCGGGAGGTGAGCAGACGGTCCAGCTTCCGGTCTCTGGACTGGCTGTCCGGGTGGGTGTGGCGTACGGCGGCGCGGCAAATGGACTCCGCCGTGCGCACCAGGGCGGCAGCGATAGAGTCCTCCAGCGTGCCGGGGTTGAATCCCGCCGCCTTTAGTCCCTCCCAGGCTTCTGTCAAGGCGTCCTGCACCTGGAGGTCGGTCCTGGGGTCCCAATTTAGGGCCTGTGTCAGGGCGTCCAGCAGGGCTTTGTCCGGCTCCAGCAGACGCAGGGCCAGCCACCGCTCTGGCAGACGTCCTGCCAGCCGCTGCCGCAGCAGCGGCCCAAGCCGCGCTGCGGCTTCCTCAATGGCGACAGGATAGTGTACCGGCACAGGAACAGGGGGCTGGGGAGCGTCTGCCAGGGCGGTGGCGGCATCCATCAGCGCGTCCAGTCCCTCCCCCCGTCCGGCTTTGGTTCCCACCACCGGAGCGCCCAGCCGCTTTGCCAAAGCTGCCAGATCGATTTGAATCCCCTTTTGCTCCGCTTCGTCCAGCAGATTGACGCATATCACCGCGCGAGGTTCCAATTCCAGGGTTTGCAGAACGAGATTCAGGTTGCGCTCCAGACAGGTGGCGTCGCACACCACCACCGCTCCGTCCGCGCCGCCAAAGCAGAGAAAGTCCCGCGCCACCTCTTCCTCGGCGGAGTGGGGCATGAGAGAGTAGGTTCCCGGCAGGTCCACCAGTATGTAAGCGCATCCCCGGTGGACGCAGCGGCCCTGGGCGGTGGCGACGGTTTTGCCCGGCCAATTTCCCGTGTGCTGGCGCAGCCCGGTTAAGGCGTTGAATATTGTGGACTTTCCCACGTTGGGATTGCCCGCCAGGGCAATCACTCGGTCCTGAGGACCTGGGTTGAGCGGCGCCGGGCGGAGGCCTGCCGCTCCGGCGCCGGTGGAGGTTTTTGTCAGTCCCATGCCGGCCCTCCGCTCAGGCCAGGGCCGGCTGAAGCTCCGCCGCCGGACTGGGCTGCACCTGAATTTCCGCTGCGTCGGCGCTGCGCAAGGCGATGACGGCGCCGCAGATCAGATAGGCGGCGGGATCACCGGAGGGACTTTTGGCGACGCAGGTGACCTGGGCGCCGGGGATAAGGCCGATGTCCATCAGACGGCGGCGCATGGCGGCGGCGGCGCATACTTGAGCGACCTGGGCACTGTGCCCTACGGAGAGGGTATTTAAAGAAAAGGTATCCATGTAGAAGGTCTCCTTATGTTAAAGTTAAAACCGGTGTTTCGAGTATTTGAGAAAAATGACGGCTTCGGCGCAGACGCCCGTATGCTCTACCGCGCGGCATAGCTCCGGACTCTGAGGGGGAATGCATCCCCGCAGGCTATCCTATTGCCTCCGGTGGGAAAAGGTGTATATGGAGCGCACAAAAACCCGGCGGCGGCGGGCGCCGCTATGCGCCATTCCCACAAACTGAATCCGGGCGCATTGACACACAGCGCCTTTTCCAGTAAAATAAACAAAATAAGAAACGGTTTTTAGCCGCGGCTGCCTGCCGCGGCTCAATTTGTGGAGGTGCTGCATTTTATGGGGGAACATATACAAGAGAATAAGATGGGCGTTATGCCGGTGAGGCGGCTGCTGGTTACGATGTCTCTGCCCATGATGATTTCCATGCTGATCCAGGCGCTGTACAACGTGGTAGACAGTATATTTGTGGCGCAGATCAGTGAGAACGCCCTGACGGCGGTGTCGCTGGCCTTTCCCTTCCAGAACCTGATGATCTCCGTAGGAGTGGGCACAGGCGTGGGTGTCAACGCGCTGCTCTCCCGCAGCCTGGGGGAGAAGGAGTTTAAACGGGCCAACCTGGCGGCGGAGAACGGAGTGTTCCTGGCGGCGGTCAGCGCCCTGGTGTTTACGGTGGGCGGCGTGCTTGCCGCCCGGCCCTATTTCGCGGTCCAGACGGATGTGCAGGAAATTGTGGACTATGGCGCTACCTACCTGACCATCTGCTCGGGGCTGTGCGCCGGCATCTTTATCGCAATTATGTTTGAGCGCCTGCTCCAGTCCACCGGACGCACCTTTTATACCATGATTACCCAGGGCACGGGGGCCATCATTAACATTGTCATGGATCCGGTGCTGATTTTCGGCCTGGGGCCTTTCCCCGCTATGGGAGTGGCGGGCGCGGCGGCGGCCACGGTGCTGGGGCAGATCGTGGGCGCTGTGCTGACGGTGATTTTCAACGCCCGGTGCAATCCGGAAATCCAGCTGAGCCTGAAGGGCTTCCGCCCCAACGGAGCTATCATCGGCAGCATCTATAAGGTGGGCGTGCCTTCCATCATCCTCAGCTCGATCGGCTCGGTGATGACCTTTGGCCTGAACCAGATTCTCAATGCCTTTACCACCACGGCCACGGCGGTGCTGGGGATTTATATCAAGGTTCAGTCCTTCGCCTTTATGCCGGTGTTCGGCCTGAACAACGGCATGGTGCCCATTGTGTCCTACAACTATGGCGCCCGGAATAAAAAACGCCTGATGGGCACTGTCAAATTCGCCATGGTGCTGGCAGGGGGCATCATGCTGGTAGGGCTGCTGCTGCTGCAAACCTGCACAGCCCCGATTCTGAGCCTGTTCAACGCCTCAGAGGAGATGCTGGCCATCGGCGTGCCCGCCCTGAAGACGATCAGCCTCAGCTTTGTGTTCGCTGGGTTTGCCATCGTCAGCTCCTCCACTTTCCAGGCGCTGGGCAACGGCGTGCTGAGCATGATGGTGTCTATTGTGCGGCAGCTGCTGGTGCTGCTCCCGGCGGCCTGGCTGCTGTCCTTGAGCGGACGGGTGGAGCTGGTGTGGTGGGCTTTCCCCATTGCGGAAGTCAGCTCTATGATCCTGTGCACGGCCTTCCTGCTGCACACCTATCGCAAAATCGTCCGTCCGCTGCCGGACGGAAACTAAGCAGGAGGGAGCGGTATGCATAACGAGCTGACAAAGCAGGACCTCAGGCTGATGCAGGAGGAACTGGACCACCGGCGCACCGTCCTGCGGCCGGAGCTGCTGGAGGCGGTGAAGGAGGCCAGGGGCTTTGGGGATCTGAGCGAAAACTTTGAGTATAAGGCGGCCAAACAGGAGAAGAACCACAATGAGCGGCGTATCCGCTTTTTGGAGAACATGATCCGCACGGCTGTGGTGATCTCCGACCAGTCCGGCGCGGACACGGTAGGGCTGTATGACAGGGTGACGGTCCACCTGGAGGACGACGGTGAGGACGAGGTCTACCAGGTGGTTACCACTATGCGTCAGGACGCCCTCCACGGGCGGATCAGCAAGGAGTCCCCAGTGGGGAAGGCCCTGCTGGGGCGCAGGGTGGGAGAGCGCTTTCACATCCAGGTCAGCGAGCGCTATGGCTATGACGCGGTGGTCGTGGCCATCGAGAAAGGCGGCGACGACGGCTCCGCTCCGCTGAACAGCTTCTGACAAGTCAGCCCTTGGGTTTGGCCTTAAAGATCAGGGCGGCTAGATAGCCGAAGAAGATGGAAGCGGCAATTCCGCCGGCGGCGGCGGTTACACCGCCGGTGACGGCGCCCAGCACCCCCTGCTCCTCTACTGCCGTGGCTACACCCTTGGCCAGCAGGTAGCCAAAGCCGGTCAGAGGCACGGTGGCTCCGGCGCCGCCGAACTCCACCACGTATTTATACAGTCCCAGCCCCCCCAGCACCACGCCGGAGACCACGTAGGTTACGAGGATTTTGGCGGGTGTGAGGGGGGTTTTGTCGATGAGAAGCTGTCCGATCAGACACAGAACGCCGCCGCAGAGAAAGGCGCGGGCGTATTCGTAAAATAATTCCATGACGGCCTCCTTAAACCTGCGCAGAGATGGCCACCGCGTGGCAGATGGAAGGGATGGACTCCCCCTGCTGGGTGGAGGTGGGGGAGAGCAGGGCCCCGGTGCCGCAGAAGAGGATGTTTTTCCACCGGCCGGAGCGCATTCCGTTGAGAAGCAGGCCGGCCAGCACCACCGCCGAGCACCCGCACCCGGAGCCGCCGCAGTGGACGTCCTGCTCCTTCAGGTCATAGATGAGCATGCCGCAGTCGGCCAGATTGGGCAGGTCCATGCCGTCCTTGTGGAAAAAGTCGGCGACGATTTCCTTGCCCAGCTTGCCCAGGTCGCCTGTGACAATCAGATCGTAATAAGAGGGTTTGCGCCCGGTATCCTGAAGGTGGGCCTGAATGGTAGCGTAGGCGGCGGGGGCCATGGCGGCCCCCATGTTGTTGGCGTCCTTAATGCCCTTGTCCACAATCTTTCCGGTGGTCACGTGGGTCACATAGGGACCGTTCCCCTGGCGGGCCAGGATAACGCAGCCTGAGCCGGTGACGGTCCATTGGGCGGTGGGAGTCCGCTGTCCGCCGTACTCCAGGGGCGTGCGGTACTGCCGCTCGGCGGAGCAGAAGTGAGAGGAGGTCATGGCCCCCGCCCACTCCCCAAAGCCGCCGTCCAGCAGCATAGCTGCCAGAGAGAGACTTTCCGCCATGGTGGAGCAGGCCCCGTAGAGGCCGTAAAAGGGCACGTCCTGCCCCCGGACGGCGAAGCCGGAGCCGATGCACTGGTTTAAAAGGTCCCCGGCAAAGAGGTAGTCCAGCGCGGAGGCGGGCTGCTTGGCCTTGTCCAGGGCGGCGGCCAGGGCCAGCTTCTGCATGGCGCTTTCGGCCTTTTCCCAGCTCTTTTCTCCAAAGCTGTCGTCCTGCTCGATCAGGTCGAAGCTGTCTGCCAGCGGGCCGTCCCCCTCTTTTTTGCCCACCACGCAGGCGTGACCGGCGATGGAGGGGGGATTGGCAAGGGCGGCGGTCTGCCGTCCCAGTTTTTTCGTGGTCGCAGTGCTCATGGGACCGTCCCTCGATTCTTGTGAAGTCGCCCTTAGTTTGGGCAGATTCGATGAATTTATGAATCCGGGAAATATTACATAATGTGCATCAGAGCGGGTTTCCCCGACTGGCAGGGGAAAAAGGTTGTGTCTGCCGCCGGGACATGGTAGAATATAGGTCATGAAGAACAAAACGCCTCCGGCCTGTTAAAAGGCCCGGATGGAGTTGAGGAGATACATGAAATGAACGAGGAAAGCAAACGCACCTTGGCGTATATCTGTCCTGGCTGCCGGCAGAGCGTGGCGGTGGAGCGCAGCGGGTTTCAGCTTGCCGCCAGCGCCAATGAGCTGCCCTGTCCCTGCGGAAAATCCGCCCTGCGGGTGGAGATCTCCGGTGAGCGGGCCAGACTGACCGTACCTTGTCTGTTCTGCGGGCGGGACCACGCGGTTACTTGTCCGGCCCACGCCTTTTTGCACGAGAAGGTGCTGGCCTTTTCCTGCGCGGCCTCAGGACTGGACTGCTGCTACGTAGGGGAGGAGGGGCCGGTTTTTGCCGCCCTCAAGCGCTTAGAGGGGGCGGCGGACAAGGTAGCCGGAGAGGAGAAAGGCGCGTTTTTGGACGAGCTGGTGATGCACGAGGTCCTCTCTGAGCTGCGGGAAATTGCCCAGCGGGACGGCATCAGCTGCACCTGCGGCTCCCACCAGTGGAAGCTCCAGGTCAATTACAGCTCCGTTGACCTGTTCTGCGCCGGCTGCGGCGGAGCCATGCGCATTCCGGCGGGCACGGCGGACGATATTGACGACATCTGCTGCAAGACCAAGCTGTTGATTCGGGGAGGCTGAGGTTTGATGGCTTACTATGAGAGCGAGTATTCGGTGAACTTACGGGAGGCGGATCCCTGGGGCCGCTGCCGGCCGTCGGGAGTGCTGAGCCTGCTTCAGGAAGCGGCGACCGGCGCTGCGGCCGCGCTGGGGCTCTCCCATGAAACGCTGGTAGAGCGGTACCACGTGCTTTGGGTGCTGGCCAGAGTGTGGTACAGGCTGGACCGCCCGCTGGCGTGGGGGGAGCGGGTGAAAATCCGCACCTGGCACCGGGGGGGCCGGGGGGTATCCACCTACCGGGATTTTGATCTGTCGGTAGACGGCCGGCCGGTTGGGGAGGCGGTCTCCCTGTGGGCGCTGGCGGACGCGCAGACCCACAAGCTCTCGCGCATGTCTCTGCTTCAAGACTTTGGAGACAGCGCCGGCGGGGAACTGTGCAAAAAGCGCACTCTGACTAAGCTGCCGCTGCCTGCCGGCATGGAGGAGCGCGGTGAGAGGACATTCCGCTACAGCGACTTGGACATCAATGGGCATGTCAACAACGCCAAATATGCCGATTTTGTCTGCGACGCGCTGTGCATGGAGCAACTGGGGCCGGAGCGGTTTGTCTCCAGCCTACAGGTGGGCTATCAGGCTGAGTGCCGGGCGGGGGAGACGGTCCGCCTGTTTACCGGCCAGGCGGAGGGCATGGCGTATGTCCACGGGGCCGACGGAGCGGGCAAGACCCGCTTTGACGCGGCGGTGGAAATTGCGCGTACGGGGGAACTCCCTTTTTCCTTTCGCGCTGCTGCGGGTCCGGCTTTTTAATTTTTCATCAAATAGCTATGCGGGCGGTTATCCATGATGGATAGCCGCCCGGCAGACTGGAATTTATGAATCTGAACTGTTCTCCGAAAAGCCGGGCAATTTCACGCTTTCTTCCGTGTTAAGCAGGCCCCAACGATTGCTCCAATCAGGGCAAGCGGCGCTATCCGAACGAACAGCCACTCAAATGCGTGAAATATTACTCCGGCAATTGCGCTTTCTGGGTCGCTATAATCCCAACCCGAGTAAGGACTGTTTAATACGACTAGGGCTGCAAAAATAGCCGGTATAACCGCACACAATGAGATGAAAAGCCAATGGACCGCCTTTTGTCTCGCCGCCTTTTCGTGGGCAAGTTGCAGGTTTATGACCTCAAGCTTCTCGGAAATCACGCTTAGGTCATCGGCCTTCGTCTCAACAACGGCTTCTCCCAGCAGCGTGCTTACGGGTGTACCCAATACTTCTGATATGGAAATCAGCGCATCGGCGTCCGGGACCGACAGACCTTGTTCCCATTTGGAGATCGTTTGCCGCACCACATTCAACTTAATTGCAAGCTCCTCTTGCGAAAGCCCTTTCGATTTTCTGATTGATTTGATGTTCTCGTTTAGCATCAGGGATGGCCTCCTTTCCCTGTTATTATACGGAAGAAGCCCCGTTGCGGCAAGCAACGCAAATTAACATTGCAGTGTTTTTTCGGCAATTCCCACTTTTCGATTCAATGATATCATATCCGCCGGTATGATATCAGGCGCGGCTTGGTAAAAATGCCGAACGTACCGGACATCAATACGAAAGGGTAAAGGGACCGGAGGAATGGGGCCTTGACAAGCGCCCTGCGGGGGCATAAAATAGGAAAAATGTTTCCGTATATATTCCACAGAAATGAAATAAAGGAGATGCACCATGGTCAACACGAACGCCAGCGAAAAGTTCACCAAGCAGGGTCTCACTTTCGACGATGTGCTGCTGATTCCGGCGCAGAGCGATGTGCTCCCGGCGGACATCGACCTGCGCACCCAGCTTACCCGGAAGATCAGTTTGAACATCCCCCTGATGAGCGCAGCCATGGATACCGTGACCGAATACCGGATGGCCATTGCCATCGCCCGGGAGGGGGGCATTGGCATCATTCATAAGAATATGTCCATCGGGCAGCAGGCGGAGCAGGTGGACATGGTCAAGCGCAGCGAAAACGGCGTTATCACCAACCCCTTCTGGCTGGCCCCGGGGCATACCCTGGCGGAGGCCGACGAGCTGTGCGCGAAATATAAGATTTCCGGCGTACCCATCTGCGACAACGGCAAGCTCATCGGCATCATTACCAACCGGGACATGAAGTTTGAAACGGACATGGGCAAGCTTATCGACAATGTAATGACCCGTGACAACCTGGTGACCGCCAAGGAGGGCACCACCCTGGAGGAGGCCAAGGAGCTTCTCCGCCGCCATAAGGTGGAGAAGCTCCCCATTGTAGATGAGGATTTCCGCCTGAAGGGCCTGATTACCATCAAGGATATTGAGAAGGCCGAGGTCTATCCCAACTCCGCCCGGGACGATAAGGGGCGGCTGCTGGTGGGGGCGGCCATTGGCGTTACCTCCGACGTGCTGGACCGGGTGCGGGCCCTGGTGGACGCTGGGGCGGATGTGCTGGTGCTGGATTCCGCTCATGGACACTCCCACAACATTCTGGAGTGTGTGCGCCGGATTAAGGCGCTTTACCCGGATGTACAGCTGATTGCGGGCAATGTGGCGACCGCCGGAGGTACCCGTGCGCTGATTGAGGCGGGAGCGGACTGTGTAAAAATCGGCATCGGCCCCGGCTCCATCTGTACCACCCGTGTGGTGGCCGGCATCGGCGTACCCCAAATCACCGCCGTGTATGACGCGGCCTGTGTGGCCGCGGAGTACGGGGTGCCTGTCATTGCCGACGGTGGCGTTAAGTACTCCGGCGACATTGCAAAGGCACTGGCCGCCGGGGCGAATGTGGTCATGCTGGGCTCCCTGCTGGCGGGCTGTGAGGAGTCCCCTGGGGACACCGAGGTCTACCAGGGCCGCCAGTTCAAGGTTTACCGGGGCATGGGCAGCCTGGGGGCCATGTCCAGGGGCTCTAAGGACCGCTATTTCCAGGAGAACAACAAAAAGCTGGTTCCAGAAGGGGTGGAGGGGCGCGTGCCCTATAAGGGAGCGGCCGGAGAGACCATCTACCAGATGATGGGCGGACTGCGGGCGGGCATGGGCTACACCGGCTGCCGCAGTATTGGCGAGCTGCACAGCAAGGCCCAGTTTATGCAGATTACCGCCGCCGGACTGAAGGAGAGCCATCCCCACGATATCTATATTACCAAAGAGGCCCCCAATTACACCCTCAACCCCCAATAAAAAACGGAAAAAGAGCACAGGCATCTGCCTGTGCTCTTTTTTGGGCCTAAATAGCCTCTAAAAACCGCAGGAAAGCGGCCCTGCCGGCGGGGTCCCGCTTGAAGACTCCGGCGTGCTCCAGCACCTGGGCAAAGACCAGGCCGGTCTCCTTTTGCACGATGTCCCAGGCGTTGCCGGTGGAGAGGGAGTACTTGTCCCGGAAGCCCTCCGCCCAGACGGCGTGTTTGGCGGTGCGCGCGTCGCCGCGCAGGTCAGACCCGCTGGTCAGAGCTTCCGCTACGGCGGACAGCTCCTGCTTCAGCCGGGCGGGGAGAACGGCCAGACCCATGACCTCGATCAGGCCGATATTCTCTTTCTTGATGTGGTGAAGCTCGGCGTGGGGGTGGTAGAGGCCCAGGGGGTGCTCCTGGGTAGTCAGGTTGTTGCGCAGGACCAGATCGAGCTCATATGCCTCTCCCCGCCGCCGGGCGATGGGGGTGATGGTATTGTGGGGCTCTCCATTGGTTTGGGCAAAGATCACCGCGTCCGCGTCGGTGTACCCCCGCCAGGCGGTTAAAATGCGGTCCGCCAGCTCTACCAGGCGCTCCGGGACCGCCGCCGTCAGGCGGATGACCGACAAAGGCCATTTCACGACGCCCGCCGCCACGTCTGGGAAACTGGGGAAGGCGAAAGGCGTTTCCACCGGGGCCCGTTCCATGGCGAAGGTATACCGCCCCCCCTGGAAGTGGTCATGGGCCAGAATAGAGCCGCCCACAATGGGCAGGTCCGCGTTAGAGCCGACGAAATAGTGGGGAAACTGCCTCACGAAATCCAGCAGCTTTTCAAAGCAGGCCCGGTCAATTTTCATGGGCACGTGCTGGCTGTTCAGGCAGATGCAGTGCTCGTTATAGTACACATAGGGGGAGTACTGTAGAAACCAGGGAGAGCCGTTGATGGTGATGGGGATAATCCGGTGATTCTGCCGGGCGGGGTGGTTGATCCGGCCGGCATAGCCCTCATTTTCCGCGCATAGCTGGCACCGGGGATAGTTGGAAGCGGGCAGATTCCGCGCCTGGGCGATAGCCTTGGGGTCCTTCTCCGGCTTGGAGAGGTTGATGGTGATGTCCAATTCCCCATATTGTGTGGGGGCCTTCCACTGCATGTCTTTCGCAATGCGGTCCCGCCGGATGTAGTTGGTGTCCTGACTGAAGCGGTAATACCACTCGGTGGCTTTTTGGGGACTTTCAGCGCAGAGCGCCTGAAAGCGCCTGATCACCTGGGCGGGCCGGGGGGTCAGGCGGCCCATAAGCTCCGTGTCGAAGAGGTCCCGGTAGACCACGGAATTTTCCCGCAGCACGCCCCGGGCGCAGGCGTCGTCCAGCAGCTCCTGCAACACGGGGGCGAGGGTAATTTCTCCCCAATCCTGATTAACCGGGGTATAGCTGTCCAGTTTTAATACGTCTAGTATGGTGTTGACAGCCCAGGCGTGCTCGCAGGGCTGAATCAGGCCCGTACGCAGAGCATAGGCGGCCAGTTTCGAGACGGCTTCATTGACCATGCTTGGTTCCTCCTTTACGCAAAGACTACGCATCCCCCCGCCGGGCGGATATGGAGCACATGACATTTGCCCTGGCCCAGCAGGGCCTCCATGCCGGATTGGAACAGGGATAAGCGCTCCCGCGGGACGAAGGCCTGGATGGTCCCGGCGAAGCCGCCGCCGTGGACCCGGATGGCCCCTGTGCCGTCCAGCAGCTCCGCCCCGATGGCCAGGGCCAGGGGTATGGCCTGCTGTCTGGGATCAGCGGTGGACCAGGTGTTTTGCAGGTACAAGGAGGAAGACTGTCCGGAGGCGTTGACGAGGTTCAGGAACCGGCCGGAAAAATCTCCCTCCCGCAGAGCGGCGGCCTCCTGCGCAGCCCGGCGGTCGTCGTCATAAAAGTGCATGGCCCGCAGCACCGAGCGGTCTCCGCACCGCTCCCGCAGAGCGGGCAGAGCGGCGCGGAACTGCTCCTGGGGTACCTCCCGCAGAACGGTTTTACCGAAATAGGCGGCTATGGAGCCCATTTCCTGGGTGATAGCGGCGTAGTCCCCGGTCAGATCTCCATGGCTGGAGCCGGTATCCACAATGCACAGGACATGGCCGGACTGGCTGAAATCATAGTCCAGCCGCTCTACCGCGGGATCGGCCGGGTCGGCAAAGTCGATGGCGACCGCCCCGCCTACCGAGGAGCCCATCTGGTCCATCAGTCCGCAGGGCTTGCCGAAGTAGACGTTTTCTGCGTACTGGCCGATTTTGGCGATGGCAATGGCGTCCAGGGCCCCGCCGCAGAAGAAATGGTTGAGGATATTGCCCAAGAGCACCTCGTAAGCGGCGGAGGAGGATAGGCCGGAGCCGGAGAGTACGCTGGAGGAGGCGTATACGTCCACGCCGCCGAGCGTATGGCCCAGCTGAGAGATTTTTGCGGCTACCCCCCGGACCAGGGCGGCGGAGGTGTTTTCCTCTTCCGGGCGGGGGCACAGATCATCCAAGGAGACCTCCAGGACAGGATAGCCTTCGGAGCGGACCCGGATGGTCCGGCGGCTGTTGGGGGCGGCACAGGCCAGCATGTCCAGGTCCACGCTGCCGCACAGTACCCGTCCGTGCTGGTGGTCCGTGTGATTGCCGCCGATCTCCGTGCGGCCCGGGCCGCTGAACAGGGCCGCGGGAACGCCGGGCGCCGGGGAGAAGGCCGCCTGGAAGGAGCGCACTACGTGCAGGGCGCGGCTGCGGGCCTCCTTGAGGCTGGCCTCAGTTCCGTCCAGAGCGTACAGAGGGGTCAGCGCGCTGTCACACTCTCCAACAGATAAGGCCTGGAGCAATTGGTTGCAGGTACGCATAATGATCACCTCTTATTGTTAAAAGCGCAGAGCGCCTTAAGGATGTTCCGCTATGCCCAGGCGGTAAACCGTCTGGCTGCGGAGCGGCTGGTCCGCAGCCAGCACCGGAGAGGGAAAGCCGGGATGGTGGGGGGAATCGGGGAAGTACTGGGTTTCCAGACAGAATCCCCAGCGGTCGCCGTACGGCACGCCGCCCTTGCCGGCGGGGCAGCCGGTCAGATAGTTGCCGGTATAGAACTGAACGCCGGGCTGAGTGGTGAGCACCTCCAGGGAGATCCCCGTGTCTGGAGACCAGGCCCGGGCCGCGGGACGCAGGGAGCCGTCCCAGCCGTCAACGGCCCAATTGTGGTCATAGCCTCCGGCCTGGACCAGCTGGGGAAAGGGCGCGGCGATGTGCGCGCCGATGGGCTGGGGGCTGCGCAGGTCCATAGGAGTGGCGTCTACGGCGGCGATTTCCCCGGTGGGGATGCCGCCCGGCGCGGCAGGGGTATAGCGGCCGGCGTGGAGCTGGATGTACTGTCCCGCCACCGGGCCGCTCTGATGGCCGGAGAGATTGAAATAGATGTGGCTGCTGAGATTGCACAGGGTATCCCGGCTGCTCTGCGCCCGGTAGGAGATGGACAGCGCGCCGTTCTGGAGGGCGTAGGCGACCTGAACGTGCAGGTCGCCGGGATAGCCCTCCTGCCCATGGGGGCTGAGCAGGGAGAGTGTGAGAAAATCCGCGCCCCACTCCTGGGCCGCCCAGACCTGGTGGCTGAAGCCAACATTGCCGCCGTGGAGGTGGTTGGCGCCGTCATTGGCATTTAAGAGGAACTGCTGTCCGTTCAAAGTAAAGCGGCTGCCGCCGATGCGGTTGGCGTACCGGCCCAGAATGGCCCCTAGATATTTGTCCTGGCGGAGGTAATCCTCCAGCCGGTCAAAGCCCAGGGCCACATCCACCGGGCGGCCCGCCCGGTCGGGGACGGTCAAAGTCCGCACCGCCGCGCCATAGGTGATGATGCGGCAGGAAAAGGGGCCGGACTGTAAGAGGAATTCTTCCACCGGTGTGCCATCCGGCATCTGTCCGAACAGGGTCTTACCGTCTGTTTTCATAGCGCCTCCTTAGAAGTCACCGCCGGGATCAAAGGGGGGCGGATCCCGGTCCTGGGGGATAGCGTCCCCTTCGTATTCCAGTTCATCGGGAACGGCCTGCGGCGGGGCGGCGTCAACCATGCCCTGGCGGAACTGCATTTCCTGCCACTGGTCTTTGGAAATCAGCACTTGGCGGGGCTTGGAGCCCTCAAAGGGACCCACGACTCCCTTTTCCTCCATCTGGTCCACCAGCCGGGCGGCGCGGGCGTAGCCCAGCTTCAGCCGCCGCTGGAGCATAGACACCGAGGCCATGCCGGTCTCCACCACCACCTCAATGGCGGAGGGGAGCAGCTCGTCATAGCCGGCGTCCACATCCTCCGGCGTAGAGCCGCCTACGCCCTTGCCGGTCTTTTCCTTGGCGGCGGCGTTTTGTTCGATCTCGTGGAGAATCTCGTCGTCATAGTCCGCGCTGCCGCTGTTGCGCTTGATAAAGCCCACCACGGACGCCACCTCCTCGTCGGAGATCAGGCAGCCCTGGACCCGCTGAGGCTTGCCGGTTCCCAGGGGGAAGTAGAGCATGTCCCCCCTGCCCACCAGCTTTTCCGCGCCGGTGGTGTCCAGAATGATGCGCGATTCCAGGCTGGAGGCTACGGCAAAGGCGATGCGGGAGGGGATGTTGGCCTTCATCAGGCCGGTAATCACGTCGGCAGAGGGGCGCTGGGTGGCGATGATGAGATGCATCCCGGCGGCGCGGCCCATCTGAGCCACCCGGCAGATAGACTCCTCCACCTCCTTGGCGGCCACCAGCATCAGATCGGCCAGCTCGTCGATGACCACCACAATCTGGGGCATTTTCTCCAGCTCTTCACTCTTGGCTGCGTGGGCGTTGTAGCTGGCCAGGTCCCGTACGCCGATTTCAGAAAAAGTGCGGTAGCGCTTCATCATCTCCGTCACCGCCCATTGCAGGGCCCCCGCGGCCTTTTTGGGGTCGGTGACCACTGGGATGAGCAGGTGAGGAATGCCGTTATAGATGCCCAGCTCCACCATCTTGGGGTCCACCATGATAAGGCGGACCTCCTCCGGCGTGGCCTTATAGAGCAGGGAAATAATCAGGGAGTTGGTGCACACGGATTTGCCGGAGCCGGTGGTGCCGGCGATCAGCAGGTGGGGCAGCTTGGCAATATTGCCGACAATAGCGTTGCCGCCGATATCCTTGCCCACTGCAAAGGCCACCTTGGAGGGGTTGTCCCGAAAAGCCCGGGAGCTGATGACCTCGTGGATATGTACGGGGGAGACCAGCTTGTTGGGCACTTCGATGCCCACCATGGAGATCTTGTCGGGAATCGGGGCGATGCGTACCCCTGTGGCTCCCAGGGCCAGGGCGATGTCGTCGGACAGGTTGGTGAGCTTATTTAGCCGCACCCCCTGGTCCAGCTCCACCTCGTACCGGGTAACGGAGGGGCCGCGGGTCACATCGGCGATGGTGGCGTCAATGCCGAAGGAGTGGATGGCGTCGGACAGGCGCAGCTGATTGCCGCGCAGCTCCCCGGCCACGTCGCCGGATACGCCGCCCCCCTCGGTGAGCAGGGAGACGGGAGGATATTGGTAAGCCGCCGGGCCGTTTTCCAGGCCGCGGGCGATGTCCTGGGCCACCTCCTGGGCGGCCTGTGCGCTCTCCTGCGCGGCTTTAGCGGTCTTGGTTTTGGGCACGGCGGGCTCCCGCTGAATTTCCGGAATGGGAGGGGAAGCCGCTTCAGGCTCCAATTCGAGGGGCTCTATGGCGGGGGTGGAGGGCTCTGCCTCCGGCCCGGGTTCCGGCGCAGGGGCGGAGGGGGGAGGGGCCAATTCCGTTTCCGGTCCGCCGCCGTGGGCCGTGGGCCGCTCCAGGCTCTCCGCCAGCACCTGGTCCGGCGCAGGCACTCTGGGGTTGCGGTCAAAAAAGCGCTCTTTCTTTTGGACAGGGGAGACAGGAGGGCGCGGCTCTGGTTCCGGTCCGTCGTCCACAGGGATGTCAATGACCGCCCGCTTCCGGGGAGGAGGGGAGGACTTGGCCTGGGTGGGGGCCGGAGCCTCTTCCCGGCGGCGGGGTTCCAGGCGGCGGGGCTGCGGCGGGTCTTCCTCCTCGTATTCCGGGCGGGGGCGGTCCCGAATGGCGTCTACAATATCCACGAGCGTCAGGTTGAAGGCGGCCATCACCATTACGCAGCCCGCCAGCACGAAAACCACCCCGGCGCCTACGGGGCTGAACAGAGAGGAGAGCGCCAGAGCCAGCAGGCCGCTGAGCACGCCGCCGCACTCCATAGCCTGCCCCTGATCCCAGAGCAGGCCGGGCAGCGCTGCGCTCCAGAAGTATTCGCCTCTGGCTAAAAGCAGGTGGAGCAGACTCCCCGCCAGCAGGGGCGTGAGCAGGGCACACCACACCCGCAGGCGCACCGGGCGGCCCCGGTGGAGAGCCAGGATGCCGCTGCTTACCAGCAGCATGGGGGGCAGCAGCCAATAGCCAAAACCGATCAGGCCCTTGACCAGGTTGCAGAAAAAATCGATGAAAATGGCCTCTACATTAAAATATCCGAAGGCGGCGAAGACGGCCAGCAGCAGGCAGGCGAGGGCTCCAATCTCCCGGCGGATGGGGCGGGGGCCGGAGGGGGCCTTGCGCCTGTTGCCGGCGCTACGGGAAGAGGCGTTTCGCCCGCCGGAGGGGGAGGAGCGCTTGCCGGCCGTGGGTTTTTTTTGTGCCGTAGGCATGGAGAATCAATCCTTTCGTGGAGTGGGAAAGCGGTCAGCTCAGCACCGCCATTTTAAAAATGCCCGCCAGCAGGGAGCCCAGTCCGACGGCCCAGCAGTAGTAGGAAAACTTCCCGAATTTTCCCTGGTCAGAGAGGGTTTTCACCAGCCGGATGGCGAAATAGCCGGTCACTGCGGCTACCGCTACGCCTACCAGGTACATGGGCAGCTCTTCCATAGGAAAACCGGATTCCACCGCGTCCTTCACCTCCAGAATGTTGGCGCCCAGGATCGCGGGTAGAGACATAAGGAAGGAGAAGCGCACGGCGAAAGAGCGGTCCAGCCCCCGCAGCATACCCACAGAGATTGTGGTCCCGGAGCGGGAGAGCCCGGGGATCACTGCCAGGGCCTGCCCGCAGCCAATGACCAGCGCGTCGGCCATAGTGGCGTTGCGGGCGTTTTTGTGTCCGTGGGCGAGCCGGTCGGAGAAAAAGAGGATAAAGCCGGTGGCGATCAGGGCGCAGGAGACCATGAGGCTGTTGGAAAAGAGCTGATTGATAAAATCCTTCAAAAATACCATGACGAATAGGGGCAGGGTGGCCACAATGATGAGCATTACCAACCGCCGGGCCACCGGAGGCTGGTCTTGGCGCTCCTTCCGTCCGGCCAGAGCGGCCAGACCCAGGAAAAACTCCCGGATCATCTCCAGCACGTCCCGCCAGTAGACCACACAGACCGAGAGCAGCGTGCCGAAGTGGAGCAGGACGGTGAAGAGCATGTACTTTTCTTCCACATTTTCCATGCCGAAAAAGGTTTGAAACAGGGCCAGATGTCCGGAGCTGGAGATGGGCAGAAACTCCGCTACGCCCTGGATAATTCCCATAAAAATCGCCATCAGGTAAGTCAAAGCGTTTCCCTCCTCAATAAGTAGATGGACATACATACTATATTACCACAGGCCGGGCAATATTTCCATCCTTTTTCTTGCCGTGCTTTCCTGCCGGCAGAAATACCCCGCCCGCTCTTAAGCGGGCGGGGTATTTCTAGGCGGAGGGACGCGGGGATCACAGTGTCCAAAACCGGAGGAGGACCAGGACTGCCGCCGCTGCCACCGCCGCGGAAGCGCACAGGTCCGCCGCCAGGCAGAGCGCTTTCCGGCGGCGGCGCCGCCGGAAAGGAGGGGAGGTAAGAATTTCCTCCGGAGAGTGCGCCTGCTTTTGTTCCAGGCTGCGGCGGCACTGGTCAAAATCCAGAATTTTTCCCGGAGCGGCAGGAGCTGCTGCGCGGCGCTTGGGGATGATGACACAGTGGATGCCGCCCTCCGCAGCGCCGCTGGCCCGGCGCTCCTCCTGGGCGCAGCAGGTCAAATGCTTGGTATCGATGCTGAGAAAAGTTGTTTTCATGGCAGAGCCCTCCCATCTGTGTGTCAACCCTATTATATCCTATAGATTGTCCGATAGAACGGACTTTTACCGGGCAAATGACGAACACTTGTTTGCTAAAACCTTTGTTCTAATAGCAGTATACAACGTTTGTTCTATATTTGCAAGAGGAAAATGGAGATTTTTTTCTAAGTCGGACCAGTCCGGTATAGAAAGCGTCCCCGCCGGATTTAATCCGGCGGGGACGCTTCGAAAATCGGAAAATTGTGCATGCAGACGGCGGTTACCGGTGCTCTCCCCGGCTGTAGGCCACTACTGTGCGGCGGTTGGGCTCGGTGCCGATAGAGTAGGTGGTCACATCGGGGTAGTCTTGAAGGGCAGTGTGGATCACGTGGCGCTCATAGGCGTTCATGGCCTCCAGCGTGACATTGCGGCGGTATTTTACCACCTTGCCGGCCACCTTGCGGGCCAGACGGACCAGAGATTCCTCCCGCTTGGCCCGGTAGCCCTCGGCGTCCAGATGGATGCGCACCCGCTTGGACTGGCCCCGGTTGACGCTGTAGCTGGTCAGCTGCTGGATGGCGTCCAAGGTCTCGCCCCGGCGACCGATGAGACTGCCCAGACTTTCACCTACCAGCTCTACCTGATAATTGCCCTGCTCATCCACCTTTACCACCGGCTGGGCGGCGGCGTCCATGTGGGCCAGCAGTCCGGTGAGGAACTGGGTAATTTGCCTGGCCTTATCATCTTCCTGCGCGGGCGGAGCGGCAGGCGCTTGCGGCTTAGGGGGGGCGCAGGGAACAGCCTGGGCGGGCTTAGGCGACTGGACGGACGGATGCTCCCGCTTCGGGACGGGCCGTGCCTTGGGGGCGGCGGACTGGGGGGGGGGCGCGGGCTGGGGTTTTGGCGCAGGCGTGGGCTCGTCGGGCGCCTCGTAGGTGACCTTCACCTTGGCGGGCCGGCTGCCGACGCCCAAAAAGCCGGTCTTGGCCCGCTCCAGCAGCTCTACCGACACCTCGTCCCGGTCCATGCCCAGCTGGGCCAGAGCGGCCTCGATGGCGGCGTCTTCGGTTCTGCCGGTACTTTCAATCCATTTCAGCATAGGATATGATCTCTCCTCTTAAAGCGTGTAATCACGATTCCGGTTCTCCGGGCTCCTCCGCCTCGCTGGCATAGGGGGCTTCCGACTCCCCATAGCCGTCCTCTTCCGGGGTGGCGTCGGAGGTCAGCTGCTGGACGGCCGGAATTTCCTCCGGCTGTGCCAGAGGGAGCTCTTCTTCTCCCTGTCTGGGGAAGAGAGGGGCCTGGCCGGGGTACGGGGTGGGGCCGTCAGGGCTGTACCGGTAGGGGTCGTAGGCCCGCCCGCGGGCGTACTGGCGCATACCGACCCGACTGGCGGCTTTGACCTCGCCGGAAATCCTGCCGTCGTCCTCCTGGGGCTTTTTTTCCCCCTTTTTCTTCTTGCCCCGGCTGTTCTTTTCCTCCTCCAGGCGGCGGGCGCGCTCCTCGGCGGCCTGGCGCTTGCGCTGCTTTTCCTCTTCCTTCTCCAGGCGCTCCTGCTCCTGACGCAGGGCGGCGGCCTTGGCGTAGTCCTTTTTCAGCATCTGGTGGCAGATGAGCTCTTGAATCATTGAGAGCAGGTTATTAGCAATCCAATACACGCACAGGGCGGCGGGCATGGAAAAGCCGATCCACAGGGACATGAGGGGGGAGACGATGAGCATGCTTTTGGCGGTGGAATTGTTGGCCTGGTCGCTCTGCTGGTTGACGGAGTTGGTTTTCATGGACAGCAGGGAGAACAAAAAGCCGCTTACCGCCGAGATAACGGGCAGCAGGAACAGCCCAAACCCGCCGGCGATGGTCCAAAACTTCAGCTGGGGAATCTGGGACAGGTCGATCAGCCCCAGAAAATCAAAATTGATGGCGAACAGGCCGCTTCCGGCCTCCCCTACGGCGGCCTGGACGGTGGACAGGTTCTCCGGCGTAATCAGAGAAGACAGGTAAAGCTGATTATAGCCGATGTTGGCAAAACCCTCCGCAGCCTCCCGGATCCAACCCATGTCCAGGGCTGTGGCGCCCCAATTGACGGTTTCAGCCACTGTGTTGAGCACGTCCTGAGCGTTTACGCCCATCATGTACTTAATCGGCTGCCGGATAATGGCGTACAGGGGGAGCAGCACCAGCAGGGGCAGGAAGGACCACAGGCAGCCCCCCATGGGATTGACGTTTTCCTTCTCGTAAAGCTTTTGAACCTCCTGCTGGTAACGGGCCTGGTCCTTGCCGTACTGCTTTTGGAGCTTCTGCATTTTCCCGGAGAGCATGTTCATCTGGATCATGCTGCGTTTCCCCTTCAGGGAGAAGGGGAAGAGAATCAATTTGACCACAATGGCAAACAGAATGACCGCGATGCCGTAGCTGCCGGAGATGTTGTAGAAAAACCGAAGCAGCCATACGAAGGGGGAAAGGATGATCTGTGCGAAATCCATTTACGCGCCTCCAAGTTCATTTGTGGTTGCCCGTCCTCGCGCGGGAGCTTAGGCCTTGCTTAAAAATTGGAAAACGCCCCAATAACGGGCCTTTTTCCACCTGAACGGCGGGGCTTCTCCTTGAAATCCGCTTTTCAAACAAGGCCTAGGGGACAGGGTCGTACTCGATGCTGGTTTGCTTATGGAAGGGCTGGCATTTCAGCAGGCGGCGCAGGGCCAGCCAGCCGCCCTTGAAAGCGCCGTATTTCTCCACCGCCTCCAGGGCGTAGGCCGAGCAGGTGGGAATGAAGCGGCAGCAGGGCGGCCTGCCGGGGGAAAGGTAAGCGCGGTAGGCGCGGATGAGCCAGAGCAGCAGGCGTTTCATCTCTGCACGGGCTCCTTTCCAAGCAGCTCCAGCTTATCCGCCAACAGCAAAAGCCCCCGTTCCACCTCCTGGAACCGGGCATGTCCGGCCCGCACGCGGGCCACCACCACCAAATCGTATCCCGGAAGGAACCGCTCCTCATGGATGCGGTAGGCCTCCCGGATACGGCGGCGGGTGCGGTTGCGGCGCACCGCATTGCCCACCTTGACGCCTACGGTGATGCCCAGGCGGCTGCGGCCCAGCCGGTTTTTCCGGCAGTAGAGGGCCAGGGTGGGACATACGGCGCTTTTTCCCCTGCTGTAGAGGCGGCGGAACTCACGGTTTTGTTTGAGCGGCGTGGTGTGCTTCACGGTGGTGCTGCCCCCCTTGCTGCGGCTGTATGCTGTGCAGGGGCGGTGGGAAAAGCTCCCCCGCCCCTTGAAAAGCCCTTATTCCATTTGCCCCCGCATCAGTGGGTCAGACGGGCGCGGCCCTTGGCACGGCGGCGCGCGAGCACCTTGCGGCCGTTGGCGGTACGCATGCGCTTGCGGAACCCGTGCTCTTTGGAGCGCTGGCGCTTTTTGGGCTGATAGGTACGGACCATGTTGGTACACCTCCTGTACAAAATTCAAGCGGGGCTTGCCCCGCCCACCACAACAGCCGGGGTATCCAGCTGCGGTCGTCGAATGAACGCCTGCCCGGCCGCGTGCAGCACGGCGGGAGGGTCAGTGCTCTTTATTATAGCCTATGACAAAATTTCCGTCAAGCCTGTTTTGGGGGAAAACGGTTAAAATTGTGAGGATTGCGCCTTTTATCCGAAAAAGTTCAGATGTTCCGCCAGAATTTTAACGCCGATGGCGATCAGTACGAGTCCCCCTGCCAGCGTGGCCCGCCGCTGAAAAAGCCCCCCCAGCCGCCGCCCCAGCAGTCCGCCTGCCACGGAGAAGGCAAAGGCCACCAGGCCAATCACCGCGGCGCTGAGCAGAATATTGACCTGCTGCATAAAGGCCATGGATACACCCACAGCCAAAGCGTCGATGCTGGTGGCCACGGCCAGTACGCATAAATGGCGGGCGGATAGGTCGGTAGCGGGGGATTCAGCCTGGCACTGGTTCTGCTTCAAGGCCTCCAGCACCATTTTTCCGCCGATCAGGGCCAGCAGGCCGAAGGCGACCCAGTGGTCCACGGCTTCAATGTACCGGCTGACGCTGCTGCCCAGGGACCAGCCCAGCAGGGGCATTAGGCATTGAAAGCCTCCGAACCAGCAGCCCATCTTTACCGCCTGGGGGCAGCCGAAGCCGGGCACGGCGATCCCGCTGGAGACTGATACCGCGAAAGCGTCCAGCGCCAGACTGACGGCGATTAAAAAAACAGAAAGCATGGCGCTCCTCCTCTCTTTCCTCTTTCCCTGAGGGAAGTACAGTATAGCATAGTTCCATACTATATGCTATAGTGGAAAAGAAAAATGCCCTTTGGGGCGGTATGTTGTGGGCAAAGGGGGAGAGGATGTGGACCACGAAGCGTATATGAGTCAAGCGCTGGAGCTGGCCCGGCAGGCCTTGGCGGCGGGAGAGGTTCCGGTTGGGTGCGTCATTGTGCGGGAGGGACAGGTAGTGGGGCGGGGCCGCAACCGCCGGGAGGCAGATCGCACCGCCCTGGGCCATGCGGAGCTGGACGCTATCCGGCAGGCCTGCGCGGCGCTGGGCGGCTGGCGGCTGGAAGGGTGCGCCCTCTATGTGACGCTGGAGCCCTGCCCCATGTGCGCTGGGGCGATCATCAACGCTAGGATACCGGTTGTGCGTTATGGAGCCAAAGATGAAAAGGCGGGCTGCTGCGGGTCGGTGCTGAATTTGTTTGAGGAGCGGTTTAATCACCGCCCCCGCATTTACGGCGGACTGCTGGAGCGGGAGTGCGCCGCATTGCTGCAAGCGTTTTTCTCACAGCTGCGGTGAATAGGCCCTGTTCGAAAACTACCAATGCGCCCAAACGACGGGCCTTTTTCCGCCTGGACAGCGGGGTTTCTCCTTAAAATCCGTCAGAATTCCTGCGTCAAGCCCCCTTGCCAGTCGAAGAAATCCCTCGCACTTGGGGCAACTCCCGTAAGGAAGTTACCCCAACCGGGGGCCGTAAACGACAAGTTACCTATTTGGACGGCGTAGCTTCGGCTACGCTGTCTTTTTCCTACGCTTCTGCATGGCCTGATAATAGGCCATATATTCCTGTTCCAGCGTTTCCGGTTCCGGCGCTGTCCAAAGGCCAATAGTGTTGTAATAGATATCTACCCGCTGATGCCGCTTGCCATCTATCTTCTCCGGCTTGGATACCACGATCTTATCAATGAATTCATGGACGATCTCAGGTGTTAACTCCGTCAGCTGGGTCACCTGTCTGGCCCGCTCAATGACCCGCTGCAAGTCAGCAGCCTTATCCGTGGTTGCGTCCAGAGTGGCCTCCATCTCAGGGATTGCCGCTTTCAACTGCTTCTGCTCATTTTCCAGCGATACCGTCAGCGTGGCAAAACGTTCCTCGGTAAGCAGTCCCTTGGTCAAATCCTCGTAGATCTTTTGAATGATACGGTCAATCTCTGACACTCGCTGTTTAGCTTTGTCCAACTCCCGGCTTCTGGCAGACAGTTCCTTTTTCTCTTGCAGGCCAAACCGCTCCATTTGCTCCTGGGCAAACCGCTTTTCATAGACCTGGACATACCATAAGAGTCTTTGCAGTCCCTCAAGGACAAGCTGTTCCACAACCCTCTCCCGAATGTAGTGAGCGGAACACAGGTCGGTATTTTTACGGTAGCCGGAACAGAAAAAGTAGGCCTGCTCCCGCTTGTAGTTGTTGGTGGCGCTGTATCCCAACTTACTGCCGCAGTCGGCGCAGTAGAGCAGGCCGGAAAACATACTCACAGCGCCCGTTCTCGTGGGCCTGCGGCGGTGCTGACGAAGATTCTGAACAAG